>NZ_JBEXMW010000004.1:64637-795462 GCF_040610775.1 Nonomuraea sp. NPDC003709 | reverse complement strand
GGTGTTCTTTCGATGCCTCTACGATCGCCGACCGCTCTGATATGGGGCTGTCGCCGTCCTGACGCCGCCGCTGACATCCGGCGGGCCTCTTGCGTGCGTTCAGGGCGAGGCCGGAGGAACTTCGAGAGGGTCAGGGTCGTCATCTCTAACATGGGCGACAAGGAACATAACGATCGGTTCCGACACCTGCCGGAGCGGCCGGACCCGGCGACGTGGCGGTCTGGTCGGGATGAAGCGCCGTTGCCACAGGCGATCGCCGAGCCGGCGGATGTGCAGGACACCGGCCTGCGCTGGGTGGCGCCCGAGCTCGAAGCGGCGCGGCAGATCAGCGATGCGATCGTACGGCGCCGCGGTTCCCGCGACTGAGCCGCCGCTGTCCACCATCACCGCCTCTCCCGCGGCGGGCCATCGTGGCGACGGTGAACAGGAGTCCACACCCGACGGCTCGGGCCGTCATTTCAAGACCGGGGTGTGATCCGGGCCTCGATGGCGTCCAGGAGCGCGGCCAGGCCGAACTCGAACTCGTCATGCCATTCGATGGTCTGCCGCCAGTTCCGACCCTCTGGCGGCGGATTCAGACCCTGTCACACGGCCTGCCGCGCTCCCGCTGCGATTCGGGCAGCCAGGCGGCGACCGCGAGGAACGCCAGGACGACCTCGTGGGCATGAGGAGCGCCGCTCCCAGGCCCAGCGCGGCACGCGCCGCGCTGAAGATCCCGGCGGCGAGCACCGGCGTGTAGACGGTGACGAACCACTGCAGCTGGGCGTTGTCGGCGTGCAGGTCCTCGGCCATGCTCGGCAGCGCCAGATTCAGGATGGTCACGTCGAAGCCCACGCCGGCGACGTGAGCACGAGCGCGATGAGCGCCCACCATCTACGAGACATCGTGGCGGCCTACTTCGCGACGTTCGTGAGGAGCTTGTCGAATTCGCGGTCCGGCAACGTCCTGTTGAGCTCCAGGAGCCTTTCGGCCATGTAGCCGACCGCGTAGCGCGTCTCGGGCTTGCCGGCTTCGATGGCCTGCCGGATGGCGGTGGCGACGACACCTGGGGCGCTGGCCGGGGTGTTCTCGCCGAGCTGTGTCTCGGCGCGTTGGGCCATGGCTTCGGCCATCTCCCCGTACGCGGTCGTGCCGGAGATCTCACGGAGGTCCTGTGCCGTGTGGTCTTCGAACCCGGTCTTGATGATGCCGGGCTGGATGATCACGACGTCGATGCCGAACGGCTCCACCTCCATGCGCAGGCTGTCGGAGTAGGCCTCCAGCGCGTGCTTGGTCGCGTAGTACCAGCAGCCGAGCGGCAGCGCGATCTCGCCGCCGATGGAGGAGACGTTGACGATCGTGCCGGACCCCTGCTCGCGCATGTACGGCAGGGCGAGCTGGGTCAGCCGGGCCGGGGCGAAGACGTTCACCTCGAACTGGTCGCGTGCCAGGTCGATGGGGATGTCCTCGGCCGCGCCGTGCAGGACGGTGCCGGCATTGTTGATCAGGACATCGATGCGGCCCTGTTCGGCGACGATGGCGCCGATGACGTGTTCCAGGTCCTCCGGCCGGCGTGCGTCCAGCGCCAGGGCGTGTCCGCCGGCGTCGCGGATGTCGTCCATCTTGTGTACGCGCCGCGCGGCGCCGTAGACGATGTGGCCGGCGCGGATGAGTTCGAGTGCGGTGGCCTTGCCGATGCCGGCGGAGGCGCCGGTGACGAGTACGACCTTTTTCATGGTGGAACCTCCTCTTCGGTCTGGGCAAACGCTAGGGTCGTGTTCTGGGATGAGACAACTCAAAGAATTCATTTACGCAGGTCAGAGGCCATGTATTGGTGCAATGACCTTGTAGCTGAGTGCAACTGCCTTGCAGCACCGAGGGCTCGACCGGGGAGGATGACATGCCGGGAGACCGGCTGACCGCCGAGGATCGTCGCCGCATCGCCGAAGGCCTGGCGGCCGGCTTGACCTACGCGGAGATCGCCCGCCGGCTGGGACGGTCCAGGTCCACCGTCACCCGCGAGATCGCCAGGAACGGCGGCCCGCACGGCTACCGGGCGGCGCGCGCCCAACATGCGACGAACTGGCGCGCCCGCCGCCGCAAGCGCACTCCCCACGCCGGCGTTCCGCACACCACCGACAACCGTGACGTCCGCACAGCCCGGGAGTTCGAAGAACAGTTCGTCGCCATGATGATCGAGGGCGGGATGGCGCCCATGACAGCCAAGGTGTTCGCCGCGCTGTTCCTCAGCGAGGGCGGCAGCCTGACCGCCACGGAACTCGCCCGGCAACTCCATGTCAGTCCGGCGACGATCTCCAATGCCATCAAGTGGCTGGAGCAGCGGCAGATGGTCGCCCGGGAGCGGGAGGCGCGCCGGGTGCGGTACTTCGTGGACGTGGACGTCTGGTACCACACGTGGGCGGCCAGCGCCAGGTCGATAGCGATCTGGGCCGACACCACGCGACACGGCGTCGGGATCTTCGGCAGCGACACACCCACCGGCGACCGGCTCCGTACCACCACCCAGTTCTTCGAGCTCCTCGGCCACGACATGGGCCAGGCGGCCGAGCACTGGCGGCAGGCCCTCTCCATGCAACGCCAGCGGTGAACTCCGGCGGTCGCGTCACGAACCGTCGAGGCTCGACAGCCCGTTGACCGCGATCTCGATCCCTCGCCAGCCGGCGGCCAGGACGTCCTCGTTGGAGCCGCCCTGCTGCTGCGCGACGAGGCCCGCCACGGACAGCGCGCCCATGAAGCTGCCGACCGCCGCTCCCGCCGACACGGGATCCAGCTCGGGGTAGACCTCGCACAGGGCCCCGGCCAGCACGGGCTGCTCCTGGAGGATGAGCGTCAGCCCGCGTGCCCGCAGCGCGGGCTCGGTGAACACCAGCCGGGCCCGCAGCGGCGACAGCGCGAAGTCCAGCTCGTCACCCTCGGCCAGGCTGCGCACCAGGGCCTCGAACATCCGGCCCAGCAGATCCCCCAGGGGCTCCCCCGGTTTCCGCCCGGCGATCACCTCGAGCATGATCTGCCCGCGATCCTCGGCGTTCAGGAAGAGCACTTCCTCCTTGCTCGCGAAGTACGCGAAGAAGGTCCGGGGTGCCACGTCGGCCGCCGCGGCGATCTCGGCGACAGTGGTCTGCTCATAGCCCCGTTCACTGAACAGCCGCACCGCGGCCTCCAGCAGCGCACGGCGAGTGCGGGCCTTCTTGCGTTCGCGATGACCTTCCACAGCGCAACCCTACAGCACGCCCTGCGTTTATGCATAGCTTGCAATTTCGCAGTCTATGCGCTTTTCTGGCAGGCATGGAAATCCTCGAGAGTCTGCCGGTCGAACGGGATGACCCGTTCCAGCCGCCTGCTCTACTGAAAGAGCTCCACGGACCGCTGCACCCGATGACCTACGCCGACGGGCGGCTCGGCTGGCTGGTCACCGGCTACGCCGAGGCACGCGCGGTGCTCGACGACCCGCGCTTCAGCAACACCCAGCAGGGCGCCGCCCCGCCGATCAAGGAGCTGGCGCCGCCCGAGGGGCTGACGGATCTGGTGATCCCGCCAGGCTTCTTCATCGCGATGGACGACCCTGAGCACTCCCGTTACCGCAAGCTGCTGACCGGGCACTTCAGCATGCGGAAGATGCGAAGGCTGGAGCCCAGGATCCAGGAGATCATCGACGGTCAGCTCGACGAGATGGCCCGCTCCGGGGCTCCCGCGGACCTGGTCAAGACGTTCGCACTGCCGATCCCGTCGCTGGTGATCTGCGAGCTGCTCGGCGTGCCGTACGGCGAGCGTTCACGCTTCCAGGACACCACCGCGCGGGCGATGAACCTCGACAACACCATCGAACAGCGGGGCGCCGCGAGCGCCGAGCTGATGGGCTACCTGTCCGAGCTGATCGGGCGCAAGCGCGCCGAACCCGGCGAGGACCTGCTCAGCGAGCTGGTCACCGGTGGCGAGCTCAACCACGAGGAGCTCACCGGTGTGGCCACGCTGCTGCTGACCGCCGGGCACGAGACCACCGCGACCATGCTGAGCCTGGGCACGTTCCTGCTGCTGTGCCGCCCCGAGCAGGCCGACCTCGTACGCACGGATCCCGCCGTCGCCGAGACCGCGGTCGAGGAACTGATGCGCTATCTCAGCATCACGCACATCGGCCCGATCCGGGTCGCCAGGGCCGACGTGCCCCTCGCCGGGCGGACGATCAAAGCCGGCGAAACCGTGACGATCTCCCTCCCGGCCGTCAACCGCGACGCGACCCGCTTCCCCGCCCCCGACCGCTTCGACGTCACCCGCCAGGCCACCCAGCAACTGGGCTTCAGTCACGGCATCCACCAGTGCCTGGGCCAGCAGTTGGCCCGGCTGGAGATGCGGCTGGCCTATCCGGCGCTGCTGCGCCGCTTCCCCGGGCTGCGACTGGCCGTGCCCGCGAAGGAGGTGCCGCTACGGCCTCGGGCCGCCATGTACGGCGTGGCCGCCCTGCCGGTCACCTGGTAGCGGCGCCCACCGGCGGCCTCCTCCGGCGCTGCGACTGACCCGCGGCGCCGGACAGGGTTCATCCCGGCCGTCCGCTGATGCGTTCCCACTCACGCATCCCGTCCGGCTCCCACCTCGCGTGTTGCCGCTGGAAGAGCGTCGCGGCGCGAGCGCCGCTCCACTCAGGAGGCAGCAGCTTGGCGGGCAGGATTCGGCGACCTTTCAGCGCCTCGCCTCGAGATCGGGACCCGGGTCCTCCGGGCCGCTGGGCACTGTGGTCATCGCGGACGTCTTCGCGCGGGCAGCCTTGCGGAGCTTGCGGATCACGATGACCACGGCGACCACCAGGAGCAGCCCGCCCAGGATGATGAGCATCAGGTTGTCGGCGTTCTTCAGGCCTGCGGCGACCGCGATGCCGACCAGCAGGGGCATCGCGGTCGAGCAGGCGGCGCCCGCGGCCACCGGTGGCAGGAATGTGCGGTAGGGCATGTGCGCCGCTCCGGCGACGGCGGGTACGAAGCTGCGGACGAGCGGTATCAGCCGGCCGGTGAACACGGCTTGGCGACCGTGTCTTCGGAGCAGGGCCGAGGCTCTGTCCCAGCCGTCCCCGCCGTACCTGCGGATGAGCCTGGTATTACGCAACGGAGGGCCGACGCGGCGGCCGAGCTCGAACCCGATCACATTGCCGACCAGGGCGCCGACCGTGACCGCCGCCCACATGAGCAGAAACTCCGGCACCGAGTTGACGGTGGCCGCCGCGATCAGCAGCGCCGCCTCCCCCGGAAGCAGGAACCCGACGCCGATGATGGCCTCTCCCAGCGCGATCGCTCCTGCTCCCGCCAGCATCGCGGGCTCGGGCAACGACTGCAACCACTCAAGCACATTGAAGAACGCCATGATCGGCACCTCTCAGATGGATCTCCCCGGACTAAACTGGCAGCATGCTGACAATTATTTGGGCGCGCATCAGGGTTCACCCTGATATCAACCCCGACATTGACTACCGATGGAGAGGGAGGGTCAGCCGAACAGGCTGCCCGCCCGTGGCTTCGTCACCACGGGCGCGGCCGGCGGCTGGACGGTCGCCGTGGCGGGCGAGAGGCCGTCGAGGACGAAGCCCAGGTAGCGGCGCCAGCCCTCGGTCTCGGGGTCCATGGTCCAGAGCACGCTGGTGAGCATGGCCATGATCCGGCCCAGGTCCTCCGGGACGAGGTCGGCCCGGAGCAAGCGGGCCTGCTGGGCCCGGCGCATGAGCACGATCATGGCCTCGAAGAACGCGGTGGACAGGTCGGGCGTGAGGGAGTCGGCGCTCTTGGCGGCGGCGAGCGTGCTCATCTCGCGGGTCACCATGGCGAGCGCGGCCTCGATCAACGTGGTCAGGCCCCGCAGCGGATCCTCGTCGTCGAGCGCTCGCTCGATCGCCGGCATGAGTTCCTCGGCCACCCGCTGGTCGAGAACGGCCTTGATCAGGTCACCGCGGCGCGGGAAGTGGCGGTAGAGCGTCCGGATGCCCACCCCGGCGCGGCGGGCGATCTCCTCGAGCGACACCTCAGGGCCGTCGTCGGTGAAGGCCGCGTGGGCAGCCCGCACGATGCGTTCGACGTTGCGCGCGGCGTCGGCCCGCAGGTGCCGCTCAGTCTCTGTGGCCATCAGCAGAGCATATCAACTGGCAGTTTGCTGCCAGTTGTGCTAGCTTCTGCCCCACGTGGGGAACTGGCATCACACTGCCAATTGTTGGGGAGGAGTCCGATGAAGGTGAACGTGGCCGCCGACAAGTGCGTCGCCGCAGGTCAGTGCGTGCTGCTCGCGCCGGACGTGTTCGACCAGCGGGACGAGGACGGCGTCGTCGTGCTGCTGGACGAGACGCCCGGCCCGGAGTCGCACGACGCGGTCCGGGAGTCGGCCATGGTGTGCCCCGCCGCGGCCATCCACCTGGCGGAGTCGTGAACCGGGTGGTGATCGTCGGGGCCTCGGCCGGCGGGCTGGCGGCGGCGGAGTCGTTGCGCCGGGCGGGATTCGAGGGCGTGATCACGCTCGTCGGCGACGAGCCCCGGCCGCCCTACGACCGGCCGCCGCTGTCCAAGCACCTGCTGACCGGGCAGTGGGCGCCGGCCCGGCTCGCGCTGCGTTCGGCTGACGACCTCGACGCGCTGGGGCTGGAGCTGCGGCTGGGCCTGCCGGCGACCGGGCTGGACCCGGGCCGGAAGAACGTGATGCTGGCCGGCGACACCCGCGTCCCTTACGACGCTGTGATCATCGCGACCGGCGTCCGTGCTCGCCTCCTGCCCGGCACCGACGGTCTGGCTGGAGTGCACACGCTGCGCACCCTGCCGGACGCGCTGGCGCTGAAGGAAGGACTCCGGCCGGGACGGCACCTGGTGATCGTCGGCGCCGGGTTCGTCGGCGCCGAGGTGGCCGCCACCGCCCGCGCTCTCGGGGTCCGGGTGACGTTGCTGGAAGCGGGGCCGGTGCCGCTGGGCCAGGCCGTCGGCGAGGAGGCCGGACGGTTCCTGACCCGGCTGCACCACGACCACGGCGTTGCCGTGCGCACAGGAGTCGTGGTCACCGAGATCCTCAGCGCCGAGGGCACGGTGACCGGCGTGCGTCTGTCCGATGCGACCGTCCTGCCGGCCGACGACGTGCTGGTGGCCATCGGCTCGGTGCCCAACACCGAATGGCTGGCAGGCAGCGGTCTGGCCGTCGACGACGGACTGGTATGCGACCAGTTCTGCTCCGCCGCGGAGAACGTGTACGGAGTCGGTGACGTGGCCCGCTGGCACAACCCGCTGTTCGACACCGCGATGCGGATCGAGCACCGCACCAACGCCGCCGAGCAGGGTATGGCCGTCGCCCGCAACATCCTCGGCGGACCCCGCCCGTTCGCCCCCGTCCCGTACTTCTGGTCCGACCAGTACGACGTCAAGATCCAGGCCTACGGCCACCTGCGCGACCATGACGAGGCACTCGTCATGGACAGCGACTTTTCCCGGCGGCAGCTCCTCGTCGCCTACCGCAGAGGCGAGCGCGTCGCCGGCGTGCTCGCCGTCGGCAAATCGCCCAAGATCCTGCGCGCCTGGCGCTCCCTCATCGCGGCCGGCAGCCCGTGGACCGCCGCTCTCACCAGCCCGACCGCCGCATGACCCAACAGGAGGTTTCCATGAGCACCGCGACCGATGCCAACGCCGCGGACCTTCCGATCTTCCCTGGCGATCGCGAAGCCCGCTGCCCGTTCAACCCACCCGCCGAGTACACGCGCTGGCGCGAGGAGGAGGGCCTGCGCCAGGTGAACTGGAACGGTCACACCGTCTGGGCGGTGAACCGGTACGAGGACATCAAAACCGCCATGGCCCACCCGGCGATCAGCGCGGAGGTCCTCGGTGTGCTGCAGGGCCACGGGAAGCACGAGGGCCCCAACGCGCCGGAGACCTTCCCGAGGATGGACGATCCGGAGCACGCGCGGCTGCGTCGCATGCTCACCAAGGACTTCACGGTCAGGCGGGTCAACGCGATGCGTCCGGACATCGAGGCGATGGCGAACGAGTTCATCGACGCGATGGTGGAGAAAGGACAGCCGGGTGATCTCGTCCAGGACTACGCGCTGCCCATCCCGTCGCTGGTGATCTCGCTGCTGCTCGGGGTGCCGTACACCGACCACGGCTTCTTCCAGGGCATCACCGGCAAGCTGATGAACATGAACACCCCGCCCGAGGAGAAGCTGAAGGCCTCCCGGGAGTTCTTCGGCTACATGATGGAGCTGGTGGCCCGCAAGGAACGCGAGCCGGGCGATGACCTGATGAGCCGGGTGATCCGCGAGCACGTACAGACCGGGGAGCTGCGCCGGGAGACCGCGGCGATGAACGGGGTCATCCTGCTCAACGCCGGCCACGAGACCACCGCCAACATGATCGCGCTGGGCACGGTCGCGTTGCTGCGGAACCCGGACAAGGCGGCCGTGCTCCGCGACACAGACGACCATAACGTGATCGCGAACGCCGTCGAGGAACTGTTGCGATACCTCACGATCGTGCACAGCCTCATCGCCCGGATCGCCAAGGAGGACGTCGAGATCGGCGGCACGCTCGTCCGGGCCGGCGAAGGACTGATCATGAACCTGCCGGCGGGCAACTGGGATCCCGCGTTCACCGACCGGCCGGAGATCCTCGACCTCGACCGCCCGGCACGGGGGCACATCGCTTTCGGCTACGGGGTGCACCAGTGCATCGGTCAGACCCTTGCCCGCGCCGAACTCCAGATCGCGCTGCCCACCCTGCTGCGCCGGCTTCCCGGCCTTCGCCTCGCCGTCCCGATCGAGGAGATTCGCTTCCGCAACGACATGAGCATCTACGGCGTCCACGCGCTGCCCGTCGAGTGGTGAGAAGAAGGCGCGACATGACCGAGCTCACCTTCGACGGCAGAACCGCCATCGTCACCGGTGCCGGCGGCGGGCTCGGCCGGGAGTACGCGTTGCTGCTGGCCGCCCGTGGCGCGAAAGTCGTGGTCAACGACATCGGCGGCTCGGTGACCGGCGACGGCCGCGACGTCGGTCCGGCCGAGACCGTCGCCGCCGAGATCCGCGCCCGCGGCGGCGACGCGATCGCGGACGCCGGCGACGTGGCGACGCCGAACGGCGGCGCGGCACTCGTCCGCGCCGCGCTCGACACGTACGGCAGGGTCGACATCCTCGTCAACAACGCGGGCATCCTGCGGGACGCGCTGCTCGAGGACACGACTCCCGACGTGCTGGACCCGGTCCTCGACGTGCACGTCAAGGCTCTGTTCCAGGTGACCCGGCCGACGTGGAAGGTCATGCGCGAGCAAGGTTACGGCCGAGTCGTCAACACCACCTCGGCCGCCGGACTGCTCGGCAGCCCGCACAAGAGCAACTACGGCACCGCGAAGGCGGGAGTGGCCGGCTTCACCCGCGTCCTCGCCGTCGAGGGCGCCGAGCACGGGATCAAGGTCAACGCCATCGCCCCCATCGCCGCCACCCGCATGCTCGTCAAGCATCTCGGCGAAGGCTCCCGGCTCGACCCCGCGAACACGGCCATGGTCAACGCCGTCCTCGGCAGGCTCGATCCCGCGCTGGTGGCGCCGGTGGTGGCGTTCCTCGCGCACGAGGACTGCCCGGTCACCGGCGAGATCTACACCGCGGGCGCCGGGCAGGTCGCTCGCTTCTTCATCGGCAGGACGCCCGGCTACCACCACCCGAACCTGTCCGTCGAGGACGTCCGGGACCACCTCGCCAAGATCCGCGACGAGACCGGCTACACCGTCCCGGCCGGTCCCGGCGAGGAGATCGCGCAGTTGCTGCGGGCCGTCACCCAACCGGGCCTCGTGCCCGAGTAGCGACACCCTTCCGATCCTCGGCGCGTTCGCGCCGGCACTCCTGCGCGACCCCGCGCAGGCCGCCCGCATCCGAGCCGGCGCTGTTTCGCCGGCTGCCGGACCTCCGGCTCGCGATCCGACACGACATGTCCGCCTACGGCGTCCACGGACTCCCCGTCACCTGGTGAGGCGATGCGTACCGACGTAACCCTTGGGGAGGAGTCGACTCCCGTGCTCTCCCGGCGCACGAGGCCCACGCTCGTGCTCGCGTTCCTGGCGCTGGCCGGAGTGGTGTTCGCGATGCTGCAGTCGCTCGTCGCTCCGGCCCTGCCCGTCATCGCAGGCGAGTTGTCCGTGTCAACGGCGGACATCAGCTGGCTCGTGACCGCCTACCTCCTGGCCGCCGCGATCGCGACCCCGGTCGCGGGCCGGCTCGGCGACATGTTCGGCCGCCGCCGGGTACTGCTCATCGTCCTCGGCGTGCTCGCCGCCGGCACTCTGGTCGCCGCGCTGGCCGAGACTCTCGCCGTCCTGGTGACCGGCCGGGTACTGCAAGGGGCCGGGGGCGCGATCCTGCCGCTGGCGTTCGGCATCGTCCGGGACACGCTGCCGCCCAAACGGGTCGGCATCGCCGTCGGTCTGCTGTCGGCGCTGCTCGGCACGGGCGGTGGCCTCGGCACGGTGCTGGCGGGACCGATCGTCGCCACCCTGAACTGGCACTGGCTGTTCTGGTTCCCGCTGATCCTGATCGCTCTCGCCATGGCGGGGGTCGCGTCCGGTGTCCCGGCATCCCCCGTCCGCGCTCCGGGGCGCATCGACGTGCCGGGGGTGCTGCTGCTGTCCGCCGGTCTGGTCTGCCTGCTGCTGGCGCTCAGCAAGGGCGGCGGCTGGGGTTGGGCGAGCGGCCTGACGCTGGGCCTGTTCGGCGGGGCCGCCGTGACCCTGGCCGCCTGGGTCGCGGTCGAGCTGCGAGTCCGCGTCCCGCTGGTGGACATGCGCATGTTCGCCGGCCGGGGCGTGTGGACGACCAACCTCGCCGGCACCGCCTTCGGCGTCGTGACGTTCGGCTCGTTCCTCCTCGTGCCGCTGCTGCTCCAACTGCCCACCTCGACCGGCTACGGCCTCGGCAAGTCCGTCAGCGAAGCCGGCCTGTTCCTCCTGCCCGCGACCGTGGCGATGGTGGTGTTCGCGCCGCTGTCCGGTGCCCTGAACCGCCGCTTCGGCGCCAAACTCCCGCTGGTGACGGGCATCCTCATGGCGACGTCCTCATTCGCGCTGCTCGCCGTCGCTCACGACGCGGCGTGGCACATCCTCACCGCGGTCACCCTCATGGGCATCGGTATCGGTCTGGCGTCCGCCGCCATGACCAACGCGATCCTCGCCACCGTCCCGCCGTCCCAGACCAGCGTCGCCACGAGCATCAACACCCTCGCCCGCACCATCGGCGGCAGCATCGGCACCGCCGTCCTCGCCGCGGTCCTCTCCGCGAACACCTCCCAGGGCATCCCCACTGAGGCCGGGTTCACCGCCAGCTTCTGGATCTGCTCGGGTGTGCTCGTCCTCGCGGTCCTCGCCGCCCTCGCGCTTCCCACTCGCCGTGGATCTTCGACCGCCGGCCGTCGTAGAGGAACGTCATGAGGTCCCCCGTCCGGAAACATCACTCCAGAAAAGCCGGGGGAGCTGAAAATGATCTCGCTGGTGGCGCCTGGTCAGTCGGCGGAGTGCTGGAAGCCGCGCAGCATCGCGGTGACCCCCATCTCGAAGTGGTCGTCGAGGGTGGTGGCGTCGGCGGCTTCGGCGAGCACGTTGTAGTCGGGACTGCCGGGCCGCGGTTTGCGGCTGCGCCGCTCCGCGCCGAGCCGGGTCACGGCGATGGCCAGGGCGTGGCCGATGGTGAACTCGCGCAGGCAGCGGGCTATGCGCAGGGCGAGCGCCGGGGGGATGCCGTCGGCATGGAGTCTGGTGAGCATCTTGACGCCGGTGTCGATGGAGGCGGGCGAGCGCACCGGCCGGGTCGCGAACACCTGCACGGCGTGGGGGTGGCGCAGGAGGGTGTCGCGCAGCCGCAGGCAGTATTCGCGCGCCAGGTCCTGCCAGGGGCCGTCCCAGGGCAGGGTGTCGACGTCGATCTCGGTGAACAGCGCCTCGGCGACGCCGTCGAAGAGCGCCTCCTGGTCGTCGTAGTAGCGGTAGGCGGCCATCGGGTCGAAGCCGACCGCGGTGCCGAGCTTGCGCATGGAGAACTTGCGCAGGCCGTGGGCGTCGATGAGGGCGAGAGCGGCGACGGCGAGGTATTCGCGGGTGAGAGTGGGCCGGGTGGGCGGCTCCGGCAGCGTGCCCGGCGGTCTGGGGTCGGCCGTCATGCCGCGAAGCCCTCCAGGATCGTGGTGAGTGTCTTGGTGAATTCCTCCGGATGCTGCATGTACGGGACGTGGCCGCCGGGGAACTCCTGGCAGGGTATGCCAAGTCGCTCGGACAGCACGTGCGCGGGAGTGTAGTAGGGCTTGCCGACGCTGTCGCGCCCGGTGGCCAGGCACCACGGCGCCGTGGTGGCGGCCAGCGCGGACAGGTCGGGCTGGTAGTCGAAGCAGAAGGCGGGTAGCTCGCGGCGCAGCATGAGCTCCGCGTTGTGGAGTTGACGGGTCATCGCATCCGGCTCGCGCCGGGTGAGCCTCCGCGCCAGGTCGCCGGCGGCGAGCATGAGCTGGGTGCCGGCGGCGATGACGGTCTGGCCGGTGGGCGACAGGAAGATGCGCGGGGGGTCGGGCAGCGTCATCGCGCCGAAGGCCGCGAAGGCCCGCATCAGGTGCCCGTCCTGGCCGAGGCGGCCGATGTGTTCGATTTCCCGCCGTTCGGCGGAGTCGGCCGGCAGGAGCTGGACCAGCGGCGCCTCGTGCACGACGGCGCCCAGCAGGCGGCCGGGATGCCTGATCACCATCTCCAGGGCGATGATCGCGCTCCCGCTGTTGCCGAAGACGTAGGCGCGTTCGAGGCCGTGGTGGCCGAGGACGGCGACCGCGTCGTCCGCCTGCGTGGCAGGCGTGATCGAGGCGTCGGGGTGGGTGAACGGGCTGCGTGAATTGCCGCGCCGATCGTAGGTGATCACGGTGTACGTCCGCGTCAGCAGCGGGACCACGTCCGCATACATCCCGGCATCGCCTCCGCCGCCGGAGATCAGCAGCAGCGGGGGCCCGTCACCGGCAAGTTCGACGTGTAGCCGAGCCCCGGGCACCTCAACCGTGTCGCTCGTCATGGCTCTCCTTCCTGATCGCGTCAAGCACGCGTCTACACTGTAGCGTGTGTCTACACTGTAGACAGATGAGACAGACGGGAGCTTCGCCCTTGCCGGGCCACTGCCGGCCCGCCCGATCTCGCGGCGAACAACAGGAGGGCTGCCGTCGAGGCGGGTCGGGCACCGCAGCACTACGATCTTGATGGTCTCCCACCCCCTGTGAAAGAGGCCACCAGTGGTCACGCACTCCGAACTCGTCCGGGTCTTCGGCACGGACGGCATCGTCACGCTCGACCGCGACCAGGTCGAGGAGCGCGGCTTCCGGCCGGCGGACGTCGAGCTGCTGTGCGAGGTCGGCCTGCCGGTCACCGCCGGCATTCTCTTCACGATGCACGTGAACGGTCCGTTCGATGCCTTCACGGTCTTCGATGCCGAGACCCCGAACCGACCCGCACGCTTCATGATCCTCGGTAAGGGCCGTACCGACGACCGGATCCGCTACGCCGTGGAGCTGGAGAGCAGCAACGTCTACCTGCTCGCGCTGGAGGACGGCGTGCCCACCCCCGAGCCCGAGACCATCAACACCTCGCTCGGCGCGTTCGTGGAGTTCCTGTACCGAATCGAGCTGTGCGCGCAGGAAACGGGCGGGGCGGACCTCGAAGGGTCGCGCCCGTACGTCGAGAAGCTCGTCGCCGACCTGAGCACATATGACGAGCGCGCTCTCGCGCCGGACACGTTCTGGGGCGGGCTGATGGACGCCTACCTTCACGGCGGCGTCCCCCGATGGCGTAAGGGCAGCCGACAGGCGATCGTCACCGCGTTGGAGGCGCACCTCCCCGATGACGAGCCGCTGCGCTGGGCGACCGACATCCCGGTGGGTGAGGGCGTCCAAGAGCTGAGCGCGCACCGCGCGGACGGCTACTGGCTGCTCGTCACGTGGGGTTTCAGCGACCTGGACGGTCTGCTCGACGTCCACCCCGAACCGGGTGCCAGCGGCCTCGGTTTCGAGCTGACGATGCGCGTCCCGCGCGACGAAGGCGACGAACTGCCGCCTGGCTGGGCACTGGCGACACTGCAGAATCTCGGCACGTACGTGTTCGGCGAGGGCTACCCGTTCGCCGATGGGCACCGGATGGGTGTCGGCGGGCAGCTCGGCCCCGAGACCAGCAGACTCAACGCGCTGGTCTTCGTCACCGACCCGCACCTGGGCGTGATCGATGCCCCTGACGGCCAGGTCATGTTCATCACCGCCGTGGGCGTCACCCGAGAGGAACTCGCCGAAGCGAAGGCCACCAGCAACGACGCGGTGCTCGCCCGCCTCACCGGGGCGAACGGTGTCCCGCTCACCGACGTCACTCGGTGAGCCACGATCGACGTCGATGGCGACCGTTCATCATCAGGAACCGCCGGAGTCCCCGAGCGGCCCTCCGAGAAGTGGATCCGGCCTGCCCCAGCGCAAGACGGTGACCTCGGTGCCCGGGTCGCCGGCCCGCGACAGGCCCTCGGCCGCCTGGCCGCGGACGTCGCCCGTGGCCCGCGCGCAGCGTAACGCGATCTCGTGCGTGGTGTGCCATTCGTCGTAGAGGCCGCGGGTCTCGAACAGGTGCATGGCGGTGGAGGCCAGCTCCCAGCACAGCGGGCCGACGCCCAGAGCGGCGCTCTGTCGTACGGCGGCGACGATGCCGGCGCGCTCGGCGTCCACCCAGTCGAGCGGGTCGCGGCGGACATGGCGGTCGACGGCCTTCGCCTCCGGTGACCCGAGCGGGCCGCGGCCGTGCGCCAGCCGATGGTCGCCGCCGCACAGCCGGATGTGCGCTTGCCGGGTCAGGGCGAGCCAGGCGCTCAGCGCGCGGCGCAGGGCGGCGTCGCGCTCGTGTTCGCGCTCGTCGGCTTCGGCGCACTCGCGGGCGTAGACGCGAGTCAGGTCGTGGAAGCGGAACCGGGTCCGGCCGGAGGGGTCGCGCCGGGCGTCGAGCAGGCGTACGTCCACGAGCTCCTCGAGGAGGTCCTCGGCCTCGGCGTCGGGCAGGTCGAGCAGGGCGGCGGCCACCCAGGCCGCGAAGTCCGGCGCCTCCAGCGTGCTGAGCAGGCGGAACAGCCGCCGCGCCGGGGCGGTCAGCCTGTGGTAGCCGACCGCCAGGCTGGCGCGTACCGTCTGGGAGCCGTGCGAGAGCTGGCTCAGCCGGTCGCGGGTGTCGCTCAGCCGCGTGACGAGCTGGGCCAGGGCCCAGTGCGGGCGGGCGGCGAGCCGGATGCCGGCGATGCGCACCGCCAGGGGCAGCCCGCCACACCATTGGACGAGCAGGTCGGCGTCCGCGGGCGCCCCGGCTGCGCGCTCGGCGCCGATCAGGCCGCGCAGCAGTTCGAGCGAGTCGCCGGGCGGCATCACCGGCAGGTCGATCAGCCGTGCCGCGGGCAGGGCGGTCAGCCGGCGCCGGGCGGTGACCAGCACCGCGCATTCCGGCGTGCCCGGCAGCAGCGGCTGGATCTGGCTCTCGTCGGCGGCGTCGTCGAGCACGACCAGGTAGCGGCCTTTGGCGAGGATGCTGCGGTACAGCTCGGCCCGCTGGTCCAGGCCCGCGGGGATGGCGGTGCCGGCCACTCCGAGCGCGCGCAGGAACCGGCCCAGCGCCTCCTCCGGATCGACGGGACGGGCGTCGCCGCCGCGCAGGTTGACGTAGAGCTGCCCGTCGGGGAACTCCGGGCGGACCTGATGCGCGGCATGCACGGCGAGGGTGGACTTGCCGATGCCGCCCTGACCCGAAACCACGCACAGCGGCAGGGGCGTTTGATCGCCGCCGGGGCACAGCGCCTCGACCGCGGCCGCCAGCTCGCCCTGCCGGCCGACGAAATCGGCGATGTCCGCCGGCAATTGGCAGACACCTCCTTCGAGCGGCGCGCGGTCAGGCTCGCCGCCCATGACCGCGACCCGCAGCCGCCGCGGATCCCGGCCCGGCTCGACGCCCGGCTCCTCCACGAGCACGCCCCGCGCCCGCTGCTCTTCCTGCGCCAGGGCGAGCATCAGCAGGTCCCCGGCCCGCTCCTCCCACGGCTGGTCGCCGATGACCTCTTGGGGATGACCGAGACCAGGCGTCGTCTCGGCGCGGTCGAGCCGGTCCTGTGTGCCGCGGCCCGGCACCCCCTCCAAGGGCGCGGCGGCGGACTCCGGCCCGCCCTTCTCGGCCGCGAACCGGGCGAGCCGCGTTTCCTGGTCGATCGTGAGCGGATCGGCTTCTTCGGCGTCGCCCGAAGAGTTGAGCTCCGGGGGAGCTTGGCCCATCGGCGATGCGCGCCTGGCCGTAGGTTCGGTGCCTGCCAGGACCGCGACGTGGAGCTGCTGGAGTTCTTCACCCGGCTCCACACCGAGCTCGTCGACGAGCACCGATCGGGCGCGCCGAAAGGACTCAAGGGCTTTGTCGCGTTGCCCCGCCCGTGCGTACCCCAGCATGAGCAGCCACCAGGCGTGCTCGTTCATCGGCTGCTCGGCGACAAATGGACGCAGGTCCTCGATCACTTCCTTGGGCCGGCCGAGGGCGAGTTTCGTCTCGGCCCAGTCGAGTCTCGCGATGGCAAGTCGCTCCTCCAGTCCGGTGATCTGAGCGGCCAGGAAACCGGCGAGCCAGGTATCTTCCGCGGGCCTCCCACGCCACAATGCGAGAGCTCGGTGAAACTGCCGGTCCGCGGCGTGCAACTCGTCCTGTGCGGCATGGCTGCGGGCCGCACCTATCGCCTCCTCGAACTGCAGGAAATCCACTTCCGCGACGTCCGCCTCGAGAAGGTATCCATGCTCCTTGGTGAGCAGTCTCGAGCCGAATGGCGCCACTCTGCGTAACTGAGCGATGTAGGTATGCAAGTTATGGACGGCCGAGGCGGGAGGGGTGTCCCACAATGCCTTCACCAGCCGTTCCTTGGACACCCGGGTGTTGGCGTTGATGACCAGAGCGGCGAGCACCGCCCGCTGCTTGCCGTTGAGATGGACCGGCCGCCCGTCGGCCCCGCACACCTGTACCGGCCCCAGAACCTTGATCGTCATGTCCACCTAGGTGATTCCTCTCCAGCGGCAGGTTTTCGCGAAGAGCGGGTGGATGAATTTCTGTTCGGTGTCAAGAAAGCGTGTTTTGCGCAGGCAACTCGGCGCTCCCGGACGACCCGTCGGCGGGTGGGCCGGGAAACCCCGGCCCACCCCAGATGGGAATGGCGGCTTGGTCAGATTCCGTCGATCAGCCGGATGGCGATGTCCGGGCTGAACGTTCCGGCGGGCACGTTCGGCGCGATGCCGCAGTTGCCGTCCGAGTCGCCGGGGACCTTGACCCAGAGCAGCATCTCGGCGCCGCCGCCGACCTGTGCGGTGGTGCCGAGCTTGCGGCCCGACGGGTTGCACCATTCGCCGTTGGAGCCGTTGCCGTTGCGGCTGGTGTCGATCACGAATTTGGCGGTGCCGCCGAGCGCGGAGTTGATCGCGTTGGCGTAGGTGGTCGACTGGCTGGTGGTGTAGTAGTTGGAGACGTTGACCGAGAAGCCGCGGACGTTGGCGACGCCCACGCTCTGCAGCCGGGAGGCCATGGTCGCCGGTGCCGTCCAGCCGGCGTTGCCGGCGTCGAGGTAGGCCCAGGTGTTGGCGGCCTTGTCGCGGAACTGCTCGGTGGCGTAGGTCAGCATGCGGATGCGTTCCTGCCGGGCCGTCTCGCTCATGCAGTCGAAGTCGCCCAGCGAGTCGGGCTCGATGACGACGACCGCGGGGCGGTTGCCGATGCCGGAGGCGAACGCGGAGATCCACGTCTTGTACGCGGCTTCGGTGCCGGCGCCGCCGCCGGAGTGGCCGCCGCACGCGTCGCGGCCGGGGATGTTGTACGCGACCAGGACCGGCAGTTTGTCGGCGCTGTCGGCCGCGCCCACGAAGCTGGAGACGGCGGCGCCGATGTCACCGCTCCAGTTGCCGAACCACCGCGCCATCGGCTTGGAGCCGATCGAGGACTGGATCCGGGCCGCCCGGGAGTCTCCGGAGTTGTTCCTCACCCAGACCGCGGGGTTGGAGTTGGGGTCGACGTAGAAGCCGCTCGTCATGCTGATCGGACCGGACCCCGACGTCGTCTCGGTGAGGGAGACGTTGTCGAGGTAGACGGTGTGGGCGGCGTTCTTGCCGAGCTGGAACGACACCTGGCCGGCCGCCGTGCTCAGGCTGGAGGTGAAGGGGAAGCTGAAGCGCTTGCTCGTCGTGGTGAGCGCGATCGGCTGCGTCAGGGTGTTGGTGTACGGGCTGTCGGCCAGTTGCACGGTGGTGACCGCGCCGACCGAGGCGGAGGCGGTGGCGTCGAAGGACAGCGTGTAGGACTTGCCGCTGGTCAGGGCGATGTTGTTCTGGGCCACCATGGCGTCCCACGGGTTGGCCGTGCCACCGGTCACGTTGACGCGCAGCCGTCCCGTGTCCACCGCCATGGAGGTGTTGGCGGAGTTCCACCACGGCGTGGTGCCGGAGCTGAAGGTGCCGTTGACCACCAGCTCGGTCGCGGCTGTGGCGGGCGTCGCGACGGCCACCGACAGGGCGGTCACCGTTGCGGCCGTGATGGCCGCCAACCGGGTTAATACTCGCATGTACTGCTTTCCTTTCTGGGATCCCCTGTCACAGGGAGTCGGCGAAGGCGGCGATCCAGGCGAGGGATGAGTTCCAGTTGATCGCCACCTCGTTGGTGGACCAGGAGCCGATGTCGTCGATGTAGCACTTGGCCGGTGCGCAGCCGGCGAGGTTGCGCTGGGCGACCGGGTCCTGGAGACCGGAATTGGGGCCTCCGGCCAGGGAGCCGGGGGCGGGGTTGGGCAGGCTCGGGTCGATCTGGTGGGCCCAGAATCGGTGGTGCTGGTTGTGGCTGGCCCGCTCGCCGTACCCGGTGACGTAGGACTGGTTGAGCGCGTTGCGCCCGAGCAGGTAGTCCATCGACTCCAGGACCGCTTGGCGGTAGCGGCGGTCGTGGGTGAGGTCGTAGGCCGTCGCCATGATCACTGCGCTGTTGGTCGTGGCGCTGGTCGAGCCCCAGACGTACGCGCCGTCGGCCGGAAGGTAGGGGTTGGCGTACCCCTGGGCGTTCATGTCGCGCACGTAGCCGTCGGCCACGGACAACACCCGCTTGCGCGCGGCGGCGAACATGGCGGAGGGGAAGCGGCCGGGCAGCCGGGCGACGGTCAGGTCGGCCAGCGCGCCGGTCGACTGCCAGGAGAACCCGTCCGCGGTCAGTTTCGTGGTGACGAAGGGCAGGTAGGAGCGCTTGCCGGTGGTCGCGTACAGCTCGGCGGCGGCCCAGGAGAACTCGTCGGAGACGTCGGTGTCGTCGTAGGCGCCCCCGCCCTCGCCTCCCGGGGGCGCGAAGAGGCCGGGATGCGCGCGGGCCGCACGCCAGGCGGTCTCGGCGGCCTCAAGGCAACGCCGGGCGAATGCGCGGTCCCATGCCTTCCAGATCCGGGCGCACTGGGCGCCGGCGGCGGCGAGGTTGAGCGTCGCGGCGGTGGAGGGCGGATAGAGGTAGCGCGGCTGTGCGTCCAGATGCGGGATCGTCGGGTGCCCGGTCCACGCGGCGTCGTGCACCTTGTGGTGGACCAGGCCGCTGCCGGGCACCTGCATGCGGAGCAGGAACTCCATCTCCCAGCGGGCCTCGTCGAGCACGTCCGGGACGCCGTTGCCGGCCTCGGGGATGCGCAGCAGGCCGTCGCGCATCCCCTCCCGGTCGCCCTGCCCGCGCGAGCGCTCGTAGAGATCCATGAGCTGCCAGGCGGCCAGAGCGCCGTTCACGACGTATTTGCCGTGGTCGCCCGCGTCGTACCAGCCTCCGCGCACGTCCAGCGCGTGGTCGCAGGCGCCGGGCAGGCACGGGACGCGGGTGTCCCCCTGGTTCGGTGCGACGCCGAGGTGCCCGGCGGGCCTGGCGTAGGCGTCGCCGACGTACTCGGCCTCGATCGGGATGCCGCTGCGGTTGTGGTAGAAGTACGCCAGCGCGTCCCTGCGCAGCCCGTCGTACACGTCGTCGCCGATCTCGAACGGCAGGCTGACCTGGTCGCCGACCGCCAGCGTGTAGCCGGTGCCGGCCTTGCGGACCGACGAGAAGTCGGCCACGTGCACCTGGTCGCCGGACATCGCGTCGGCGCCGTGCACCCGGGTGCGGCCCTGGGCCACGGCGGCGCCGCTCGGGTCGAGCAGGCGCCAGTCCAGCGGCTCCGTCCCGGGATTGACGATCGTGGCGCGCTTGGGGCCCGAGGTCGCGTAGCCGTGCTGGTTGACCCGCACCGGCGAGCCCAGGTCCCGGACGCCGCCGGGTGGGAGCACCCCGCCGACCAGGGAGATCTCGTCCAGGCAGAGCGTGTACGGCTCCGTCGCGCCGCCCATCTGGAAGGTCACCTGTCCGTGCGCGTCCGAGACGTTCGACGTCGCGGTGTACTCGAACGTCCGCGGCGTGGCCGTCAGCTCGGGCCGCCGGTCCAGAGGCGTGGTGTACGGCGGGCCGGCGAGCTGGACGGTGGTGCGGATGGTGACGTCCCGGCTGGCGGAGGCGGTGAAGCGGAGCGTGTACGGCTGGCCGTCCTCCAACGGGACGTCGTTCTGGCCGATCATCGAGTCCCACGGGTTCGTCGTGCCGGCGGGGACGTCGGCGCACAGCCGGCCCGACTCGATGCGTGACGGGGTGTTCTGGCCGCTCCACCAAGGGTCTTTGCCGGCGTCGAAGCCGCCGTTGAGTAACCGTTCGTAGGAGTCGGCGTGCGCGGGGGTCGCGAGGCCGGCGAGGAGGAGGACACAGGCTGCGGACAGCCTGAGCATGGCGGACATACCGGGACCTTTCAGGTCGCTGGACAGATCGTCCCCGGCACATCGCGGCGTCAGTGCCGGATCTTCCGCCACGGCGTAACAAGCTGTCAACCGTTTCGCGGAGATTGATCCTTGTTCTCTTCGCCCTCTTCTCAGCCGTGCGACAATCCCCTAACATCGGCTGGGAGCGCTCCCAATAATGCACGGATTTCGCACAGGAACACCGGCACAATCCGCGGCGTCAACGCAGGTAGTCGAGTGTATCAAGCGGATCAGTCCCGACTGGAACCGCTCCCGGAAGCAGGGAGATATGACATGACGACAAGGCTGGCGCGGCCGCTGCTCGCCGCCACCCTCACCGGCCTGCTCGCGGCGTGCGGCACCGGCGCACAGACGCCGGACACCGCGACCCAGGGAAAGGTCACCCTGGTGGTCAAGACCTTCAGCGAGTTCGGCTACGAGGAGCTCTACAAGCAGTACGAGGCCGCTCATCCCGGGATAACGATCAAGCAGGAGAACATCGCCCAGCTGGGCGACTACCTGCCCAAGCTGCAGCAGTGGATGGCCTCGGGCAGCGGCGCCGGAGACGTGGTCGCGCTGGAGGAGGGCATTCTCATCCAGTTCATGGCCAAGCCCGAGCAGTTCGTGAACCTTCTCGACCACGGAGCCGGGTCGCTGAAGGCCGACTTCCTGGAATGGAAGTGGAAGCAGGCGCTCACGAACGACGGCTCCAAACTCGTCGGGCTCGGCACCGACGTCGGCGCGCAGGGCATGTGCTACCGGACGGACCTGTTCGCCAAGGCCGGGCTGCCCACCGACCGCGAGAAGGTCGGCGAGCTCTGGCCGACCTGGGACGCCTACCTGGCCACCGGGCAGAAATTCGCTCAGGCCAAGACGGGAGGGCACTTCTTCGACTCGGCCGGCGGCATCTACCAGAACATCCTGATGCAGCAGGGCGACCACACCTACTACGACACCTCCAACAACCTGGTGATCGACACCAATCCCGGGGTGAAGGCGGCCTGGGACCAGACGGTCAAGATGATCCAGGGCGGGCTGTCGGCGAACCTCGCGCAGTGGAGCCCGCAGTGGAACGCCGGGTTCAAGAAGGGCACGTTCGCCACCATCCCGTGCCCGTCCTGGATGCTCGGCGTCATCAAGGAGCAGGCGGGGCCGGAGAACACCGGCAAGTGGGACGTGGCGCGCGTGCCCGGCGACGGAGCCGTTCGCGGCGGCTCGTTCCTGGCGGTGCCGACGCAGAGCAAGCACCAGAAGGAAGCGGCCGAGCTGGTGAAATTCCTCACCAGCCCGAAGGGCCAGATCGCGGCGTTCAAGGCCAAGAGCAACTTCCCCTCGTCACCGCAGGCCATCGACGACCCGGCGGTGCAGGGCTTCGTCAACGACTACTTCAACAACGCCCCCGTCGGGAAGATCTTCGGATCGAGCGCGAAGGCGCTCAAGCCGGTCTACCTGGGGCCGAACAACAACCCGGTCGGTGACCGCGTCGGCAACGCGCTGATGGCCGTCGAGCAGGGCAAGCTCCAGCCGGCCGAGGCCTGGACCAAGGCCGTCGAGGACGCCAAGCGTGCTGCGAAGTAGCCAGGTGCCATCCGCCGCGCACGCGAGGTCGCGGGCGGGGCTGCTGTCCCGCCTCGACCTGGTGGGCTCGCCCTACCTCTTCGTGGCGCCGTTCTTCGTGATCTTCGGGGTCTTCGGGCTCTTTCCGCTGCTGTACACCGCGTGGGTCTCGCTGCACGACTGGGACCTGGCGGGAAACGCGGGGTTCGTCGGGCTGGCGAACTACGCGGATCTGTTCGCCGACCCCGACTTCTGGAACGCGGTCGTCAACACGCTCGGCATGTTCGTGCTGGCCACGGTGCCGCAGCTGCTCCTGGCGCTGGTCGTGGCGAGCCTGCTCAACCAGCGGCTGCGCGCGCTGACGTTCTTCCGGATGGGAGTGCTCGCGCCGATCGTCACCTCGGTGGCGGCGGTGGGCATCGTCTTCAGCCAGATCTTCGACCGCGACGCCGGCATGGCCAACGGCCTGCTCGCCCTGCTGGGCGTGAACCCGGTGGACTGGCGGGCGGACAAGTGGTCGTCCTGGCTGGCGATCTCGGTCATGGTCGACTGGCGATGGACCGGCTACAACGCGCTGATCTTCCTGGCCGCGATGCAGTCGGTGCCGCGCGACGTGTACGAGGCGGCGGCCATCGACGGCGCCTCCAAGGTCAGGCAGTTCTGGGGCATCACGGTGCCGCTGATCCGGCCGGCGATCCTGTTCACCGTGATCATCTCGACCATCGGCGGCATGCAGCTGTTCACCGAGCCGCTCATCTTCGGCCAGGGCGGCTACGCCATCTCCGGGGGCAGCCTGCGGCAGTTCCAGACCGTGGCCATGTACATGTTCGAGAAGGCCTTCAAGGACTTCGACTACGGCTACGGCTCGGCGGTCGCCTGGATGATCTTCCTGCTCATCGTCGTCTTCGCTCTGGTCAACTTCCTGGTCACGCGGAGAGCGAGATAGCCGTGCGAAACTCCGGACCCCTGGTCTACCTGACGTTGCTGGCGGCGATCGCGCTGTCGGTCTTCCCGCTCTACTGGCTGTTCGTCGTGGCCACCAGGGCCAACGACGTCGTCGGCGACTGGCCGCCGCCGCTCACCCCGGGCGGCAACCTGGGCGAGAACGTCACGCGGCTCTTCGCGGCCGAGGACGCCAATTTCCTGCTGGGGATGGTCAACTCCGCGATCGCCTCCGGCACCGTGACCGTGTCGGTGGTGTTCTTCTGCTCGCTGGCCGGCTTCGCGTTCGCCAAGCTGCGCTTCCGCGGCAGGAACGCGCTGCTGCTCGTCATCCTGGCCACGATGATGATCCCGGTCCAGATGGGCATCATCCCGCTCTACATGATCATGGTGGAGCTCGGCTGGCAGAACCGGCTGCAGGCGATCATCGTGCCGTTCCTGGTCTCGGCGTTCGGCGTCTTCCTGATGCGGCAGTACGCCGAGCGGGCCGTCCCCGACGAGTTGGTCGAGGCGGCGCGGGTGGACGGCTGCTCGACCTTCGGCATCTTCTGGAAGGTCGTGCTGCCGGCCCTGCGTCCGGGCGCCTCCGTGCTGGGGTTGTTCACCTTCATGGGCACCTGGAACGACTTCCTGTGGCCGCTGGCCGTTCTGGAGGCCGACAACCCGACCGTCCAGTTCTCGCTCAGTCAGCTGTCCAGCACTTACTACACGGACTACACGCTCATGTTCTCCGGAACGCTGATCGCCACGCTGCCGCTGCTGGCCGTGTTCCTCGTATTCGGCCGCCAGATCATCGGCGGCATCATGGAAGGAGCCGTCAAGGCGTGAACACGTTCGATCCTGGCTTTCTCTGGGGGGCCGCCACCGCGAGCTACCAGATCGAGGGGGCGGTCGCCGAGGACGGACGCGAGCCCTCGATCTGGGATGTCTTCTCCGCGCAGCCCGGCAACGTGCGCGAGGGCCACACCGGCGACGTCGCCTGCGACCACTACCACCGCTACCCCGACGACGTCGCCCTCATGGCCGAGCTCGGCCTGCGCGCCTACCGCTTCTCCGTGGCCTGGCCGCGGGTGCAGCCGCTCGGATCCGGGGCCGTCAACCAGCGCGGCCTGGACTTCTACCGGCGTCTCGTGGACGAGCTGCTCGGGCGCGGGATCGAGCCGTGGCCGACGCTGTACCACTGGGACCTGCCCCAGCCGCTGGAGGACGCCGGCGGCTGGCCCGCGCGGGAGACGGCCCTGCGCTTCGCCGACTACGCCGCCGCCGTACACGACGCGCTGGCCGACAGGGTGACGCACTGGACCACGCTCAACGAGCCCTGGTGCTCGGCCTACCTCGGGTACGCCACCGGAGAGCACGCGCCCGGCCGGCGCGAGCCTGCCGCCGCCATCCGTGCCGTGCACCACCTGCTGCTCGGTCACGGCCTGGCCGCGAGCGCCATGAGCGGCTCGCGGGTCGGCATCACGCTGAACCCCACCCAGGTCAGCCCCGCGACCGGTTCGGCCGAAGACCTGGAGGCCGCGCGCCGCATCGACGGCGTGGCCAACCGGATCTTCCTGGACCCGCTGTACCGGGCCGCGTACCCGGCGGACGTCATCGCCGACCTCGCCGCCGTGACCGACTTCGGGCACGTCCGTGACGGCGACCTCAAGACGATCGCCGCGCCGCTGGACTTCCTCGGCGTCAACTACTACACCCCGTCCATCGTCTCCGGCGACGGTCCCGCCGACCCGCCGGACAGGCCGACCCCGCACGTCGGATCGGAGACGGTGCGGTTCGTGGACGGCGGGCGGCCGCGGACCGCCATCGGATGGGAGATCGACGAGAGCGGGCTGTCCGACCTGCTCCTGCGGCTCACCCGCGACTACCCCGTGACCGCCCTCTACGTCACCGAGAACGGCGCGGCCTACGACGACGAAGTACACGACGCCGACCGGATCGCCTACTTCGACGGCCACCTGCGCGCCTGCCATCACGCCGTCACGCAGGGAGTGCCGCTGCGCGGCTATTTCGCCTGGTCCCTGCTGGACAACTTCGAGTGGGCACACGGGTACTGCCAGCGCTTCGGCCTGGTCCACGTCGACTTCGCCACGCAGCGCCGTACCCCCAAGGACAGCGCGCGCTGGTACGCCGAGGTGATCAGGCGCGGTGGGCTGTGAGGCCCACGATCGAGCAGGTGGCCGCACACGCGGGGGTCGGCCGGAGCACGGTCTCCCGCGTGGTCAACGGCTCCTCCAAGGTGGGCTCGAAAACCAGGCTCGCCGTGCAGAAGGCCATCGAGGAGTTGCGCTACACCCCCAACCGGGCCGCGCGTTCGCTGGTCACCCGGCGCACCGACACGGTCGCGCTGGTCATCTCCGAGTCTCCCGAGCGGGTGTTCAGCGACCCGTTCTTCGCGGGAGCGGTACGCGGCATCGCGGCGCAGCTCACGACGTCCGGCAAGCAGTTGCTGATCACCATGGCCCGGTCGGGCAGCGAGCGGCCGGCCTTGGAGGCCTATCTCGGGGGCGGCCACGTGGACGGGGTCCTGCTGCTCTCGCTGCATCACGAGGATCCACTCCCTGCCCGCCTGGGGGAGCTCGGCGTCCCGGCGGTGGTGGGTGGCAGGCCGCTCGATCCCGCTCTCGCCGCCCATGTCGTGGACGTGGACAACCAGGCCGGAGCGTACCTGGCGGTACGGCACCTGATCGAGCGGGGGCGGCACCGGATCGCGACCATCACGGGGCCCATGGACATGCTCGTCAGCGTCCACCGGCTGGGAGGCTATCGCGACGGCCTGATCGCCTCCGGGCTCGAGGAGAGTTCCGATCTCGTGGCGGGCGGGGACTTCAGCGAGCAGAGCGGCGCCGAAGCCACGCGGGAGCTGCTGGCCCGCAGGCCCGACCTTGACGCGGTGTTCGCCGCCTCCGACCTGATGGCCCTGGGCTCGCTGCGGGTGTTGCGCGAGGCAGGCCGCGCCGATGTGGCCGTCGTGGGCTTCGACGACTCGCCGTTCGCCGAGCAGGCCGGGCTCACCTCGGTCCATCAGCCGGTCGAGGACATGGGGCGGGAGATGGTCCGCCTGCTGCTCATGCTGATCGACGGCGGGACGCCGAGCCGATCCGTCCTCGTCCTCACCCCACACCTCGCGATAAGGGATACTTCATGAAATTTCGCCATCTAGGGCGCAGTGGGCTCATGGTCAGCGAGATCGCCTACGGCAACTGGCTGACCGAGGACACCGTCGAACCTTGCGTGCACGCCGCCCTCGACGCCGGGATCACCACGTTCGACACCGCCGACGCCTATGCCGAGACCCGCGCCGAGGAGGCGCTCGGCCAGGCGCTGCGGGGCGTCCGCCGCGATTCGGTGGAGATCCTCACCAAGATCTACTGGCCCACCGGCACCGGCCCCAACGACCGCGGACTGTCCCGCAAGCACATCATGCGCTCGATCGACGGCTCCCTGCGCCGCCTCGGCACCGACTACGTGGATCTCTACCAGGCGCACCGCTACGACTACGCCACCCCTCTGGAGGAGACCCTGCGGGCCTTCGACGACCTGGTGCGAAGCGGCAAGGTCCTGTACGTCGGCGTCTCCGACTGGACGGCGGAGCAGATCGCCGACGCGCTGCGGATCGCCGACGACCTGGGCCTGGACCGGATCGTGTCCAACCAGCCGCAGTACAACCTGCTCCGCAGGGTCATCGAACCGGAGATCCTCCCGCTGTGCGCCAAGGAGGGTGTCGGCCAGCTCGTCTACCAGCCGATGGCTCAGGGTGTGCTGGCCGGGCGCTACTCCCCCGGCCAGGCGCCGCCCGCCGAGGCGCGCAGGGAGTTCGTGGGCCGCCTGCTCACCGACGACGTCCTGACGCGGGTGGAGCGGCTCCGCCCGATCGCGGCGGACCTCGGGCTGACCATGGCGCAACTGGCGATCGCCTGGGTGCTGCGCGGCCCCGGGGTCTCGGCCGCGATCGTCGGCGGCTCGCGGCCCGAGCAGGTGCGCGACAGTGCGGCGGCGTCCGGGGTGCCCCTCGCGGACGACGTGCTCGGTACGATCGACCAGATCGTGGACGACGTGGTGGAACGTGTGGCCGACGGGCCGTTCAGCCCGCTCACCAGGCCCTGATCGAAATTGGGAGCGCTCACAGACTGGAAGCCTGGTACGCTCCGCATGACCAGCAGGTACACACTTGGGAGCGCTCCTAAAAATGATGGATCGGCAGCCGACGCTGGACGAGGTGGCCAGGCGGGCGGGAGTGTCCAGGGGCACGGTGTCCCGGGTGATCAACAACGCCCCGCATGTCAGCCGGGCCGCTCGGCAGGCCGTGGAACGAGCCATCAAGGATTTGGGCTACGTGCCCAACGTCGCCGCCCGCTCGCTGGCCACCCAGCGCAGTGGCGCGGTCGTGCTGGCGGTCTCCAGCGACGACCAGGCCCTGTTCACCAACCCCTTCTTCGCCGAGGTCATCGTCGGGGTGAACGCCGTCCTGGAGGAAACCGACCTTGAGCTGCTGCTGATCCTGGCCGCCTCCGAGCGCGGCCGCAACCGGCTGGCCCGTGTCCTGCAGTCACGCAGGGCCGACGGTGTCATGCTGCTGGCCCTGCGGGAGAACGACCCCCTGGCGAAGGTGGCCGCCGGGGGCGGCGTCCCCGTGGTCTACGGCGGACGCTCCCTCGGCGGGTCCAACGACTGGTACGTGGACGCCGACAACCGCGACGGCGCTCGCCAGGCGGCCGAATACCTGATCTCCACCGGCCGCACCCGGATCGCGACCATCACCGGGTCGCTCGACATGCACGTCGGCGTCTCCCGCTACCTGGGCTTCCGCGACGCGCTCGCGCTGGCCGGACTCGGAGACGAGCGGGTCGCGCACGGCGACTTCACCGAGGCGAGCGGCGCCGCTGCCATGGCTCACCTCCTGAAAGAGCACCCGGATCTCGACGCCGTGCTGATCGCCTCCGACGAGATGGCCGCGGGCGCGCTCGGCGTGCTGAAGGAGCACGGCCGGGCCGTGCCCGATGAGATCGCGGTCGTGGGGTTCGACGACGTGGTGACCGCCCGGCACACCCATCCCGCCCTGACCACGGTGCGCCAGCCCATCAAGGCCCTCGGCCGCGAGATGACCCGCATGCTGCTCGCCCTGATCCGCGGCGAGGAGCCCACCCCGCTCATCCTCCCCACCGAGCTGGTCATCCGCGAATCCGCTTGAACGCCTATCGCGACACGGCATGCGACCGCCCGAACATCCTTACCGGGCCGCACGTCCATGCCGAACTGGAATCATCCACGCACTGAAAGGACCGGTACGTGCTCAGGAAGTTACTCGGGGTCGCCGTCGCGGCCGCCATCGCGATCTCCACCGCCCCCGCGGTCGCATACGGTGACACACCGGACCCCGAGGAGGAGACCGCCATCGAAGACCCCGCGGTTTCCGAACTGGAGGACATCCGGCAGACGGCGACCGAGGAAGGCATCACGCTCGAGGAAGCCACAGCCCTCTATGGCTGGCAGGACGACTTCGCCGCGGCAGCCAACCAGGCGAGGGACTCCTACCCGGACACGTACGCCGGAGCGGTGATCGCCGAGGACGGCCGAAGCGCGTGGATCGCGTTCAAGGGCGAGGCTCCGGCGGCAATGGCCGACCTGACCAGGACCGTGCCCGTCCCTGTGCGGGTCATCGGCGGCCGCGCCTACTCCGAGGAGGAGCTGAGGCAGACGCTCAAGACCACTCACTACGGCATCCTCGACCGGCCCGACGTCGCCACCAGCGCGGGCGAGTACGACATCGAGACGGGTGTCGTGACCATCGAGACCCAGCCGAAAGAGCCGCTCACCGACCCGGCGGCCAAGGAGCGTTTCCGAGCTCGGTTGCAGCCCGTGCAGGCCGCGAACTCCGCCGTCAAGGTCGAGGTGAAGGTCGTCGACCAGCTGGAACTCGTACCCGAGGCGTACATCCGCGGCGGCGGATACCTGGACGACGACGACAAGATCTGCACCACGGCGTTCACCGTCAAACAGGGCAGCGTACGCGGGGTCGCCACGGCCGCCCACTGCGCCGGCAGCTCCACGGTGCAATACCTCAACCACGGCACGTCCAGCTTCAACACCATCACCCGTCAGCGTCGCCACGAGGGCGGCCACGGTGACATGGCCTGGTACTCCCGCGGCAGTTACACCGCGGCGCGGACGTTCTACTGGAACCACGGCAAGACCCGGTACGTCGACGACACCCGCTGGTCCGTGCAGGGCCTGGCCGTCTCCAACTTCGGCCGGAGCACCGGCTACAAGGGCAGCCCGAAGGTGTACCGGATCAACATATGCGTGGACCGTCTGTGCGACATGGTCGCCATGGACAAGCACTACACCAAGGGCGGCGACAGCGGCGGCCCGTGGTTCCGCGGTAACACGGCCTACGGCATCCACATGGGCTGGACGCGCATCGGCGGGAAGAAGCGGTCCGTGTACAGCGAGGTGAGGTATCTGCCGCAAGCGCTGGACATCTCCGTGTTCGAGCGCTGAGCGGACTCGGGCGGTGGGCGCCCCGCCGCCCGAGGACACGATCCCCTGGGGACACGATCCTTCGCCGAGCCTCACCGCGGGCACGATGGCATGGCCGGCCCTCGCCATCTGTCTCCGAACCGCCTCGGCAGCGGGCTGCACCGGTTCATCACTGCGGTGTAGTGCTCAGCGGTCAGTGCGGCGACCGAATGCCGCAGGCCGCTTGGTTTCGCCGCTCATGGTGGATGCCGGATGCCGCATTGCGTCATCGTGCCGACCGTTCTGCCGTCGTGCGAGTCGTGCGCGAGGTCGATGGTGATGTCGAGGCCGCCGCCGGTGCGGGCGGTAACTGCGATGCGTCCTCGGTGGGCGAGGGTGATCGCGTGGACGATCGACAGTCCCAGCCCCAGGCCGTCGGTGCGGACGCGGGTACCTTGCCCGTGCACGAACGGTTCCAGCAGCGTCTGCGCCTCGCCGGGCGGGATCTTCCGGCCGGTGTTGGAGATCCGCAGAAACGGCGCGTCCGCCTGCCGCGCCGGTGTCGACGCTCAGGTGCCCGCCCGTCTGGTTCTAGCGGATTGCGTTGTCGACCAGGCTGCCGATCACCGCCTGGCGCGCCTACCAGCAGCTCGTCAAGCGCCATCCGGCGACCTCCCGGTCCTGGGGACTGGGAGGTGCCATGTGCCAGGGATGGCCGCTGCCCGTGCAGCAGCCCACGCTGAAGCGGGACGGCGGGTCACTGGTGCTGTGAAGTACTTCGAGACGGGCCGGATCGACAAAGGCTGCAAGGGCAGCGGAACCCCGGCCTGACCATCGATGCACGCCCCGGTTGCCGGCGGCGATTCTCCTTCCCTTGACGAAAGGCTGACCCATGATCCGCAGGTCTCGATCGCCACTGGGCTCGCTGACGGAGGGATCGCTGTGCGTCCCGTCGGTTCCCGGCGCCCCCTCAGCGGACAAACCCCTTTGTGTGTCCCCCAGGGATTCAAACCCTGAATCCCCGCCTCCTGGGTCGTGCGTGCGCTCGGGGGGAGTCGAACCCCCACGCTCCTTGCGGAGCACTGGATCCTGGGTCCAGCGCGTCTACCGAAGTTCCGCCACAAGCGCTTGAACCGGCCTTGCCGGTTGGGCCCCGGGCTTGGCTGGCGTGGGCCGGCCCGGGGCGGGGGCCGGGTCCGGCCGGGGGGCGCCAATCCCGCCGGTCAGGCCGTGGCCCGCGGCCCTCTTCTTTCAGGGCCGCTGTCCGAGTGGCAGGATTCGAACCTGCGGTTCTCCTGCTCCCAAGGCAGGCGGGCTGACCAAACTGCCCCACACTCGGTCGTCAACAAATAAGCCGCCCCGGTGCACTCCGAGACGGCTTTCCGATAATCGGCTCGGTTATCCGGAAAGCCCTTGCCACAGTCGGGGGTAGCTCATTTCGCTGCCTTTCTTTCGTGCGGCTGGACAATGTCCACGGTAAAGGAATGATCGGCGGCGGTGCCACACATTTATTTCTGCGCGCGCGATTCCGGGGTCTCCACGCGGAAGTGGGGCAGGGACTCGGGGTAGTTGTCCCTGACGTGGTTGACCAGGAACTCGCGTACGTCGCACTTGAGGTCCCACGAGGACGGCGAGTCCGCGGCGCTCATCAGGGCGCGCAGTTCCACCAGGCCGTTCGGCAGCACGTCGGTGACCTGGAGCGTCCAGTCCTTCTGGTCCCACAGCGGGTTGCCCTGCAGGAACTCGTACAGCGCCTCCCGGAGTTTGGGCACCGGCACCGACCAGTCCACGCGCAGGAACACGACGGCGAGGACGCGGCTGCCGTGCCGGGTCCAGTTCTCGAACGGGTTCTGGGTGAAGTACGACACCGGCAGGACCAGGCGGCGCTCGTCCCACAGGCGCACGACGACGTAGGTGAGCGTCAGCTCCTCGATCCGGCCCCATTCGTTCTCCACGACGACCACGTCGTCGAGCCGGAGCGCGTCGCTGAAGGCCAGTTGGAGGCCGGCGAGGGCGTTGCCGATGGTGGGCTGGGCGGCGATGCCGACGATGGCGCCGGCGATGCCCGCCGAGGCCAGGATGCCCGCGCCGAGCGCGCGGACCTGCGGGAACGAGAAGAGCATCGCGCCGATCGCGATCACGATGATGACCGCGGCGGCGATGCGGCGGACCAGCCCGATCTGCGTCATGATCCGCCGCGCCCGGCGGTTGCGCTCCCCTTCGACCAGCACCAACCGGTCGAGCACCACGTCCGTCAGCGCGTACGTGGCCTGCACGATCAGCCAGGTGACGGCGGCGATGGTGGCCAGGCCGAGCACCCGGTTGACGCTCGCGGCGACGGCCTTCGCGTCCGCGCTCGTGCCGAACATGTCCGGCGCGAATGCCAGGTTGAAGGCCGCCACGACCGCCACGGTGAAGGCGGACCACGTGCAGTGCTCCACCAGGTGCCGGGGGAACGCCCATTTGCGTCCGGCCCTGTTCAGCACCCTCCGGACCAGCTCAACCAGGAGGATCGAGCCGATCACCGAGATTACGAGAATCGGCCAGCCTGCTGGAGACTGCACGCCTATGCCCCCAATGTCTAGAAAGTCTCGTCAAAGGTCACATTGCCCTCAACTGCCACTTGATACGCAGAGACACGCCGTTCGAAGAAGTTGGCCAGCTCCTGCACGTCCTGCAGCTCCATGAACGCGAAGGGGTTGGCCGAGCCGTACCTCGTGGGCAGGCCCAGCCTGGCCAGCCGCTGGTCGGCGACGTATTCCAGGTATTGGCGCATCTGTGCGACCCCCATGCCGGGCATGCCGTCCCCGCAGAGGTCCTCGGCGAAGGCCAGCTCGGCGGCCACGGCCTCCTCCACCATGAGAGTAACCTGTTTGCCCAGGTCATCGTCGAAAAGGTCGGGCTCCTCGGCCCGCACGGTCTCCACCACGCTGAAGGCGAACTCCATGTGCATGGACTCGTCGCGGAAGACCCAGTTCGTCCCGGTGGCCAGGCCGCCGAGCAGGCCCCGGGAGCGGAACCAGTAGACGTACGCGAAGGCCCCGTAGAAGAACAGGCCCTCGATGCAGGCGGCGAAGCAGATGAGGTTGAGCAGGAAGCGCCGGCGGTCGTCCCGCGTCTCAAGGCGCTGCAGCTCGTTGATCGAGTCGATCCACTTGAAGCAGAATTCCGCCTTGTCGCGGATCGAGGGGATGTGGTCGATCGCGGCGAAGGCCTTCACCCTTTCGGCGGGATCCGGCAGGTACGTGTCCAGCAGTGTCAGATAGAACTGGACGTGCACGGCCTCCTCGAACAGCTGCCTGCTGAGATAAAGGCGCGCCTCAGGGGCGTTGACGTGCTGGTAGAGGTTGAGCACGAGGTTGTTGGCCACGATGGAGTCGCCGGTGGCGAAGAACGCGACCAGCCGGTTGATCAGGTGCCGCTCCTGCGGCGTCATCCTGGCCAGGTCGGCGAGGTCGGTGTGGAGGTCCACCTCCTCGACGGTCCACGTGTTGCGAATGGCCGCGCGGTAGCGCTCGTAGAAGTCCGGGTAGCGCATGGGCCGCAGCGTGAGGTCCATACCTGGGTCGAGCAGCACAACAGTCTCCTTACTGGCAGGCTTCGCAGGTCTCGGGGTTCTCAAGGGAGCAGGCGATCGCTTCTGCAGAGGCCGCCGGTGCCGACTGGACGGTGGTCTGGGAGATGCGGGTGGCGGGCCGGGAGCGCAGGTAGTACGTGGTCTTCAGGCCCCGCTTCCAGGCGTAGGCGTACATCGACGAGAGCTTGCCGATCGTCGGGCTGGCCATGAAGAGGTTCAGGGACTGGGACTGGTCGATGTACGGCTGGCGCGCGGCGGCCAGGTCGATCAGCGCCTTCTGCGGCAGCTCCCAGGCGGTGCGGTAGAGCACCTTGAGGTCGTCGGGGATGCCGGGGACCGTCTGGACCGAGCCGTCGGCCCTCTTGAGGTCGTCCCGCAGCTGCTGCGTCCACAGCCCGCGCGCCTGCAGATCGGCCACCAGATACCGGTTGACCTGCAGGAACTCGCCCGACAGCGTCTCGCGCTTGAACACGTTGGACACCTGCGGCTCGATGCACTCGTAGCAGCCGGCGATGGAGGCGATCGTGGCGGTGGGCGCGATGGCGATCATGAGCGAGTTGCGCAGGCCGGTGCGGGCGACCTTCTCCCGCACGGCGTCCCAGCGCCGCGTGCTCGTGACGTAGTGGTCCGGGTGCAGCACTCCCCCGGCCGCCCGCGTCTCGGCGTACGACGGGTGCCGGCCGCGCTCGGCCGCCAGGTCGGCCGAGGTGTCGTACGCGGCCAGCGCGATCTCCTCGGCGATCCTGGTGGACAGCTCCAGCGCCTCGGGCGAGTCGAACGGCAGCCGCAGCGTGAAGAACACGTCGGCCAGGCCCATGACGCCGAGCCCGATGGGCCGCCAGCGCTTGTTCGCCGCCTCGGCCTCGGGCGTCGGGTAGAAGCCCAGGTCGATGGTCCGGTCCAGGAAGCGCACGGCCGTTCGCACGGTGCCGCGCAGCCGGTCCCAGTCCAGGTCACCGGCCAGGTCACCGGCCAGGTCACCGGCCAGGAGGTGGGCGGCCAGGTTGATCGAGCCGAGGTTGCAGACCGCGGTCTCGGCGTCGCTGGTGACCTCCAGGATCTCGGTGCACAGGTTCGACAGGTGGATGACGTTCCCGGGGCGGCCGGTCTGGTTGGAGGTGCGGTTGGCGGCGTCCTTGAAGGTCATCCAGCCGTTCCCGGTCTGGGCGAGCGTGCGCATCATCCGGCCGTACAGGGTCCTGGCCGGGATCTGCCGGACATGTCGCCCGGCGGCCTCGTACGCGCGGTACGCCCGCGTGAACGCGTCACCGTACAGGTCGGTGAGGTCGGGCACCTCCTTCGGGTCGAACAGCGACCAGACCTCGTCCGCCTCCACCCGGCGCATGAACTCGTCGGGCACCCAGTTCGCCAGGTTCAGGTTGTGGGTGCGGCGGGCGTCCTCGCCGGTGTTGTCGCGCAGCTCCAGGAACTCCTCGATGTCGGCGTGCCAGGTCTCCAGGTAGACGCAGGCCGCGCCCTTGCGCCGCCCTCCCTGGTTGACGGCCGCGACGGACGAGTCGAGCGTGCGCAGCCACGGGACGATGCCGTTGGAGTGGCCGTTGGTGCCCCGGATCAGGGAGCCGCGCGAGCGCACCCGGGTCCAGGCGATGCCGATGCCTCCGGCGTACTTCGACAGCCGCGCCACCTGCCCGTACCGGTCGTAGATCGCCTCCAGCTCGTCGCGCGGCGAGTCGAGCAGGAAGCACGACGACAGCTGCGGGCGGCGCGCGCCCGAGTTGAACAGCGTGGGCGAGCTGGGCAGGTACGACAGCGTGGACATGAGCGCGTAGAGCTCGGCGGCCTCCGCCACCGACTCCGACAGCCCGCAGGCCACGCGGAGGAAGAAGTGCTGCGGGCGCTCCAGCACCGCCCGCGTCTCGGGGTGGCGCAGCAGGTAACGGTCATAGACGGTGCGCAACCCGAAATACTCGAACCGGTCGTCCGCCTCCACGGAGACCAGCGCGTCCAGCTCGGCGGCGTGCGCGGCGACGAACTCCGCCAGCCCGTCCTGGATCAGCCCGGCCGCGTGGGTGGCGGCGATGGACTCGGAGAACGTCCGCACCCCGTGCGCGGCGGCCTCGTCGGCGATCTCCTCGGCCAGGAGCCGGGCGGCGACCCGGGAGTTGGCCGGGTCGGTGATGACCCGGGCGGCGGCCTCCTCGATGGCCAGGCGGCGATCGACCTCGATGATCTGCGTCACGTGCTCTCTCCTCGCGAGCTCGTCCCCCGTGAGGGCGCGCGAGAGCACGGCGGCACGGATCATCCCCCGGCCGTTTCGCTCCCCGGCCCTCCCGCGAGGCCATGGTCACTTCGTGCCGGGCGGGCGGCCCGGGCACACCGCTGGCAGGTCTTCGGGCTCGCGGGCGCGCGCATCGCTCCTACTGGCCGTCGCTTCCCAGATCACTCCAGTGCACCTGACGGCGGTCGTTCCCGCTCACCGCTGCGGGGCAGCCCCGGAATCACACCGGGTTCCCTTTTGCTCCGCCTCCGGAGAGGCGAACCAGCGACGACCAGGATCCTACATCTAGTGGCCGTTCCCGCAACTACCCCAGCATGTTGTGGCCTTGGTGGTGCCGAGCAGACCGAGATCCCGCAGGACGGCGCGGGTGCGCTCGACCTCGGAGCCCAGCCACTGCTTGAAGTCGGCGCCGCTGAGCGGGATCGAGATCCAGCCCGCGGACCGGCAGGCCGCCTCCCAGTCGGCCGTGCCGGTCACGTCCTCGCACATGCGGATGGCCGATTCGCGGCTCTCGTCCGTCATGCGCTCGGGCCCGAAGGCCGCCGCCCAGTCCACGAAGTCGACCCGTACGCCGGACTCCAGCAGCGTCGGCGCGTCGAGACCGGGCACCTGCCTGGCCGAGGACACCGCGAGCGCCTTGACCTGGCCGGCCTTGATGCTCGCGCGCCAGTCGGCCAGCGGGCCCACGGCCGCCGCGGCCTTGCCGGACAGCAGCGCGGTGACGGCCTCCTGGCTGCTGGGGTAGCCGGTGTAGTCGAGCTGGCGGGTGTCGGCGCCGAGCCCCCTGGCGATCAGGCCGAACAGCAGGTGGTCGGGCTCCCCCTGGGGCCCGCCCGCCAGCTGCGTCTGGCCCGGACTGGCGAGCAGGTGGGCGCCGAACGCCTCGAAGTCCCCGAACGGCGAGTGGACGGGCACGACCACGACCTCGACCTCGCCGGTGAGCCTGCACAGGGGGGTCGCGGTGTCGAGGAGGGTCTGGCCGTTGTTCAGCTCGGCGGCGGCCAGCGCGGGCAGCCCGCTCACCATGATCCTGGTGCCCGCGCCGGTCTCGTATCCGGCCGTCCGGGCCGCGCCGGCGAACGCCTGCCCGACGCGCTCCCAGCGGCGCCCCTGAGGGCCGATCGAGTATCGGGCGCGCAGGCCCGCCGCGCTCCCGGTGAAGCGCTCCGTCCCGCAGCCGGCCGCGCACGCGGCCAGGCCCAGCCCCCATGCGAAGAACCGCCGACGGCGCATGTGCCTCTCCCCCGAGCATCGCGAGTCATCGCTCACTCTAAGTTATCGACACAATACGCAGAGATACACATATCTCTCATAGTGGCTTTTTGCCGACCCCGGCCATCAGGGACGACGGCAGCGACCAGTCCCCCACCAGCTTGGGCCGGTCGGGACGCCAGTCGACGGCCTGTACCAGGCCCGGCGGCTCCAGCGGGAAGTCGCCGAAGAAGGCGCGGATCTCGGCGGGCGTGCGGTCGGTGCCGCCGCTCGGATCGTCCGAGGAGGCGCCCCGGTAGCGCTGCCCGTCCTCCAGGCGGCCCATCGAGGTGGCGTGGCTGATCACCAGGTAGCTGCCCGGCGCCAGCCGCTCGCGCAGGGCCGCCAGAACCTGCTGCGGCCGCGCCGAATCCGGCAGGAAGTGCAGGATCGACACGAGCAGCACCCCGACCGGCCGGCGCAGGTCCAGGAACCCGCCTGCCCCCGCCAGCACCGCGTCGGGATCCAGGAGGTCCGCCTCGACGAGCGCGGCCCTGCCCGAGTGTCCGAGCAGGGCCGTGGCATGTGCTGCGACGACCGGATCGCGATCGACGTAGACGACCCGGGCCTCGGGCGCCACCTCGTGCGCGCTGCCCTGGGTCGGCAGCCCGCTGCCGAGGTCGAGGAACTGCCGTACCCCGGCGGCGGCCACGTAGCGCACGGCACGCTGGAGGAAGGCCCGGTTTGCGCGGGCCAGCGGGACCGCCTCCGGGATCAGCTCGGCGAGCTGCTCGATGGCCTGGCGGTCGACCGCGAAGTTGTCCTTCCCGCCGAGCATGTAATCGTACATGCGTGCGAGATTGGGCCTCTCAGCGTCGAACTGCCGCACGTATCGAATTTATGTCGTCCGCAGCAAGATAACGAGGTTTGAGGCCAAATTAGCCTGTTTATTCAACCGTGACGCTCTTGGCGAGATTGCGAGGCTTGTCCACATCCCGGCCGAGCGCCACCGCGGCATAGTACGCGAGCAGCTGAAGCGGGATCGTGAGCAGGATCGGGTCCAGCTCGATCTCGTTCTTGGGGATCACGATCACGTCGTCGGCCAGCTTGACGTCGGGCTCGCGGTGACCGACCATGAGCACCTGCCCGCCGCGCGCGCGGATCTCGCCCAGCGTGGTGAGGTTCTTGTCGAGCAGCTCGTCGTCGGGGACGATGGCGACCGTCGGCATGTCGGGGCCGATCAGCGCGAGCGGCCCGTGCTTGAGCTCGCTGGCCGGGTACGCCTCGGCGTGCACGTACGAGATCTCCTTGAGCTTCTGCGCGCCTTCCCTGGCCACCGGGTAGCCGCGCACGCGGCCCACGAACATCATGCTCGGGTGCTTGGCGTACTTCTGCGCCAGCTCGGCGATCTTGTCGCTCTGGGTGAGGATCTCCTCGATCTGCCCCGGCAGCCTGCGCAGGCCGTCGACGATGCGCCGCCCGTCGGCGGGCGACAGGTCGCGCACCCGGCCCAGGTGCAGCGCGAGCAGCGCGAACGCCAGCGACGTCGAGGTGAACGCCTTGGTCGAGGCCACCGAGACCTCGGGACCCGCGTGCAGGTAGATGCCGCCGTCCACCTCGCGGGCGATGGCGCTGCCGACCGCGTTGACGATGCCGATGACGCGGCCGCCCTTGCGCTTGAGCTCCTGCACCGCGGCGAGCGTGTCGTACGTCTCGCCCGACTGGCTGATGGCGACGTAGAGCGTGTCGGGGTCGACGACCGGGTTGCGGTAGCGGAACTCGCTGGCGGGCTCGGCGTCGGACGGGATGCGGGCCAGCTCCTCGATGAGCTGCGCCCCGATCTGTCCCGAGTAGTACGCGGACCCGCAGCCGATGATCTTCACCCGGCGGAAGCCCCGCGTCTCGCGGGCGTCCATGTTGAGCCCGCCCAGGTGGGCCACGTGGAAGCGCTCGTCGAGCCGGCCGCTCATCGTACGGGTGATCGTCTCGGGCTGCTCGGAGATCTCCTTGAGCAGGTAGTGCTCGTAGCCGCCGGTGTCGTAGTGGCCGGCGTCCCAGTCGACGGTCAGCGGCTCCTTGGCGGTCTCGCGGGCGTCGCTGGCGAAGGTGTGGAAGCCGTCGGCCTTGAGCACGGCCAGCTCGCCGTCCTCCAGGTGCACGACCTGGCGCGTGTAGCGGACGAGCGCGGCCACGTCGGACGCGGCGAACATCTCCTTCTCGCCGATGCCCAGCACGATCGGGCTGCCGTTGCGCGCCACGACCACCTCGCCGGGGCGTTCGCGGTCGATGACCGCGATGCCGTACGTGCCGACGATGCTCTTGAGCGTCTTCCTGACCGCCTCCTCCAGGGAGTCGTTCTCGTCGGCGGCGCGCGCGATCAGGTGCGCGAGCACCTCGGTGTCCGTCTCGGAGGCGAACACCACGCCGTCGGCCTCCAGCTTCGCGCGCAGCTCGCCGGCGTTCTCGATGATGCCGTTGTGCACGACCGCGATGCGCTCGTCGGAGGAAAGGTGGGGATGGGCGTTCTCGTCACTCGGCACGCCGTGCGTGGCCCAGCGGGTGTGCCCGATGCCCAGGGTGCCCTTGAACCTGGCCGGCACGACCTTGGCCAGGTCCGCCACGCGGCCCTTGACCTTGCGTAGCTTGAGCCCCCGGTTGGACACCACGACCCCGGCCGAGTCGTACCCCCGGTACTCCAGACGCTGCAGGCCCTCCAGCAGGATGGGCGCCGCGTCCCGTGGGCCGACATAGGCCACGATTCCGCACATCGAGGTCTCCTCTTCATCCGTAGACGATCCTGCGCAGCTGCCGCAGGGACAGCTCCGGTGCCGCGACCCGCCGACCGCGTAATTCGGCGGCGATCCTGGGGAAGATCTCGTCGTTGGTGTGGCCGACCGTTTTCAGCTCGGCGTGCCGGCGGCGGACGTACTCCTCGACGGACTCGGAGAAGTACGACAGCACGTCGGCGATCACCTTCGCCGCCTCACCCGGGCCCAGCGGGCTCGTCTCGGTGAGGTGGACGATGAGGTCTTCGTAGGGATGTCGTGCCGGGGACACAGACGAGGACATTACGCATCTGGAACGAGACACTTCAACATCCTGCCCGAAATCGGGCAGGAATTAACTCGAACGCCTGTCTAGAGCAGGCTGCCGCGGCCCCAGCCCTTGCCGAAGCGCCACCAGGCGAAGGCTCCGGCGACGAGACCGAGCCCGACGAGGACGGCCGCGGGACGGACCGTGCCCGCGACGTCACCCCTGACGGCGGCCTGGAGCATGGTGGTCGCCCAATATCCGGGCGAGATCGGCGCGATGGCCTGCGCCCAGGCGGGCATCATCGCGTACGGCACCAGCGCACCGCCCAGCGCGCTGACCGACAGCGCGGCGATGTTGCAGAGCGTGCTCAGCTCCCCCTGGCTGCGCACCACCCCGGCCAGGGCCGTGCCGACGCCGAGCAGCGCGAAGCACCACGCCGCCACGGCCAGGCCCAGGGCCGGCGGCCACGCCGTCCCGGCCGGCCGCAGCCCCACCGCGATCATCCCGTACGCGAGCAGCACGACCTGCTGCAGGACCAGCACGGCGAACACCGGCAGGGCCTTGCCGATCATGATCTCCGGGACGCGGGCCCTGGTGGTCCTGAGGCGGTCCCAGGTGTGCCAGGCGCGTTCGGCGAGGCCGGCCGTGGCCACGTCGGCCATCGACAGCACCGAGAACATGACCAGCAGTCCCGTCACGATCTGGGCGGGCTCGCGCAGCATCGACTTGAAGACGAGCATGAGGACCATGGGCATGACCAGGTAGCTGACCAGGTGAGCCGGGTCGCGCCGGCGCAGGAGCACGTTGTGCGCGGTCAGGACGGCGATGCGGTGCAACGTCTCACGCGGCATCCGCGGGCTCCTTGCGAAGATCCTTGTAGAGGTCGTCGAGCGACGGCTGGCGGATGTCGACGCCGCGCACCGGGCGGTCGAGGTCGCGCAGCAGGTCGGCCAGGGTGGCGGTGGGGTCGGTGGTCGAGACCGTGATCTCGTCGTCGTCCAGGGTGACCCGGACCTCACCCGGCAGCCCCTTGAGCAGCTCGGCGCCCGTGCCCCTGGCGATCACCCGCCCGCTCCGCGCGACGGCGATCGTGGCCTTCAGCTCGGTGAGCTCGGGGAGGTAGTGCGTGCAGTAGACGACCGCCGCGCCGCCGTCCGCCCTGCGGCGCACCGCTGCCAGGAGGGCGCCGCGGGTCTCGGGGTCGGCACCCGCCGTGGGCTCGTCGAGCAGGAGCACGTCCGGGTCCGGCAGGAGGGCGGTGGCCGCCTGCGCGCGGCGCTGCTGGCCGCCGGAGAGCACGCTCACCCGCCGGTCGAGCACCCCGGTCAGCGCCAGCTCCTCCGCCACGGCTTCGACGGCCCCGGCCAGGGCGCGCCGCCGCAGCCCGGCCAGCCCGCCGAACAGCCGCAACGTCTCCCGTACGGTGACGCTGGGGTAGAGGGCGAGCTGCTGGGGCGCCATCCCCACCTCGCCCCGCACCACGACACGCCCGGCGTCCGGGCGTGCCAACCCCGCGGCGATCTCGAAGAACGTCGTCTTGCCCGCGCCGTTGTGGCCGACCAGCCCGACGATCTCGCCCGGCTCCACCCGCAGGTCGAAGCCGTCCAGCGCGGCGACGTCGCCGTACCGCTTGACCAGCCCGGCCGCCTCCACCAACCCACCCATGCGCCCCCCTTCCCTCAGTCTACGATGTAGACTGCTCTACACTGTAGACTGACGTGGTGCGGAAGCTCAAGACCTCCCGGCAGCCGGAAATCCTCGACGCGGCCCTCGCCATCGCCGACGAGCGCGGCCTCGAAGCCCTGTCCATGCGGGCCGTCGCCGAGCGGGTCGGGGTAACACCCATGGCCTTGTACGGATATTTCCGGAACAAGGATGAGCTGCTCGACGGCCTCGTCGGCCGCCTGCTCGACCGGCTCGCGCCCGGCGATCCCGGGCAGACCTGGCAGGAGCGCCTGGGCGCGGTCGCCTGGGCCACCCGGCGACTGGCCCGCGAGCACCCGTCGGTCTTCCCGCTCCTGCTGCTGCGCACCTCGGCGACGCCCGACGGGGTCCAGGTGGTCGACCAGCTCTACCAGGCGCTGCTCGACGCGGGCGTGCCGGAGGCCGACGTCCCCCGGATCGAGCGGCTGGTGAGCACGTTCGTGATGGGGTTCGCGCTCTCCGAGGTGAGCGGGCGCTTCTCCGACGCCTCCCGGGAGATCAGGCTCAGCCGCGGTGCCGACGCGCCCGCCCACCGCCGATTGGCCAGGCATCTGACGCCCGATGACTGGGATGCCGAGTTCGCAGCCGATCTGGCGGATCTCATGCGTATCATCCGACCCGTCTGACCCATCCCTTTCTGGGAAAGGTTACGGTGAGTAGTCGTATCGTGACCTTCCTGGGGGAGATGTCATGCGCCTCTGGCTCGCCGCCGCCCTGACCGCCGGCACGTTCACCGCGCCCGCGGACATGCCCGCATCCGGCTCTGCCCCAGGTCACCCGCCCGGCCTCTTCTCGTGGGGCCCGCCCGGACACCGGACCGGCGCCCTCCCTCCCACGAACCCTTCCGGGCGGCAGGCCGAGTTCGCCGCGGCCGCCCGGGAGTTCGGGGTGCCGGAGAGCGTGCTGCTCGGCGTCTCGTACCTGGAGTCCCGCTGGGACGCGAACGGCGGGTCGCCGAGCACGGCGGGCGGCTACGGGCCGATGCACCTGGTGGACGCGTTCCCCGCCGACACACTCAGCCCCTTGAGCGCTGCCGCCCCATCGACCGGGGGTGGGCACGCGTGGCCGATCGGTGACGCGCTGGGCGACGCCCGGGGGGACGACTCCCGCCCGCTGCCCCGTACGTTCGCCGAAGCCCCGCCCGCCTCGGCGCTGAGCGCGGCGCTGCCGCCCGCCACGCTGCCCGAGGCCGGGCGCCTCATCGGCGCGGACCTCGCCCGGCTGCGCTCCGATCCGGCCGCCAACATCAGGGGCGGCGCCGCCCTCCTGGCCTCGTACCAGGACCGCCCGAGCGGCAACCCGGCCGACTGGTACGCGGCCGTCGCCCGCTACTCGGGCGCGGAGGACGCGGCCGCGGCACGTGAGTTCGCCGACGAGGTGTTCTCGGTGATGCGGGAGGGGGCGCGGCGGCGTACCGACGACGGCCACCTGGTACGCCTCGTACCCGTGCCCAACCTCCCCCACCCCGTCGCCGCCACCGCCAAGGTCCCCGCAACCGCCAAGGACTCCGCCGCCGCGCCGCCCGTGGTCAACGAGCAGACCGGCAACGACCCACCGCCCCCGTACGACGACCAGTACGACACCTTCTTCGGGGAGGAAGCCGGGACGGACGATCAGACCGACCCGGACGGGAACTGGACAGAGCCCGGAAATGTGGAGAAGACCGGAAGCGGCGGGCAGGTGGAGTGCCCCAGCTCACTCTCCTGCGAATGGATACCCGCCGCCCACGAGCGCTTCGGCAGGAAGAAGAACCGGGACTACGGCAACCACGACCGCCTGAGCCGGTCCCGTTCCGTCGACTACATCGTCATTCACGACACGGAGGGCTCCTACCAGGGCATCCCGTCCTTGATCCGCAACCCGAGGTACGTGAGCTGGCACTACACGATCCGCTCCCGTGACGGACATGTCGCCCAGCACGTGGCGACCAACGACATCGCCTGGCACGCGGGCAACTGGGACGTCAACACCCGTTCGATAGGGATCGAGCACGAGGGCTACCTGGCCAAGGGCACCTGGTACACGGAGGCGATGTACCGTTCGTCGGCCAAGCTGGTCAGATACCTGACCGGCAAGTACCGCATCCCGCTCAACCGGGCCCACATCCTCGGCCACGACAACGTCCCCGGCACCACCCCGAAGATGGTCGCGGGCATGCACGAGGACCCCGGACCGTACTGGGACTGGTCCCACTACTTCGACCTGCTGGGCAAGCCGCTCAAGGGGGTGCAGAGCGGTAACTCCATCATGATCCGCCCCTCGTACGACACCAACCGGCCCCGCTTCACCGGCTGCGTCGCCGTCAAGCCGGACAAGGCGTGCCCGGAGCACGGCGCCGCCACGGTCTGGCTGCACCAGGAGCCGCGCGAGTCGTCCCCTCTGGTCAACGACCCGGGCAAGCATCCGGGCAAGCCCAGCACGTACAGCGTGTACGACCACAGCGCCCGCGCCTCCACCGGCCAGCGCTTCGCGGTGGCGGACCGGCAGGACGACTGGACGGCCATCTGGTACCTCGGCCAGAAGGCCTGGTTCCACAACCCGCCCTCCGACCCCACCGCCGTCCCCGCCAGGGGCCCGCTGGTGACTCCTCTCAGGCCGAGGACCAGGGTGTACGGCCGCGCGTTCCCCGAGCAGTCCGCCTACAAGCTGGCGTCGTACCAGCCGCTGGCCCCGCTCCAGTACAAGATCGGCCCCGGCCAGACGTACACGGTGGGCGACACGATCACCGGCTCCTACTACGCCGCGGGCGCCTTCAGCCCGGCCAAACACGTCACCACAACCGGACAAACCCGCTACTACCAGATCCAGCTCGGTCACCGGGTGATGTTCGTCATGGCCAAGGACGTGCGCCTGATCAGCTGAATTTCACCCCGCGGGCCACTCAGTGCGCACGGGCACTCCAGGAAGACGATATGGTTTTCCCGTAGCCCGGCGCACGTCGCCCGGGGTTAATGCGGAAGTGGCTCAGTGGTAGAGCATCACCTTGCCAAGGTGAGGGTCGCGGGTTCGAATCCCGTCTTCCGCTCGGAGCAAGACTCCAGGGTGGAGTGGCCGAGAGGCGAGGCAGCGGCCTGCAAAGCCGTCTACACGGGTTCAAATCCCGTCTCCACCTCGGCGACCGGCGGACCCCTCGGGATCCGCTAAAGTAAAGGCAGCACCACGCGGAAGTGGCTCAGTGGTAGAGCATCACCTTGCCAAGGTGAGGGTCGCGGGTTCGAATCCCGTCTTCCGCTCTGAGTTTCTAACTCAATATGGACGATTAGCTCAGCGGGAGAGCGCTTCCCTGACACGGAAGAGGTCACTGGTTCAATCCCAGTATCGTCCACCGCTATAAGAAAGCCCCGGGTGCGGTCAGCATCCGGGGCTTTCTTACTGTTCCGGGGAGCATGGGTACGCGCTGACTTCTTCTGCGAGTCGGTCGATCGCGCCGGGTCGACCAGCCCCGGCAGGTCGTCCGGCCCGGTGTGATGCCGAGGAGCCGCGAAGCTGACCGCCGCTTCCCGGGCGCCGAAATGACCTGGCGGACCAGTGACATTTCGCAATCATGGTTGAGATCTGCGCTCGTGGTGGCAGTGTCGGGCAGCAGCGCGGTGACCGCGGCATCGGCAAGAGCTCGTGTTCGGTGCCAGATTCGGCCCGGACGCCCCTGTCGCGATGAGTTCCGGCCCGGTCGCGGGTCTGTTCTGGTGACCGTCGTAGGGCGTCTTATGACGCTGCCCGGCACGAGACACCACGGAGGACCCCATGACGACCGCACCGAGTGACCCGACCAGCGCGCTGCCCGGCCGCCCGCCCATCGTCGACCTGGCCACCTGGCAGGCTGCCCGGGACGAGCTTCTGGTCCGCGAGAAGGCCCACACCCGCGAGGGCGACGCCATCGCCGCGACCCGCCGCCGGCTGCCGATGGTGGAGTTCGACGGGACGGTCGAGGTCGTCGGACCCGACGGCCCGGTCCCGTTCCTGGACCTGTTCCAGGGCCGCGACGAGCTCGTGGTCTACAAGCACATGTGGTACGACGGCGCGCCGCACCAGGGGCAGTGCGAGGGCTGCACCACCACGGCCTGGCACCTGAAGGACGCCGTCTACCTCAACGCCCGCGACGTCTCGTTCGCCATCCTGACCACGGGCCTGTGGGAGGAGGTGGCCTCATACGTCGAGTTCATGGGCTACACCCAGCCCTGGTACTCGGTGCGCGGTGTGGAGGAGCCGGTCGGCGGCAGCATGGGGTACCTCACCTGCTTCCTGCGCGACGGCGACCGCGTGTTCCTCACCTACTCCACGACGGGCCGTGGCAACGAGCGGGTCAGTGGGTCCATGGGCCTGCTCGACATGACGCCCTATGGCCGTGGCGAGGCGTGGGAGGACAACCCCGAGGGTTGGCCCGAGGGGAGCAGCCCCTCCTGGAGCTGGCGCTCGGACGCGAACGGGAACACCGCCTGGGGCCCGACCAGCCGCCCCGTGCCGCAGTGGAGCCGCCCCGGCGCGACCCCTGTGCAGACCCTCGGTCGGCAGGGCCACCACCACTGACGGGCCCTCGTCGATGGCGTCGAATACCTGGACAACGCGAGAGCCGCCCGCGCTCGGTCAGTGGGTGATTCGCCCGGAAGGCGAAGGACTCCTGGTAGGAGAGAAGTTGTCGAGGCCTGCCCGTCCTACCAGGACTCCGGGCTCGCCATCGATGAGGTCAACCGGCCGCGGTCACCCGTGCCCCCGGACGTCGTCACCTTACGAGGACGCCGGGCAGTACTGCCAGACGAATTCCAGCCACGGCGGAGCCACTCCCGTGAAGTGCGCCCAGCTGCCCGGTTCCGCACCGGGGTAGTCACCACTCACCTCAGAAAGGAACGTCAGCGTGAAGCCTTCCCGGATCAGGCTGTTGACTATCCGGCTCAGCGTCTGCCTGTACTCCCTGGGTTCGCGGATGCGGCGGCCGGCCTGCTCGCGGTCGTAGACCCACGCCTGGTCGGGATAGCTGGTCGCGGCCTCGTCCGTGTAGGGGTGCTTCAGCGTGTAGCCCTCCCCGTTCCACGAGTGGTGAGTGAGCCCGGAGAAGAATGGGTTCGCGCACATCAGGTAGTAACAGCCGCCTTCGTCGACGACTCTGGCGACCTCGCGGAAAACGATCCGGCAGTCCGGGACGAAGGTCAGCGAGTACGGATGCCAGACCAGATCGAACGAGGATTCGTCGAGGGCCGACAGGTCCCGCATGTCCCCTTGGATCGTGCGGATGCCGACGCCGTAATGCTCGGCGGCCAAGCGGTCCCGCTCCAACTGCCCGGACGAGATGTCGAGAACCGTCACGTCGGCTCCGAGCAGAGCGAAGGCCGCAGACTGCTGCCCGCCTCCTCCCGCCAGGCAGAGCACCTTCCGGCCCGCCAGGTCGCCGGCGATGCCCAGCCTCTCCAGGCCCAGATAGGCCTGGGCCTTCTCCGCGTCCAGGTCGAGCATGGGACGGGTGAACAACGCGTCCGCCTCCACAAGGGCTTCCCAGCGATCCACGTTGTAGTGGTAGGCCTCGTCCTGCACGGCAGGCAGCCTATCTGTCGTCCAACGGCCGGGACGAACCATATTCGGCCGGGCCTTGCTTACAGACCCGACCGGAAGGCCGAACCGGGCACGAAAAATGATCTCCTTTCGGACGCGATGAGCGCCGGATGGAATTCTTCCTCGGAGACCGAGATGGGCACGTCCAGGCGTGTCCTTGAGCCACACCTTCGCAAAGAGAGCGGGCCGGGGGGTTAGGGCCAGGTCCTCGCCTCCGCCTCGAACCGGTCGCTCTCCGCGGGCAGCACGCAGAGCAGGTGCCCGCCGGGCGCCCGCAGGATGCGGCACTCCTGCCACCGTGACACCTCCGTCGCGCCGAGCGCCAGCAGCCGCCGGGTCTCGGCCTCGACGTCGTCGGTCTCGATGTCGAGATGGAGCCTCGGCGCGTCGTCCACCGCCTGGACCGCCACATCCAGGCCGGGAACGGCACCGTGCAACGAGGTGAACTGCTCGTACCCGGGAAGCGGGTGCGCACTGGCCCCCAGCGCCGCGGCCCAGAACGCCGACGCCTGCTCGGCCTCGGAGGCGGGGGTGTCGATCAGAAGGGCATAGACCCGGCTGCGATGCATGTCGATCATCCTAGCCCGGGAGAATCTGTCCGAAATGTCGCCTTATGCGAAGTTTCAACTGCTCTGTGTGCATATACGGCTTATGTACGGGTAGCGCCGTTGCAGTGGCTCCTCACAGGAGGAAACCGTGGACATCAACATAGGCCAGGGCATCACGGATGCCTGGCGGCAGATAGCGACGTTCGTTCCGAAACTTGTCGCGTTCGTGGTCATTCTCATCATCGGATGGATCGTGGCCAAGGCGCTGCAGAAGATCGTCGACAAGGTGCTCGAGCGCGTCGGCTTCGACCGGGCGGTGGAGCGCAGCGGCGTGCGGCGCTGGCTGGAACAGAGCAAGTACACCGCCCGGAGCCTGCTCGCCAAGATCGTCTACTATGCGATCCTGCTGGTCACCCTCCAGCTGGCCTTCAGCGTGTTCGGGCCGAACCCGATCTCGTCGATGCTGAACAGCGTGGTGGGCTGGCTGCCCGCGGCCCTGGTCGCCATCGTGATCATCGTGGTGGCGGGCGCCATCGCCATGGGAGTCAGGGACATCATCGCCGGCGCGCTCGGCGGGCTCACCTACGGTCGCTGGGTGGCGACCGCCGCGGCGGTCTTCATCTGGGCGCTGGGCATCATCGCCGCGCTCAACCAGATCGGGGTGGCCACCACGGTCACGACTCCGGTCCTGATCACGGTCCTCGCCACCGTCGGCGCGATCGTGGCGATCGGCATCGGCGGCGGGCTCGTCCGCCCGATGCAGCAGCGCTGGGAGCGCTGGCTGAGCCGGATCGAGCGGGAGGCCCCGCAGGCCAGGGCGCACGCGGAGGCGTACCAGCGGGGGCGTGAGGACGCCCGCACGATGGCAGGGGAGCCTGTACGCACCACCCCGGCGACCCCGGGAGCTCCGGGCGCTCCGACCACCCCGAGCACCCCGCCGCGCTCCGAGATGCCTCCGGACTGAACCGTCCGCCCGCCTGACCCGGGCCGATCGGTCAGGCGGGGAGGCCGTCTTCCAGGAAACCCGCTTCGCGGGCCAGCCAGCAGACCGCCGTCAGCCGGAGCGCCGGCGCGTCCGGCTCGCCGGTGAAGATCCAGTCGCGCTCCCGCAGCTCGTCGAGGAAGCCCAGCAGGTAGTCGCCCAGGGTCTCCCGGTCCAGCGGGATGGCGTCGCGCAGCACCGCCGCGTGCTGGTCGACCGCGGCGACCAGGCCGGGGTCGCCGTCCATCCGGGCGAGCTGGGCATCGCCCAGCGTGTTCATCAGCCAGCGCAGGGGCGAAATCGCCCAACCCTCCTCAAAGACCACCAAACAACCTTAAAGCATCTCCCAAGGTCAGCGGCCCTCCGCGTCGATGTCGGCGAGCGTGCGGCGGGCCACCGCGAAGGCGGCGTTGGCGGCCGGAACCCCGCAGTAGACGGCCGTCTGGAGCAGCACCTCCTTGATCTCCTCGCGTGTGAGCCCGTTCCGCAAAGCCGCGCGGACGTGCATGGCGAGCTCCTCCATCTGCCCCCTGGCCACGAGCGCGGTGAGCGTGACGCAGCTGCGGGTGCGCCGGTCCAGGCCGGGCCGGTTCCAGATGTCGTTCCAGGCGTAGCGGGTGATCAGCTCCTGGAAATCGCGGGTGAAGTCGGTGGTGGCGGCGACCGCCCGATCGACGTGCGCGTCCCCGAGCACCTCCCGCCTGGTGCGCATGCCCGCCGCGAAGGCGTCCTCGGCGCTGCGCAGGTGGCCCAGGACGGCGGCGGTCACCGCGTCGGGGCGCTCCACGTTCGCCAGGTGCGAGGCCCTGGGCACCACCGTCAGGGACGCGCCCGGGATGTCGCCGGCCAGCGTGAGCGCGTGGTCGAGCGGCGTGGCCGGGTCCTCGGAGCCGGCGATCACCAGCGTGGGCGCGGTGATCTCCCCCAGGCGGCCGGTCAGGTCGAAGGCGGCGATGGCCTCGCAGCAGGCCGCGTACGACTCGGCGTCCACCTCCACGAACCGGTCGAACACCCCCTGGCCGTCGAAGCCGGGGGTGAACCAGCGGGTCTTCAGCGTCGGCACGAGCGCCGCGAGGCCCTTGCCGCGCACCAGCGCCGCCCGCTCCAGCCACGGCCCCGGCTCGCCGAACTTGGCCGACGTGCAGCACAGCACCAGGCTGCGCACCCGGTTCGCAGCTTTGACGGCGACAGTGGTGGCGATCGCGCCGCCGAGCGAGACGCCGCCGACCGCGAACCGCTCGTCCCCGGCGAGCTCCAGCACGGCCCGCGCCAGGTCGCCGATGGTGAACCCGGCCGCGGCCGGGGCCGAGCCGCCGTGACCCGGCAGGTCGTACCTGAGGACCCGCCAGGACTCGGTGAGCGCGGGGAGCTGGGGCTGCCAGATCTCCATCGTGGTGCCGAGCGAGGGCCCGAGCACCAGCAGCGGCGCGCCGGCCGGGCCGTCGATGCGGTGGTGGAGTTTCACGGTTGCTCCCGGTAGGTGGCGAGGATGCGATCAACGAGCTCGGGGGCCGCCCCCAGGTAAGCCGCAGGATCGAGCAGTTCGGCGTGGTCCTGCAGCGGGCCCTCCGTGGACAGGGCCTCGTCGAGCGCCTTGCGGTCGAGGTGGGCGGCCAGGCGCTCGGCGAGCAGCCGGCCGCCGGTCAGCTCGGCGTTGGCCCGCATCCGGTCGGGGAAGACCCGCAGCCCGGCCACCAGCTCGGCGGCGGTCTCGGCCGCGCCGCCCGTCAGGCGCAGCGCCTCGCGCAGGGGCAGCCACTCCGCCTGCCAGGCCCCCGCGGCCCGCTCGTGCTCGCCGACCTGCCCGAGGATCTGCGCGTACGCGGGCACCTGGAACGCGGCCGACCGGACCAGGACGGACAGGGCGGGATTGCGTTTCTGCGGCATGGCCGACGAGGAGCCGGCCGACGACTCGGCCACCTCCCCCACCTCGGTCTGGGCCATGAGGACGATGTCGGTGGCCGGTTTGCCGAGCGCGCGGGCCGTGGCGGTGAGCGCCGCGCCGAGCTCGGTGACGGGAGAGCGCTCCGCGTGCCACGGCATCGGGGGCGCCGCCAGCCCGATCTCCTCGGCGAACACCTCGGCCAGCAGCAGCGCCGTGCCCGCATCGGCACCCCGCGAGCCCGCTGCCGGGGAAGACGCGCCGGATGCCGGGGAAGAAGCGCCCGCGTGCTCGGCGAACGCGGCCAGGGTGCCGGCCGCGCCGCCCAGCTGGGCCGGCAGCCGCAGCTCCCGGAGCCGGGCGCGGGCGCGCATGAGACCGGCCAGCCACCCCGCCGCCTTCAGCCCGAACGTGGTCGGCACCGCCTGCTGCCCCAGCGTCCGCGCGGCCATCACCGTGTCCCGGTGCCGCTCGGCCAGCTCGCTGAGATCCCGCATGATCGCGCTCAGATCGCCCACGATGCCGCGGATCGCCCGCGTGGCCACCAGCATGGCGGCGCTGTCCAGGATGTCCTGGCTGGTCGCCCCCCGGTGCACGGACGACGCCGCGCCCGGCACGGCCCGCCGCAGGTCGGCCACCAGGGGCACGACCGGGTTGGCCGACTGACGGGCCCGCCGGGCCAGGTCGGCCGGGTCGAGCACCAGCGTGGCGGCCGTCCTGTCGATGGCCGCGGCCGCCTCGGAAGGGATGAGGTCCAGCCGTGCCTGGGCGCGGGCGAGCGCCCCCTCGGCCTCCAGCATGGCCCGCAGCCAGGCCGCGTCCGAGGTGATCGCCTCCGCCCGCGTCCCCGCCCAGACCGGGGCGAGCAAGCCGCCGTCAGAACCCACGCGGTCCACCTCCTCAGTCAAGCCATCATTCACGGCAGGCCCACGTAGTTCTCGGCCAGGGTGGTCGCCGCCGCCTCCGACGAGGTCACGTAGTCCAGGTACGACAGCTGCAGCCGCCGCGCGTACGGGTCCTCGTCCTCGAACGTGTGCAGCAGCGTCGTCATCCACCACGAGAAGTGCTGCGCCCGCCACACCCGCTTCAGGCACGCGTCGGAGTAGCCGTCGAGCAGCCCGGTCGAGCCGTCCGCGAAGTACGCGGCCAGCGCCTCGGTCAGCACGCGGACATCGGCCACGGCCAGGTTGAGCCCCTTGGCGCCGGTCGGCGGCACGATGTGGGCGGCGTCGCCGGCGAGGTAGAGCCGCCCGTACTGCATGGGCTCGGCCACGAACGCCCGCATCGGCGTGACGCCCTTCTCCATGATCTCGCCGGTCGTCAGCGTGAAGCCGGGCACGCTCTCCAGCCGGGCCTTCAGCTCGGCCCAGATCTGCTCGTCCGGCCAGTCCTCGACCCGCGCGTCCGCCGGGACCTGCAGGTAGAAGCGGCTGACGGTGGGCGAGCGCATGCTGTGCAGGGCGAAGCCGCGCTCGGTCCTGGTGTAGATCAGCTCTTCCGACGAGGGCGCCACTCTGGCCAGGATGCCCAGCCAGGCGAAGGGATAGTCCCGCTCGTAAACGCTCAGAACGCCCTCGGGGATGGCCGGCCTGGACACGCCGTGGAAGCCGTCGCACCCGGCGATCACGTCGCAGTCGAGCCGCTCGCCGCCGGAAGTCAGATAGGGATCGGACTCCAGCGAGTGCGCCGCCACGTCCTCGACCTCGAACCTGATGTCGCCGCCCGCCGCCAGCCTGGCCGCGATCAGGTCCTTGACCACCTCCTGCTGCCCGTACACGGTGATGGACCTGCCCGGCACGAGCTTCTCGAACGCGATGCGGTGGCCCGCGCCCCCGTACCTGAGCTCGATGCCGTGGTGCGGCAGCCCCTCGCGCAGCAGGCGCTCGCCGACGCCCGCCTCGACCAGCGTGTCCACCGTGCCCTGCTCCAGCACCCCGGCCCGCACCCGCCGCTCGACGTAGTCGCGGCTGCGCTTCTCCAGCACCACGGAGGTGATGCCGCGCAGGTGGAGCAAGTGGGAAAGGAGCAGCCCGGCGGGGCCTGCCCCGATGATCCCAACCTGAGTTCGCATGAGGGAAGCATGCTGCTTTGACCGCGATTGGCCGAGATCCTCCTTCCACTCAGTGGAAGAATGGCTCCATGGCAGGCGGGGCCCGGGAGGGCGGGCGCTCGGTGACGTCCAAGGTGCTGGCCATCCTGGGCGCGTTCGACTCCGCCCATCCGCAGCTCACGCTGACCGACGTGGCCCGGCGCAGCGGGCTGCCGCTGAGCACGGCGCACCGGCTGGTCGCCGAGCTGGAGGAGTGGCAGGCGCTGAGCCGCGCGCCCGACGGGCGGCTGCGGGTCGGGCTGCGGCTGTGGGAGCTGGGCCAGCTCGCGCCCGGCCGGCTCCACGACCTGGCCCATCCGTGGCTGCAGGAGCTGTTCGCGACCACGCGCGAGAACGTGCACCTGGCCGTGCGCGACGGGCTCGAGGTGCTGTACGTGGACAAGGTGTACGGCCGGCGGGCGGTGCCGATCGTGTCGCGGACGGGCGGCCGGCTGCCGATGCACCCGACGGGCGTGGGCAAGGCGCTGCTGGCGTACGAGCCGGACTGGTTCGTGAAGTCCTACCTGGCGCGCAAGCTCGAACGGCCCACCCCGCACACGATCACCGAGCCGGGCCGGCTGGCCAGGGAGCTGGCCGTCGTGCGGGCCCAGGGGTACGCGCTGACGTACGAGGAGATGACCCTGGGCACCTGCTCGGCGGCCGCGCCGATCCTGGTGGACGGACGGCCCGTGGCGGCCCTGGGCATCGTGCTGTCCTCACGGCGCGCCCGCGAGCTGCCCCAGCTGATCGACCCCCTGCTGAGCACCGCGGCGGCGATCGCGGCGGCTATTCCCCCAGCCGCTGGATCCGGTCCTTGAACAGGGTCGTGGCGATGGCCGCCTTGTGCGGCTGCCCCTTGAGGAACGCCTGCGCGAAGCTCTTCGCCTGCTCGTAGGTGACCTTGGCCGGCATGGGCGGCTCGTTCGGGTTCACGTCCACGTCCACCAGCGCCGGGCCGTCGTGCGCGAGCGCCTGGCCGATCGCCATGGCGACGTCCTCCGACTTGGTGACCTTGGCCCCGAACCCGCCGCACGACCTCGCCCAGGCCGAGAAGTCGGCCTCCGGCTCGGGGAAGCGCACCCCGTGCTCCGGGTAGCCGAGCACCATCTGCTCCCACAGGATCTGCCCGAGCGAGTTGTTGTTGTTGATGATCACCTTGACCGGCAGCCGCTGCTGGACCGCCGTCAGGAACTCGCCCATCAGCATCGTGAACCCGCCGTCTCCGACGTACGCGATGACCTGCCGTCCGGGGTAGGCGTGCTGCATGGCGATGGCGTACGGCAGCCCGGGGGCCATCGTCGCCAGCGTCCCGGACAGGTAGAACTGGCGCTCGCCGCGGATCGTCCAGTGCCGGGCGGCCCAGGTGGCGATGGTGCCGCTGTCGCAGGTCATGATGGCGTCGTCGGTGGCGAGCTCGTCCACGATGGACACGACGTACTGGGGCGCGATGGGATCCCGGTCCGGGTTCTCCAGGGCGTCCATGTCGGCCCGCCACTTGTCCATCATCTCCTGATATTTCCGCAGGTGGGCGTGGCGGTCCCGGGCGGTGAGCAGCGGCAGCAGCGCCCGCAGCCCCTCCTTCGCGTCGCACACCACGGGCACGTCGGTCGCGATCCGCGCCCCCGCCCTGGTCGGGTCCGCCTCGAACTGCACCACCCGCGCCTGCTCCGGCAGGAACTTGGAGTAGGGGAAGTTCGTGCCGACCATGAAGAGCACGTCGGTCTCGTCCATCAGCTCCTCGCTCGGCCGGGTGCCGAGCAGCCCGATCCCGCCCGTCGTGTACGGCGAGTCGTCCGGGATGACCGCCTTGCCGGGCAGGGTCTTGGCCACGGGCGCGCCGAGCGCCTCGGCCACGGCCAGCACCTCCTGCCGGGCGTGCAGCGCCCCCTGCCCGACGAGCATGGCGGGGCGCCGGGCGTTGTTGAGCACCTCGGCCGCCCATTCGATGTCCTCCTGGCGCGGCAGGCCGGACGGGCGCAGGTAGAGAGGCGCGGTCTCCGGCGGCCGCGCGGGTGCCACGGTCCGGTACGGGGCCATCCCCGCCTCGGCCACCTGCAGGTCGTTGGGCAGCGTGAGATGGGCGACCCCGCGCCGCGCGTAGGCGGTCCTGATCGCCAGGTCCACCAGCGAGGGCAGCTGCGCCGGGTTGGTGATCATCATGTTGTACTCGGCCACGTCCTCGTACAACCGGTCGAGGTGCACCTCCTGCTGGTAGCCCGTGCCCAGCACGGACGTCTCCTGCATGCCCGTGATCGCCAGCACGGGCACGTGGTCCAGCTTGGCGTCGTAGAGGCCGTTGAGCAGGTGGATGCCGCCGGGCCCCGAAGTGGCCAGGCACACGCCGATCCGGCCGGTGGCCTTGGCGTAGCCGGTGGCCATGAAGGCGGCCGCCTCCTCGTGGTGGACGAGGACGAAGCGCACCCGGTCGCGGTGGCGCCGCAGCCCTTCCATGATGCCGTTGATGCCGTCACCCGGCATGCCGAAAACGGTGTCGACACCCCACTCGGCGAGCCGCTCTACCAGGGATTCCGCTGCGATTCGAGCCATGGGAGCCGCTCTACCCCGCTCCGCAGGTCGCAGACGCTTTTACCAGATTCCTTGTCATTTCTAGGCATTCGCGGGTAGAGGGGCGTCATGCGCATTCTGGTCACGGGAGCAACGGGCACGCTGGGCGGCGCCTTGGTGCCCGCACTGCTCAGGTCGGGCCACCGGGTGCGGGCGCTGAGCCGTACCAAGCGCGAGACCCACGGGAACGTCGAGTGGATGTGGGGCGACCTCGTCTCCGGCAACGGCCTCGCGGAGGCCGTACGCGACGTGGACGTCATCGCGCACCTGGCCACCGGCGGCCGCAAGGGCCGCGGCGCCGTGGACGTGGCCGGGACGCGCAAGCTCGTCGCCGTCGCCCGCCAGGCGGGGTACCCGCACCTGTTGTACGTCTCGTGCGTCGGGTCCGACAGCGTGGCCAGCGGCCATCTCCGGCACAAGCTGGAGGCCGAACGGCTGATCTCGGAGAGCGAGCTGGGCTGGACGATCCTGCGCTCCACCCACTTCCAGCAGACGCTCGACCGGCGGCTGAGCGACTTCGAGTCGCTCCCCGTGCTCGCCGTGGACCGCTCGATGCCCTGGCAGCCGGTCCACACGGGCGAGGTGGCGGCCCGCCTCAACGAGCTGATCGCCGCGGGCCCCGCGATGGACGAGATCGAGTACGGCGGCCCCCAGGTGCTCAACACCGACGAACTGGTCAGGACCTGGCTGGAGGCCAAGGGCCTGCACCGCCCCTGCCTGCCCGTGCGCTTCCCCGGCAGCCTGTACGCGGCCCAGCGCGCCGGCGAGCTGCTGACCGACGCCGAGCCCAAGGGCCGGATCACCTGGCACGACCACCTCTTCCCGCAGCCGGTCGAGGTTTCCGACGACTTCGCCTCGGAGCACACCGCTTCGCCCACCAGCCCCGCCAACCAGCCGGAGCAGGACCCCGACCTGCACGTCTACGGAGGCGACGAGGGCTACGAGCGCCCCACCCGCGGCTGACTCCTTTACGTAGTCGTTACGTAACGCCCCCTTGATGGGCATTCGGCTACCTATGTACGGTCCTTTCATTGCCACTTAACAACTTGTTCAGTGCAGCCAATCGAGAGGTTCGATGACGGAGTCGGAGAACGCCCGCTTGGGTGCGCGAATCCGCGCCTACCGCAACATGCGCCGCATGACCGTGCGCGCACTCGCGGCGGAGGCCAGGGCGAGCGCGAGCTTCATCAGCCAGCTGGAGCGCGGGCAGACCAGCTCCAGCATCGGGATGCTCAGGCGAATCGCCTCGGCTCTCGGGCTCACGGTCGCGGATCTGTTCAACGAGGAGGACGAGGTCGGCCACCGGGTGGTGCGCCGCGACGCGCGTCCGGAGCTGCACACGGCTCCCGGCACGCGCAAGTTCCTGATCTCCCAGCGCCCGCTCCAGAACGTGGAGGTGTACGCCGGGGAATTCGATCCGGGCTCGTCCACCGGGGACGAACCGTACACCCACGGCGACTCCCAGGAGATCTTCCTGGTCATCCGCGGGCGGATCACTCTCTGGCTCGGACCCAACGGCTCTGCCGCCGCACACGTGCTGGAGCCCGGGGACAGCGTGGAGTACCGCACGTCGGTCCCCCACCGGATCGTCAACGAGAGTGACGAGACCGCCGAGGTCCTCTGGGTGGTCGCCCCACCTACTACATCCTCCTGAACCCCAGCTATACCTGCAACAAGGGGGTAACCCATGCCGAAGCACCCAGCGCGACTGGCCGCCATGGCCGGCGTCGCGGCTTCGCTCCTGCTCGCGACCGCCTGCGGAGCCGGCTCGGCGGCGCCCGCCTCGATCGATCTCGGATCGGGGCCCGCCAAGTCGGGCACGATCAAGAAGGACGCCCTGAGCGGCCTCAACATGACCTTCGTCTCCTACGGAGGCGTCTACCAGGAGGGCCAGCAGAAGGCGGCGGTGGACCCGTTCGCCCAGGAGTCGGGCGCCAAGATCCTCCAGGACGGCCCGACCGACTACGCCAAGATCAAGGCCCAGGTCGACTCCTCCAACGTCACCTGGGACGTGATCGACGCCGACTCCATCTGGGCCGATGCCCAGTGCGGCAAGCTGCTCCAGCCGCTGGACTACTCGATCATCGACAAGTCCAAGGTCCCCGAGGGCCTGTCCGGCCAGTGCACCGTCCCCGCGATGCAGTACGGCATGGTGCTCGCCTACAACAAGGACAAGTTCGGCGCCAACCCGCCCAAGGGCTGGAAGGACTTCTTCGACACGACGAAGTTCCCCGGCAAGCGCGCCATCTCCGGCAACCCCGGCGACTCGGCGCCCGGCCCGTTCGAGGGCGCGCTGATCGCCGACGGCGTGGCGCCCGACCAGCTCTACCCGCTGGACGTCGACCGGGCGACCAAGAAGCTGCAGTCGGTCCGCTCCAACCTGGTCTTCTGGAAGACCGGCGCCGAGGCCCAGCAGCTGCTGGAGTCCGGCGAGGTGGACATGGGGATGGTCTGGAGCGGCCGGGCCTACGCCGCCGTCAAGAACGGCGCGCCGTTCCAGATCGCCTGGGACCAGTGGATGCCGGTCATGGACTCGCTGGCCGTGCCGAAGAACGCCAAGAACCCGAAGGCGTCGATGGCGCTGATCAACTACTACCTGGGTGCTCAGCAGCAGGCCAAGCTGACGGAGCTGACCTCGTACTCGCCGATCAACACCGACGCCAAGCCGAGCCTCGACCAGACCGGCCAGGCGTTCCTGACCACCGCTCCGGGCGTCCCGGAGAAGGCACTCAAGATCGACTCCAAGTGGTGGGCCGAACACCAGCCGGAGATGATCGAGAAGTGGTCGGCCTGGCTCGGCGGCTGATCGCGGATGGCCTCCACCCTGCAGGCGGTAGCCCCGCCCGCCGCCGCCAGGCAGTCGGCGGACCCTGAGCGCCGCCCGGCGCTCCTGGTCCTGCCGGCGCTGGTGGCGCTCGCCGTCTTCTTCCTGTTTCCGCTGATCTCGATGGTGATCAGCGCGTTCACCGATCCGGTGCCCGGTCTGGGGAACTTCACCTGGTTCTTCAGCGAGTCCCAGAACCTGCGGGTGCTCGGGCGCACGTTCACCACCGCCCTGTGGGTGACGGTGGTCGCGCTGATCCTGTCGTACCCGTACGCGTACGCCATGACGATCGCCGGCCCGCGGGCCAGGGCTGTGCTGACGCTGCTGGTGCTGGTGCCGTTCTGGACCAGCCTGATGGTGCGGACCTTCGCGTGGGTGATCCTGCTGCAGGACACCGGCGTGGTGAATGACCTGCTCGGGACCATCGGGCTGGGTCCGTTCAGCCTGATCCGCACCCAGACGGGCGTCGTGATCGGGATGGTGCAGCTGCTGATGCCGTTCATGGTGCTGCCGCTCTACGCGGTGATGAGCGGGATCGACCGGCGGCTGCTCACCGCGGCGGGCAGCATGGGAGCGCGGCCCGTCAAGGCGTTCCTCGACGTCTACGTGCCGCTGTCGCTGCCCGGGGTGTCGGCGGGGTGCCTGACCGTGTTCATCAGCGCGCTCGGGTTCTACGTCACGCCCGCGCTGCTCGGCTCACCCACCGACGCGCTGCTCTCCCAGCAGATCTTCACGCAGGTCAACGGCCTGCTGAAGTGGGGGCGCGGCGGCGCCATGGGCGTGGTCCTGCTCGGGCTCACGCTGGCCATGATCGCGCTGCTGGCGGTCACGCTGCGCCGCGCAGGGAAGAAGGTGACCGGATGAGCGCCCGGGTGGGACGCGGGGCGCTGTGGGCGTTCTGCGCGCTGGTCGGCGTCTGGCTGGTGGCCCCCGCGCTGATCGTGGTGCCGCTCAGCTTCACCTCGAAGGCGTCGCTCAAGTTCCCGCCGGACGGCTGGTCCACCCGCTGGTACGAGCACTTCTTCGGCGACCCGGCCTGGATGTCGGCCCTGTGGACCTCGCTCGAGGTGGGCCTGCTGGTCACCGTCGTCGCCACCACGCTCGGCACGGCGGCGGCGCTCGGCCTGACCCGGGCCAGGATGCGCGGGCTCGCGCTGGTCCAGGGGTCGATGCTGGCCCCGATGATCGTGCCCGGGGTCGTGCTGGCCATCGGCGTCTACGCCGTGTTCCTGAAGCTGCAGCTCGTCGGGACTCTCATGGGCTTCGTCATGGCGCACACCGTGCTGGCGCTGCCGTTCGTGATGATCCCGGTGACCGCGTCGCTGAGCGGGTTCGACCGGCGGCTGGAGAGCGCGGCGGCCAGCCTGGGCGCGGGCCGCTGGACCACCTTCCGCACCGTGACGCTGCCGCTGGTCGCCCCCGGCGTGGCCGCGGGCGCGCTGTTCGCGTTCGTCACGAGCTTCGACGAGGTGGTCGTCTCGCTGTTCATCCAGAGCCCCTACCTGCAGACCCTGCCGGTGAAGATGTACGCGAGCGTCACCCGCGAGACCGACCCGACCATCGCCGCGGCGGCCACGATGATCATCGTGCTGACCACGAGCCTCGTCCTGATCGCCACCTTCTTCGTCGCCAGGAGGTCACGTGCCCACCAGTAACGATCTCGCCGCCCGCGGCGCCGGCATCGAGCTGACCGGACTGACCAAGCGCTACGGCGACTTCGTCGCCGTGGACGACGTCTCGCTGTCGATCAAGCCGGGCGAGTTCATCACGCTGCTCGGGCCGAGCGGCTCGGGCAAGACGACCACTCTGAACATCATCGCCGGCTTCGACCACCCCACCACCGGCGAGCTGACCGTGGACGGGACCGCCATCGCCGCGACGCCCGCCCACAAACGGGACATGGGCATGGTCTTCCAGCACTACGCCCTGTTCCCGCACATGACGGTCGCCGAGAACATCGCGTACCCGCTCAAACAGCGCAAGGTGCCCAAGGCCCGCCGCGCCGAGCTGGTCGCGGCCGCGCTGGCCACCGTCCACCTCGGCGAGTACGGCCACCGCTACCCGCGCGAGCTGTCCGGCGGCCAGCAGCAGCGCGTGGCCGTGGCCCGCGCCATCGTCTACAGCCCGCGCGTGCTGCTGATGGACGAGCCCCTGGGCGCGCTGGACAAGAAGCTGCGCGACTGGCTCCAGCTCGAGATCAAGCGCATCCACGGCGAGCTCGGCACCACGTTCGTGTACGTCACGCACGACCAGGACGAGGCGCTGGTGCTGTCGGACCGGATCGCGGTCTTCAACCGCGGCCGCATCGAGCAGGTCGGGCCCGCCGAGGAGCTGTACGAGCGGCCCGCCACGCTGTTCGTGGCCCGCTTCCTCGGCGAGTCGACGATCCTGCGCGGCGACGTCACGCCCGACGGCATCGGCGTGTGCGCGCGGCTGCTGCGGGCGCCCGGCAGTCTGCCCGACAGCCTGCCCGACGGGGCGGGCGCGCTCGTCGTACGCCCGGAGCGGCTGGCCGTGCGCGAGGCGGGTTTCTCCCCCGATCCGGAATGGAACGCCCTGCCGGCCACCGTCACCGGCGAGATTTACCTGGGCTCCAGCAGGAAGCTGGAGCTGAGGCTGCCCGACGGCTCGTCCGCGCTGGTGCGCGAGCAGGCCGGCAGCCTCAGCGACGCCCGTGGCGGCGACGAGGTCACCCTCACGTGGCGCGTCGCCGACTCCGTCCTGCTGCCCGACTCGCCCGATGTGGAGGCTGTGCTCACGTGAAAGGCATCCCGCTCACCAAGGACTTCGCCAACGGCGGCGTCTCGTTCTGGTACCGGCAGATCGGCCTGCCGGACCGGCGTCCCCCGCTGCCGGGGTCGCGCTCGTACGACGTGGCCATCGTCGGCGGCGGCTACACCGGCCTGTGGACCGCGTACTACCTGAAGAAGGCCGAGCCGGGGCTGCGGATCGCGATCCTGGAGAAGGAGTTCGCCGGGTTCGGCGCGTCGGGGCGCAACGGCGGGTGGCTGTCGGCGGAGTTCGCCGGGTCGCGCAAGCGGCACGCCAAGGCGCGCGGCCGGCAGGCGATGATCGACCTGCAGCACGCGATGTTCGATGCCGTGGACGAGGTCATCGAGGTGACCCGCGAGGAGGCCATCGACGCCGACATCCACAAGGGCGGCCTCATCCACGTCGCGACGAACCCGGCCCAGCGGCGCCGGCTGCGCGCTGAGCTCGATGACCTGCGCACCTGGGGGTACGGCGAGAGCGACCTGCGGCTGATGGACCGCGACGAGCAGCGCGAGCGCGTGCAGGTGGCCGGCACCCTGGAGGCCACCTACTCGCCGCACTGCGCCCGCATCCAGCCCGCCAAGCTGGCCGTCGGCCTGGCCGAGGCGGTCGCCCGGCTCGGGGTGGACATCTTCGAGGACACCACGGTCACGAAGATCATCCCGCGGCGGGACGGCAGCCAGGCGGCGGCGGTCACCACGCGCGGGGCGGTCACGGCGGACTACGTCATCCGCGCCACCGAGGGCTTCACCGCCTCGCTGGCCGGGCAGCACCGGCAGTGGCTGCCGATGAACAGCTCCATGATCGTCACCGAGCCGCTGCCGCCCGAGGTGTGGAAGCACATCGGCTGGCAGGGCAACGAGCTGATCGGGGACGAGGCGCACGCCTACATCTACGCGCAGCGCACCGCCGACGACCGCATCGCGATCGGCGGCCGGGGCGTGCCCTACCGGTACGGCTCGCGTACCGACGTGCGGGGCGCCACCCAGCCGCAGACGGTCGCGCTGCTGTGGCGGATGCTGGTCAAGCTCTTCCCCGCGGCGGCGGACGCGCGGATCCAGCACTCCTGGTGCGGCGTGCTGGGCGTGCCGCGCGACTGGTGCTCGACGGTGCACCTGGACCACGCGACCGGCCTCGGCTGGGCGGGCGGCTACGTCGGCAGCGGCGTCACCACCACCAACCTGGCCGGCCGCACCCTGCGCGACCTGGTGCTGCGCCAGGACACCGAGCTGACGGCCCTGCCCTGGGTGGGCCGCCAGGTGCGCCAGTGGGAGCCCGAGCCGCTGCGGTGGACGGGGGTGCAGCTCATCTACGCGCTCTTCCGCGCCGCCGACCGGCAGGAGAACGACCACGGCACCACGACGTCGCCGTTCGCGCGGCTGGCGAACCTGATCTCCGGCCGCTGACGCGCCTCCCCCGGAGCGTGCTCAACGCTCCGGGGACCCGGCACGTGCTCAGCGCTCTGAAGGCCCGGCTCCGCGCCAGGGGTCGTAGTCGACCTCCAGCGGCTCCTGCGGCGGCCGCTCGGCCTCCGGCACGTGCTGGAGGTTGACCCGGATGCGATACCACACGCTGCTGCGCCCCCGCATGCCATCGACCAGCACGTCGGCGGGCTCCAGCCGGGCCGCGACCTCCGGATGGCGGGCCTTCCACCGCTCGAACCCGGCCAGCGCCTCGTCCTTGTGCTCCGCCCGCGCGATCTCGATGACGGGCATGGTCTGCTGCCGGCCCCCCGTGCCCTTGGGTGGCTTGGGCGCGGGCCCGAGCTCCTCGGCCAGCGCCAAGAGCCCGTCGAGCGAGCCCGGATGCAGGTCCATGTCCTCCCACGGGTCGCCGGCCTCGGCCAGCCGCTTGGCCACGGTGTCGATCGTGAACGCCTCGGGGCGGCAGCCGGGCACCTCGTCCCAGGTCAACGGCGTCGAGACCCGGGCGTCGGGCACGGCCCGCACGGAGTAGGCGGAGGCCACGGTGCGGTCGTAGGCATTCTGGTTGAAGTCGACGAACACGCCGTGCCGCTCCTCCTTCCACCACCGGCTGGTGGCCAGCTCGGGCGCGCGCCGCTCGACCTCGCGGGCCACCGTCTCGGCCGCCTTGCGCACCTTCGCGAACGGCCAGCGCCGCTCGATGCGGGCGTAGACGTGGAACCCTCGCGAACCGGACGTCTTGGGCCAGGCGACCAGCCCGTGGTCGGCCAGCACCTCGCGCGCCACCTGCGCGGTGGCCAGCACGTCGGCCCACTCGACGCCCGGCACCGGGTCGAGGTCGATGCGCAGCTCGTCGGGCCTGGACAGGTCGTCGGCGCGCACCGGATGGGGGTTGAGGTCGACGCACCCGAGGTTGACCACCCACAGCAGCTGGGCCAGGTCGGTGCAGACGACCTCCTCCGCGCTCAGCCCCGAGCGGTATTTCAGCTCGGCCACCTCGATCCAGTCGGGCCGCTTGGCCGGGGCGCGCTTCTGGAAGAACGCCTCCTGCTCGATGCCGTGCACGAACCGCTTGAGCACCATCGGCCGCCCGTGGACGCCCCGCAGCGCCGCCTCGCCCACGGCCTGGTAGAAGCGGATCAGGTCGAGCTTGGTGTGGCCGGACTGCGGGAAGACCACCTTGTCGGGGCTGGTGACGCGGACCTCGTGACCCGCGACCTCGATGTCAGGCATACGGTCACGATACGCGGGGCCACCGACAAGGCTCGGAGCACTGGTGCGGCGGGCGCTAAAGCTCAACGGGCGCGAAGGCTCAGGGCGCCAGCTCGGCGCGGCGGGCGCGGCTGCGCGACTCCAGGTAGGCCAGGCCGAGCTGCCGGTGCCTGGCGATGGCCGCCCGATTGTGGTCGAGCGCCTGCTCCGTACGCCCGAGCCGGAGCGCCAGCTCGGCCAGCACGTCCTGCACGCAGCCCAGGGCCGCGCTGCCCGTGCCCAGGACGATGGGCTGGTCGGCGATCGGCAGCAGCCGCTCGTACATCTCCCCGGGGTCGGGGGTGCCGAGCTGGGCGGCCACCAGACCCCAGACCGGGAAGAAGAAGTCGGCCGACCAGTCCTCCCGCAGCTCCACGCCCCACCGCCCGAGGAGTTGTCGCGCCTGTTCGGTGTGGCCGACGTCCAGGGAGGCCAGGATGGCGAGCGGGCGCACCATGCTCATGAGCGGCTGATCGCCCGCGGCCACCAGCTCGTCCAAGAGCTCCGCCACCCGGCCCTGGCCGCGCCGGCAGGTGTAGAGGACGCCGAGGCGGCGCGCCTCCTGGCCCCACAGGCTCGCCCCGAAAGAGATCTTGGGGAAGTGCTCGGCCAGCGCCTCCGCCTCCGCCCATCGGCCGTGCAGGGCGTGGTCGGCGGTCTGCGCGACGCGGACCATGGCCTCCAGCTCGGGCCGGGCGACCTCGTGCAGCAGCTGCTCGCAGCGGGCCAGGTCCCTGCTCCACTCGGCCAGCTCGCCCGCGCGCAGCAGGCACGACATGCGCAGCACCCGCGCCACCAGCCTGGCCTCCCTGGGCAGGCCGGGGACGGCCAGCATCTCCTCGGCCGCCGCCAGCCGCTCGGGGTTGCGGCCGGGTACGAAGCTCGCGATCACGTAGTTGTTGAGCGCCCTGGCCAGCAACATGGGGTCACCGGAGCGGCGGGCCAGGCCGACCGCGTCGAGCGCCAGCCGCTCGCCCTCGGCGCGCCGGGGGCCGTAGTGCAGCTCGATGCCGAGCGTGCCCAGGAGCGCGGCCCTGGACCGGTCGTCGAGGTCGCCCGCCAGGAGGTCCTCCAGGATCGCGACCATATCCTCGTCCACGATGCCGTACGGGCGCCAGTTCCACACCGACAGGCCGCCGAACACCGAGACCGCCGCCACCAGCGCGTCCCGGTCGCCGAGCCGCTGGGCCTGGGCGACGGCCTCGGTCAGGTCGCGGTAGGTGCCTTCGGCGTCGCCCGTGGTGCGCCGGGCCTGGCCCAGCTCGGTGAGCACGCGGCAGCGCTCGGGCGAGTCGCCGGGCGGCAGGTGGTCGAGCGCCAGCTCCCACAGCTGCACGGCCTCCTGGTAGCCGTGGCGTTCCGCGGCCTGCGCGGCGGCCCGGGCGGCGTACGTGACGGCCTTGGGCGCGCCGCCCAACCGGGCCGCGGCGGCGAAGTGGCCGGCCAGGATCGCCGGGTCGGCGCCGGGCAGGGTCTCCAGGTGCCCGGCGGCCCGCAGGTGCAGGCGGGCGCGGTCGAGCCGGGTGAGGCCCTGGTCGAGCGCCTGCCGTACGAGGGCGTGGGAGAAGCGGTAGTCGGCGGCCCCGGCCGGCAGCTCGGCCAGCAGCCCGGCGGCCAGCGCGGGCTCCAGCCGCGACATGACCTCCTCGACGGGGCGGTCCACGAGGGCGGTCAGCAGGTCCAGCTCCACCTCCCGGCCCGCGACCGCGGCGGCTCCGAGCAGGTCCCGGGTGGGCTCGGGGAGGCGGGCCAGGCGGCGTTCGATGACGTCGCGGGCTCCGGGCGGGACGAGGTGGCGCTCGCGTTCCGGCAGGCGGAGCAGCTCCGTCAGGTAGAACGGGTTGCCGCCCGAGCGGTCGAGCAGCTCCTGCGGATCGGCCGCCACGTCGCGCAGGAGCAGGTAGTCGCGCACGCCCGAGGCGTCGAACGGCGCCAGCGGCAGCCGGCGGCCCTCCCTGGCCAGCGCGCCCAGGGTCTCGCGCAGCTGCTCGGGGTGGTCGCCCGGCTCGGGCCTGAGCGTGGCCACGACGAGCGCGGAGGTCCTGGCCAGCTCGCCGGCGACGTGGCCGAGCAGCTTCAGCGAGGAGGCGTCGGCCCAGTGCAGGTCCTCCAGCACCACGAGCAGGGGGCCGGTCCGCAGCTCCGCCAGCACGGCGTCGTACAGGTCGAACAGCTCGGCCTGCGGGGACGGCGGGATCAGGCCCGCGCGGGTCCACGGCCAGAACGCGGGGGCCGTGCCGCCGTCGAGGCAGCGGCCCCACTCCACCCGGAAGCCCCTGGCCGTGGCCAGGTCGGCGACGGCCCTGGCCAGGCTCGTCTTCCCGATGCCCGCCTCGCCGGTGACCAACGCCAGCCCGCCCCTGCCGTGTCGGGCCCGCGCCAGCAACTCCTCCAGGATCCGCAGCTCACCCTCCCTGGCCACGAGCCTGTCGGATCCCGGCCCTGCGGGAACGGGCGCGGGAGCGGGGTCCTGAATGTGCGCCGGGTTGAGCTTGGGGCCCGGGTCGAGCTCGGGCGCCTGCTCGAACACCGCCTGCTCCAGCCGCCTCAGCTCGGGCCCCGGCTCGATGCCCAGCTCGTCGGCGAGCAGAGCCCGCACCTTGCGCAGCGCCGCGAGCGCGTCGGCCTGGCGGCCCGCCCGGTACAGCCCGAGCACCAGCAGCCCCCACGCCCGCTCCCGGTACGGGTGCGCCTCCGTCAGCGCCTCCAGGTCGGGCACGCTGGCCTCGCCGAGCGCCAGCCGGGCCTCCAGCCGGTCCTCCTCGGCCACGAGCCGCAGCTCGTCCAGCCGCGCGGACGCCGCCGGCGCCAGATCGGGGAACTCGGCCAGCGGCTCCCCCCGCCACAGCGCGAGCGCCCGGTCGAGCGTCCGCGCACCCTCCGCGTGCCGCCCCTGCCTGACCAGGCGCGCCCCGTCGACGGCCCACGCGGCGAAGCGGCCCACGTCCGTCTGGCCGGGCGTGACGTCCAGCACGTAGCCGGGCTCGCGGGTGAGCAGCACCCGGGGCGGCGTGCGCGGCTTGCGGTCCGGCTCCAGCACCCGCCGCAGATGCGAGACGTACGCCTGCAGCGTCGCCGTGGCCTTGGCCGGCGCCTCCCCCGCCCACAGCTCCTCGATCAGCCGGTCGAGCGGCACAACGCGGCCGGGCTCGAGCGCCAGCCTGGCCAGGACCGCCCGCTGCTTGCGGGTGCCGAGGTCGATCCGGTTGCCGTCGCCGTCGTCCACCTCAAGCGGACCGAACAGTCTGAACTCCACGAACCCCAAGTCAACCTCAAATACTTCCCAAGTGCCGAAACGCATGCTTGATCCATGAACGAACTGAAGAACTTGACCACCGGCCGCGTGCTCCTCCCCGGCGACGAGGGTTTCGACGAGGCGCGCAGGCCGTGGAACCTGGCCGTCGACCAGCGGGTGCGCGCGGTCGTCGAAGCGGCCGACGCCGACGACGTGGCGGCCGCGGTCGGCTACGCCCGCCTGCACGGGCTGGCGGTGACCGCGCAGCCGAGCGGCCACGGCGCCTCCGGCGACACCGAGGGCACGATCCTGCTGCGGACCGGCGGCCTGGGCGGAGTGGAGATCGACAACGGGGTGGCGCGCGTCGGCGCGGGTGTGAAGTGGGGCGAGGTGCTGGCGGCGGCGAGCCCGCTCGGGCTGACCGGCCTCGCGGGCAGCTCCCCCGTGGTCAGCGTGACCGGGTACACGCTGGGTGGCGGGCTGAGCTGGTTCAGCAGGAAGTACGGCTTCGCCGCCGACAGCGTGCGGGCCTTCGACGCGGTGGACGCCGGGGGCCGGCGGATCCGGGTGACGGCCGAGCGGGACCCCGAGCTGTTCTGGGCGCTGCGGGGCGGCGGCGGCGACTTCGCGGTCGTGACGGCGATGGAGTTCGACCTGCGGCCCGCCCCCTTCCTGTACGGCGGGCGGATCACGTGGCCGATCGAGCGGGCGCCCGAGGTGCTGGCCGCCTACCGCGAGGTCACCGCGACCGCGCCGGACGAGCTGACGGTCTGGTTCGACCTGCTGCAGATCCCCGGCGGGCCGGGGTTCGTCATGATCGACAGCACGTACCTGGGCCGGGACCCGGGCACGCTGCTGCGGCCCTTCGAGCTGATCGGCGGCGCACTCAGTGACAACCGGCGGCTGCTGCCGGTCGCCGAGCTGGGCTCCATCTGCGACGAACCCACCGATCCCCAGCCCGGCACCAGCCGGTGCGAGCTGCTGACCGGGCTCGACGACCAGGTGGCCGGCGTGCTGCTGGGCGAGCCGATCGACCCGATGATCAGCGTGCAGATCCGGCACCTGGGCGGCGCACTGTCCAGGCCCGCCGACGGGGGCGGCGCCGCGGGGCACCTGGACGAGCCGTACCTGATCTACGCGATCGGCGCGCCCACTGAGGCCACGGCCGAGCGCCTGGAGCGGCTGGGCAAGGCGCTGGTGCCGTTCAGCAGCGGGCGCAGGCCGTACACGATGCTGCACGGCGGCGAGCAGGCCGCGGCGGCGTTCCCGAGCGAGTCGCTGGCCCGGCTCCGCGACCTCAAGCGCTCCCGCGACCCGCACGGCGTCATCCGAGCCAACTTCCCCGTGCTGGGGTAGAGCCGGGCGGCGCCGCTCAGGACCGGATCTGGTGCGTGATGGACGGGTCGGTGATCGCGGTGTCGGCGGCCAGGAGGAACGCCTTCGACAGGACGATCGACAACATGCCGCCGTCCTCCTCGAAGGGCAGGAAGACCGGGTCGCCGGAACCGCGGCGCGGGACGATGCACAAATAGGCGTCGTTGGGTTCCATGAGGATGTTGCCCGAGCCGAGGTGGATCTTGTAGGTGCGCAGGTCACCGCGGACGCGCAGGAACCGGTCGGCGACGGTGCAGCGGTCGGCGATGGCCAGGCGCGGCAACAGCCGGGCCAGCGCGTCACGGCGGATGCGGGCGGTCTCGGTCAGGTCGCCGAAGCCGTAGGACTGCCAGTACTCGCCGTCGCCCTCGGGGTCCAGGCCGGTGGAGGTGACGCCGACAGCCAGGTCGGCGTCACGCAGCACCTCCGACAACGTCAACGGGGCCACCTCGGCCAGCGGGACTCGGCGCCCGCGGGCGTCGGTGAAGTGGAGATCGCCGCTGACGCAGATGGACACCGTGCCCAGGTCATCTCGCTCGAACGAACCCTCATCCAGATGAAAGCCCCAGTGGGCGACCAGGCCGCCGGGGAGCTCCTTGGTGGCTTCGGCCTGGTCGGAGCCGTACTCCCAGCCCCAGTGGCCCAGTGACATCCCGGTCCAGCCGCGTCCGGTCAGCAACGCCTTCGCCTGGCCGTAACGCAGCAGATGACCGGTGAAGCGGCGCGAGTGGTCGAGAGTCTCCTCTTCGGCGGGGGTCAGCAGGTAGACCTCGCGGAAGGCCTGCTTGAACGGCTGGCGCAAGCCGTACTCCATGAGGTGGTCGCGCCAGGCGCGCACTTCTTCCATGCTGTGGGAGATGGGGTGCCAGAGGAGCACCGGGGTGTCAGAGTTGGGCCGGATGCGGCGCCCTGCCGGGTCGGTCAGCTCCCAGGTGCCGTCCACGAGCACCGGACGCCCGGCCGGTCCCTGGAGGATCTCCCAGATCAAGGTCCTGCCCATGGAACCGGTGACCGGGTGGTCGAGGTAGTACTCGCACACCTCGCTCCAGCGCCAGATGCGTTCGGTGGCCAGTGCGCGCTCGATCCGGAAGCGCTCGGCCGGCAAGACCTTCTTGATCTCCTTGGCGGTGGCCTTGAGCTCGGCCAGCAGCTCCTTGTGCTCCTCGCGGACGGCCTTGGGGATCGTCTTGCGGATCTTGCCGGAGGGGTCGACGAAGCCCACGACGCCATCGAGAGCCAACCGCAGGCCGTGTTCGGTACGGGTGCCGTCGGTGCCCAGCCCGAAGGACGGGACCGTGCGCTCCAGCAGTTGCTCGGGCGACAGCCCGCTCTGCTCAGCGACCGCGTCCAAGGTCTTGGTCACGCCCGCCAGGATGGTCTTCTTGCGCACCTTGGCCTGCACCCGGGCCAGCTGGGCGACCACCTCCAGACCGCCGCGCCGGGCCAGCACCCCTATCGCGGCGTTGGCCAGCATCTCGCTGCGCGCGTTGGCACCGGAGCCGCCGATCCCGGTGCCGGTCGCCACGGCGACGTCGCCCAGCAGCGCGGTCACCCACGGCTCGCCGATCAGCTCGCAGGTCCACACCATGCCGCGCAGCGGTACGGCGGTGCGCTCGCGCAGGAAGACGGTCTCGGTCCATTCGCCGTCGCGGGTGGGATGCCGGAGCGTGACCTCACGGTGGGTGGTGACCTGGCCGAGGATGTCTTTGATCAGTTCTGCGGCCTGCGGGGTCAGCAGCTCGGTAGCCCGCCTGGTCCACCTGGCGCTGGGTTTGGAGGCGGTGGCGGTGGTCCAGTGCCGCAGCAGCGGCAGGACCTCGGGAACGGTCAGGCGGGTGGCGTGATCGGCGATCATCCGGGTGGCGAACGCGTCGTCCTCCCACATGATGTTGCGGACCGTGGCGCCGGGATCGCCGGTCTCCGGTTCGGTGAGCAGCGCCTCCAGCGGCTCGCGGAGGACCTCCCAGGCGGGCTTCCAGTGCTGGGCGAACCACCTGGGCAGGGAGTTCAGCACGTCGCGCCGCTCGTGGTAGGGAAGCCGGGCGGTGGCGGCCAGTGGCAGCCGGTACAGCTCGGCGTAGTTGGTGTGCCGCCAGGTCATCAGGCCGTTGGCCGCGTGCCACAGCTGGGCGACCTCCGCCTTGGGAAGCTCCGGCAGGTGGCCGATCACCTCGCGGAGGACGTCGAGCCGGCGTTCGTCGTGGTCGTGGCCGCCGTCCCAGCCGAGGCTGAGCCGCATCTGCGCCCACACGGCGAAGAGGCGTAACTCGCTCTCGTCGCAGTCCTCGACCTTCAAGGCCTGATGAGCGGCGAAGGCGGAGTCGAACCGCTCGAACACCTCTTTGTGGTCGTTGGCCAGATAGACGAAGCCGTACTGGTTGTTGAGTGGAGAGTCCTTAAGAATGTCCCAGTTCACGTCAGCCTCCGACCACCAGCAGCAGGAATCCGTTGCGGGCGAACGCGGCCTCGGCCTGCTTCTCCCAGTCCAGCCTGCGAGCGGTGCGCGTCTCCAGCTCCCGGCCTGTCGCAGTCTCATCGCGAAACGTCACTGATGCCATCGAACGCCCTGTTTCTCGAAATGTCAGATGATGACGCCATCTATAGCAACGCAGTGCGACAAAACATCAGCGACAGTGGGCTCTGATGATCTTCGAGATGTGGGCGCGAACCCGGACGTCTTAAAGGTCGCCGAAGTCGCCGTGGCGGCCCGCGCCCGCGGCGAAGCGGGCGGCGCCGCCCACCGCGTCGGGCAGCGAGACGAGCCCGTGCCGCAGCTCGTTCAGCATCGCCTCCTGCTCGCTCAGCCCTTCCTGCTCCAGCGCCGACAGCCGGTCGCCGCGCAGGCAGGTCTGCGGGAAGCGGGCGATCTCGCGGGCCAGCTCCTCGGCCTGCCGCCGGGCGGTGCCGGTGGGCACGAGCCGGTTGGCCAGCCCCCACTCGTACGCCTCCCGCCCCTCGACGGGCCGGCCGGTGAGGATCATGTCCATCGCCCGGGAGGCGCCGACGAGGCGGGGCAGCCGTACGGTGCCGCCGTCGATGAGCGGCACCCCCCACCTGCGGCAGAACACTCCGAAGACCGCTCCCTCCTCGGCCACCCGCAGGTCGCACCAGAGGGCCAGCTCCAGCCCGCCCGCGACGGCGTGCCCGGCCACGGCGGCGATGACCGGCTTGGACAGGCGCATCCTGGTCGGGCCCATCGGCCCGTCGCCGTCCTCGCCGACGTGGTTGTCCAGCGCCTTGAGGTCGGCGCCGGCGCAGAACGTGCCACCCTCGCCCCACAGCACCGCCACGGCGGCATCGGAGCCCTCGAAGTCACGGAACGCGGTCACCAGCGCGTCGGCCGTCTTGCGATCGACCGCGTTACGCGCCTCCGGCCTGCTGATCACCACGGTGGTGACCGGTCCCTCGCGCTCCACGCGTACGGTCATGCGGCCCTCCTCGGGGAAGTCCTCGGGGAACGGGCCGAGCGTACGTCCAAGCCGGGGTTCCCGGCCAGCAACTCACCGTCAGTGGTGGCCGAGAGACTCCAGACGGACAGGTTCCATCAAAGCGACCTTGGCACCCTCGAAGCCCGCCAGCCGGAATCTCGCAACGGGCCCAGCGGATGGTGGCAGAATGTGACCATGCGGCCACCCCGAGCGAAGTACTTCAACACCACCGGCCCGTGCGGCCCGCAGGACCACTACATGGTGCCTCCCGCGCAGCGGCTCCCGGAGGCACGGACGCTCATCGACATGGACCGCTACTTCGTGCTGCACGCGCCCCGGCAATCCGGGAAGACGACCGCGCTGCGCACCTTGGCGTCCGAGCTCACCGCCGAGGGCGATGTCGCCGCCCTGATGTTCTCCTGCGAGCGTGCCAAGGCCGCCGGCGACGACTACGCCGCCGCGGAGTCGATTTTGTTGAAGTCCATCCGCGAAGCCGCCGAGTGGTCGGGATGGCCGAACGAATTGCTGCCGCCGGATCCCTGGCCGCAGTCGCCTCCAGGCACCCAGTTCAGTGCGGCATTGACCGAATGGTGCCATCGCTGCCCGCGCCGGGTGGTGCTGTTCTTCGACGAGATCGACGCCCTGCAGGGCACCAGCATGATCAGCATCCTCAGCCAGCTCCGCGACGGTCACAACGCGCGGCCAGGGGGTCGTCCGTTCCCCACGTCCGTAGTGCTGTGCGGGGTCCGCAACGTGCGTGATTACAAGGTCGCCTCGGGCAGCGATTCTGACGGGTCGAACCCGGCCAGCCCTTTCAACATCATCACCGAGTCGCTACGCCTGGGCGACTTCACCGCCGATCAGATCGCCGAGCTGTACGACCAGCACACGCAGGCGACCGGCCAGGAGTTCACCAAGGACGCGGTGGATCGGGTCTTCGAGCTGACGCAGGGACAACCGTGGCTGGTCAACGCGCTCGCCTTTGAAATCACCCTTGAGACAGGGGTGACCAGTGCCATCACCGCCCGGCAGGTGGAAGGGGCCAAGGAACGGTTGATTCGGAAGCGTGCCACTCATCTGGACGCGCTGGTGGCCCGGTTGCACGATCCCCGGGTCAAGCGGGTGATGGAGCCCGTGGTGGCCGGGTCGTTCCCCGACCTCGACCTCACCTTCGACGACGACCTGTCCTACGTCCGCGATCTGGGCCTGATCAAGCAGAGAGCACCACTCGAAGTGGCGAACCCGATCTATCGGGAGGTCATCCTGCGGGTGCTGGGAGGCCCGTCGGAGCAATACGTGATGGCCAATCCGCGTAGCTTCGTGTTGCCGGACGGCCGGTTCGACCTGGACCGACTGCTGAAGGAGTTCGTCGTGTTCTGGCGCGAGCACGGCGAGGTGCTCATCCGCCAGGAGGGTTACCACGAGGCCGCCTGCCAGATCATCCTCATGGCCTTCCTGCACCGGCTGGTCAACGGCGGAGGCTATCTCGACCGGGAGTACGCCGCGGGCACCAAGCGCCTGGACGTGCTGATCCGCTGGCCTTACACCGGCCCGGAAGGAGAGCGGCTGATGCAGCGGGAGGCGATGGAGCTGAAGGTCTGGCGGGCAGGCGGGGACGACCCGTTGCCCGACGGCCTCGCGCAGCTCGACCGGTATCTGGACCGGCTCAGCCTCGACACCGGCGTACTGGTGGTCTTCGACCGGCGCCCACAAGCCCCACCCTGGAAGGAACGAGGCGCTTTCGAGCAGGCGACCACGCCCTCCGGCCGCCGGATCACCGTTCTGCGTTCGTGACGGGTTGCCTCCGGAACCTGCTGGGACACAGGCGCGACAGAGCCGGGAACCCGAATTCGCTGTCGAGGGCTGGCCCTCGCACTCGCCACGGGGCCGCTCACGGCTCAGGTCGTGGCCGCCGGGGCGTCTCCCGCCGCCGCGTCGCCGCGTCGCCGCAGGACTGTGAGGGGGGCGCCAACGGCTTCCGCGACATTCCCGACACCTTGCGGGGCACGCCGGCGCCGGTGGCACCGGTCGGCATCTTCGGACGGACCGCCGCCCTCTACTACGGCCAGGTCGGTGGTGTCACCCGCGGTTGGGCTCACCTGGGAGGGGACACCCTGTGGGGTGACAGCGTATGGATGGACTGGACCAGGGACGGCGGCAGGACCTGGCTCCAGTGCGGCCCGTTCGAGGTGACCTCCGGCGGGCAGACCAAGACCAGCGCCGCACAGCGCACCCGCGTGCTTGAGGTGGGCCGCCACGACCCGCTCTCCATTCGCTGCACCAATTGGTGGTGATCGCCGGCTGGGGTGAGCGAGCCCACCCCAGCGGTCGTCAGAGCGTGACAGCCCCCGAGATGAGCTCGTCGAACAGCTCCGAGCCCTCCGCCGGGCGGTCGATCCCGCGCAGCGGGCCGTGCTCCACGAGGTGGGCCTCGGCGTAGAGCCGGGCCACCAGCGCCTTGCGGCCGTCGTCGAGCCCCCAGGCGGCCTGGTCCTCCAGGAGGGCGGCGGCGTACACATCGGCCATGAACTGCGCCAGCGGATACAGCCGCTCCTCCGCCGCCGAGGGCTCCAGCGCGGCCCACGCCGTGACGGCCTTGGCGAGGTCGTCGATGCGGGCGTGCACCAGGTCGGAGGTGGCCAGGTCGCGCAGGCGGTCGAGGAAGGGCAGGTGGGCCTGCTCCTTCACCATGGCCCGCCGGACGTCGAGGCAGAGGATGTTGTCGCCGCCCTCCCAGATCGGGTTGACCTGGGCGTCGCGCAGGAGGCGGGCCACCGGCCACTGCTCGATGTAGCCGTTGCCCCCGTGCACCTCGATCGCGTCGCTCGCCGCCGTCACGCCGAGGCGGGCGGCGCGCAGCTTGATCAGGGCGGGGGCGATGCGCAGGCGGGGGCCGGCGAGGCCGTCGAAGGCGAGCGCCTGGGCGGCCTCGACCTCGACGATCAGCTCGCTCAGCTTGCGGCGCATGAGCGGCTGCTCGATGAGCGGCCGTCCGAACGCCTCGCGGGACCGGGCGTAGCAGATCGACTCCACGAGCGCGCGCCTGGCCACGCCGACGCCCATCATGGCCACGCCGAGCCTGGAGGCGTTGGTGAGCTTCATCATGGTCCCGAGCCCGGAGCCGGAGCCCTCTCCCGAGAGAGGGAAGGCCTCCGCGTCGCTGAACTCGACCTCCGCCGAGGCGACCGAACGGGTGCCGAGCTTGTCCTTGAGCCGCCGGATCCGCACGCCGTTGCGGCTTCCGTCCCGCCGGTCCCACAGCACGAGGAACGGCGACACGTTCCCGTCGGGGCGCCTGGCCAGCACCACGAACGCGGATCCGTTGGCGTTGGAGGCGAACCACTTGAAGCCCGTCAGCAGCCACGCGTCGCCCGCGGGCTCCGCCGTGGCCTCCAGCGCGGCCAGGTCGGAGCCGCCCGTCCGCTCGGTGAACATCTGAGCGGCCTCGCCGGAGTAGTAGCCGTTGGCGAAGATCTCCCGCACCCGATCGCGTACGTCCTCGGGCGCGTACTTCTCGGCGAGGGAGACCACCATGTCCCCTCCGGTGCCGAGCGCGCAGCCCATCCCGATATCGGCCTGATCGAGCAGGTACGTCCAGGCGGCGGCGAGCGCGGCCGGGTTCGCCCCGTGCGCCCGGGCCTCGGCGGCGAAGGACGGAGAGGTGAAGTTGTCCTCCATGAGCGCCCGCCGGGCCGCGTGGAACGACGGCGGCATGACGACCTCGCTGACGTCCCTGCCCCACTTGTCGTACTTCTCCAGCCGCGGCGGGTTGCGGTCGGTCTCCTCGGCGCACTCGGCCACGAGCCCGCCCATCAGCGCGCCCAGCCGGTCCAGGCGCGGCTCCGCCCAGGCGAAGCCCTCGCCCAGGTGGCGCCGCATGAGCAGGCGCAGCGTGGGATCGCAGGTCCACCAGTTGCGCCCGGCGGCGCCCTGGTAGCGCTCGGTGGCGTAACGGTCGCTGCGGTCGAAAGGTTCGATGAGATAGCGCCCCATACTCGCGAGTGTTACATATACTCGACACGCGATGGAAGAGCGTAACACCCTGAGCGCCAGATCGGCCGTGCTGAGCGCGCTGCTGGGCAGCCACCCGCCCCGGCTGCCGGCCCGGCAGCTGGTGCGCATCGGCGCGCTGTTCGGCATCGCCGAGGGCACCGTACGGGTGGCGCTGTCGCGCATGGTCGCGGCCGGCGACCTCCTCCAGGACGGCCGCTTCTACACGCTGTCGGAGCGGCTCGCCGAGCGCCAGGCCAGGCAGGACGAGAGCCGCGACCCGCACACCAGGCCGTGGGACGGCATGTGGGAGGTCGCCGTGGTCACGGCGGAGCGGCGCGCGCCCGCCGACCGGGCCGCGTTCCGGGCCACGATGACCGCGCTGCGCCTGGCCGAGCTGCGCGAGGGCACCTGGATGCGGCCCGCCAACCTGGTGCGCGCGTGGCCGGAGGCCGTCACGGCGCAGTGCACGCTGATCGACGGCCGCCCGCACGACGACCCCACTCCCCTGCTGTGGGACCTGGACGGCTGGGCGGCCGAGGCCCGCAAGCTGGAGCGGGCCCTCGACCGCGCCTTTGACCGGGCCGGCGGCCTGGCCGAGGGCTTCCTGGTCTCGGCCGCCGTGCTGCGCCACCTCCTGGCAGACCCGCTGCTCCCGCGGGAGCTGCTGCCGACCGGCTGGCCGGGCGCGGAGCTGCGCGCCCGCTACGACGACTTCGACCGCCACTACCGCGAGGTGCTGTACGAGCACCTCAAGGACTGAAAACCGTTAGAGGGGCACGCCGAAGATGATCCGGCGGTTCCTGAACTCGGTGACGCTCCACAGCTTGCCGCCCTGCACCGTCAGGTCCTCCGGCCCGATGGGGAATCCCCGCGTCTCCAGCTTGCCGTCGGTCTGGACGAGCAGCTTGCCGTTGGCGTTCGCGCCGGCCGCCTGGCTCAGGTACCACTTGCCGCCCCACGAGATGGCCCCCTGGATCTTGGGCTGTCCCATCACGAAGGCGTCCTCGGGCTCGCCTCCGGCCAGGCCCAGGGGCCAGCGGCCCACCCAGCCGCCCGGGTCGTTCTCGCGGTACTCGCCGGTGACCAGCCGCGGCGTGCCGCCGCTGCGGTCGATCGAGACGAACGAGAAGAGCGGCCCCGGCTTCGCGACCTTCCAGAAGTCGGTCTGCGGCATCACGTACCGGTAGCCGAAGGCGTGGAACTTGCCGCCCTGCCGCCCGACCCGCGTGGGGTCGCCCAGGTCGTTCTGGGCGGTGCGCAGGTCGAGCACGTGCTTCAGGTCGAAGACGCGCAGCCCCCGCTTGGTGTCGGCGATGTAGACCAGGTCGCCGTCGCACGCGATGCCGCCCGCGTGGATGTTGATGGGCCCGTACGAGCCATCAGGCTTCGCCTCGACCAGCAGCGCATGCTGATATTTCAGGGTTTTGGGGCTGAGAAAGGACACCCTGATGCCCCGCTCACCCACCTCCGGCTTGAAATACCAGGATGCCAGAAACGCCGGCACCCCGATGGAGCCCGACTCGTCCGAGCAGGTCAGCCCCTGCGGGTACCAGTCGACCGTGTCCTGGTCCTTGACGTCGAACGCGTACCACTCGGACGGTTTCGGGCTCATCGCCCCGAGCGCGCCCGATGCCCCCTTGCGGGTCGCCATCCTGTTCGCCTGCGCCAGCACCGCCTCGACACCGGCGCCGCCGATCTCCCCCGCCAGCTTCGCCGCCCCTTCGGCCAGGTCGCCCGTTTCCCTGCGCAAGGCGAAAGGTGCCTTGTTCGTGGGTACCATCCCCGTTGCCGCCATAACTTCCTCGCTTTGCCGTCCCTTGACCTAGTCTGACGGACGGAGTGCGAGAGAAGTTTGCCTTCAGGGCCACATATGCACCGGAAGTCCCGACAGCGACAGCTCACGGTAACGCTGTACGAGTCGTTCCCTGTCGCCCTGGAAACGTTCCAGAGCCTCCCGCTGCCAGGCCGCGCCCGTGCGGCGCAGCCGGGTGCGCTGCGCGATCACGTCCAGCGCGCCGTCGGCGTCCGACGGCGTCACCCCCGCCGCGAGCAGCCCTTCCCGCGCCTCGGGCAGCAGGCGGAGCACCAGGTCGGCGGCCTCGAAGTCGACGTCGGAGCCGGGCCAGGAGAGCTTGGCGTCCAGCCCGTGCATGGCGGCGCGGTAGAAGTTCTGGTACGCCTCCCCGAACCGGAAGCCGGTCAGGTCACGCTCCGCCTGCGACAGCGTGAGCCCGAGCAGGAACGCGGTGTTGGCCGCCATGTCCGCGCACGACGGGCCCGCCGGCAGCGCCCGCATCTCGATCCGCAGGTGACCACCGTCGGCCGGGTCGTAGACGGGCCGGTTCCACTGCCAGATCGTGCCCTGGTGCAGCCGCAGCTCCGGCACCTCGTACGGCTCCGCGTCGTCCCTCAGATCCGGCACCACGGGGTCGTAGTCCCGCACGTACCGCTCGAACAGCTCATACGCCCCCTCACGCACCCAGTCGGAGCCGAACGTGACCCGCCCGTCCCTGCGCTCGCGCCGCTGCACGTCCCGGTCGTCGGCGGCCTCCTCCATCAGCGCAATGCGCGTCTCCTCCCACAGTCGCCTGCCGAGGAAGAACGGCGAATTCCCGCAGGCGGCCAGCACCGGGCCGATGGCCAGCTGGGCGGCGTTGAACAGCCGGGCGAAGCGGTCGGGCGGCGTGCGGATGTGCACCTGCCAGGAGGTGTTGGCGCTCTCGAGGATCACGTCCTCCACCGACAGCTCCAGGTCGTCGATCTTGACGAGGAACGGCTCCAGCCGCAGCCGCCTGATGCCCCTGCTCATGGCCCGGTAGCGGTTCTGGTCGCTCATCGCGCCGACCGTGAAGTCCTCGGCGTCGAGCGTGGGCAGGATGCCGATGGGCAGCGCGCCCCCGCCGTCCACCGCCCCGTCCACCTTCAGGATCGTCTCCTGCACCTCGCCGCTCAGCCGCTCGAAGGGCCGGCCGGCCAGCGGCGTCGGGGTCAGGTTCACCTCGATGTTGTAGCGCCCCAGCTCCAGCACCACGCGGGGGTCGTCGAGGGCTTCGAGCACCTGGCTGTTGCGGGGCAGCGGCCGGCCCCGCTCGTCGATCAGGAAGAGCTCCAGCTCGGCCCCGACCGTCGCCGGGCCCTGGCCGAAGCCGGGGGTGGCGAGCAGCTCGCGCAGGACACCGAGCTGCTCCCGGATCCGCTCCCCGAAGGCGGCGTACTCCGCCTCGGAGAAGCGCTCCTTATCTAGATCTCGTCCCATCACCCCCTTCTGTCCTATTCACCAGGGTTGACACCTCACCAATGGATAGATCCCCTGTCCTCCAGGAACGCCCCGGTGGGGCCGTCGGTGTCGAGGGTCGCGAGCCGCACGGCGATGGCCGCGCCCTGCTCGGCGGTCTGGAACCCGCTGTGCCCGTTGAGGTCGGTGGCGCAGTAGCCGGGGTTGGCCGCGTTCACCTTGATCGGGGTGTCGATCAGCTCCTTGGCATAGCTGACGGTGACCATGTTGAGCGCGGTCTTGGAGGAGTTGTAGGGCATGATGTTGATGTCCCAGAAGGGGCTCTCCCGGTCCATCGCCATGGTCAACGAGCCCAGCTCGGACGTCATGTTCACGATCCGGCCGGCCTCCGACTCCCGCAGCAGCGGCAGCATCGCGTTGGTGACCGTCACCACGCCGAACACGTTCGTCTCGTAGACCTCCCTGAGCACCCCGGCGGGGGTGGCGCTGGGGCGCGGGTCCATGAAGCCGCCGGTGATCCCGGCGTTGTTGACCAGGATGTCCAGCCGGCCGTACTCCTGCTCGACCCACTTCGCGGCCGCGGCCACGCTCGCCTCGTCGGTCACGTCGAGCCGCACGTACGGCTGCCCCAGCCGCTCCGCGGCGGCCCGCCCGCGCTCCTCGTCACGCGCCCCCACGATCGTGGTGACACCCTGCTCGGCCAGCAGCCGCGCGATCTCGTAGCCGATTCCCTTGTTGGCGCCCGTGATGAGGGCAATCTTCGTCATGCGTCCACGTTCGCCCAGGTCACAGCGGGTCCGGGAGAGGTCTGGAGAGGCTGGTATCACCGGTACCACCCACGCACGGCCGGACATCACTGAGGATGGAGGCATGAACCGCGACGAACTCGCCGACTTCCTGCGCGTCAGGCGCGCCCGTGTCACCCCCGCCGAGGTGGGCCTGCCGGGCGGCGAGCGGCGCCGCACGCCGGGCCTGCGCAGGCAGGAGGTCGCGCAGCTCGCCGGCATGTCGATCGACTACTACATCCGGCTGGAGCAGGGCCGGGGCCCGCACCCGTCCAGGCAGGTGCTCAACGCGCTGGCCCGGGCGCTCATGCTGGGCCGGGACGAGCGCGCCCACCTGCTCCACCTGGCCGGACACGCGGTGGAGACGCCCCGGATCAGGGAGGACGTGCCCGAGAGCCTGCTGCACCTGATCGGGTTCATGGAGGAGGTCCCCGCGTACGTGCTGGACGCCAGGTACGACATCCGCGCCTGGAACCCCCTGGCCAACGTGCTCATGGGCGACCTCGACACCGTGAGCCCGGACGACCGCAACGTCATCCGCTGGGTCTTCATGTCCCCCCACATCGCCGAGTACCTCAGCGACGAGGAGAAGGGCCGCTTCGCCCGCTCCTCCGTCGCCGACCTGCGCGCCGCCGCGGGCCGCTACCCCGACGACCGCAAGATCCAGGCGCTGGTGGCCGAGATGCTCGCGCTCAGCCCGCACTTCGCCGAGCTGTGGGCCAGGTACGAGGTCGAGATCCGCAGGGAGCAGCGCAAACAGGTCACGCATCCGCTGGTCGGCACCATCGACGCGATCTGCCAGGTCATGCCCGTGCCCGACCGCGACGACCTCCGCCTCGTCCTCTACACCACCGAACCCGGTTCGCCCTCCCACCAGGCCTTGCGCGACCTGCGGCAACTGACCCTAAGCTCATGAGATGCGAGCCGTTGCATTTGACATCTTCGGTGGTGAGCTCGACGTGCGCGAGCTGCCCGACCCGTCCCCCGCCCCGCACGGAGCGGTGATCAGGGCCGAGGCGACGGGGCTGTGCCGGTCCGACTGGCACGGCTGGCAGGGGCACGACCCCGACATCAAGATCCTGCCCCACGTGCCGGGCCACGAGCTGGCGGGCGTCGTCGAGGCGGTCGGCTCCGACGTGCGCGGCTGGCTGCCGGGGGCGCGGGTGACGGTCCCGTTCATCTGCGCCTGCGGCTCGTGCCCGTCCTGCGCCACCGGCGACCAGCAGGTGTGCGAGCGGCAGACGCAGCCCGGCTTCACCCACTGGGGCTCGTTCGCCGAGTACGTGGCCATCGACCACGCGGACGTCAACCTGATCGCGATCCCCGAGGACATGGACTACGCCACGGCGGCCGGGCTCGGCTGCCGCTTCGCCACCGCCTTCCGCGCCGTGGCGCAGGTCGGCGAGGTGCGGCCGGGCGAGTGGGTCGCGGTGCACGGGTGCGGCGGCGTGGGCCTGTCGGCCGTGATGATCGCGACGGCGGCCGGGGCCCGCGTGGTGGCCGTGGACATCAGCACCGACGCGTTGCACCTGGCGGAGCGGGCGGGCGCCACGCACTTCGTCAACGGCTCGGCCGGGGACGTGGCGGCCCAGGTCAGGGAGCTGACCAGGGGCGGCGCCCACGTGTCGATCGACGCACTGGGCAGCCCGCAGACCTGCGCCGCCTCCATCGAGAGCCTGCGCCGCAAGGGCCGCCACGTTCAGGTGGGGCTGCTGCCGGGAGGGCCGACGCCGGTGCCGATGGGCCGCGTGATCGGCCATGAGCTGCGGCTGCTGGGCAGCCACGGCATGGCCGCGCACGCGTACCCGCCGATGCTGGAGATGATCAGGGCCGGGATCCTCCATCCCGACCAGCTCGTCACCCGCACGATCGGGCTGGCCGACGCCGGCAAGGCGCTGGCCTCGATCGGCTCGGTGCCGGGCGTCACGATGATCACTCCTCGAGCTCCACTCTGAGCGTCCTGAGCACGAGCGCCAGCATGGTGTAGTGGGCCACCAGCACGACCAGCTCGATCCGGCCCGGCTCGTCGTAGCGGTCGCAGAGCGCCGTCCAGGTGGCGTCGGACAGGTCGCCGATGGAGTGGAGGTCGTCGGCGACCTGGAGGATGAGCTGGTCCTCGACCGGCCAGAGGGCGTCCGGGTGGCTCACCGAGGCGATCTCCAGGTCGGTGAGCCCGGCCGCGCTGCCCAGGCGCGCGTGGTGGGCCCACACGTAGGCGCTGCCGGTGTGGTAGGCGGTGCGCAGGATGGCCAGCTCCCGGTCGCGGGCGGGCAGCGTGCCGTCGAGCAGCGCGCCGCCGAAACCGAGCCACTCCTTGTAGAGCGCGGGGTGGCGGGCCAGCGTGGTGAACACGTTCTGCGGGTTCGCCTTCGTGAAATCGTCCCATTCTTCGGGCGGGAGGGGGCGTACGCGTGGTTCCATGTCCATGACCATTCCACAAAAGCGCATGTTTGGCCTGACGGTTATTTGGCAGGACTTTTCACATCCGGGTCAATAAGTCAGGATTGGGAAGCCCGCAGACGTTGCAAGCCGGCCGACGCAAGGACGCATGGTGATTCGAACGTTGCTCGCTGAGGACATGAACCTGGTACGCGGGGCGATCGTGGCGCTGCTGGCTTATGAGGAAGACATCGAGGTCGTGGCCGAGGTCTCCAGGGGAGATCGCATCCTGGCCGCGGCCAGGGCCACCCGGCCCGACGTCGCCGTCATCGACATCGCGTTACCCGGCAAGGACGGGCTCACCGCCGCCGGCGAGCTGCACGCGAAGCTGCCCGAGTGCGGGGTGCTCATCCTGACCGGCGTGGGCACGCCGGGCCTGCTCAAACAGGCGCTCGACGTGCACGTACGGGGCTTCATGGCCAAGGACGCCCCGCCCGACCGGCTGGCGGACGGGATCCGCCGGGTGGCCGAGGGAGAGCGGGTCATCGACTCGGAGCTGGCCATCGCGGCCATGCGGCCGCCCGAGGCGCCGCTGACGCCGCGCGAGCTGGACGTGATCGGGGCCGCGGCGGACGGGGCGTCGATCGGGGAGATCGCGGCGTCGCTGTTCCTGTCGGAGGGCACGGTACGCAACTACCTGTCCAAGACGACGGCCAAGCTGGGTGCCCGCAGCAGGATCGACGCCATCCGCATCGCCAGGGAGTCAGGCTGGATCTAGGCCGATCACCTCCAGACCCGTGTGCGCGGCCAGGAAGGCGAGGGCGTCCGCCGCCAGCGCGACCGACCTGCTGGCCGCCCGCGCGCCGTGGCCCACGTCCGGCTCGTGCCGGAGAAGGATCGGCCGGTCCCCGCCGGCCGCCCACTGCAGGGCGGCGCACATCTTGCGCGCGTGCATCGGATCGACCCGTGTGTCGCCCGCCGAGACCGTGAACAGCGTCGCCGGGTAGTCCATCCCTTTTCTGACGTGGTGGTAGGGGGAGTAGGCGAGCAGCCAGCCGAGCTGTTCGGGGTCGTCGGGGTCGCCGTACTCGCCGGTCCAGGAGGGGCCGAGGCCGCCGAGGTGGTAGCGGGCCATGTCGAGCAGGCCCGCCGAGCACACCGCCGCCGCGAACAGGCCGGGCCGCTGGGTGAGGGCCGCGCCGACGAGGAGGCCGCCGTTCGACTCGCCCCAGATGCCGAGCTGCCCGGGGGTCGTCCAGCCGTCGGCGATGAGCTTGCCGGCGGCGGCCGCGAAGTCGTCGAAGACGTTCTGCTTGCGCTCCAGCATGCCGTCCCGGTGCCACTCCTCGCCCTCCTCGCCGCCGCCTCTGAGGTTGGCGACGGCCAGCACGCCGCCCGCCTCGACCCAGGCCAGGGAGTCGGCGGCGTAGCCGGGCCGCAGGGGGATGCCGAAGCCGCCGTACCCGGTGAGGATCGTGGGACGGGGGCCGCCCGCCGACGGGCCCGCCACCACGACCATGCGGACGCGGGTGCCGTCGGCCGAGGCGTACTCGATGTGGTGGCTGCGCACGGCGGGCCGGCTCACGCGGCCCGGCGGGGCCGACCAGAGGGTGGTCTCGCCGGTGCGGACGTCGTGGCGCCAGACCTCGGGGGGCGTGACGGCGTCGGTGTAGGCGAACCACGCCTCGGAGCCGCCGCCGGGGCGCGAGGTCAGCGAGGCGATCGTGCCGCTGCCGGGCAGCGGCACGGAGCCCAGCCGCTCGCCCGTGCGGGCGTGGTGGACGGCGATCTCCCCCACGGCGTGGCGGGTCCGGGCGACGAGCAGCCGGTCGCCGTCGAGCACGGTGAACGCGCCCAGCACCGCCTCCGGGTCCTCGGGGATCAGCTCCCGCCACGCACCGGGCTCCGCCGGATCGGCCACGCAGAGCCTGCGCCGCGGCGCGTCCCGGTCGGTGACCAGGTAGAGGCGGCCGTCGCAGGCCACCGCGGCGGCCAGAGCGTCCGGTACGGGGCAGGGCTCACCCCGGCCGCCCGGCTCGGCGAGCCAGAGCGAGCCGCCGGCCGAGATCGTCAGCCAGCGGCCGTCGGCGCTGATCTGCACGCCGTACCGGACCGGCCCTCGCGTGAAGACGGGGACGTCCGCCGCGTCGCCGATCGTGTGCAGGTAGACGCCCTCGTGGAAGCGCACGTAGTAGAAGGCCGCGCCGCCCGGCAGCCAGGCGACCGCGGAGTAGCGGCAGCCGCCGATGGGCCCGTCCACGACGGCCCCGGTGTCGACGTCCCTGACGTACAGGTCCGCCTTCTCGTCGCCCCGGCGCGAGATCTGGTACGCCAGCAGGCGCCCTTCCAGGTCGGGCTGCCAGTCGTCCAGGGTCGTGAGGCCCGTGGGGTCGAGGTCCATGGGGTCGAGGACGACGCGGTCGCCGCAGTGGAGGACCGGGTGTTCCTGGGAGGTGGTCTGGCGCAGGTGGAAGCTCCGGTCGCCGCGCCAGAGCGGCGGGGTGACCAGGCCCGTCTCCCTGAGCTCGGTGAGCCGGGCGAGGAAGCGCTCGCGCTGGGGCAGCCGGGCGGCGCTGTCGTGCCAGAGCCGGTCCTGCTCGGCCAGCCAGGTCTTGGTGGCGGGGTCGTCGGGGTCTTCGAGCCCGCGGTACGGGTCGTCTATCTCGCCAGGTGTCGAGCTGCCGGGGAGGCGCTCGGCGCGCGGATACTTGTCCAGAAATTTCATGACACGGGCTCCGGGTGCCAGTGGCCGGCCAGGTCGGCGTAGAGCGGAGAGGTCCTGATCAGTTCGTCGTGGGTGCCGATGGTCACCCGGGTTCCGTCCATGAGGAGGATGCGGCGGGCGCGCAGCGCGGACGTGAGGCGGTGCGCGACGACGACGAGCGTGCCGCCGCGCCGCGCGAACGCGGTCTCCGCACGTGCTTCGGCGGCGGGGTCGAGGTGGCAGGTGGCCTCGTCGAGGATGACCAGGGGGGCGGGGGTGAGGTAGGCGCGCACGAGCGCGATGAGCTGGCGCTGCCCGGCCGACAGCGCCGCCGGGTCGAGGCGGGCCTCGTAGCCGCCCAGCTCGTCCACCAGCTCGCGGGCGCCGACGGCCGTGACGGACTCGTCCAGCTTCCCGGCGAGATCGGGGACGTCCTGCGTGCCGAGGGCGATGAGGTTCTCCATGAGGGTGCCGCGGAAGACGTACGCCTCCTGGGGGATCAGCACGCGGGCGGCGGGGTCGAGCCGGTCGGCGGGGACGCCGCCGACCAGCGCCTCGCCCGTATCGGGCTGGAGCATGCCGCTGACCAGGGCCGCGAGCGTGGACTTGCCGGCGCCGCTGGGCCCCACGACCGCGAGGTGGTCACCCTCGGGGATGGTGAGGTCCAGGCGGTCGACGACGGGGGCCGAGTGCGGGCCGTACGCGAAGGTGACGGCGGAGAGCCGCACGTCGCAGGCGCTGGGGCGGATCCGGGGCCGGGGCGGCCCGATGGACGGCCCGATGGACGGCCCGATGGACGGGGTGGACGCGGCGATGCGGCCGAGCGTGGCGGCCAGCCGGATGCCGCTGACGCCGAGGCCCTGCACGAGGCCGCCGAGCGCGGGGGCCAGGGACTGCGTGACGTACGCGAGCGTGCCGGCGATCACGCCGGGGCCGAGGCCGCCGTCCAGCAGCCGTGGGGTGCCGGCCAGCACGAGAACGACCGGCAGCCAGCCGCCCACGGCCAGGGCCGCGGTGCGGGCGGCGGTCACCCGGGCGAGCGCGCGGGCGGCGGCGGCCTGCGCGCGGACCTGGCGATCCAGCCGCGCGGCCACGGGTTCGCGCAGGCCGCACGCCTCGATGTCGCGCAGGCCACCCGCCGTGGCCGTCATCTCGTCGGCCAGCCGTTCGTCGGCCAGCAGGAACGCCCGCTGCCTGCGTGCGAGGGCGGGCAACGAGGCCAGGAACAGCCCGAGCCCGATCGCGAACGGCGGCAGCACGAGCGCGAGCGCCTGCGGGGCCAGCGTCGCCAGGCCCAGCACCACGCCGGCCACCGTGAACACGAACCCTCTGACGGTCGTGACCACGGCCGCGAAGGCGTCCCTGGCCAGCTCGACCTGGAGCGTCGCCCTGGCCACCGCGGCGCTGTCGCGGCTCGCGCCCCGGTTCAGGGTCCCCTCGACGACGTGCGTCAGGAGGTCGTCCCTGAACGGCTCCGCCACCGCCGCGACCCCCAGCACGACCTGCCGCGCGGCCACCGCCCCGACCAGCCACGCGACGCCGAGCGCGGCCAGCCACGCCAGCCCGGTCGCGGGTTCGGCCCTGGCGAACCCGTCCTCGATGGCGCGGGCGACGGCGTGCCCGATGAGGAACGCGGGCGCCGCCTCGAGCACGGACCAGAACCCGATCGCGGCCAGCCGCCGCGGCTCCCGCCCCAAGGCCCGCCAGAACACACCCCGCGCCGCCTGCCGCCGTCGGACGAGCGCCTTCATGGTGTCGCTCCCTGGAAGACGGCCCGGTAGGCCGGGTCCCGCCACAGCACGTCGTGCGGCCCCCGGGCGCGCACCCTCCCGCCCTCCAGCCAGACGACCTGGTCGGCGCGGGCGGCCGTGGCGAGCCGGTGGGCCGCGATCAGCCGGGTACGGCCCCGCCGATCGGTGGTGAGCGCCCGGCCGACCTCGCGCTCCGTCACGGTGTCGAGGCTGGAGGTGGCGTCGTCGAGAACCAGCAGCCGCTCCCCCTGCGCGAACGCCCTGGCCAGGCCGATCCGCTGCCGCTCGCCACCAGACATCGGGGCCTCGCGCAGGGGTGTGCCGTAGCCGAGCGGCAGCCGCCGGACGAACGCGTCCGCGCACGCCGCCTTCGCCGCCTCGACGGCAGGAGGCCCGGCGGCCGCCGTGATGGCCTCCGCCACGGTCTCGCCCACCAGGACCGGGCGTTCGAAGGCGTACCCGATGGCCCTGCGCAGCTCCTCCCGCGACAGCTCCCGCAGCGGGACCCCGTCGAGCAGGACCGTGCCCCGCTCCGGGTCGGTCAGGCGGCCTGCCAGGGCGGCCAGCAGGGACTTGCCCGCGCCGGACCGTCCGACGACGGCGGTCACCGAGCCCCCGGGCAGCGTGAGGTCGCCGACGGTCAGGCCGTCCACCGCCACGTCGCGGAACTCGACCGTGCCCCGACCGGGCGGGAGTGTCCGCGTGCCGTGCGCGACGGGGGCGAGTTCGAAGATCTCGGCCACCCGTCCGGCGGCCGCCCGGGCCCGGGCCAGCCCGCCGACGTAGCCCAGGGAGGTGCTCAGGGACGCCCCGAGCACGGCGTAGCGGGCGGCGGCGTACAGCTCCCCGACCGTGAGCCGACCGGAGGCGAGCATGAACCCCCCGACGATCAGCACCGCCACCTCCAGCAGCGGCACCACGAGCCCCGACTGGACCGCGGCCCCGGCGTTGGCCCGCCACAGCGACATGCCGTGGGCCCGCAGCCGGGGCAGCGGCTCCAGGACGCGCCGCGCCTCCTGGGCGGCGGTCCCCGCCGCGGCGATCGTGCGCGCCCCCTCCATGGCGTCCACGAGCCGGGCGGCGATCTCCCCCTGCACCTCCTGGTACCCGCCCGAGATCACCGTCGTCGCGCGGAGGAAGGCGCGCAGCACGAGCAGGATGACGACGATACCCACCCCGAGCGTCAGCGTCAGGACGGGCGCGATGAGCGTGAGCGCGACGAGCGCGCCTGCCGTGGGCACGAGCAGCGCGAGCGCGCCGGTCACCGTCTCGGGGGCCCGGCCCGCCTCCTCGGCGTTCAGTCCGGCCCGGGTGACCAGCTCGCCTTCCGGGAAACGCCGGGTGGCCGCCGGCCCGGCGCCGAGCACGTGGCGCAGGACGCCCAGCCGCAGCCTGGCCGCGGCGAACGCGCCGCAGGCGCCGCGGGCCCAGACGCCGAGGCTCTCGCAGAGCACGACGGCGGCGACGGCACAAGCGGAGAGCGCCAGCCAGGACGAGCCGTCCGGCCGGCGCAGGACTAAGGCGTCCACGGTGCGCCCGACGAGGTACGGGACCGCCAGCTCACCGGCCGCGCCCACGAGCGCCGTGACGGCCAGGACGGCGGGCCAGGGGCCGCTACGCCGTACCGTCCCGATCACCAGCCGGTCACCCGCTCGGTCACCCGCTAGCACCCGATGCCTCCTTGAAGTCGGCGTCCCCGCGCCGTGTGACACGGCGCGGGGACTGATATAGCGATCAGTGGCAAACCGCAACGCTGAGGTTGCTGGGCTTGCCCGAGTGACACGAGAGAACCGTCAGCGTGCTGCCACCACTGGCGACATCGCTGGCCGCGGGCGCCTCGAGACCCTGCAGGTCGAGAAGTACCATCCGTTACACCTCCTTCCGTGACTCGTAGGGGGCGGGCCGCCCGGGAGCGGCCGCCAGGAACGGCAGGTGGCCAGGCTGGTCGCCCAGGGCCGTGCCGAGGGCGAAGAGCACGCCCGCCGTTCCGGTCGCGAAATCCATGGAGAGGCGCAGCAGCTGGTCGCCGGGGAACGCCAGTCCCCCGCCGTACGGCAGCGCGTGCCATCTCAAGCCCTTGATGTGCTCCCGCGGGTCGCCCGCGCGGGCCGCGAGCATGCCCGCCCGGCCGGTGAACAGCCCCGACTGGACGAAGAAGCCGGCGTGCCCGGCCAGCCGCAGCTCGGCCAGCGCCGTCGCGAGCTCCTCGTCATGGTGGTGCGCGAGGTAGCGCTCCAGCACGAGGGCGATGCCGGCCGACCCCTCGTCCAGGTACGGCAGCACCCGCCAGCCCTGGTTCACCTGGAGCGAGCCGTCCGCGGCGTGCCGGCAGCGCCGCAGGTCCTGCCGGAGCGCGGTCGCCGCCAGGTCGAGCAGGGCCCGGTCGCCGGTGTGCTCGTACGCGTGCAGGAACAGCAGCGCGGGCCCCGACGAGCCGTACATGAGCCCGGCCCTCGGATGGGGGCCGCCGCTGAGCTCGGGGACGGGTTCGGCGAGCCGCTCGGCGCAGATGTCCACGGCGCGCAGGGCGAGGTCGGCGCGGCCGAAATTGAGGAGGTTCAGCCCGATGCCGGACAGGCCGGAGAACAGCGCCGACTCCATCCGCTCCCATTTCTCGCGCAGGCAGACGTCGACCAGCTCGTGCGCGTGCTCGTGGTGTCCGAGCAGGCCCAGGACGTACGCGATGCCGTGCAGCCCGTCGTACAGGCCGAGCCCGGAGCCCTGGACGGGGCGCAGCGCCCGGTCGCGTAACCAGCGCTCGTACTCGGGGAACGGCCCGAGGCCGGCCCGGTGGAGCGCGAAGAGCACGCCGGCCGCGCCGTAGGCCAGGTTGAGCCCGCCGCCCGGCCGGAACTGGGCCACGTCGCCGGGGAAGAGCCGGTCGTCGCGCGCGGGCGTGGCGCCGGCCACGATGGCCCGGCACATCGCGTCCCGCAGCTCGGGCCAGGTATCCGGCATGATCACGGGCTCGCCGTCCCCGCCGATGGCCGCGACGGCGGCGTCCACCGTCGTCTCCGGCACGGGGAACGTCTCCTTGACGATCTCCCCCAGCTGGACCGCCTTCCCCCGGTGCAGCGGCAGCATGATCGTGCACTGCGGCGCGAACAGGCCGAGCCGCAGGCAGGCCAGCGCGTAGCGGTCCACGTCCACGCCCTGGCGGTCGGGGGGCGCGATGAAGGCGGGGTGGGCCAGCGCGGCGCGGGCCCCGTCCGCGACGAGGGTGGCGACCTCGTAGTCGATCAGCGCCACCCGGCCCTCGGCGGTCAGCAGGATGTTGTCCGGGTGCAGGTCGCCGAAGACGACCCCGCGCTCGTGCAGCGACTCGACGGCCCGCTCCACGCTCTCCAGCGTCTCGACCGCCCATGTCGTGTAGTCGGCCAGGTCCGGCTCGGTGCGGTCGGCGCGGGTCAGCGGGTAGCGCTGCACGAGCCGCCGCTGCAGCGGCGTCCCGTCCACGAACTCCTGCACGAGGAACTCGTGCTCGCCCAGGGCGAAGTAGCCGAGCAGCGCGGGCACGGCGGGCAGGCCGTCCAGGCGCCGGAGGATGTCGCGTTCGTGGCGGAGCCGGGTGAGGGCGTCGCGTCCGGCCGCGTCGAGCCCGGCGTGCGGCCTGGCCTCCTTGAGCACGACCCGCTCCTCCGTACGCGTGTCCCGCGCGAGGTAGACGCCGCCGCCGTTGGAGAAGTGCAGCACGCTCTCGACCCGGTACGGCAGCCCGGTCGTCGTCACGGCGTTGCGCGCGGCCAGATGCGGCTCCAGGAACCCGGGCAGCGTCGTCCACGGCGGCACCGAGAACGTCGCGCCGCGCACGTCGGGGACCAGCCGCCCGTCGCCGTCCTCGACGGCCAGCACGCGCTCGCCGGAGCCGGACAGGCAGTGCCGCTCGGCGAACCCGCCGTACCTGACGAACAGCGGGCCGGCGCCGTAGCGCAGGTCGCTGAGGATGTACGGGCCCTCGACGCCGCGCAGCAGCTCGTCGAGCTCCTTCAGGACGAGCTCCAGCTGGCCCTCGTCCCTCGGGTAGACGGTGATCAGCTTGCCGCTGGACGCCCGGGAGGCGGCCTTGGAGTTGACCATGATCAGGACGGGGGTGCCGCGCAGGAACTTGAACGCGATCCGGCGCTGCAGGCAGTAGTCCCACACGGCGGCGATGGCCTGCTCGGCGTCCTCCACGCGGGCGGACACGTGGATCTTCCAGCCTTGGGCGGGCAGGGGCGGCTCGTTGTCGGGGGCGTAATAGCACCACGTGTCGGTCAGGGCGGTGGACCAACCGTCGGGCAGGGGTTCACGCAGGATGGGAAAGTCGGCGTCTTCGGCCGTGCTGTGTTCGAGCGAGTCGTAAAAACGCGGATCCACCAGGCAGTACAGCTCGTACTTGTCCATCTGGCGCCGACCTCCAAGGCGTTGTCCCTTAGAGATTGCCGCCGGGGAGGCGATTCGGTCTAGTTACACGCAACAACACCAAAATATGGTTATTGAAATTGCATTTGTGTGTTTTTCACAATTGGCTATTTCTTTCGTGGAACGTACGCACTGAAGGTGAACTGCCCGGTCCGGGAGGAGGTGGCCTCGAGCCAGCCGCCGAGGCCGGAGACGCGTTCGGCCAGGTTGAGCAGGCCCTGTCCCGCGTCTTCCGGGCGGCGCGGCGGGCGCACGCCGTCGTTCCTGATCGTCAGGCGGACGAGCTGGTCGCGTTCGAGGAGCTGGATCGAGCACTGCCGGGCCTCGGCATGTCTGAGGACGTTCGTCACACCTTCACGCAGGGCGTGTGTGAGCGCCTCCTCCACATCGCCCGGGAGATCGGGGCAGGACATCTTGATCTGGCAGCGGACCCGTACCGACTCCAGGAGCGAGCGCGCCGAGCCGAGCTCCGCCGCCAGGGAGGAGCTGCGCAGGCCGTGGGCGACGGCCCGGACGTCGGCGGACAGGCTGCGCAGCAGCTCCAGCGTCTCGGACGACTCGTCCCGCGCCCGCCGGTCGCCCTCGGCCACGAGCCGCTCCAGGAGCTGCGCCTTCAGCACCAGGACGGTGAGCCGGTGGCCGACCAGGTCGTGCAGGTCACGGGTGAAGCGGCGGCGCTCCAGGGCGACGGCCTTGCGCATGACCTCGGTACGCGCCTTCGTCAGCCGCGTGACCTGCCTGCCCAGCGTCACCAGCGCGTACTCGACCAGGCCGAGCACCGGGCCGGCGAGCGCCCAGGCGGGATCGATCATCGCCCGCTCCGGCGCGGCCAGGATCACCGGACCGCAGGCCAGGGCCAGCGCCACCAGCACGATCGAGCGGATCCGGGCCGCCGTCACCAGCAGCGCGCCCGACAGCAGGGCGCACACCGGGGTCCACGCCGCGCCGAACACCGTCAGCGGCAGGTACGTCAGCCACGCCTGCACGGCCACGATCCACCACGAGCCCGCCCGCCGTACCGGGGTCTCCATGATGAACCTGACGTGCAGCGTCAGCAGGACGAACAGCGTCACCCCGCCCGCGATCCCCATCCCCGACCGCACCAGACCGAGCTGGACCGGCACCGTCACGCCGACCATCCCCGCCGCCAGCCCGAGGCCGCCCAGCCAGCCGGGGTTCTTCAGTTTGGAACGTGCCCACGACAGGAGCGCACGGTGTGTGGCTTCCACCTCACCCCCGGTATGCGGTTGGGCGCCGGATGCGGCCGTGTCGCGAGAGCCCGCCCGCCGTTGTCTCGCTTCTCCCTAATCGACCCGATCGGGCCCGCCCTGTAAAGGTCATTTCCGCTTTTGGCCACCCATGACTTCCCGTCGGACCGCCGGTTAACCAGACCAATCCGGCTCCTGCCCCTCGTCACCGTCCAGCCTGCCCGCAGACCACCGCAATGCCGCCCCTATGGTGGGCCCATGGATTACACCCGACTTGGCAACACCGGCTTGAAAGTTTCGAGGATCTGCCTGGGCATGATGAGCTACGGCGACCCCGCCAGGCAGGAGTGGGCGCTGGCGCGCGACGAGGCCGAGCCGATCATCCGCAGGGCAGCCGACGCGGGCGTGACCTTTTTCGACACGGCGGACGTCTACAGCCAGGGCGCGAGCGAGACCGTGACCGGCGAGGCGCTGCGCGCGATCTTCCGCCGTCGCGAGGATTACGTGCTGGCCACCAAGGTCTACTTCCCCATGGGCAAGGGCGTCAACGACCGGGGCCTGTCGCGCAAGCACATCCACGCGGCCATTGACGCCTCGCTCGATCGGCTCGGCACCGACTACGTGGACCTGTACCAGATCCACCGGTGGGACGACGAGACGCCCATCGAGGAGACCATGGAGGCGCTGCACGACGTGGTCAAGGCGGGCAAGGCCCGCTACATCGGCGCGTCGAGCATGTGGGCCTGGCAGTTCTCCAAGGCGCAGCACGTGGCGGAGAAGAACGGCTGGACGAAGTTCGTCTCGATGCAGAACCACTACAACCTCCTCTACCGGGAGGAGGAGCGGGAGATGCTGCCGCTCTGCGCCGACCAGGGCGTGGGCGTGATCCCGTGGAGCCCGCTGGCGCGCGGCGTGCTGGCCAGGGCCGGCTCGTCCGCGACGACCGCGCGGACCGGGTCGGACGGGCGCATCGACTTCCTGTACGACCCGGAGAACGACAAGACGATCCTCGACCGGGTTGCGCACGTGGCCGGCGAGCGCGGCCTGCCGGCCGCCCAGGTGGCGCTGGCCTGGCTGCTCCACCAGCCGGCCGTGACCGCGCCCATCGTGGGGGCCACGAAGGACCGGCACGTGGACGACGCGGTGGCGGCCGCGTCGGTGTCGCTCTCGGAGGCGGAGCTGGCCCACCTCGGTGAGCCGTACCGCCCCCGTGAGGTGCGCTTCTGACGGTCCTGGATTGTCGGGGCCGACCTTTAGGGTTGTGCCATGCGGGCAAATGAGGAGGCGGCGTCGGCGCTGCAGGAGTACGCGGAGCTGTTCGCGCTCTGCGGCGGCGACGCCTTCCGGGTGCGGAGCTACCAGAAGGCGGCCAAGGCCATCGCGGGGTTCCCCGAGGACATCTCGGTGGTCGACGTGCGCAGCGTCCCCGGGGTGGGCGAGGCGATCGCCAAGAAGATGGAGGAGTTCCTGCAGCGCGGGAGCTTCCGGCAGCTCGACGACCTGCGCGGCCGGGTGCCCGACGGCGTGCGCGCGCTGACGCGGGTGCCGACGCTGGGGCCCAAGACGGCGATCATGCTGTTCGAGGACTACGGCATCGACTCCACGGTGGCCCTGCGCGAGGCGATCACCTCCGGCCGCCTCGACGGCGTCAAGGGCCTCGGCCCCAAGACGCTGGCAAACCTGCTCAAGGGCATCGAGCAGCTCGAGCAGTCCGGCCGCCGCGTCCACGTCGGGGTCGCCATGTCGCTGGCGGAGCAGGTGATGGCCTCGCTGGAGGCCGAGCGCATCGCGTACGCGGGCTCGCTGCGGCGGATGAAGGACACCATCGGCGACATCGACATCCTGGCGGTCGCGCCCGAGTCCATCATGACCGCCTTCCGCGCCCAGCCCTACGTCGCCGAGATCATCGCGGCGGGCGACAAGAAGACCTCGATCCGCACGACGTCCGGCATCCAGGTCGACCTGCGGGTGGTGCCCGCCGAGTCGTGGGGCGCGGCGATGCAGTACTTCACGGGCTCCAAGGAGCACAACGTCGCCATCCGGGAGATGGCGGTGAAGAAGGGCTGGAAGCTGTCGGAGTACGGGCTGTTCGAGGGCGAGCGGGTGATCGCCGCCGCCTCGGAGGAGGACATCTACGCCGCGCTCGGCATGCAGTACGTGCCGCCGCCGATGCGCGAGGACGGCGGCGAGGTCAAGGCGGCCCTGCGCGGCGAACTGCCGGAGCTGGTGGAGCTGGGTGACCTGAAGGGCGACCTGCACACCCACACCAACCTGACCGACGGCATCGCCTCGCTGGAGGACATGGTGGCGGCCGCGCACGCCCGCGGCTACGCCTACTACGCGGTCACCGACCACGCCCCCGACCTGGCGATGCAGCGGATGACGCTGGACAAGGCGCTGGAGCAGCGGGGGCAGGTATCCGAGCTCCAACGGAAATATCCGGACATGCGGATCCTGCACGGCACGGAGCTCAACATCGCTCCCGACGGGTCGGTCGACTGGCCCGGGGAGGTGCTGGCCGGGTTCGACGTGTGCGTGGCGTCGGTGCACTCGCATTTCGGGATGTCGCGCGACGAGATGACCCGGCGTTTCATCGCCGCCTGCGAAAACCCGTACGTGGACATCATCGGGCACCCGACGACCCGCAAGATCGGCAAGCGTCCGCCCGTGGACGCCGACTGGGACGCGATCTTCCGGGTGGCCGCCCGCACCGGGACCGCCATGGAGATCGACTCCTTCCCCGACCGGTCCGATCTGCCGTCGGACCTGGTGCGGCTGGCCAAGCACCACGGGGTGAAGTTCTCGATCGACAGCGACTCGCACGCGATCCCGCACCTGGCCAACCAGCGGTTCGGGGTGGGTCTCGCGCAGCGGGCCTGGCTGACCACGGACGACGTCATCAACACCTGGCCCCTGGACCGTCTCCTGACATTCCTCGGCCGCTGACCGCCACGCCGCCCTCGGCCGAGCGGGGGCGGCGTTACGGCGCGGACGACTTTCGGTCGGGGGCGGCCTCGCGGCGCGGACGGCTTTCCGGCGCGGACGGCTTTCCGGCGCGGGCGGTGGAGGCACCGATGTGCTCGGGCCTCGGGAGGTTCTTCGTCGTCGAGGTACCGCCGTCGGCTGCGGACTCGGACGGACGCGACGATGAACTTTCTGATCAGCCATCGCTCAGGGACCGCTGTGACGGGCGAAACGCGAGTCGGAGGGATCGGCCGCGTCGCGATTTTCCGGCCGTGTCGATCCGCGGGCCGACCGGCTGCTGCGCCCCGACGTCGCGTACGAGGCGATCCGGCTGGCCCGCACGCTGGCCGCGCTGCAGCCGGACGAGCCGGAGGTGCACGGCCTGCTGGCGTTGTGCGAGCTGACGGCCGCGCGTTTCCCGGCCCGGACCGCCCCGGACGGGTCCCCGATCCTGCTAGACGAGCAGGACCGGCGGCTGTGGGACTTCTCGGCGATCCGCCGTGGACTGGCCGCGCTGGCCAGGGCATCGACTCACGGCCTCGGCCCCTACGGCCTGCAGGCCGCGATCGCCGCCACCCACGCGTCGGCGCCCTCGGTCGAGGCGACCGACTGGGACCGGATCGTGGTGCTCTACGAGGCACTCGGCCGTGTCGCACCCTCGCCGGTGGTCGAACTCAACCGGGCCGTCGCCGTCGCCATGGCCTCGGGCCCGGCGCAAGCCCTGGCCATCGTGGACGAACTGGTCGTCTCGGACCGGCTCCCCGGTTCGCATCTGATCCCGACCGTACGCGGTGAGCTGCTGGCCCGACTCGGACGGCGACCGGAAGCGCGCGCCGAGCTGGAGCTGGCGGCCCGGCTGTGCGCCAACCAGCGCGAACGCTCGGTGCTGCTGGGCAAGGCGGCCGCGCTGGGCTGACGTCTCCAGCTCGGCCGGCCGGCTCGTACTGTACTGATGCCGCGCCTTGTTGTTGCTGTGGTGAGCGGATTCACGGGGCCGGTTCACCAGTACGCCGGGTGATCGCCAGAATCGCCATGTCGTCATCGCGCGGACCGCCGATCCAGCGCTCGACATCTCGTACCAGCACCTCGACCACCTCCTCCGGCTGCCGGAACGGGCCCCGGCCGGCGAGCCGGCTCACCGGGTCGTAGAACGTCCCGGAACGGCCTCGGGCCTCCGTCACCCCATCGGTGACGAGCAGGAGCGTGCTCCCGGCGGGGAAGGGCCAGTGGTCGGGTCGTGCCCGCGGTACACCCAGGCGGCTCATGCCCAGGGGAAGACTCGGCTCCGCGGGATCCAGACAGGACACCGTGTCACCCTGAAGGAGGAACGGCGAGGGGTGGCCGCAGTTCAGCAGCCGTACCCGGTCCGCGTCCGAGGTGATCTCGCCGAGCACCGCGGTGACGAACCCCTCCATCCGGTCGTTCTCCTCGCGCGAGGAGGCTTCCCTGATCAGTGCGCGCTCCATGCGCTCGGCCAGCATCCCGAGGTCGGCTTCCTGGTCTGCCGCCTCTCGGAACGTGCCGAGCAGGACGGCCACCGTGCCGACCGCGTCCAGGCCCTTGCCTCGCACATCCGCGATCAGCAATCGGGTGCCGTACGGCGTGTCTTGGACGGCGTAGGCATCTCCGCCGATCAAGGCCTCGATCTGCGCGGCCTTGTAGACCGCGGCGATGGCCAGCGGACCTACCCGTACCGGTGGTGCGGGCAGCACGGCGCGCTGGACGGCCTCGGCGACGGAACGCACCACTTGCAGCCGGCGGCTGTGGCCGGCGACCACGCGGTTCACCCCGAGGCCTATGAGCGCGGTGAACACCGCGCTGATCAAGGAGAGCGTGCCGATGGCATGACCGAAGTAGCGATCCTTGATCAACAACACCAGTTGGACCAGGACAACGGCCGCCGCGACCGCGATCGTGTGCCGTCGCGACAGCAGCGCCCCTGCCACCACGACCGCGGCGCCCAATAGGTAGTCGCCCCAGTAGTAGCGCGGGGAGAGCAGGTTGAAGACGGAGCCGATGACGATCATGGCGGCCGGTATGAAGGAGACGTACCGGGGCAACCTCGTGGAGAGTGGGTTCATCCGCGCCCCGATCCCGCAGCCGATCGACCTGTGGGGGAAGGCCGTATGACGTCCTCTGGTGGTCCCTGCACGCCATTCCCTCAGGTGCCGGATCTGATCCTTTTCTAGTGAATGTCGAATCGCCTGTCGAGGCGACACTCCCAGGGCGCCCTGGGAGCCAGCCTGGAGATCGCGGTCGGCGAGACCGCTGCCGCCGCCTATTGGAACAGGGACGTGTCTCCCGTGCCCCGGCGGAGAATCTCGGGTTCCTCCTGCGAGAAGTCGACGACGGTCGTCGGAGTGGCGCCGCATTCGCCGGAGTCGATGACCGCGTCCACCACGTGGTCGAGCCGCTCCTTGATCTCCCAGCCCTGCGTCGAAGGTTCGGTCTCGTCGGGCAGCAGCAGGGTGCTGGACACCAGCGGCTCGCCGAGCTCGGCCAGCAGCGCCTGGGTGACGACGTGATCTGGGATGCGGACGCCGACCGTCTTCTTCCGGGGATGCAGCAGTCTCCGCGGCACCTCCTTGGTCGCGGGAAGGATGAACGTGTAACCGCCGGGAGTCGCCGCCTTGACCTGGCGGAACAGGGCATTGCTCAGGTGGACGAACTGGCCGAATTGGGCGAAGTCACGGCATACCAGGGTGAAGTGGTGGTCGCTGCCAAGGCCGCGGATCTCCCTGATCCGGTCGAGGCCCTCCTTGTTGCCCGGTCGGCATCCGAGGGCATAGCACGAGTCGGTGGGGTAGGCGATGAGCCCGTCCGCCCGCAGGATCTCGACGATCTGGCTGATCAGGCGAGGCTGGGGATTGTCCGGATGAAGATCGAAGTATCTGGCCACGCCTCGGATCCTAGGGTCCGGCAAACCGTGGCATGACAGGCGACCCCAGGGCGGCACCGTCTCGCCGCCCGGCAGCGTCTCCTGATTCAGGTGGTTGACGTCGGCGAGGAGGGCCCCATGGGCCGTGCCGTGGGTCGGGATGAGGGGTACGAGGCTCATCTCATGAGGGCTCCCAGCCCAGCGGCCACGTACCCACGCCCTGCGCGACGGCCCGTAACCTGGTCCGCGATGTCCTCGTCGCCGAGTTCCGCCGAGCGCGCCACCGCGGCACTCGCACGCCTGGACGAGCCCGCCGTCCACCCCGCCTGGCCGTCCGGCGGATCAGTACGGGTGGTGGTTCGGCTTGTTCGCCCAGGCGGCGTAGGCCTGGGCGCCGAGCTCGGGATAGATCTGCTCGATCCGGATCTTGCGCTGGTCGAGGGGCCGCTGGAAGTCCTCGTACTGGAAGGCGTCGTCGAAACCGATCTTCCTCGTCGCCTCGAGGTCGGAGCTGAAGTGGACCGCGTCGATCCGCGACCAGTAGATGGCGCTCATGCACATCGGGCACGGAGCCCCGCTCGAGTAGAGGGAGTATCCCATGAGCATCCGGGCCCGCTCGGGCAGGAGGTCGGGCGATCCTTCCGGGCGCGGCACGAGTTCGAGCGTCGAGGTGTTCAGGCGGTCCTCCGCAAGGGAGGGCGCCTCCGGGTTCAGGATCTGGATGGCCTTGCGGATGGCCTCGATCTCGCCGTGCGCGGTCGGGTCGCCGGTGAGCAGGACGCGGTTCTGCCCGCGGGCGAGAATCTCCCCGTCCTTGGTGATGACCGCGCCGAACGGGCCGCCCCAGCCGTTCACAACGGACTCCGTGGCGAGTCGCACGGCTTCGGCCATGAATTCCTTCGGTCCCATCTCATAACCTCCGGCAGGTAAATTACGGCTGAAATTTCTTCATGATCGACTGCCGTGCCGAGCCATTGCCGCCATGCTTCTCCGGGCGGCCGTGGACTATACTTTCCCAGGTGAAGCCTGGTTCGAACCGTGGGGCCTCTGATCGCGGCGTGACCGTGGTCATTTCGTCAAAGGTTCGAGAAGGCCGCGAGGATGATTATCGCCGCTGGCAGCAGAAAACAAATGAGAGCATGCGCTCATTTGCCGGCTTCGAGGGGGCGGAGGCTTATCCGCCGATTCCCGGCGAGCAACCCTCCTGGGTGTCTGTTTTTCGTTTCTCGAGTATCGCCCGGCTGACCGGGTGGCTGAATTCGGAGTCGCGCAGGGCACTGCTCGACGAGGTCCGGCCGCTGCTGGAGGAGCCGCCGGCGATGGAGGTCCTCGCGGGAAGGACGCCCGACAGCGAAGCGGTCACGGCGGTGATCTCCCACGACGTGCGGCCGGGCCGCGAGGGCGAGTACACGCGCTGGCAGGACAGGGTCCACAAGGCAGAGGAGAGGTTTCCCGGCTTCCTCGGATTCGAGGCGTTCGCGCCCGTGCCGGGCGTACAGCCGCACTGGGTGGTCATGACCCGGTTCGACACCCGCGAACACCTTGAGAGCTGGCTCGCGTCCGACACCCGCAGAAAGCTCCTGGACGAAGGTCGCGACTGCGTCATCGACTTCGACGTGCGCACCGTCAAGTCGGCGTTCGGCGGCTGGTTCCGGTTCGGCGGCGGAGCTGCCGGGGAGGGCGCTCCGCCCAACTGGAAGCAGGCCATGTGCGTGCTGCTGGCCCTCTATCCGACCGTGATGGCGCTGAACCTGACGGTGAGCCGGGTGCTGACTGGCGCGCGCCTGCCCCCCTACCTCGTCCTGTTCATCGGCAACGTGCTGAGCGTCGCCATCCTCACCTGGGTCCTGATGCCGCTCGTCAACAGGGCCTTCGCGGCATGGCTGCGCCCCGGTGTGCCCCGCTCGTTCCTCGCCGGCGCCGCCGGAGCGCTCGTGATCGTGCTGTGCTACGCGCTGTCCGTCGCCGTCTTCGCCGTGATCACCCGTTAGCGGCGACACACCACCCTGTACCGGCCGTGACCCCCCACCCTCCCCCGGCGGAAACGGTCAGGAAACACCCCCCGCCCTACAAAGGATCCCGCACATCATGAAGGGATCATCACCATGAGTCACGCCATTACGACACGCCTCGCCGGTCTGGCCTGCGCGATGCTGACGCTGGCCGCCGCCACGCCCGCGACCGCCGTCACCCCCGAGGTAGCCAATGTGCAGCAGGCCCTGGACGCACTCGCCCGGACCAGCGGGGTGGTGGGGACGATCGGGGAGGTGTACGTGGACGGGAAGCGCGTCGGCCAGGGCTCGGCGGGTTCGCGGCTGCTCAACGGCAAGGGCGGGCGCATCCCCGCCGGTTCCCGCTACCGGATCGGGTCGCAGACCAAGCTGCTGACGGGGACGGTGGCGCTCCAGCTGGTCAAGGAGGGCAAGCTGGGGCTGGAGGACAAGCTGAGCGATCTCCTGCCGGAGGTGGCGAGCCAGGACATCGTGGAGCGGGCCGACGAGATCACGGTACGGCAGCTCATCCGGCACACATCCGGCATCCCGAACTGGTTCACTCCCGATCTGGTCGACATATATGACTTCACCACCTATTACCCGCCGATCGACCTGGTGAAGAAGTCACGCAGCCAGCCGCGTACCGGGGAGCCGGGCGAGAAGTTCTCCTACTCCAACACCAACTACACGCTGCTCGGCATGATCATCGAGAAGGTGACCGGCCGCTCGCTGGCCTCCGAGCTCGCCCGCCGGCTCTTCGTACCGCTCGGGATGAGCCGTACGTACCTGGCGGTCAAGCCGCCGCAGGGCATCGAGGGCCCGCACGGGCACGGCTACAGCACCGACGACCAAGGCCAGGTGCACGACATGGACCGGCTCAACGCCAGCTACGGGAACGGCTCCGGAGGCGTGATCTCCACCTCGCGCGACATCAGCGCCTTCTACCGCGCCTTCGGCCAGGGCAAACTCCTCCCGCCGACGCTGCAGAAGCTGCTCACCGACCCGCCGGAGAACGCCCCTTCCCAGCCGCCCCTGTGCGGAGGCGAGCCGGAGCTGCGGGTCATCGCGGGCGGCACCACCAGCTTCACCTCCGTCACCTTCAGCTCCCCTGACGGCCGCATCCAGTTCGCGACGTCCACCACGACCAACACCGAGGACCCGGCCGCCATCGGCCGAGCCATCAACCAGACGGCGAAGGCCGTCCTCTGCCCCGGCAAGTAGGACCGACCGCCTGCCCGCCGCCCAGGTGAGCACACGCGCCCCCGCGAGGCCGAAGCCCACCGAGTCGGCGCCGACCCGGGCGACACCGCACCCCATCCACCCGAGCCGAATCCGGCCGAGCCCGATCCAGCCGACGAGGAGGCGCGACTCGCCGCCTGTAGAGCGCAGCCGGCCAACACCCGTGCGACACCCGCCCGCCGCCCGCGCCTCTCGCACGTCGCCACCTCCGACCCCAGCGAGCTGACCGGGCGCCGGACGGCCGGACGCGGGGAGATGAACGCGAGCCTGCGGACGCGGGACGGCCGGACGCGAGCCGACCGGACGCGAGCCGACCGGACGCGAGCCGACCGGACGCGAGCCGACCGGACGCGAGCCGACCGGACGCGAGCCGACCGGACGCGAGCTGACCGGACGCGAGCTGACCGGACGCGAGCTGACCGGACGCGGGACGGCGAATGCGGGGCGGCGAATGCGGGGCGGCGGGACGCGAGCCGGGCGGATGCGGAGCGGCCGGATCCGAGCGGGCGGACGCGTGCGAAACGGACTCGTGCGAACGGGCGGGTGTGTGGGCTGGTGGGAGCGGTGCCCGGGGCTCGTTGTGGGAGCGGCGGCTGAGGGTAAGGGGCGGGGTGGAGGAGTGGAACGTTCCCGTACCGGTCGGACAGAATTCGGCAACGAGGGGCGCCACAGGACAGCGTGAAGGGATTAAATGGTTTACAGGTAGGAAATAGCTCTTACGGAGGCGGTGTCCATGAAGCAAGCACTGGCGACGATCGTGAAGCCGCTGCCCGACCACCTGTTCAGGGTGCACGGTGCGAGCGCGGAGATGCGGTGGGAGGCCATGTCGGGGCAGGGATACCACACTCCGAACGACCGCTTCTTCGTGCGCAACCACACCGCCACGCCGATCATCGACGTCACCACCTGGCGCCTCCTGGTGCACGGGGCGGGCGTTCGATGTCCGCGCGAGTTCGGCTACGACGAGCTGCGGGCCATGCCGTCCCGCACGCTCGACGTGGCCATCGAGTGCGCCGGGAACGGGCGGCGCTTCTACGGCACGCAGCAGCACGAGGCCGCGCCCGGCACGCAGTGGGGACTCGGGGCGATCGGCGTCGCGCGGTGGCGCGGGGTGCCGCTGAAGTACCTGCTCAAGCAGGCCGGGGTGCTGCCGAGCGCGGTGGACGTGCTGCCCACGGGGCTGGACGCGCCGTTCGAGGGGTACGGGCACGTACGCCGGCCGCTGCCGATCGACAAGGCCATGGACGACGTCCTCGTCGCCTATGAAATGAACGGCGAGCGCCTGCCGCCCGACCACGGATTTCCGGTGCGGCTGGTGGTGCCGGGATGGGTGGGAATAGCATCGATCAAATGGCTGGGTGAAATAGAAGTTTCAACGAAAGAGCTCTGCACGCCGTGGAATACAGTCTTTTACCCGGACGTCACGACGCAGCCGGTGAAGAGCGCGTTCGAACTCGCCTGGAATGCGCGCCTGCCCCGCTCCGGCCCGCACATCGTGCGCGGACGGTCATGGTCGGGGCAGGGCAGGATCGTCCGGGTGGAGGTCAGCTTCGACGCCGGGCTGAGCTGGCGGCCGGCCGAGCACCACGGACAGCACCTGGTCAGCGCCTGGCTGCCATGGCACATTTCATGGGCTCCCCGGCGCACGGGGGCGCACGTGCTCATGGCGCGCGCCACCGACGAGACCGGGGCCACCCAACCCCTGGTCACGCCGCGTCATCCGTTCGGGTACCACTTCGACGCGGCCGTACGGCACCCCGTCGACGTGGTCAATGGATAGGTAATTGTCACCGACCGAGGCTGAGCTGGACATTCGCTAAAAGCTGGTACGGCGTACCTGAATTCATCTGAAAGACTCGCGCGGAAACCTTCCAGAAATCCCATCGTGCGACGCTGCACAGATCACGGGAAAAAGGAGAGCAGATGCGCCAGCTGACCGCACTCGACGCCCAGTTCCTCAATGTCGAGACCGCGACCACCGCCGCTCACGTGGCCGGGCTGGCGATCCTCGACCCGGCCGACGGCGCGGTCAACAGGGCCGCGCTGGCCGAGCTCCTCCTCGAACGCCTGCACCTGTCGCCCGCCCTCAGCCTCCGGCTCGCCGCGGTGCCGCTCGGGCTGGACCATCCGTACTGGGCGGAGGACCCCGCGTTCGACCTCGGCAACCACCTGTTCGAGCTGACGCTGCCCGCTCCGGGGGACGACTGGCAACTCGCGGACGCGGTGGCGGAGATCCACGCGCGGCGGCTGGACCGGGCGCACCCGCTCTGGGAGATGCACCTGATCAACGGGCTGGTGGACGGCCGGGTGGCCGTCTACACCAAGGTCCACCACGCCGCCATCGACGGCGTCTCGGGCGCGGAGACGCTCGCCACCCTGCTCGATCTCACCCCGGACGGCCACCTCAAGAGGCGCGACATCCCGACCGCGAGCCCCGACCGCCTCCGCCGCTCCGGCCCCCGTCCGACGCCCGCCGCCGTCCACGTCCAGGTCGCGAACGACACCCGCCCGACACCCGTCCCCGTCCCCGTCCCCGCCACGAACGACTCCCGCGCCCCGGAGGGCGTCCCAGGGCTGGCCGCGATGCTGGCCGGGGCGGCCATGCGGACGGCGACCCACCCCGTGCGGGCCGTCCAGTCGGTCGTCAGGGCGGCCGAGGACCTCGACGCCATCCCGCTGGCGGCGGGCATCCCGGGCGCGAAGCTGATCGCCAAGGCCGCGCGGCTGGTCGCCGGCGACCGGCACGAACGCCCCGAGCTGCCCAGCCTCACCGTCCCCCGCACCCCGTTCAACGGCCCGATCAGCGCCCGCCGCCACCTCTCGTTCGGCTCGCTGTCGCTCAAGGACGTCAAGAACGTCGCCAAGGCCCACGGCATGAGCGTCAACGACATCGTCATGAGCCTGTGCACCTCGGCCCTGCGGTCATGGCTGCGCGAGCGCGACGCGCTGCCGGAGGCGCCGCTCATCGTCGCCGTGCCCGTGGCGATCCGTACGGCCGGGGCCAAGGACCTGGTCGGCAACCAGATCTCGGCCATGGTCGCCCCCATGCCCACGAACGTCCCCGACCCCAAGGAGCGGCTGCAGGCCGTCGGCTCCGTCATGGGCCGGGCCAAGCGGCGTTTCGCGCTGGCCCCGGCGACCTGGCTGAGCGAGCTGTGCTCGGTGCTGCCCGCCCCGCTCACCAGCCTGGCCACCCCGGCGATCTTCCGGCTGGCGGGTATGGCGTTCCCGCCCATCAACCTCATCATCAGCAACGTCCCGGGCCCGCAGTTCCCGCTGTATCTGTGCGGCGGGCGGGTGCTGTCGTACTACCCGCTGTCCGTGCTGACCGACGTGAGCGGCGGCCTCAACATCACCTGCTTCTCCTACGACGGCATGCTCGACTTCGGCATCGTGGCCTGCCCCGAGCGCATGGACGACGTGTGGGGCCTGCTCGGCCACCTGCGCACGGCGCTGGACGAGTTGCTAGACGAGCGAGTGGGCGATGAGTTCCGCGACGGCGTCGGGATCGATCTGGTGGCCCGTTAGCTGGCAGAGATTTTCCTGATAGAGGAGGACGGCGGCGAACGTGGCCGCCGCCACCTCCAGCCGGGCCAGGTCCCCGCGCGCCCCGGGCAGCGCCAGCTCCAGCGCGAACCTGGAGCGCCTGATCAGCTCGCCGTTCAGCCGCCCGAGCCGTTCCTTGACCGAGCCGTGCGTGTCGGCCTCCCTGAACAGGATGCGCCGCATCGCCGGCGAGGCCCGCAGCGGCAGGCCGCGGGCGAGCTTGGACAGGGTCCGCGCCGGATCGCCCGGCACGGCGTCGACCTCTCGCCCCTCCTCGACCAGCGTGCGCTCGTCAACCAGAGCCACCAGGACGTCGATCTTGCGCGGGAAGTAGTGGAAGATCAGCCCTTTGGGCACTTTCGCGAGCCGCGCGATGACCGCGGTCGGGGTGGCCTCATAGCCGCCGCCCGCGAACAGCTCCTCGGCCGCGTCCAGGATGCGCGTGCGCGCGTCACCGATCACCACAGCTCGCACCATAGCGTCACCCGCGACCGCCCCGCCATCCCGCGGAAGCGAGACACCCGTGTCCACCCGGCGCCGATCGAGGGGGTGCCATCGGGCCTGCTCAAGGGAGGTGCGGATAATGGCGGAATGAGATCGATAGGCACCACGGAGCTGTCCGTTTTCCCGATATCGCTCGGTACGAATGTCTTCGGCTGGACCGCCGACAAGGAGTCCTCTTTCGCCGTCCTGGACGCGTACGTCGAGGGCGGCGGCAACTTCATCGACACCGCCGATGTCTACCCGTACTGGGTGACCGGCGAGTCCACGTCAGAAATGATCATCGGCGAGTGGATGCACGTGCGCCGCAACCGCGACTCGCTCGTGCTCGCCACCAAGGTCGGCATGCTGGAGGGCCTGACCGGGCTGTCCCCCGCGACGATCCGGACGGCGGTCGAGGACTCGCTGCGCCGGCTGCGTACCGACTACATCGACCTCTACTGGGCACATGTGGACGACCACGACACGCCGCTGGTGGAGTCGCTGGCGACGTTCGACGCGCTGGTCCACGAGGGCAAGATCCGGTACGTCGGCGCGTCCAACTACGGCGCGGACCGGCTGGCCGAGGCCCTCAAGACCTCCAGCGACGAGGGGCTGACCCGGTATGTGGCGCTGCAGCAGCAGTACAACCTGGTCGAGCGCGGCTACGAGAGCGAGCTGCGGGACGTGGTGGCCCAGGAGGGGCTGTCCAGCACGCCGTACTTCGGGCTGGCGCGCGGCTTCCTGACCGGCAAGTACGCGCCCGGGGTGACGATCGACAGCCCGCGGGCCGGGATGGCGGCCGAGTACCTGCAGAAGGAGCATGGGCGCCGGGCGCTGGAGGCGCTGCTCAAGGTGGCGGCCGAGCAGGAGGTGGCCCCGGCCACGGTGGCGCTGGCCTGGCTCGCCGCCCAGCCGACGATCACGGCCCCGATCGCCAGCGCCCGGGACGTGACGCAGCTCCAGCCGCTGCTGGCGGCCGCCGAGCTGACCCTGACGGAGGAGGAGCTCGCCCTCCTGAACGAGGCCTCCCAAGCCTGACGCATCCGACGGGCCGTGCCTGCGGTCAGCGGGCGCGGTCCGCCAGGGAGACGCACAGGGCGCGCAGGTCGGCGGCGTCCGGCAGGTGCTCGTCCATCACCGCCACCGCCGCCGCGACGTACCGCTCCGCCTGGGCCTGCGCGGCGGCCCGGCCGCCGGCCTCCTCGACGAGGCGGGCGGCGTGGTGCACGGAGTCCTCGTCCGAGACCCCCTCCGCGAGGAGGTCGGAGAGCTCGCGGGCGGCGGGGTGGTCGGCGGCGAGGGCCGCGAGGACGGGGAACGTCTTCTTGTCGCGCCGCAGGTCGGAGTAGACGGGCTTGCCCGTGACGCGCGGCTCGCCCCAGATGCCCAGCATGTCGTCGACGATCTGGAACGCCACCCCCAGATCGCGCCCGGTCTTCCACATGAGGTCGCCCAGCTCGGGGGCGCCGCCCAGGGCCACCCCCGCCGCCGCGGCGGCCGCCAGCAGGCCGCCCGTCTTGCCCGCGACCATCTCCGTGTATTCGGCGATCGTGACCGCCTTGGGCCCGCGCCACGGCCGGTTCTCGAAGGCCATGTCCGCGGTCTGCCCGTTGACGAGCTCGATCAGCGCCGTCGACAGGTACGTCATCGCCTCGGGCCGCCCGGCGAGCTGGCCGACGGCCAGGGCCAGGAGGGCGTCGCCGGTCAGGAGCGCCGGCCCGACCCCGTAGGCCTTCCAGAGCGCCTCCCGGTGCCGCCGCCGCTCGTCGTGGTCGATGATGTCGTCGTGCGCCAGGGAGAAGGCGTGCACCAGCTCCACCGCCACCGCCACCGGGAGGGCCGACTCGGCGGTGCCGCCCACGGCCTCGGCGCTGAGCATCGCGATGGCGGGCCGCACACCCTTGCCACCGTCGCCTTGGTACGGTCTCCCGTCGGCATCCGACCAGCCCAGCGCGAACGCGGCCATCCGGGCGCCCCCCGGATGCAGGACCGAGACAGCCTCGCGGAGAGCCGGTTCGAGCAGACCCCGGCAGCGGGCCACAGCACCGCCGCCCAAGGGATGGCTGAGATTCAAACGGTGCTCCTACCCCGGTACGATCTTGAATCTACATGCACAAGCATGTGATACTCCACCCATCGATTGACATTTGTCAGGAAATGTCCACGGCGTGAGACGGACACGGTACGCGATGGAGGAAGCACTCGTGGCGATGGAGGCCGCCCCGCGCGACAGGCAAACCGCCACCCCCTCCCAAATAACGACAAATCGGACAATTTATTATAAATCACTTTTTCCGCGATAAATGTCCGCCTTGCAGAGATCGCATCCTAGATCCGGGAGCGCAGCCATGCCGCACGCCAAGGAACGTCTGTGACCAAGCCCGAAGTTGTTCCCTTTTACCGGGCCATCCCCCGGCTGGTGAGGAACCCCGCCATCGAACTGGCCCGGATGGGCACCGAGGCCGCCGGGCGGGTCGTCCGGCTCGACCTCGGCCCCTTCCGCCCTTACCTGATTTCGCATCCGGACCACGTCCAGCAGGTGTTCAAGACGGACTGGACCAACTTCGTGCGCGCGGGCATGTTCTGGCAGCCGCTCCAGCGTCTGATCGGTCAGAGCATCATGGGCGAGGGTGAGGCCTGGGCGTCCGCCCGGAAGATCCTCCAGCCGCTCTTCACCGCGCGCTACACGGCCACACTGGCCGAGGACATGGCCGACATCATCGCCGAGCGCATCGTCGAGCTCGACGACTACGCGCTGACGGGCCGCCCGATCGACGTCGAGCACCAGATGACCTCGATCGTCAACCAGGCCGTCATCAACCTGCTGTTCGGCGGCCGGATCACCCGTGACACCGCCGAACGGCTGGCGCCCGAGTTCGCCACGTGCGCCAGCTCGATCGGCTTCCGCATGCTCTTCCCCTCCGCGCCGTACTCGATCAGGGTCCCGGGCGACCGCGCCTTCCTGCGATCCACGAGGAAGATCCACGAGATCATCAACCCCCTCATCGAGCGGGCGCAGCGCGAGGACACCGAGGGCAAGGAGAGCAAGGAGGTCGTCTCGGCGCTGCTCGCGGCCAGGCTCGAGAAGGAGGGCAAGGCCGACCTGCGGCAGATCCGCGACGACCTGGTGAACGTCTACGGCGCCGCTTCGGAGAACACGGCGATGTCGCTGATGTGGCTGTGGGCCGTGCTGGACGACCACCCGGACGTGAACGCCCGGCTGCAGGAGGAGATCGACCGGGTGATAGGCGGCGGCCCGGTGCGGCCGTCGCACGTCGCCGAGATGCCGTATCTCCGCAAGGTCCTGCAGGAGCTCGTGCGGGTCTACCCGAGCGCCTGGGTCGTCCCACGCCAGACCGTGGCGGACACGGAGATCGGCGGCGTCCGGATCAAGGCCGGCTCGCAAGTGCTGGTCAGCCCGTACGCCACCCACCGGCTGGAGGAGTTCTGGCCCCGGCCGACGGAGTTCGACCCCGAGCGCTGGGACAACGAGAAGTCCGAACGCCGGCACCGCTACTCGTTCATCCCCTTCGGCGCGGGGCCGCACGTCTGCCTCGGCCAGCACCTGTTCTATATCGAGGCATCTCTGTTGATCGCCAACCTGTTCACCAGGTACCGGCCGGCGCTGCCCTACCCGCAGAAGCTGACGCCCCTGGTGGGGGGAGCCACCTTGCGGCCCAAGGAGAAGCTCTTCCTCCAGCTGCACCCGGTCGAACGGAATCGTGCGGCGTGAGCATCGGCGAAATGGCGGACAGCACCGCGGCAGCGGAAGAACTCGTCCAGAGCCTCATGCTCAGGCCTTGGGGGCAGGTTTCGCCCTCGGTCTACGAAACCGGCCGGCTGGTCTCGCTCGCCCCCTGGCTGACCGGCCACCTGGAACGCATCGAGTACCTGATCGACACCCAGCGGCAGGACGGCGCCTGGGGTGCACCCGACGGGTACGGCGTGGTGCCGACCTTGAGCGCCACCGAGGGGATCCTCTCCGCTTTGACGCGCGAGGGCCTGGACACGGACCGCGAGCGCCTGGCGGGTGCGGCGGACCGTGGCCTGCGGGTGCTCGCCACCTGGCTGAGCGGCCCGCTCGAGCTGCCCGACATGCCGGCGATCGAGCACATCGTCCCCTCCCTCGTCGACCGCATCAACCAGCACGTCGAGGGCTTACCGGGCCGGGCGCCGATCCCGTTGCCCGAGGCCATGAGCTACGACACGCTCCACGCCGTCAGATCCTGGGTCAAGTCCGGCATGGAGGTGCCGCAGAAGCTGCTCCACGCCCTGGAGATCGCGGCCGACGAGGCCGCCGGAGCGCCCGGCATCCGGCCCACGCCCATCGGCAGTGTCGGCGCCTCGCCCGCGGCGACCGCCGCCTGGCTGGGCGAGGGCGGGGGACCTGACGCGCACGAGCCGGCCCGCGGACATCTGGAGGCGGTGGTCCGGTTGTACGGCGGCCCGGTGCCCGTCGGGCTGCCCATCACTGTGTTCGAGCGAGGCTGGGTGCTGAGCTGGCTGCTCCGGGCGGGCGTGCCCGTCGAGGTGCCGCCGGAGATGGTGGCCGACATCAGAGCGGCCATAGGTCCGGCCGGCACGCCCGCGGGATCCGGGCTGCCCGCCGACGCCGACACGACGTCCGTGGCGCTGTACGCCCTGGCGCTGCTCGGCGCGCCGCACGAACCGGACAGCCTGTGGGGGTTCCGCTCCGGCACCCACTTCTCCACCTGGCCCGGCGAGCAGGGCGTCTCGGTCAGCGTCAATGCGCACGTGCTGGACGCCTTCGGCGAGTACGTCCGCCGCAGGCCCGCCGCCGCACCGCGCTACGACGAGACCATCGCCGAGCTGGCCGCCTGGATCCGGGATTGCCAGGGTCCGGACGGGAACTGGACGGACCGGTGGCACGCGTCGCCGTACTACGCCACCGTCAGCTGCGCGCTGGCGCTCGACGCCTTCGGCGGAGAGGTCTCGCGGGAGGCGGTGCGCGCGGCCGCCGAATGGACGCTGGAGACCCAGCGGCCGGACGGCTCCTGGGGCCGCTGGGAGGGCACGGCCGAGGAGACCGCGTACGCGATGCAGATCCTGCTGCTGACCCGAGGACGCGCGGATCCGCGGCATATCCGTGCGGCGGATCGGGGTCACGAATACCTGTCACGCTCGACCGGCGGCGACCACCCCCCGCTCTGGCACGACAAGGACCTGTACGTCCCCCGCGCCGTGACCCGCGCCGCGGTGATCGCGTCGTCGCACCTCAGCCGGCAGGCCCGGGCGCGGGCGGTCTAGCTCCGATGAGCTCCGGCTCAGACGGTCCAAAAATCACCGCCGTCGAAGTAAAAGCCCCAGGTGATCATCATCTGGCGGCGAAGATCTTCTGCCACGCCCGGACAGGACTGCGCGAGCCGGTCCAGCGCCGGGTCACATGCCTTGCGTTCTTCGGCGATCAGTTCCCGCAGAGCGTGCTCGTCGAGCCCGAGCATCTGTGCGTTCAGGTCCGCCCATTGGCGGTCGCGGTTGACGGTGCGCAGGTCGTTGACCAGGCGCATGACCCGTTGAGTCGCGTTGGCGGCGTCGATGATCGCCGGCAGGTGCTCGCGAGTGGCTTCCGGTTCGCCGGTGCTGATCAAACGGGAGACCCCGACACAGGTGGAGCCGAAGTTCGCCGCATTACCCAGATACTCCTGCACGGTGGGTGCGGCGCCGGTCTGCCGGGCCGCGGTCTTCCAATCCCATTCCCGCGCCATCGCATCGAGCATCGCGGCCAACTCGGTGCGCCACACTGCTCCCAGATGACCGAACGCGGGCGCGTGAGCCAGGTCGTCGCGGATGCGAGCGAGCGGCCGGGCCAGGGGCGTACGCGGGTCGTCGCCGGCGATGACGTCCTTGCATTCCTCGACGATGGCCCGCACCTGGGATCGCTCTGTCGCATCACGGTCGATGGCCGCGTCGAGCGGGAAAATCCAGAACGCCAGCCGGGAGGGACTCCGCAGCACGCCCGGGTCATGGCGCGGGGTGCCATAGACCATCATGTTCGCGATCTGACCCGGGGTGTCGGCGAACTCACCGGTGTCGAAGAGTTCGGGGTAGCACGCGGCGGTGCTGCGAAGGTCACGGGCACATTCCGCCGCGCGGGCGGACAGCGCATCGGACGAAAGCTCGTCAGGGAGGGACGGCGAGGGGCTCATGACGGCTCCTGTCAGGTACTCCCAGCCAAAAGGGATACCAGGGTTGGAAACTGCGCATTGTTCGGAATCGGTTAATGATCACACCGCGACTGAGATGACACAACGCGAGCGGCGCCCACGGCACACTCCGACCCGGCGAGCGGGGGGCCGAGCCCGATCTCCGCGGCGGGGAAGCGGGGTTCCGCCGCCCCGCGTCCCGAGGCACCCGATCGCGGACGACGGGAGCCAGGCCGGGGCATCCGGGCTCGGTCGGCGATGACGGCGGCGTCGCGGGCATCGGTCTTGCCCTCGCCGCGGAGGTGCAGGGGCGCGGCCCAGCCGTGGCGAGCCCGCCAGCCGGTGTGATTGGCCAAGAAGACGGCCTGCGAGGTTGTTACGAATGCCGAAATGACTGCGGGTAGGGCTGGTCACTTGCGGCGTATACCGACACTCACATCTTTGGGTGAAAAATTGACTAATAGGCTGTCAGAACCTGACATCTGTGATTAATGTTTCTTGAGAGGCGGTTTGCGAGTGCGCTAGAGTTCCTTGATCGATACTGTATGTAACCTCGCCGCACGTAAGGTGTCCGGCAGACCAGATATGACTTGCACAGGGTGGGTATGATAATGCGCTTCCGCAAGACGGGGCTGCGGACCAAGATCACGGCTCTGCTGCTCTCCCTGGCGGCCTTGTGGGTCTTCGCTGCGTGGGTCACCCTCCGCGAGGGAGTCAACCTCCTGTGGGTCTCCCAACTCGACTCCGCCATTGCGACCCCCAGCGACCCGGTGCTCTTCGGCCTGCAAAAAGAGCGCCGGCTTTCGGTCGTGAGGCTGAGCGAGAAGACCCCCCAAACCCGCAAAGAGCTCGAAACACAGCGTAAGCAGAACGACCGCGTCATCGCCGCTTTCCAGGAGTCGGTCAACGCCGGGCTGGTCAGCTTGGCGTTGGACGATCAGGGCGAGAAGCGGCTCGCCGACCTGCTCAAGCAGCTCGAATCGGTCAAGGAGATACGCAAGGCCATCGACGCGGGCAAGCTTGACCGCGTACAGGTGATGACCGAGTACAACGACGTCATCGACCCCATCGACCGTCTCTACGGGTCGATGGCGACGCTCGACGACAAGGAAGTCGCCAAGGACGTCCGTACCCTCATCACTCTGAGCCGCGCCAGCGAGCTCCTCACCCGGGAGGACGCGCTGCTTGCCGGCGCGCTCGCCGAGGGGCGGCTGACCCCCGCCGACCAGGCACAGTTCAGCCAGGCCGTGGGCGCCTGGCGGATCGTCGCCGGACAGGCCGCATCCGAACTGCCCGATTCCGAAAGGGCCGCCTACGACAGGCTGGCCAAGAGCCGGCCGTTCGTCCAGCTCCAGGCCATGGAAACGCAGGTCATGGAGCATGACCCGGCCGCTCTGAACCTGCCGTTCACCGGTGACGAGTGGAAGTCGGCGACCGAACGCTTCCTGACCGACTTCAACGGCATGGTGCTCGGCGCGGGCGACCGCATGGTGGACCGGATCGTGCCCGTCGCCGTCAACGTGATCGTCCGGCTGGTCCTGGCCGGTGGTCTCGGGCTCATCGCCGTCATCGCCTCGATCATCCTGTCCATCACCACGGCCCGCGACCTGCTCGCCCAGCTGCAGAAGCTGCGCGACGCCGCGCACGAGCTGTCCGACGACCGGCTGCCCGGCGTCGTCGAGCGCATCGGCCGCGGCGAGGACGTCGACCTGGCCAAGGAGGTGCCCGCGCTGGACTTCGGCGACGACGAGATCGGCCAGGTGGGCCAGGCGTTCAACACCGTGCAGCACACCGCCGTCAGCGTCGCCGCCGAGCAGGCCGAGCTGCGCCGCAGCATCCGCGACATCCTGCTGAGCCTGGCCCGCAGGACGCAGGGCCTGGTCCACCGGCAGCTCACCGTGCTCGACGTCATGGAGCGCCGCGAGACCGACCCCGAGGAGCTGAAGGAGCTCTTCCGGCTCGACCACCTGGCCATCCGCATGCGCCGCAACGCGGAGAACCTGATCGTCCTGTCCGGCTCGGCCCCCGCCCGTACGTGGCGCCGCTCGGTCCCCATGGTGGACGTCGTCCGCGGCGCGCTGGCCGAGGTCGAGGACTACACCCGCGTCACGCTCATGCCCATGGGCGACGTGGTGCTCGTCGGCCGCGCCGTCGGTGACGTCATCCACCTGCTCGCCGAGCTGATCGAGAACGCCGTGTCGTTCTCGCCCCCTTACACGAACGTGCAGGTCAGCGGCCAGCTCGTGGCCAACGGGTACGTGATCGAGATCGAGGACCGGGGCCTGGGCATGAAGCCCGAGGACCTGGACGCCGCGAACGAGCGCATCGCGGACCCGCCCGAGTTCCGCATCACCGGCACCGCCCGGCTGGGCCTGTACGTGGTCAGCCAGCTGGCCAAGCGCCACGAGATCCAGGTGGTGCTCAAGGCGTCGCCGTACGGCGGGACGACGGTCGTGGTCCTGCTGCCGCAGGAGCTCGTACAGCTCGATCCCACGCCCGAACCGCAGGACGGCGGGCGGCGCGAGCGGCTGCCGCGCCGGACGACGGCGGTGGCCGCGGCGGCCACCGGGGCGGCCACCGCGTCGCGGCCGGTCACCGGGGAGAACGTGCGGACGCTCAAGCCCGCACGCCCGATGCCGGTCCCGGCGCCGACGCCGGTCCCCCAGCCTGCCCGCCCGATCACCGCTGTGGAGACACAACCCGAAACGCCAGCCGAACCGGAGCAGAAGTCTGTGACCGAGTTCACGTCGAACGGGCTGCCCCTCCGGGTGCCCCAGGCCAACCTGGCGCCAGCGCTGCGGGACGACACGCCCACGCAGCCCGACTTCGAGGAGGACGATGACGAGCGCTCGCCGGAGGAGATCCGCGCGATGATGGGATCTCTGCAGTCAGGCACCCGTCTTGGCCGCACCGAAGCCGCCAAGATGCTGGATGAGCAGTCTGGAGATGAGGCATGACCCCCACCTCCGGCACCGACCTGAACTGGCTGCTCGACGACCTCGTCGGCCGTGTCAAGGAGGTCGAGCACGCCATCGTGCTGTCGTCCGACGGCTTGCTGATGGCCTCCTCCGCCGCGTTGCAGCGGACCGACGGCGAGCACCTGTCCGCCGTCGCCTCCGGTCTGCAGAGCCTGGCGAAAGGCGTCTCGGACCACATTTCCGGCGGCTCCGTGCGGCAGACGGTCGTGGAGTGGAAGAACCAGTTCCTCATCGTGACCACGGCGGGCGAGCGCGCCTGCCTGGCCGTCCTGTGCGCGCAGAACGCCGACATCGGGCTGGTCGCGTACGAGATGGCGATGATGGTGGCCCGCGTCGGCCAGTACCTCACCTCGGGCGCCCGCAACGCCGAGGCCGTCGCCAGGAGCGACCGGTGAGAGGCGCGGACGAACCGACGGATGAACACTGGGTGGATCCGGAGATCATCCGGCCCTACGTGGTCACCCGTGGCCGTACGCAGCCCGTGCACGGCCGGTTCGACCTGATCTCCATGGCCCTCGCGGTGGGCCCGCCACCGGGCCCCGACGCCGGGCTCGACCCGGAGCACCTGCGCATCATCCAGCTCTGCCGCGAACCGAAGTCGGTCGCCGAGATCGCGGCATACCTCGACCTGCCGGCCGGCACGATCCGGGTGCTGCTCGGCGACCTGTTCGACCGCGAACTCGTCTCTGCCCAGGAACCACAATCCGAGGTGGACATGCACGACATGAAGATGTACAGGGCGGTGCTCGATGGTCTTCGCTCGCTCTGAGCGTCCGCGCCTGCCGACGGCGATCAAGATCCTGATCGCGGGCGGCTTCGGCGCGGGCAAGACGACGATGGTGGGGGCTGTCTCCGAGACCCGGCCGCTGCGCACCGAGGAGGTCCTGACCGACCGCGGGATAGGCGTGGACGACATCTCCTCGGTGGAGGCCAAGCGCACGACCACCGTGGCGATGGACTTCGGCCGGATCACGCTGGGCAACGACTACGTCCTGTACCTGTTCGGCACACCCGGCCAGGAGCGTTTCTGGTTCGTGTGGGACGAGTTGGCGGAGGGGTCGCTGGGGGCCGTCATCCTGGCGGACACGCGGCGCCTGGCCGACTGCTTCCCGTCGGTCGACTATTTCGAGCGGCGCGGGACGCCGTTCGTGGTGGCCGTCAACTGCTTCGAGGGATCGACGTCGTTCGAGCTGGACGAGGTACGGCTGGCGCTCCAGCTCAACCCTTCCGTCCCCATCATCATGTGCGACGCCCGCAAGAAGGACTCGAGCCGCGAGGTCCTGATCGCCCTGGTCAAACACTCGGCCCGGCTCCGCGCCGAACCGGTCGGCAGCTAGCCCCCGGGAGGCGCCCGTTCATCAGGGGCGCCTCCCGGGGTTTTTCAGCGGAAACGGTCCGTCGCGGCGACCACCTCCGCCACCATGTCCCTCCCGCCGTGTCCCTCGCCGCAGACCACGAGCTCGCTGCCCGGCCAGCTCTTGTGGAGCTCCCAAGCGGTCTCGAGCGGCCCGCTCACGTCGAGCCTGCCGTGGATCAGCACCCCCGGGATCCCCTTCAGCAGGTGAGCCTGCTCCACCAGGTCGCCCTTCTCCGGCAGGAAGCAGTCATTGCCCCAGTAGTGGGTCACCAGCCGCGCGAACGTCATCCGGAAGACGGGATCCTGGAAGCGCGGGTTCGGCTGGTACTGCGGGTCGAGGCTCACGTGGGTGTCCTCCCAGTCGCACCAGTCGCGGGCGGCCTTCTCACAGGTGCCCGGGTCGGCCAGGAGCCTGGCGTAGGCCGCGGCCAGGTTCCCGTCACGGTCCTGTTCCGGCACTGCGTCGCGGAAGCGCTCCCACTCCTGGGGGAAGACCCGTCCCACGTCCCGGGTGATCCACTCGATCTCCTTGCGGCGGCTCGCGGTGACCGCCATCAGGATCACCTCGCTCACCCGTTCCGGGTGCCGCTGCGCGTAGGCCAGGCTCAGGGTCGAGCCCCACGAGGCCCCGACCAGCTGCCACTTCTCGATGCCCAGGTGCGCCCGCAGGAGCTCCATGTCGGCGATGAGGTGCTGAGTGGTGTTGACCGACAGGTCGGTCTCCGGCAGCCCGGCGTTCGGCGTGCTGCGCCCGCACCCCCGCTGGTGGAACAGGACGATCCGGTACACCTCGGGGTCGTGGAAGCGCCGCCAGTTGGCCGAGAACTCGCCCCCGGGACCGCCGTGCACGACCAACGCCGGCTTGCCCGCCGGGTTGCCGCTCACCTCCCAGTAGACCTGGTTGCGGTCGCCCACGTCGAGCATGCCCTGGTCGTACGCTTCGATCGGAGAATACATAGGCGCCAAGGTAACGCCCGCCGGGCTTGGGGACGGCGTCGTGACCGTCCTCAAGGCGCTTCGTAGCGCAGGTTGAGCACGCCGGTCTCGAACGTCTCGGACGTGACCAGCTTCAGCGCGTGGGTCGGGCCGTCCTCGAACAGCCGCTGCCCATGACCGACGGCGATCGGGTGGACGAGCAGGTTGAGCTCGTCGAGCAGCCCGTTGGCCAGCAGCCACCGCACGGTCGTCGCGGAGCCGGACATCTGGATGTCGCCGTCGACCTGCTCCTTGAGCTCGCGCAGCCTGGCGGCGACGTCACCGTTGACGACGGTGGTGTTCTCCCAGTCCGCCTTCTCCAGGGTGCTCGACACGACGTACTTGGGAAGGGCGTTGAAGGTCGCGGCGATCTCCTTGTCGGCCTCCGCCGAGGTCCAGTACGCGGACCACTCGTCGTACAGCTTGCGGCCCATCAGCATCGCCGCCGCGCTCTGCATGCCCGCCTCGACGACGGCGCCCATCTCGTCGTTCCAGTACGGGAAGTGCCACTGGTCGGGCGACTCGACCACGCCGTCGAGGGAGATGAAGAAGCTCGAAATGATCTTAGCCATGGTTCCGTTCCTTGCGTCTTGGAGGAGTTCGCCCCGTTCGGCGTGCTCAGAGCATAGGCAGCGAGGAACGCGCGCATCTTGTACAGAAGCGACAGCGCCTCCGCCGGATCCCCGCTGGCACCATGGATCCCGTGACCATCGAGCTTGTGGAGCACTACACGAAGGCGACCTCCGAGAGCACACGCCTCACGAGATCGCCGCACGGCATGTTGGAGTACCGGCGTACGCAAGAGCTGCTGAGGCGCACGTTGACGCGGCCGCCGGCGCGCATCCTCGACGTCGGCGGCGGCACGGGGATACACGCGCAGTGGCTGGCCGCGGACGGCTACGACGTGCACCTGGTCGATCCGGTGCCCGCTCACGTCGAAGCCGCGGCGGCCCTGCCCGGCGTCACCGCGGAGCTGGGCGACGCCCGTGAGCTCCGTGCCCCGGATCAGAGCGCGGACGTCGTCCTGCTGTTCGGCCCGCTCTACCACTTGACCGAAGCGGCCGACCGCTCCCAGGCGCTCGCCGAAGCCCGGCGGGTGCTGCGTCCGGGAGGCCTCGTGGTGGCCGCCGCCATCAGCCGCTACCTGTCGCTCCTGGAGACCGGCACGACAGGACGGCTCACCACGGAGATGGCGCCCGCGGTGAGGCAGGTCATCACCACCGGGGACTACGACGGGCACGTGGGCTTCATGCCCACCCATTTCCACACCGCGGACGAGCTGAGAGCCGAACTGGAGAGCACGGGGCTGAAGGACGTGCACGTGTACGGAGTCGAAGGGCCTGCCTGGCCTGCTCTGGACGTCGCCGGGGAACGCGAATTCGATCAGCTTGTGGACGCGGCGCTCCAGTGCGCCCGCATCGCCGAGCAGGACCCTCTGATGATCAACGTCAGTGCCCACCTTCTCGCCGTGGCCGCCGTACCGCCGCGCTGATCAGCCCAAGGGTCTCTTCCGGGCCAGCAGCACTTCGAGGCGCACCGGTTCGAGGAACCGGCCGGTCGGGTCGGCTTCGAGCAGGGCGTCGGCGATCGCCCGCTCGAAGGCGGGCCGCCGATCGCCGAGCAGCCGCCGCAGCGGCAGCGACGTCGAATACAGGTAGCCGATGATCCGCTCCGCCGTCCATGACCGCTCGAACTCATGGACCTCCCGGGCGACGTGGGGAAACGGCGAATCAGCCAGCACCGCCCCATGCGGCCTGGCCGGCGTCCCGGCACCTGTCTCGGGGAGCGGGCCCAGGAACCGGTGCTGCACCTCTTCGATGGCGTGCTGCCAGGCGGTGATCGGCCGCGCCAGGCAACCGTCATTGGCGATCACCACACCGCCGTCGTCCTCCACCATGCCGGCCAGCGCCTCCAGCACCCGCTCCCGCTCCATCCAGTGGAACGAGCGCCCCATGGTCACCAGCCGGAACCGTCCCAGCCCACCCGGCAGGTCCGCCGAGCCACCGCGTACCCAGGTCACGTTGCCGACCTCGCCCGCGAGCGCCTGGCGGGCGGCTTCGGCGAGCATGTCCGGCTCAGGGTCGACGCCGACCGCCTCCGCGACGTGCCCGGCGAGCGGGATGGTCAGCTGGCCGGTGCCGCAGCCCAGGTCGAGCAGACGTCCGGAGCCGTCGAGCCCGAAAGCGCGGATCAGATCGTCGAAGAACACCCTCGGATAACCCGGACGAAACCGTGCATAGAACCGACCCGTCCCAGCGAACAGCCCTGCGGGATCATCCGAAGTTGTTGGTCTGTTCGTTGTGGTCACCGATCTGCACGCCCTTCCCCTCCTGGATGTGCACCACGGCCCCGGAGCCGGGCGACGTCCGCGCCTCGCGCTCACCGTTCCCGGGTGCCTGCCGCTGCCTGATCCAGCCGGTGACGGCGAGCGTGAGGGCGGCCAGCTCGCAGAACGCGGCGATCACCCCGGCCGGCCCCGCCGCCTTGTCCATCCCGGCCACCGCGACGTACGCGCCCAGCCCCGCCGCGACCACCGCCCCGGCCGCCACGGCGGTCCACATCAGCACCCGCCACTTCATATCTCGCATCATTCGCCCGGACCATGATCGATGCCTATACGGGGCTGGTTGTTAAGACCTTTCCGATACGTGGTGGCCAGGGTTATCGCCTTGACGGCGGGCGGCGCGCGAGAGAAATGTGGAGCAGGCCAGGGGGGCGAGTCGGCGTGGGCGCGTACAGGGGACATTCCAGGAGACCGGCGGCACGCTCGGAGGAGCGGGGCCAGCCGGCGGCTCAGTCGCTGTCCGCGCAGGCCCGGCCGGACCCGGCGCCGCTCGGCGCGTCGGCGAACGAGCAGGCGGCACGACGCCTCGAGGAGCGGCGCAAGCAGATCGCCGCGGAGCTCGACCGGCTCACGGCGGCCGTGCGCGGGCTGGAGGAGCGCGCGCCGTCGCCGAGCCGGTCCGCTCGGGCGCGGAAGCTCCTGACCGAGATCAAGAGCCTGGAGGCGGAGCTGCGGCGGCAGCCCGCGCGGCACCCGTTGGCGGCCGTCCTCCTGCAGGAGGACACGCCTTCGGAGAAGGCGTCGCGCCTGAGAAGACGGGTGGAGACGGTCATCGCCCAGGTGCCGGGCTCGCGGCCGGAGCGTGAGGGGCAGCCGGTACGAGGCGGGACCACGCTAGCGAAGAGCGCCGAGTCACCGGCCGCGGCGGAGACCGAGCTACCGAAGGGCGCCGCGTCGCCGGCCGCGGCGGAGACCGTGCTGACCGTCGGGCGGCAGTCCGCGGACGGCGTCACCGTCAAGGAGACCTTGCTGGGCGAGCGGACCCGCAGGGTGGACATCAGCGGCTCCTGCGGCGTGGTGGTCGGTTCGGGCAACCGGCAGCACAACCACTTCCACTACCAGCTCGCCGACCGCCCGGTCTCCCTGGCGAAGGTCCTCACCGCGACGCCCGCCCACGAACGCGCCCTGGCCAACCTCGTCGAGAACCCCGCCAGCGCCCGCGCCAACCGCGCCATGCGCTCCCTCCTCGGCAAGGAGGCGGCCAGGGTCATGGCCAGCGACGACGCCGTCACCGCGAGGTCGGTGCCGAAGCGCGTCCGCCTGTCGGGAGTCCTCGGCCCCGGCGGCGAGATCGTGGTACGCGGCTCCGCGGGCGTCGTGGTCGGCCGGGGCAACGTCCAGAACAACCACTTCCACTACCGCCTCGAACGCCCCGACGCGCTGCTCGCACGAGCCCTGGCCGAGAACGAGGGCGCCATGCGGGCGATCGGCCAGATGTATCGAGACCCGGCGGGCCGGATGACCGACCGGGACCTGGGCGCGATGTTGACGCGGCTCGTCACGGCGAAGAGAACGGCGGCCGACGTCGTCCAGGGCCACGGCGGCCGGACCGAGCGCGTACCGGACGGCCGCGGCGTCATGATCGGCTCGGACAACGTCCGGATCGACGAGGTCCACTCCCCCGGCCGTTCCGGATGGCGCGTGATCCTCAGGAGCGCGGCCGATCAGAACGTCCCGGCCAAGGCCGTCACCAGGCCGTCGGTCGACAGCGAATCGGGGCAAAGCCGCCACTCGTCCTCGTCGCGCAACCTCAGCAGGGACAGGTGGTAGCCGTCGCGTAACACGCCGACCGCGAGCTGCGCCCGGCGTACGCCGAAGCTCTTGCCGCGCCGCCGCCTGCCGAGGCGGGTCACGACGGTCACCTCGGTCACCAGTACGCATCCGTGCACGTCGTCCGGCCAGGTCACCTTGGCCAGCTCCGTCCCGAGGTCGCCCGGGCCGAGCTGGGTGAGGGGGATGGCCAGGAGGGCGTCCGGCGGCACCTCCGCCAGCGGGTCCAGGGGGTAGGCGACCCCGAGGTAGGTGTCGCGGTCGGTCAGGGCGTACATGCGGTGTGCCCCGTCCCATCCCTCACCGGCGGCGTCGCGCCCGGCCGCGATCACCGCGGCCGTCAGCGCGTCGCGACCAGCCACGAAGGCATCATCCCCCTCGGGGGACGAGAGGGAAAGCGCGGCCCGTTTCGAGCACCACGCCCGCCGCCTACCGGCGCTCCTTCGGCCGCCGTGATCACCATAAGGGGCCGGTGGGCAGCCCCTGACGACGTCCGATCCGCGCGATGGAGGAGCGGGCTCGGCGGGTCAGCGCAGGGTGGCGGTGAAGGTGCGGCCGTGGGAGTGGCGGGTCGTCGCCTGGACGAGGGTGCCGCCCGGCACGCGCCGTACCGTCACCCCCTCGTCGGCCGCCTCCAGCCTGAGGGGCGCGCCGGTCAGGACGACGTTGACGCGGTCGCGTTTCATCGTGGGGTCCGAGAGGGCGACGACCGTGCGCTCGCCGGACTTGACGATGACCGAGGCGGGGCCGTCGACGATCAGGTGCCCGGCGTGGCGGGGGCCGTCGGAGAAGACGTTGGCGGCGACGATCCCGAGCGCCTTGTGCCTGACGGCCTGCACGTGCCGGTCGTTGGCCAGGACGGTCAGCGGGCCGTCCGCGTAGCGGCGCAGGCGGGCCTCGGTCGCGTTCGGGACCAGGGCGTAGGCGAGGGCGGGGACGTCGCCGGTGGCGGGGTGGGCGATCGAGGCGGTGAAGACGTTCTTGGTCACGCCGGTGTCGGGGTTGGACGTGCGCACGACTCGGCGGCTGCGGGTCACCGTCTCCAGCCCGGCCGCGACGGTCTGCCGGGTGAGGAAGGCGTACCCGATCGCGGTGGCGCGGGTGCCGTTGGCGTAGCGCAGCCAGCGCGGCGGCGTGGTGTCGCCCGGCTGCCAGGCCCGGCCGCCCCAGCTCTCGCCGGTGAGCGCGACCGCGTCGCCCGGGGCGGCGATGCGGCTGTCCACGGTGGTCACCGCGGCCCGGCCGCCCTCACCGGAGACGCCCGCGGCCAGCACCACGATCTCGTCGTCGAGCATGAACCAGGACTTGGTCGCGCGGGCGTTGCGGTAGGCGACGAAGTCGTCGGGCAGGATGCCCGCCTGTTTGGCGGTGTAGGCGGCGTCGTCGGACTGGACCATCCCGGCCGCACCGTACGCGCCGAGCGTCGCGCCGCCGGAGAAGACGTTCCCGGCCTTGGGGAAGTACACGTAGGTGTTCTGGGACTCCGAGGAGGAGGTGAAGTTCAGCGGGTGGCCCGGGTTCTCGTACCAGAGCCGGCCGTACAACTCGGGCACCGTGCGCCGCTCCTCCACCGGCGCGGTGATCCCGGCCAGCCGGTACGGCGAGACGGCCGTGTAGTAGTCGACGCCGAACACCTCGCGCTGGTCCTCCCCCGCGAGGTAGAGGTAGTACGCGCCGTCACCCTGGAACCAGGGCATGAGGTTCTCGCCGCTCATGTACTCGTATTTGCTGATCCGCTCGGAGCTGCGCGCCAGGGCGAAGGCGTAGCCGGGCCGTCGGTGGACGGTCCTGTCCATGGAGTTGAACGCCACGCAGCGCGCGGACGGATTGAGGTCGGCGGCCGGGATGGCGGAGTCGGCGCGGATGGCCGCGTACCGGGCGACGCTGACCGGGGAGACGAAGGCGGCCGTGTCGGCGGCCGGCAGGAACCTGACGTACTTCTTCAGCGCGAGGGCCTCGGCGCCCTCGACGTGGTCGGCCAGGTCGGCGACGGCCTCCACGACCACCCCGACGTCGGCGTAGCCGGTGGTGGTGCGCGAGGCCGCCCGCCCCTTGACGATCTCCATCATCCAGCCCTCGAAGATCAGCGGGGCGAAGCCGTCGGCGACCCAGCGGTACACCACGCCGGCCAGGTCCTCGGAGGTGCCGCCGCTCGTGGCGCCCTCCAGGGTCTTGAGGGTCTGGACGACGCGGGTGAGCAGGGCTTTCCCGTAGGAACCGGTGTAGGCGACCGAGTGGTGCTGGATGAAGGAGCCGTCGCGGTAGTAGCCGTCGGTGTTGCCGTGCTGGAGGTTGTAGGGGTCGATCGTGGCGAAGACGGTGGCCTGGTCGGAGATGGCCTTGCCGACGCGGGCGTCGTCGCCGGTGAGCGCGCCCTGCACGATCCGGTTGGCGGTGATGTCGGCCAGGTTCGCCCCGGTGTGGAAGCGCGAGTCGAGGTCGACGTCGCCGTTCTTGCCGTTGCGCAGGTAGGCGTCCATCGAGGCGATGTACGTCGCCGTCAGGTCGGGCCGGTCCTCCCGTACGCGGTCAGCCAGCAGGGCCAGGGTCCTGCTCACGTGGGTGGAGATGCCGATCTCCCAGTTGTGCCAGTTGCCGTAGTAGCCCGCCGACTGGTCGCCGTAGTAGCGCTCGTGCAACCACTGCAGGCCGTCGAGGACCCGCCGCTGGACGGCGGTGTCACCGTCGAGCTGCCCGGCCGGCGTGCGGGTCGCGAGCGCGATCTCGAACAGGTACTGGTACGCCAGCCGCAGGTTGGCGTCGTCGGTGCCGAGCCTCAGTCCGGAGAACAGCTCCCCGGTGCCTGCCTGGTCCATGGCGGTCAGCCGCTGCCGGGCGGTCGCGGTGATCGACGCGAGCTTGCCGGCGACCTCGGGCCGGGCGTTGACCTCCGGGGTACCCGCGAAGATCGCCACGGTGTTGGCGAGCAGCCGCGCGTGGTCGATCCCCGCGGCGGCGCGTACGGGGCCGGCCGCGGCGAGCAGACCGGCGGCGGGGAGCAGGGAGAGAACCTGGCGGCGGGACATGTGCGGCACGGCGAGCTCCAGGCCGTTGGGGGGATATGCCGGGCTCACCATACATGATCCCTTTCGCCGGGCCAGGGAGGCGAAATCCATGCTCCCAGCCCGGCGGCACGTCAGGGCTGAGCGACACCGAGGTTGACCGGCAGCGACAGCGGGCCGATCGTGAAGAACGACGGGGAGTACGGGATGTCGTCGGGGTCGATCGCGAGGCTGAGCCCCGGCAGCCGCCGGTACAGCGTGGCGAGCGCCAGCCGGCTCTCCAGCCGGGCCAGGGGCGCCCCGATGCAGTAGCGCGGGCCGTGGCCGAAGCCGAGGTTCCCGGTCTGCTCGCGGGTGATGTCGAACGCGTTCGCGCTCTCCCCGTACTCCACCGGATCGACGCCGCTCGCCTGGTAGACCACGCCCACGGCCTGGCCCTTGGGGATGTGCACCCCGGCGACGGTCACGTCCTCCGCCGTGAAACGGAAGCTGGTCATCATCACCGAGTGGCGGTAGCGCACGGTCTCCTCGACCACGTCGGCCCACCGCTCCTCCGCCTTGGCCAGCGCGAGCTGATCGGGATTCCGGGCCAGCGCCACGACGGCGTACCCGAGCAGGTGGACGGTGGTCTCGTGGCCGGCGACGAGCATGATCCACAGTACGCCGACCAGTTCGTCGGTGGTGAGCTTGTCACCCTCGTCGCGCGCCTGGACCAGGCCGGAGGTGAGGTCGTCGCCCGGTTCCCGCTGCTTGCGCTCCACCAGTTCGTGCAGGAAGGCCTGGAGGTCGTTCTGCGTCGCGAACGCCACCTCCGGCGGGGTGGTGTGGGCGAGCAGCGTGGAGGTCCAGTTCCGCAGGCGGAGCCGGTCCTCGGCGGGGATGCCGAACAACTCGCAGATCACCCACATCGGCAGCGCCTCGGTGAAGGCGGGCACCAGGTCGACGCCGTCGCCGGCGGCCACCACCTCGTCGAGCAGCTCATCGATGATCTGCTGGATCCGCGGCTCCAGGGCCTGCACCCGGGACGGCGTGAACGCGCTGCTGATCAGACCGCGCAGGCGCCTGTGGTCGCCGCCGTCCATGGTGGACAGGTGACCGCCCTGGATGATGGCGCGCAGCGGCCAGTCCTCGGGGATCGATCCGTCGTGCAGGGCGGGCCAGTGCCGGGGATCCCTGAGGAAGGTCCTGTTGTCGCCGGCGAGGATCTCCCGTACGGCCTTGTGGGTCAGGGCCAGGTAGGCGGGCACACCCCCTGGGAACTCCACCTCGACCACGGGAGCGATCTCCCGGAACCGGATGCAGGTGTCGAGCGGGTTCTCGTCCACGGCGGGGAACGAGGGGAGGTTCGTTGTCATTTGCCGCCCTTGGGGAGTAAGTCGGTAAGTGACCAGCCGTCCCATCAAATATCCGCAGTGATCAAGAAACAACAGGGGCCGGTGTTCAGTGACGTGATGGTTACCTTGCGTTCGACCGTGCTGGTCGGGGGTTCAGACCGACGGGTTCTCGGCCGCCCAGCGGGCGCGGGTGGCGCGGGTGAGGGGCTGGCGAGGTCCCGGGAGGTGGCCAGGGTCTCGGGAGGGCCGTTGCGGCGACTGCGGAGCGCGAGGCGCGCGGCGTGGCCACGTCACGGGCGCCGGCGGAGTCGCCCAGGTGGCCCATCATCGCCGCCCTCCCGGCGGTATGGCCGACGCAAGGGCACAGGCATTAACGGCAGACGAGAACTGTCAATAGTCCTTGACCGGCTCCGGCCATAAGCCTAGCGTCCCCAACAGTCGAACGGGGAAAAGACTCGACCAGGGGAGGCCGCGGCGTGTCCAGACGAAAAAAATCCAGAATTCCCGGATCAGCGGCGGCCCTCACCCTCGGAATGATCCTTTTTTCCGCATGCCCGGCCGAGGCCATGGCGGCTCCTTCTCCGGAGCCCGGTCTGCAGGAAACGCAGTCGACCCAGAAACGGCTCACCCCCAGAAATTCGGCCCGGCAGCCGGAAGGCTGCTGGGTCAGGTCGGAGAACCCGGAACGCGTCACCGGCAGAACCCAGATCGCGGCAGAGGGATACAATCAATGCCTCTCGGCGGAGCCGAAACTGTACGTCAACGCGAGACTGATCCGCCATAGATTCTGGGGCTGGCAGCGACTGAAGGACGACCCGACGGAGGTCAGGGGGCGGGCGTCGGCCTTCTCCAGCTCCGTCTGGAACTGCGCGAGTTCGGGCACGTACAACTACCAGACGGAGACGGAGCACAAGATCTGGTGGCGGGACGGCACGACGGGCAGTGACCGGACCAGCAGCAATGTGATCAGGATAACGTGTTGAAAGCGGCTCCCCGCCTGAGGGGTCCGCGTCCTCCATCTCTGGTGGCGCTGGTCGCCATATCGACATTGGCGGTGGTGCTGTGCGGCGGCTCGAGCGCCCGGATCGACTCCGGACGAAAAATGAATGAGCGAATTCGTACGATCGGCGTGCAGTTCAGTCTGGACGAGTTCAGCAATGACCCGGACGGCGCAATTCACCGGCAGCGGTCCCGGATATTGATGGACATCGAGGCGGCCGGAGCGGCGGTCATCGAATTTGCCGCCGCCCAGATCGACGAGAACGGCCGGCTCATCAGCTGGTCCAGATGGCGGGCCGGGCAGCAGCAAATGCTCCGCTGGGACGCGTCGTCGAGGCGGATCAACAGATTGCCGCTGCCCGCCTCGCCGAACGTCACGGCCGTTCTGGCGGACGCCTTCGGCCCGACGGGCGATCCCGTGGAGCACGGTTATCGAAAGGTCGATGACCACTCCTACGAAATCGAAGAAGGGCTCGGCGTCTTTCGTCTCAGTTTTCCCGACGACCTCGACCGGCGTACTTTCGAGGCCGTCGACCCGGTCGACGGGCAGGTGAAGAGCCGCATCGGCGCGATCCGGCTCGGGGACGGCCCGGTGATCACGCCGGAGGTCCTGGAGATGATGGCCGCGGTCCCCACCGACGCCCGTACCAAATTTCTCCGCCCCGGAGGCGGCTGAGGTCAGGCAGCTGAGGTCAGGCGGGTGAGGTCAGGCGGGTGAGGTCAGGCCGAGGGACGTGATCAGGTCGATCATCTCGTCGCGGTAGATCGCGGCCGGATCGCGCGTGAGCGTGCGCAGGTGGCCGTAGATCTCCAGCGCGACCAGGCCGTGCATGCGACCCCACACCCGTAGCGTGAGCGCCACCGCGTCCGGCGGCAGGTCCGGGAACGTGGCCCGGATGTCCGCCGCCAGGCCGGGGTCGAAGTCGGACCAGGTGTAGGAGCCCGGGCCCGGCCCGGTCCAGGCCGCCGCGACCAGGCCCGTGAGCCCCCGGCATGCCCGGTGCTCGGCCTCGTTCGCCGGGCTGTCCTCCGGGGGCTGGTAGCCGGGGACCGGGTCGCCGTAGATGAGACGGAAGCCCTGCGGGTTGGCCAGGGCCCACTCGCGTACGGTCTGCGCCCAGGCCAGGACGCGGCCGCCCGGGTCGGCGGCGGGAACGGCGTCGCGGGCGGCCTCCGCCCTGTCCACCAGGGCCGTGTAGAGGTCGGCGATGAGCGTGGTGACCAGGTCGTCGCGGGTGGCGAAATAGCTGTAGATCGCGCCGGCCGTCATGCCCATGTCGCGGGCGATGGCGCGCAGCGAGATGGCGTCGGGGCCGCCGGCCGCCATGAGCTTGAGCGCGATCTCCTTGATCTCCGCCGTGGTCTCCGCGCGCAGCCGCTCGCGCCTGGTCATCGTCGTCTGATCACCCACGCTTGACAGTCTACAGCGTTGGGCTACTGTTCCCCGTGTACGAATTGAACGGCGTGTAGAAAGTTCGCGCCGTGTAAAAAGAGGGGATTCCCGAGTGACGTTTGCCACCTCTCGTGCGCCGACCGACGTGGGCCGTTCCGGGCCCAGGCTGGCGCTCCTGGCGTTCACCCAGCTCATCGTGGCTCTCGACTACAACATCGTTTACGTGGCGCTGCCCGACATCGGGACGGCGCTGGGCTTCAGCGCGCGATCCGTGCAGTGGGTGGTGAGCGCGTACGCCATCGGGCTCGGCGGGCTGCTGCTGCTCGGCGGCCGGGCCGTGGACAAGCTCGGCGCCCGGCGCACGTTCATGCTCGGACTGGCGCTGTACGGCGTGGCCTCCCTGGCCGGCGGGCTGGCCCCCGGCTCCGGCGTGCTGATCGCCGCCCGCGCCGTCCAGGGCGTCGGCGGGGCGCTGCTCACCCCGGCCACGCTCGCGCTGATCTACCGGGGGTTCGAGGAGGGGCCCGCGCGCAACCGGGCGCTGGGCGCCTGGGGCATGGCCGGCAGCGCCGGACTGGCCGCCGGGTCGCTGCTGGGCGGCGTGCTCACCAGTGCCCTGGGCTGGGAGTGGGTGTTCTTCGTGAACGTCCCCCTGGCCGTCGGCGCCGTCCTCGCCGCGCCCCGGCTGCTCCCCTCCGACGGCCGTCCCGCGTCCGGAGTGCGCGGGTTCGACGTGCCGGGCGCGCTGCTGGCGACGGCGGGGTCGACGCTGGTGGTGTTCGGCCTGGCGAGCGGGCCGGAGGCCGGATGGGGGTCGGTGCGCGGCGCCGGGTCGCTGGTCGCGGGCCTGGCGCTGCTGGGGCTGCTGGTCCTGGTCGAGGCGCGTGGCCGGGATCCGCTGATCCCGCTGCGGCTGGTCCGGCGGCGCGGCCCGGCCACCACGATGGTGGTGATCGCCGTGTTCCAGGGCACGCTGGGCGGCGCCTACTACGTGCTCACCACGTACCTGCAGCCGGTCCTCGGCTACAGCGCCCTGGAGGCGGGGCTGACGTTCCTGCCGCTCACCCTCGTCTGCATGGCCGCCGCGCTGAAGGCCGCCCCGGTGATGCTCGGCAGGTGGGGGATCCGTACGACGCTCAGCGTCGGCATGCTCGGCGCCGCAGCCGGGATCGCCCTGCTGACCGCGGGCATGCCCGCGGGCGGCGGCTTCTGGACGCTGATGCCGGGCAGCCTCGTCTGGGGATTCTTCGGCGGCGTGGCCTTCGTCGCCCTGTTCGCGGCGGCCGGCGCCGGGGTGGCGCCGGAGGCGCAGGGCGTCGCGTCGGGCCTGGCCAGCACCGCCAAGGAGGTCGGCGGCGCGATGGGGCTGGCCGTCTTCGTCGCCGTCGCCACCGCCTCCTCCTCCGATCTGCTGGGCGGGCTGCACGCGGCCGGCTGGGCCGCCGCGGCCGCCACCGCCCTGGGCGGCCTCGCCGCCCAGGCACTCGAACCGAACCGAACCACGGAAGGAATCACGTCATGATCGACGACCTCATCGGCAGGTACCTGGACGTCTGGAACGAGCGCGACGCCGCTGCCCGGGACCTCCTGATCAAGACCGTGCTCACCGACGACTCCGTCTACTCCGACCCCGACTACGCCGGGCTGCGCGGGCACGCGGAGCTGTCCGAGGCGATCGGCCGGGCCCAGGAGAACTTCGGCGACCTGGTGTTCACCCTCGGCACGCTGGTCGGCGCCCATCACGACACGGCGCTGTTCACCTGGCGGCTCGGCGCGCCGGGCTCGGAGACGCCGGTGGCCACCGGCTACGACGTCGTGGAGTTCGCGGGCGACCGCATCAGCCGCGTGGTCGGTTTCTTCGAATGAGCCTCCTTGTCAGGCTGGATTGACAGCGACTCGCCTGTCAGTCTAGCTTGACAAGCATGCGAACTCTCACACCTCCGGGCCCCGCCCCCATCGCGGGGCCCGGCGACCCGACGCCCAGCCGGCTGCTGCTGTGCGGGGTGGTCGCCGGGCCGCTGTTCGTCATCGCGTTCCTCGTCGAGGGCGCCCTCCGCGCCCACTACGACCCGCTGCGCCACCCGGTCAGCTCGCTCGCGCTCGGGCCGGGCGGCTGGGTGCAGGCCGTCAACTTCGTCGTGGCCGGCCTCTTGATGCTCGCCTTCGCCGCCGGGCTGCGGCGGGCGCTCCACAAGGTCTGGGGCCCGGCCCTGGTGGGGGTCTGGGGCGCCGGCCTGATCGGCGCCGGGGTGTTCACCACCGACCCGGTGAGCGGCTACCCGCAGGGCACCCCCGACCTGCTGACCGAGCACGGCAGCACGCACGCGGCGCTGCACGACTACCTCTCGCTGGCGGGATTCGCAGCGCTGATCGCGGCCTGCCTGGTCTTCGCGGTCGGGTTCGCGCGGGACCGGAAGCTCGGGTGGGCGGCGTACTCGGCCGCCAGCGGGGCCGGGTTCACGGTCGCGATGGCGCTGGCCACGATCGCCTTCAGCCAGAACCCGGCACTGGTCGCCCACGGCGGGCTCTTCCAGCGCGTCGCGGTGACCATCGGCTGGGCCTGGCTGACCCTGCTGGCGCTCTGGCTGCTCAGGCGGCGACCCGCCGGGCCGCGAACACCAGCAGGACGACCGCGGCGACCGTCATGATCGCATTGCTGGTCAGGTCGGCCGCCGGGCTCGCGGGCACGATCACCTTCCACGGGAACGAGTGCCACGCGTACGTGAGCATGGCCCCCGCCGCGAGCGCCAGCCGGTGCGCGTCCGACCAGCCGGAGCCGTGCGACCAGCGTCTCACCAGGACGCCGACCCCGGCGAACAACGCCAGATAGAGCAGCACGCTCAGCCACGCCGGGACCGGCAGCCCGGCCAGCCAGGGCGACAGGCCGGTGGGGTCGCACGCGTAGAGGAGCACGAAGAACGCGCCGGCCGCCAGGGCGAACACGAACACCACCCACGGGCCCGGCGCCCGCCCCGCGACGGAGGGGGCGGTGCGGCGCAGGCGCAGGCCGAGCACGATGGGCGCGACGACCAGCACACCGGCCCCGGCGTACTGGATCGGGGTGGCGAACCAGCCGCCGAGCGCGCCCGTGACGAAGGCTCCGAGGCCGAAGTAGATCGCGAAGAACACCGCCACGGCCCAGAAGCCGCGCTTCTGCAGCCACGGCTCGGTGCGGCGCGGACCGGCCAGCGTCTCCATGACCGCGATCGGGACGCTGATGCTCCAGACGGTGTGCACCCCCACCATGAACATCAACCAGGGCACCCCGGTCCCCAGCGCGGGAACGTAGCCGTAGTCGAGGATGCGCACCCCGTACCAGGCCTGGTTCCACAACGTCTGGGTGAGGAACGCCTCCTCGAACATCCCGTACGCCAGCCCGAACGCCAGCATGGCCGGCCAGCCGCGCCCGGTCCGCCGGACCGCCTCGCGGATGAGCAGGGCGCCGGTCCCGTAGAGGGGAACGGTGCCGACCAGCACCCCGACATTGGTGATCGCCATGTTCCCCATCAGGAACTCGGCGGTCAGCGGCGCCAGGAAGAACAGCCCGATCGCGGGCGCCACGCGAGCGAGTAAGGGCATCTGGTGAGTCGTTGTCACGACCTCCAGATAACACCACTTCGAGTAAAGTTACAACTGATGTAAAGATATTCGTGATGTAATCACCTGCCGGGCGCACGTGCTTGACGACGGCCGTGGCCCGGCGGATCTTTGCAGGTAGGAGGTCGCCCATGACCGAGAACGAGCTGCTGTCCGAGCGGGTGGCCGGCGGGATCCTGCCGCGGGTGCTGACCACCTTCGACATGGTGGCGATCTTCGTATCGATCGTCCTGTTCATCACGAACGCCGCCGTCATCCAGTCCGCGGGCCCGGCCGCGTTCGGGTGGTGGATCATCGCGTTCGCGCTGTTCCTCGTCCCGTGCGCGATCGTCACGGGCCAGCTCGGCGCCATGTTCCCCGGCGAGGGCTCCATCTACCTCTGGACGACCAAGGCGTTCGGGCCGTTCTGGGGATTCTTCGCCGGGTTCTGCGCCTGGTGGCCGGGCGTGCTGGTGATGGTGGCGACCGGGACGCTGACGATCTCGTTCCTCGGCTACGTCTTCCCCGCGCTCGGGGAGCTGTCCGTGGCGGCACAGGGCGGGCTGATCGTGGCGATCCTGCTGCTCGCGGCCGTGCTGGCGGTCCTGCGCTTCCGGTTGACGCAGAACGTGGTGAACGTCGTCTTCCTGGCGTACGGGCTGGCGATCCTGCTGATGTTCGCGGCCGGGATCGCGCACCTGGCCCAGGGGCACCCGGCGGCCACGAACCCGTGGGACTTCGCGGCCTGGAGCCCGTCGGCCGAGCACGGACTCAACTTCGCGAGCTGGAGCTTCTTCGGCCTGGCCGTGCTGGCGCTGCTGGGCGTCGAGGTGCCGCTGAACATGGGGGTGGAGATCAGGCAGGAGCGGGCCGTGACCCGGTACCTGCTGTGGGGGTCGCTGGCCGTCATGGTCGCCTACCTGGTCGCCACCTGGGGCGTGATGGTGTCGGTGCCCGCCGGGGAGGCGGCGGACATCACCGCCGTGGCCGAGGCCGTGGGGATCGGGCTGGGCGACTGGGCGGGCAAGCTGGTCGCGCTCGTGCTGGCGGCCATGTTCTTCATCATCACCGTCGTCTACAACTACTCCTTCGCCCGGCTGATCTTCGTGTCCGGGCTGGACCGGCGGCTGCCGAAGGCGGTCAGCCACGTCAACGCGCAGAAGGTGCCGGACGTGGCGGTCTGGATCCAGACCGTGCTGGCCGGGGTCTTCACGGTGGCGGCGTTCGTGGTGGTGCCCTTCGCCTCGGCGAACACTGCCACTGGGCCCGCCGACGCGCAGACCGAGGTCTACAACGTCCTGCAGGCCGCGGTCACCGTGATCTGGTGCCTGTCGATCGTGGTGCTGTTCGTGGACGTGCTGATCATCCTGCGGCGCTACCGCGAGCAGTTCGAGGCGCGGCGGCTGGCCTCGCCCGCGGTGTTCTGGGTGGCCTCCGTCGTGGGGGCGCTGGCCTCGCTCGTGGGCGTGGTGGCCACGCTCTCCGGGTCGTGGACGCCGCTGATCTCCAACGACGCCGGCAAGGTCACGCTGTTCGGCGCCGAGATCGCGTACGGGATGTGGTTCTGGCTGGTCGGCGGGATCGCGCTGGCGTCGCTGCTGGTGGGCGCCCTGCTGTACCTGGTCGGGCGCCGGGTGCCCGCCTGAGGCCGGGCGGCACGGCGAAGGGCCCGGCCTCCTGGGAGGCCGGGCCCTCGGGTGCAGGCGCCTTCGGAGGGGAGGGTGAGGCGCCTTCAGGGGGAACGTCAGTGCTCGGTCGCCTTCTCCGCGCCGACGCCGGTGAGGGAGCGGACCTCCATCTCGGCGTACTTCGCCGCGTTGTACTCCTTGCTGAGGATCGTGCCGAGCCACCCGCACAGGAAGCCGATCGGGATCGACAGGATGCCGGGGTTGCTCAGCGGGAACCAGTGGAAGTCCACGCCGACGATCAGCGCGGTCGGCTTGACGCCGGCCGGGGGCGCCGGCGCCGAGACCACCGGCGAGAAGATGACCAGGATCAGGGCCGAGACCAGGCCGCCGTAGATGGCCGAGACCGCGCCCGTCGTGTTGAACCGCTTCCAGAACAGGCTGTAGAGGATCGCGGGCAGGTTGGCCGAGGCCGCGACGGCGAAGGCCAGGGCGACCAGGAAGGCCACGTTCTGGCCCTGGGCCAGGATGCCCAGGCCGATCGCGATGGCACCGATGACCAGGGCGGAGATGCGCGCCACCACGACCTCCTGGCGCTCGCTGGCCTGGCCGCGCTTGAAGACGTGCGCGTACAGGTCGTGCGAGAAGCTGGAGGAGGAGGCCAGCGTGAGGCCCGCCACGACGGCGAGGATCGTGGCGAAGGCGACGGCGCCGATGAGCGCCAGCAGGATCGTGCCGCCGACCGAGCCGAAGATCTCCTGGCCGATGCGTTCGGCCAGCATCGGCGCGGCCGTGTTGCCCGCCGCGTCACCGGCGACGATCGCGGTCTTGCCGACCAGGGCCGCGGCGCCGAAGCCGAGGACGAGGGTCAGCAGGTAGAACACGCCGATGATGCCGATGCCCCACAGGACCGACTTGCGGGCGTCCTTGGCGGTGGGGACGGTGTAGAAGCGGATGAGGATGTGCGGCAGGCCCGCGGTGCCGAGCACCAGCGCCAGGCCAAGGCTGATGAGGTCGATCTTGCCGGCCAGCCCCTGGGCCTCGGTGCCGTACTTCAGCCCGGGGATCAGGAAGTTGCCCGGGTTCGCCTTGGGGCCGCTGGTGGTGGCGGCCTGGCCGAGCAGGGCCGACAGGTTGAAGCCGAACTTGCCCAGCACCAGCACCGTCACCAGCGCCGCGCCGCTCATCAGCAGCACGGCCTTGACGATCTGCACCCAGGTGGTGCCCTTCATGCCGCCGAAGACCACGTAGACGATCATCAGCGCGCCCACGCCGACGATGGTCCACGCCTTGCCCGCCGGGGAGGTGATGCCGAGCAGCAGGCCGACCAGCGCGCCCGCGCCGACCATCTGGGCCAGCAGGTAGAAGATGCTGACCACGATGGTGGACACGCCCGCCGCCGTGCGCACGGGACGCGGGCTCATCCGGAAGGCCAGCACGTCGGCCATGGTGAACTTGCCCGAGTTCCGCATCAGCTCGGCGACCAGCAGCAGCGCGACCAGCCACGCCACCAGGAACCCGATCGAGTAGAGGAACCCGTCGTAGCCGGACAGCGCGATGATGCCGGCGATGCCGAGGAAGGAGGCGGCCGACATGTAGTCGCCGCCGATGGCCAGCCCGTTCTGCACGCCGGTGAACGACCGCCCGCCGGCGTAGTAGTCGGCGGCCGTCTTGGTCTGCCGGCTCGCCCAGAACGTGATCCCCAGCGTGGCGGCGACGAAGGTGAGGAAGAGGATCATCCCCAGGGTGTGGGAGCTCACTTGGTCTTCTCCTCAACCTCGTGGCGGAGCTTGTCGGCGATCGGGTCGAGCTTCTTCTCGGCGTGCCTGGCGTACGCCCACGCGATGAGGAACGTGGAGACGAACTGGAGCAAACCGAAGACGAGGCCGACGTTGATCTCACCGAGCAGCTTGATCCCCATGAAGCCGCGCGCCCAGCCGGACAGCACCACGTAGAGCAGGTACCACGCGAGGAACGCCACGGTCATCGGGAACGTCCAGGCGCGGAATCGCCGTTTCAGATCCTGGAACTCACTGCTCTCCTGAACTTCCTCATAGACCGACGCGTCATGTTCTTTAGTAGTCACGAGACCTCCACTGTGATGCGGATCACGCCCAACGTAAGAGCGCAACCTACCCGTCGTGGAGGCCCCTGGTGACGTTGTTCGACGAGTCGCTGGGGTCCGGCGATTAGTTGGGGATGGCTTGCGGTGAAAGGTCTGTTACGCGCGACGAGCGGTTGACCGCTCGTTTCATCGGGGCGCTTCCACGGAGAGCGCGAACAGGTGGAGCTGGGGCCGGGTGAGCGCGGGCAGGGTGAGCGAGCGCAGCTCCCTGGCCGGGTCGAGCGCCGCCTGCACCTCGAACAACCCGACCCGCAGCGAGTTGGCGCCCGTGCGGCCGTGGCGGTGGGTGCAGCGGAGCACCTCGGAGGCCCCCGCCCCGGGCTGGCCACCCCAGTCGGGCAGGACGAACGGCACCTGGGCGGTGGTCCCGTCGGCGTACGCGGCGGTCAGCGTGGAGGTGACGGCCCCGGAACTGGCCGCGCCCAGCAGCCGGACCTTGGCGTACTTCCCGGACGGCACGGTGATCGTCTGTCCCTGGCCGGCGACGTTGTTCCCGGCCCCGGCCCCGTACCCGGGGAAGACGAAGCTCAGGCCCTCGTGAACGAGCGGCCCGGCGGGCGGCAGCTCCTCGGCCGGATAGGTGTAGCCGGACCCGTCGAAGTCGCCGTCCGCCATCGCCTCGTGCGTGGAGACGCCGTCGTTGTCGAAGTACGGCGACAGGTCCACCGGCGTGGCGGGCCCGGGAGGCGGGATCGGCGGCAGCCCCCAGGCGTCCCCCGGCTTGCTCACCGGCACAGGTCCGATGACCGGGTCGGGCCGCGCGCCCGTGTGGACGAGCACCTCGCTCCCCTTGCCCAGGGCGATCTCCACGACGCCCTCCCCCAGGTCCTTCACCCGAGCGGGACGGCCGTCGGACAGCACGGCGGTGACCGGCCCGTCGAGCCCGTGCCTGAGCCTGAGCGGCGCCCCCGCCACGCTCCTGATGCGGATGAACGAGGTGCGGCCGCCCTTGCGCACGGCCGAGACCAGGAACGCGCCCTGCGTCCGGAAGTCGTGGATCGTGACGTCCGCCCACGAGGCGGGCACGGCCGGGAAGACGCGGACGATCCCGCCCCAGCTCTGGCAGAGCATGTCGTGGAGGGACTGGGCGGCCGACAGCGGCGTCTCGATGACCGGCCCGGCCTCGGCGTAGTGGGTGTTGGCCGTGCACGGGTAGCGGGCGGCCGGGTCGAAGAACCGGTCCAGATAGGACAGCGCGGTGTCGCCCCGGCCCATCATGGCGTAGAGCGAGGCCGCGCCGGTGTAGCTGTAGCCGCGGTGCGCGCCCGTCAGCGACTGCCAGTGGGCGACCGACTTCTCGATCAGCTCGCGCTGCTCCGGCTGGTCCCAGTTGACCAGGTAGAGGGGGTAGATCATGAGGAGGTGGGAGTAGTGGCGGTGCGACTGCGCGTACGGCGTGCTCGCGCCGATCATGAAGCCGTCGGCGTCGGCCGGGTAGTCCACGAGCGTGTCCAGCACCTCCCGCCACTTCGCCGCGAGCGGGTCGTCGATCCCGAGCCGCTCGGCCGACTCGATCAGGGTCCGGCAGCCCCACCGGATCAGCGCCAGGTCGTAGTTGGTGTCCTGGGGCGGGGTGACCGGGTATTCCGGTGAGAGCGTGCTGGGCAGGTGCAACCTGCCGTCCGCGCCGGCGGCCAGGAAGTGCAGGTAGTAGTTGATCGCCCGCCGCAGCAGCGGGAAGACCGTGTCACTCAGCAGCTTGTCGTCCATGGTGTGCCGGTAGGTCAGCCAGACGTTGTGCAGCGCCCACGTGAGGTCGCCCACCTCGGCGCCCGTGCCGGGCGTGCCGACGCTCCGGTTGCAGAACATGTCGGAGCTGCGTCCCAGCCCGGCCGAGTCGGCGCGGTAGGCGGCCGGCACGTTGGCGACGAGCTGGTCGCGGTTGCGGTCGAGCGTGCTGGTGAGCGAGTCGAGCTCCAGGTGGTTGGAGCCGTGGATGAGCCAGTACTCGAGCTGCACGTTGAGGTTCCACCACACCGCCGGCCACGGGGTGGACTCCAGCCAGGGGCCGGTGGTGGCCATGACCGGGCCGCCCGTCCGGCTGGCGGCGGCGACCTTGTAGAGCTGGATCCAGTAGAAGCTCTGCAGCCGCTGGTCGGGCAGGGAGACGAAGCTCTTGCCGTAGAAGTCGTGCCACCAATTACGGTGCCGCTTCCGCGTGATCCCGTACGGCGGCGCGTTCCGGATCCTGGCGAGCGCGCTCTCCTGGGCCTCGGTCGCGGACGGGAAGCTGTGGCCCACGGTGACCAGGAGCGTCCCGTCCTTGACGCGGTAGGCGGTGGCGGTCTGGCCGCCCCCGGTGAGCGGCTGGAGCACCTGCTCGACGTCGCCCGCGGTCGCGGTGGTCCAGGGCGGGTTGGGCGTGTAGCCGCTGGGCGGGGCCTCGGAGACGGATCGGGGGCTGACGGCGTCCTCGGGGTGGAAGGTCCAGCGGACCTGCTCCTCGCCGCCGGCCTCCGCCTTGGCGACGAGGACTTCGTCGTGGATGAACGCGGAGAAGGACAGCTTGCCCTTGTCCGTGGTGACGGTGCCGGTGACCTCGGCGTCCCACAGGCTGAGCCGCAGGTCGACGGCAGTGATCGTGCCGACCGGGTCGAGGGTGACGTGGCCGACGGGCAGGCGGCAGGTGCCCCAGCCGCTGCCGAACTGGGGCCGGTGGTCCTGGACGCGGCCGTGCTGGACGGTGAAGCGGATCTTGTTCTGGCCGGGCTCCTGGTAGACCATGCTGCCCAGCAGGCCGTCGCCGAGGAACGGGCCCTCGGACCAGGTCCTGGGCATCCTGCCCCAGAGCAGGTCCTGGCCCTTCATGAACTCGGCCCAGGGCACGCGCTGCCGGAGCTGCCAGCCCCGGGCCGCCCCGGTGGGCTCGGTGGGCGCGGCGGGCGCGGTGGGCTCGGCGGGCTCGGTTTCCGCGAGCGCCGGGGCGGCGGGGACGAGGGCGAAACCTAAGCCGCCGAGCACGGCACGGCGGGTCGGGTCGTGAGATGGGGGTGTCATGCGGGACCTCACAGACGAGACATCGGGTCTTTCGCCTGTATGACACGCAAGATGACCTTAGTCAAGGGTAGTCAACCGAAATTCATCGGATGCATCACCCCTTAACGGCGCCCGCGGTGAGCCCTTCGACGATGTAGCGGCGGATGGCGGCGAACAGGACGAGGGTCGGCAGCACCGAGATCACGGTGGCCGCGGCCATGGAACCCCAGTCGATGTCGTACTGGGTGATGAAGGAGTTCATGGCGACCGGGATGGTCTTGGCGTCCTCGCTGTCGATGAACGTGATCGCCAGGAACAGCTCGTTCCAGCACTGCACGAACGCGAAGATGAACGTGGCCGCGATGCCCGGCAGCATGACCGGGATGACCACCCGCACCATGGCCACCAGCCGCGAGGCGCCGTCCACCTGCGCGGCCTCCTCCAGCGCGACCGGCACCCGCTCGTAGAAGCCGCGCATGATGATCGTGGCGAACGGCACCAGCATGGCCACGTACACCAGCATCAGCCCGGCGAGCCGGTTGAGCAGGTCGAGGTCGGACATCAGCAGGTAGAGCGGGCCCAGCGCGATGAACAGCGGGATCATCTGCGTCACCAGGAACGCCAGCATCAGCGCGCCCCGGCCGGGGAAGGCGAAGCGGGCGAGGGTGTAGCCGCCCAGCACGCCGATCGCGGTCACCACACCGGCCGCGACGAGCGAGACGAGCAGGCTGTTCAGCAGGTACGCGCCGAAGTCCGCGAACGAGAACAGCTCCTCGTAGTGCTCGAACGTCAGGTTGCCCGGCCAGTACCTGAGCGGCATCGAGAAGATCTCGGACTTGGGCTTGAGCGAGGTGACGACGATCCAGTAGAGGGGGAAGAGGGTGATCAGCAGCCAGGCGCCCAGCACGACGACCTTCGCCGCGGTCTTCAACACGGTCGCGACACGTCTCATCTGGATTTCTCGAATCTCGTCGCGTTCAGGTAGAAGACGCTGAAGGACAGCAGCAGGCCCAGGATGAGCAGGCCCACCGCGCCCGCCCGGCCGTAGTCGCCGCCGATGACCTGCTGGATGAGGAAGGTCGTGATGATGTCGGTGCCGCCGGCCGGGCCGCCGCCGGTCATCGAGTAGATGAGGTCGGGGAAGTTGAGGATCCAGATGATCCGCAGCAGCACGATGAGAGCGAGCGTGGGCCGGATGTGCGGCAGCGTCACGTGCCAGAACTGCCGCAGCCGCGACGCGCCGTCCACGGCCGCCGCCTCGTACAGCTCCTTCGGCACCGACTGCAGGGCGGCCATGATCATGATGGCGAAGAACGTGACGCCGTACCAGATGTTCGCCACGATCACCGACGTCATCGCCCACCCGGGGGTGGCCAGGAAGCCGATGCGCTGGTCGATGAGGCCGGTCTTGAGCAGCAGGTCGTTGATCACGCCGAACTGCCCGTTGAACATCCACCGCCACAGCAGCCCGATCAGGAACCCCGACATGGCCCACGGGAAGAACACCCACGCCTGGTAGAGGCCCCGGCCGCGGAAGTGCCGGCGCAGCAGCAGCGCCAGCCCGAAGCCGAGGAAGAACTGGAAGAACAGCGAGACGACCACCCACGTGCCGGTGTTCCGCAGCGCCGTCCAGAACCGGTCCTCGGCCAGGACGGCCCGGAAGTTCTCCAGGCCGACAAAGGGCGTCGAGGTGATGTCGAACAGGTTGTAGCGCTGGAAGGCGATGACCGTGCCGCGGATCATCGGGTAGTACGTGAACAGGGTCACGAAGACCACGCCGGGCAGCAGGCACAGAGCGATGAACCTGGCCCGGCGGGCGGTGAAGAGCCTCATGAGACCTTCTTGGCCTGGTCCGTCCAGAAGGCGTCCCACGACTTGAGCACCTCGGCCGTGGTCTTATTGCCGGTGATCAGGGCCTGGACGTCACGGTCGGAGTCGACGAGGAACTGGCTCCAGCCCGGGTAGTCGACGGGCCTGATCGTGATCACCTGCTTGGGGTCCTGCTGGGCCTGCAGGTACGCCTTCCACGCGCCCTGCGAGAACTGCGGGTCGCTCTGGGCCTGCTTGGAGATCGGGATGAGCGAGTTGCCCTTGGCGAAGGCGATGCTCTGCTTGGCCTCCGAGAGGAACTGGACCAGCTTGACCGCCTCCTTCGGGTGCGTGGTGAAGGAGGTGGCGCCCCATCCGGCGTAGCCGACGGGCTGGAAGGCGTATCCGGACGGGCCCTTGGGGATGGGGGCCGTCGACCAGGCCGACATGCCGCTCTCCTGGACGGTCTTGATCACTTCGGGGTCCTGGATGAGCATGCCGGTGACGCCCGAGGTGAACCCCTGGACCATCTCCGGGTAGCCCCAGGAGACGGAGTCGGGCGGCGACGCCTCCTTGAAGATCTTCACGTAGAGATCCATGGCCTGGGCGGCCTCGGGGGTGGAGAAGATCGTCCGCTTGTCCTTGAGATAGAACGATTTTTCGGGATTCAGGGCTTCGCCGTTGTACGCGCTGACCATCATGACCGCGTAGTCGGCCCCGCCCTTGCCGCCCCGGAACGAGTAGCCGAACCGATCGCCCGAGGTCATCTTCTTGCCGGCCTCGTAGAGCTCCTGCCAGGTGGCCGGCGGCTGCGTCATGCCCCGGTCCGTACGGTAGAAGATCGTGCGCTCGTAGAAGCCGTACGGGATCAGGTACGCCTTGCCGCCGACCTCGACGGCCTTCTTCTGGGCCAGCTCGGTCAGGTCCGACCAGCCGGGCCACTCCGTGGTGGGCAGCTCGGCCAGCCAGCCGTTGTTGGAGAAGGACTTGGCCGTGTGATCGCGTACTTCCAGCACGTCCAGGTCCTTCTTCGTCTGCAGGATCTGGGTGATCTTCTGGTCGGCGCTGTCGAGCGGCGGCGAGATCAGCTCCACCTTGATGCCCGGGTTGGCCTTCTCGAAGTCCTTCAGCAGCGTTTTGATGAGCTTCGTGCGTTCGGGACTGGTCAGGCTCTCGATCATGCGGAGCCGTACCTCGCCGGGGGACGACGAGCCGGAGCCGCAGCCCGCGAGCAAGAGCGTGGCGGCGACCGCGGCCGCCAGGAGGGGGGTTCTCATGCTGAGCCTCCAGCTTCAGACAGCGCTGTCAGTCACGCGCTGTCAGTCACGCTAGGCGACCGACCCCCTCCAGCGCTAGACCGAGGTCCTTGATCAACGTGTCCGCGGGCTCCAGGCCGACCGAGAGCCGCACGAGGCCGACGGGGATGCCCATGGTGGCCCGCACGCTCTCCTCGGTGGACAGGGCGGGGGCGTTCACCAGGCTCTCAAAACCACCCCAAGACACACCAATCCTGAAATGTCGCAACTTGTCGAGGAAGAGTCCGACCTCCTGGCGCGATTCCGTGTCCAGCACGAGGCTGAACAGGCTGGAGAACCCCGACATCTGCCGCTTCGCGAGGTCGTACCCCGGATGGGACGGCAGCCCGGGGTGGTTCACCGCCCGCACGGCCGGATGCCCCGTCAGGAACTCGGCCACGGCCAGCCCCCGCTCCTGGTGCGCGGCCATCCGCACGGGCAGCGTGCGCAGCCCCTTGATCACCTTGGCCGCGTCGTGCGGCGACATGGCGGCCCCGTACAGCTGGTACTCGGTCAGCGCCAGCGGCCTGATCAGCCGGGACGGGCCCACCACGACGCCGCCCACGAGGTCGCTGTGCCCGCCGATGTACTTCGACAGCGAGTGCACGACGAGATCGACGCCCATGGTCAGCGGCTTCTGGAAGATCGGCGTGGACCAGGTGTTGTCCATCACGCTCACCAGCCCGCGCTCCCGCGCCCACGCGGTGACTTCGGCGATGTCGACCACGGCGTAGGCCATGTAGGAGGGGGACTCGAAGTAGAGTAGACGGGTGCTCGCCCTGATAGCGCTGTCACACCCCGCGAGGTCGTTCACGTGCGTATGCGTGACCCCGAACTTCTCCAGGTAGCGCAGGAACTGGGTGGTCGGCCCGTACACTGCGCCCAGCACCAGCACGTGATCCCCGGCCTTGACGAGCGAGGAGATGGTCGCCGAGATGGCCCCCATTCCCGACCCGAAACACTTGGCACGCTCTCCCCGCTCGAGCGCGGCGAGCTTACGCTGAGCGAGATCGACCGTCGGGTTGGTCCCCCGCCAGTAGACGTACCTCTCGTCCTCGTTCCTGATCGCCTCGCCGAGCTCCTGCGCGCTCCCGAACGTGAACAGCGAGTTCTCGAACACCGGTGGGTTGACCGCGCCCAACGCCCAGGGCTCGTCCTCGCCCAACCGGCCACAGATCCATTCGTCATCCATGGGGGCAGACTATGACAGCCAGGGATCTGGGTGACCGGGCGGCCTCCCGGGGTGAAACCACTCGCAAGCCGACCATGGCCGACGTGGCCCGCCACGCGGGCGTGAGCCTCAAGACCGTCTCCCGCGTGGTCAACCAGGAGCCGCACGTCCGGGCCTCGCTGCAGGAGCGCGTGCAGGCGGCCATCAGCGCGCTCGGCTACCGCCGCAACGAGGCCGCCGCCCGCCTGGCCAGGGGCGCGACCATGCTGACGCTCGGGCTGGTGATGGAGAACATCTCCAACGAGTTCTACTCCCGCCTGGCCGCCGCCGTGGAGTCCGCAGCGGCCCAATACGAGGCGCTGGTGGTGTTCGGCTCGTACGAGGAGAGCGCCGACAAGGAGCGCATGCTCATCGAGTCCATGTACGCCCGGGGCGTGGACGCCCTGATCGTCGTCCCCTCGGCGGCCGATCACTCGTGGCTGGCCGAGCACGCCTCGCTCACCACGGTGTTCGTGGACCGCGTGCCCCCGGGCCTGGAGTCGGCGGACGTGGTGCTGCTGGACGACGTGCGGGGCGGCCGGGCCGCGACCGAGCACCTGCTGGCCCGCGGCCACCGCCGGATCGCGCTGGTCTCGGACGACGAGGGCATCAGCTCGGTGCACGACCGCGCGACCGGCTACCGCGCGGCCCTGCGCGCGGCCGGGCTGACGGCCGACGACGCGCTGACGGTCCGCGGGCTCTTCGACCCGTGGCGGGTCTCCCACGAGGTGAGCCGCCTCCTGGACCTGCCCGACCCGCCGACGGCCTTCTTCGCCACCAACAACCGCGCCGCGATCGGCATCCTGCAGGCGCTGCGGGAACGTCCGGAGCGGCCCGCGTACGTGAGCTTCGACGACTTCGCCCTGGCCGACGTGTTCAACCCCGGGGTGACGGTGGTCCGCTACGACACGGCCCGCCTGGCCCGCAGCGCGGTGGACCTCCTGCTGAACCCGTCGCCGTCGCCCCGCCGCGTCAAGGTCCCGGTCGAGCTGGTCGCCAGAGGCTCGGGAGAGCTGCCGCCCTCCTGAACACCATGCGTGAGCGGCGTTCGTCTCGCTAGGGTCGAGTTGTGCCTCTTCCCGCCGCCGACCTCGCCCGGCTTCTTCGCAACCGGCCGGAGCTGGCCGCCGTCCCCTCCGCCGAGGCGCTCGAACGCCTGCTCGCGGCGCCGGAGCTGGCCGTGCCCGCCCTGCTCGCGCTCGACGCCGACTGCCACCTCGTCAGCCAGGCGCTGCAGATCCTGGGCGGCGAGGCCGGCCGGGCGGCGCTGGCCGAGCTGCTCCACGACCCCGGCGACCGGCTCGGCGAGACGATCGAGACCCTGGCCGCGTGGGGCCTCGTGACCCTCGACGGGGGCGGCGACGGGGGCACGGTGCGGTCCCCGCACCCGCAGGGGCTGTGGGCGAACCCGTTCGGGCTGGGCCGGCCGTTGCGCGAGCTGACCGCCGAGGATCTGAAGTCCCTGGTCAAGGGGCTGGGCGGCAGGCCCAAGGGCCGCAAGTCGGAGGTGCTCGCCCAGGCGGCGGAGATCGTGCGCGACGGCCGGGCCGTCCGCTCCCGCGCCGCCGCGTTGCCGCGCGAGGCGGTGGCGCTGCTGGAGTCGATGGCGGACGGGCAGCCGGTCTTCCAGCACGCCGTCTGGTACGGCACCGTCGATGCGGACCATCCGGTCACGCGCCTGGCCGAGGCCGGGTTCGTGGTGCGGGACGGCTGGGAGTACGAGATGCCCATGGAGGTCGCGCTCGCGCTGCGCGGCGACGGCTGGAAGCCGGAGCTCACGGGCCAGCCGGACGTGCCGTCGGTGGAGCTCACCGGGCCCGCGGACGGGCTCGCCGCCGCGCTGGCCGCCGTTGACCAGGTGGAGGCGCTGATCGAGCTGACGGGAACGCAGCCCATCGCCGAGCTGAAGGCGGGCGGGGTGGGCGCGCGGGAGCTGAAGCGGGTGGCCAAGGCGCTGGACGTTCCCGAGCAGGCGGTCGTGCTCTGGCTCGACCTCGCCTTCGGCACCGACCTGATCGCCTCCGAGGCCGGCGAGAGACTGGCCGGCACCACGCTGGCCGACGAGTGGCTGGGCCTGGATCCGGCCTCGCGGTGGCAGGCCCTGGTGGAGTCCTGGCTGGCGATGCCGCAGGCGGCCACGTTCAGGGTGACGGGCTGCTGCGAGGAGCACATGACGCCGCAGGCGCCGCCGTACCAGTTCGAGAGCGGGGCCGGCGAGATCCGGCGGGCCGCGCTGCGCGTGCTCCGGACGCTGTCTCCCGGGCGGGGGTCGAGCCCTGAGGGGTTGCTCCCGGCCGTGGGCTGGCGGACACGGGCGGTCAAGGAGTTCGCGCCGGCCGCCGCCGAGTTCGTGACCGCCGCCCTGCGCGAGGGCGAGCTGCTCGGGATGGTCCAGGAGGGTGCGCTGACCGAGCTCGGCCGCGCCCACCTCGACGGCGCCGGCGTGGCCGGCCGCTTCCCCACGCCGACCCACACCGTGACCCTGCAGAACGACCTGACCGCGATCGTGTCAGGGGTGCCCGCGCCGCAGCTGACCGCGTTCCTGAACGGCTGCGCCGACCTGGAGTCACGCGACCGGGCCAGCGTGTGGCGCTTCTCGCACAAGAGCGTGCGCCGGGCGCTGGACGCGGGGACGACGGCCGACGGCCTGCTCGACGAGCTGGCCCGCGTCGCCGCCAAGGCCGTCCCCCAGCCGCTGCGTTACCTCGTCACCGACGTCGCCCGCCGGCACGGCGCCGTCCGCGTCACCTCCGCCGCCTCCGTGGTGACCGCGGAGGACCCGGCGCTCATCACCGAGCTGTGCGGGACCAGGGCTCTGCGCAAGCTGGCGCTGCGCGCCATCGCCCCCACGGTCGCCCTCAGCGCCCTGCCTCCCGACGAGACCCTCCAGCTGCTGCGGCAGGGCGGCCACGCCCCGGTCGCCGTGGCCCCGGACGGCACCATCAAGGCGGAGCCGCCCCAGCGCCGCCGCCTGCCCGTGGAGCCCGACCCGGCCTGGGACGCCACCGCGATCCTCCAGGGCGGCGAGCCCGGCACGCCCGCCGAGGCCCTGTCCGTGGCCTCCGTCACCGGCGAGCCGATCGTCATCGTCTGGCAGCGGCGTGAGCACTACATGGAGGACATCGAGCTGACCCGCGGCACGGTGTCCGGCTACTGCCACGACTGCGGCGCCGAACACACCTTCCAGCGGGCCCGGATCAAGGAGGCTCATCTGCCCTGATCACCGGCGGGATCACCGGTGGGGTCACGACGAGCGGGGGCGCCAGTCGCCGCGGTCGAGGTCGAGGTCCTCCGGGGTGTGCAGCCTGACCATGGTCCTGGCGACCCCGGGCGGCACGCGGTGCGGGGTCAGGAAGGACACCGACACCATCACCGCGAACGCGATCGGCACCGTCCACGCCGCCGGCTGGCCCAGCAGGGCGCCGGCGGGCCCGTCGTACGGACCGGCGACGATCGTGACGAGCACGGCCGCGCACGCGAGCCCGCCGCCCACGAACAGCCCGGCCAGCGCCCCCGTGGTCGACAGGCGGCGCCACCAGATGCCCAGCACGAGCAGCGGGCAGAACGACGAGGCCGCCACCGCGAACGCCAGCCCCACCACGTCCGCCACCGGCAGCGCCCGCGCCCACAGCGCCAGGGCCAGCGGCACCGCGACCGCCATCAGCGTGGCGATCCTGAACGAGCGCACGCTGCCCTTGAGCAGGTCCTGCGCGATCACCCCCGCCACGGACACGGTCAGCCCCGACGACGTGGACAGGAACGCGGCGAACGCCCCCGCCGTCACCAGCGCCGTCAGCAGTTCGCCCAGCGTGCCGCCGACCATCCGCGCGGGCAGCGTCAGCACGACCGTGTCGGTGCGGACCAGGTCGGGCGCGTAGAGGCGGCCGAGCCAGCCGTACACGGCGGGCATCAGGTAGAAGGCCCCGAGCAGCGACAGCACCACCAGCGTCGTGCGGCGGGCGGCCCGGCCGTCCGGGTTGGTGTAGAAGCGCACGAGCACGTGCGGCAGCCCCATGGTGCCCAGGAACGTGGCCAGGATCAGCGAGTACGTCGAGTACAGCCCGTACTCCTTGCCCCCGGCCAGCGGCACCTGCCAGGTGGCCGCGTCCTGCGGGCCGACCGCGGGCGCGCCGTCGGCCTTCCACGCCATCAGCAGGAACACCAGCGGCAGGGCCAGCGCCGTCAGCTTGAGCCAGTACTGGAACGCCTGCACGAACGTGATCGACCGCATGCCGCCGGACAGCACGTTCACCGCCACGACGACCGCGACCAGCAGGCCGCCCACCCACACGGGCGCGCCGGTGATCTCCCGCAGCACCAGGCCCGCGCTCTGGAACTGCGGCATCAGGTAGAACCAGCCGATCAGCACGACGAGCACGCTCGCGGTGCGGCGCACGGCCATCGACTCCAGCCTGGCCTCGGCGAAGTCCGGCAGCGTGTACGCCCCCGAGCGCCGCAGCGGCGCCGACACCAGCACGAGCAGCACCAGGTAGCCGCCGGTCCAGCCGACGGGCAGCCAGAGCATGTCCACGCCGAACGACAGGATGAGCCCGGCGATGCCCAGGAACGAGGCCGCCGACAGGTACTCGCCGCCGATGGCCGAGGCGTTCCAGAGCGGGCTGACGGTGCGGGAGGCGACGTAGAAGTCGGAGGTGGTGCGGGAGACCCTGATCCCGAACGCCCCGATCAGCACGGCCGCCACCACCACGATCAGCACCGCGGTGAGGCTCATCGGCGTTTGACCAGTTCGGCGAAGTGGCGCTCGTTGCGCTCGGCCTGGCGCACGTACAGCCAGGCGCCGATGACGAAGGCGGGGTAGATGAGCCCGGCGAGCACCGCCCACGGGAGCGGGACGCCGAGCAGGTGGACCGAGCGCAGCTCGGGGATGAGCAGGAACAGCAGCGGCAGCCCGCCGACCACGCACGCCAGCACCGTGCAGACGAACAGCGCCAGCCGGACCTGGGTGCGCAGGAACGAGCGCATGTAGACCTCGCCGAGCCTGGTCTGCTCGTCGATCTCCCGGGTGGCCGGGTAGCGGGGCCGGCGCGCGGCGGCCGTACGCGGGCTCATCACGGCCACCCGCCGCAGGGTCTCGCGCCGGGACGCCTCGGCGCGGGGCAGCGGGGCCCGGCGCCCGGGACGCGGTTCAGGGCTCATCACGACCTCGCCTTTCTGGCTCTGCGCACCAGCAGGTCGCGCAGCTCGCGCGTGTGGCGGCGGCTGACCGGCAGTTCGGTGTCCCCCACCCGCACCGTGCACTTGCCCGAGTCGATGTGCAACTCCTCGATGTGCTTGACGGCCACCAGATGGCTCCGGTGCACGCGGACGAACCCGGCCGAGGCCCACCGCTCCTCCAGGGTGGCCAGTGGGATGCGCACCAGATGGCTGCCCGTCGCCGTGTGCAGCCGCGCGTAGTCCCCGTGCGCCTCGACGTAGATCACGTCGGCGCTGGACACGAACCGCGTCACCCCGCCCAGTTCGACCGGGATCGTGTCGGTCTCCCCCGCCTCCGCGGGCACGTCGGCCGAGACCGCCACCCGCCGGATCGCCTCCGCCAGCCGCTCCGGGCGTACCGGTTTGAGCAGGTAGTCCTCGGCCTTGATCTCGAACGCGTCCACGGCGTGCTCCTCGTACGCCGTCACGAACACCACCCGGGGCGGGTTCGCGAACTGCGACAGCAGCCGCCCCAGCACCACGCCGTCGAGCCCGCGCATCCGGATGTCGAGGAAGACCGCGTCGATCGGCCGGCCGTCGGCGATGGCGCGGTCGAGCAGCCGCAGCGCCGCCGCGCCGTCCCTGGCGGTGGCCACCTCGCCGATGCGGGGGTCGGCACGCAGCAGGTACGACAGGTCTTCGAGGGCAGGCAGCTCGTCATCGACCGCGAGGACCCGTAGTTGTGCCATAGACAGTGATAAAACCGACAAGAAAGATCGAGGTCAACGGGCAGAGACACCTGGGTGATATTTCGGCAACCTGATGTTGACCTTGGTGCCCGCTCCCTGGGCGGTCTCGACCACGAGGCCGTACTCGTCGCCGTAGACCTGGCGCAGCCGTTCGTCCACGTTCGCCAGCCCGACGCCGCCCGTGGGGGCGATGTCACCTGCGAGGATGCGGCGCAGCCGGTCGGGGTCCATGCCGAGCCCGTCGTCCTCGACGCTGATGCGGCACTCCGCCCCGGCGTCCTCGGCGATGATCGTGATGCGGCCGACGCCGTTGCGGCTCTCCAGGCCGTGCCTGACGGCGTTCTCGACGAGCGGCTGCAGGCACAGGAACGGCACCGCTACCGGCAGCACCTCGGGCGCGATCCGGAGCGTCACCTGGAGCTGGTCGCCGAACCTGGCCCGCTCCAGGATCAGGTAGCGGTCGATCGAGCGCAGCTCCTCGGCGAGCGTGGTGAACTCGCCGTGCCGGCGGAAGGAGTAGCGGGTGAAGTCGGCGAACTCCAGCAGCAGCTCCCTGGCCCGCTCCGGGTCGGTGCGGACGAAGGAGGCGATCGTGGTGAGCGAGTTGTAGATGAAGTGCGGGGAGATCTGCGCCCGCAGCGCGCGTACCTCGGCCTCCATGAGCAGCGTGCGCGAGCGGTCCAGCTCGGCCAGCTCGAGCTGCGAGTCCACCCACCCGGCCACCTCCTGCGCGGCCCTGACCAGGCCGGCGGAGGCGTCCTGCCCGTAGGCGGCCAGGGCGCCCACGACCCGGTCGTCGGTGGTGAGCGGCACCACCACGGCCTGGCGGATCGGGCATTCGAGCAGCTCGCAGTCGATGGTCAGCACCTGGGTGCGGCCGTCCTTCAAGGTGGCCGCCGCGTGCTCGAACGCCTGGTCGGCGTGGTGCTCGCCGGCGCCGTCGTAGACGAGCAGCCGCTCACCGTCGGTGATGGCCAGCGCGGCCGAGCCGAGCAGTGCGCGCAGGTGCCGCGAGGCCCGCTCGGCGCCGTCGGCGGTCAGCCCGGCCCGCAGCGGCGGCCCGGCCAGCGAGGCGGTGTGCAGGGTCTCGAACGTGGCCCGCTCCGCCGGGCTGGTGCCCAGCTCGCGACGGCCCCGCATGACCCGCCAGAGCACGATCGCGGGCACGCTCACGAGCACCGCGACCACGGCGACGCCCACCACGTACTCCACGCCGCCAGAGCCTAGCTTCGCTCACAGAGCCTTCGCTATCAGGTCCGCGTACGACTCCGCCTCCTCGGTGGAGTCGTACGTGGTGCGCGGCCAGAAGAAGCCGCGCAGCCCGTCCTTCCTGTTGCGCGGCACGATGTGCACGTGCAGGTGGGGCACGCTCTGGCTGACGCGGTTATTCATGGCCACGAACGTGCCGGCGACCTGCAGCCCCTCCTCCACCGCCCGGGCCACGGCCTGCACCCGCTCGAAGAACGGCCCCACGTCGGTCAGGTCGGCGAGCGTCTCCACGTGGATCCTCGGCACCACCAGCACGTGCCCCTTGAAGACCGGCCGGACGTCCAGGAACGAGACCGCGACCTCGTCGGAGTGGACCATGGTCGCCGGTCGCTCACCCGCGATGATCTCGCAGAACAGGTCAGTGCTCACCGCCCGACCCTATCCGCCTCATCCGCGGGCCCGCCCCGCCCGCTCGGCGAAGGCCGTCCAGCTCGTCACGTTGGGCGCCGACCACTCGGCGGGGGCGTGCAGGAAGTGCTCGCCCACCCGCTCGCGCAGCCGCTGCGGCACCTCGGCCACCTTGGCGCCCCGGCAGTGGTAGACCAGCCCGCCCGCGCGCTGCCCCATCGCCATCCACGGCAGCCACGGCGAGACCCGGCACCACGAGAACACGCACGGCACGTCCGGCACGCCCGAGTCCAGGTCCTTGGCCGAGGCGAAGAACTGGAACAGCTCCATCGCCCGGTAGGTGTCGTTCGCCGAGTTGTCGGGGTAGTCGGCGACCTTCAGGGGCGAGGGGTAGGCCAGGCGGATGTCGATGTTGTAGACCACCTGGTCGCCCAGGCGGGTCGTCGGCACCGGGTAGGCGCCGAGCCGCTGGTTGACCGGGTCGTTGAAGACGTGCTGCACCTCGACCGTCCGCTCCGTGAGCGGGTTGTCCCAGGTGTCGAGCACCTCCCTCGTCTTCGGGTCGAGGTAGAGGGCGGCCTCCCTGGTCAGCAGCTGCCAGCCGCCGTCGGCCTCGACCGCCCTGGCCACGTTCAGCCCCTCGAACCCGAACAGGTGGTGCGGCCCGCCGTCGTCCTGCCAGCCGTACACGTCGCCGGTCCAATAGGAGATGGTCTCCGCGCCGTCGGAGGAGGCGCGCACCCGGATGAAATCCATGATCCCCACAGTAACCGGGCCGCGCTCTACTTGACCGATACGGTGAAGACGGCCTCGCCCGACTGCTGCCTGCTCTGCTCGTCCGGTGGCGTCGTGGCCTGGCCGCACCGCCAGCAGTCGTACAGTTTGATCTCCGTCGTGCCCGGGCGCTTGCTGTTGAAGACGAAGTAGGTCGTGCCCCCGGCGCCGACCCCGCCGCCCTCGGTCTTGTGCTCCTCGCTGATGAACGAGGCGACCTTCGGGTCCGGCACGGCGACCAGCTTCCAGTCGTCGCCCACCGACGGGTTGTCGGCGACGGCCAGCGAGAAGCGCTGGCCGGGGCGCAGCTCGACGGGCACGGTGGTGCCCTTGGCGCCCTTGACCACCGTGCCGAAGTCGCTCACCGCTGAGCCTCCGCCGCACCCGGCCGCCAGCAGGGCGAGCGTGGCGGCGGCGATCGTTCGACGCATCACCACGGCAGGGTATCTGCCGGTGCGGGCGCCGGCCGTACCCGTCCCCTTCTACCGGTGCGTGTGGCGGTTGCGCCGCTGCATCATGCGGCGGACGACGAAGGCGATCACGGCGCCGGCCGCGGCGACGAGCAGCATGGGCCGCTTGCGCGCCTGCCCGGCGGCGTCCTTCACCTGGTGCGGCGTGCCCTCGCGAACCTTGCCCGCCACCTCGGACGCCTTCTCCTTGACGGATCCGGCCATGCCCGCGGCCCTGTCCTTGGCGGTCTCGGCCACATGGGCGGCCCTGGCCTTGACGTCGGCCTTGGCCGCCAGCGCCCCGACGGTCTCGCCCAGCTCCCTGCGGGTTTCCTCGATCTCTTTGCGCACGTTGCCCTCCTCGTGGTGACCTGTCCCGCGTGCCATCTCACGCGTGTGGTGCGTCCTGCTGTGGTGGTGATGACGCGGCGACTCCGCCTCGGCCCACTCCCGTTCCAGGGCCTGGGCACGCTCATCGTCGTAAGGGGGTTCGGGGGCGAATGTCTCGTGTGCCGTCCGCTCCTCCTCCACCCGCCGGGCGTTCTCGGCCGCGCCCGGCCTGGTCGGCGGTACGTTGATGGACTCCCGTTCGGTCGGCGTGCCCACGGTCTGCCTCCGGGCGCCGACGTTTCCGGCATATTGCTCGCTGTATCCGGGGTCGATCTCGCTCATCGCCGCGCCCTCTCCTTGACCATGTCGATGTCGGCCCTGACGCTCGCGAGGGTCTCCGACGGGACCGGCGACCCGGCGCGTCGCACCTGTCCCTTACCGACCAGGCCGAGCAGCGCGGCGATGACGAAGAGCAGGCCCGCCACGATGGCGGCGGCCGCCCACGCCGGCAGGACCAGGGCCAGCAGCAGAATGACGGTGGTCACGAGTGCGGCGCCGCCGAAGAACGCGGCCATTCCCGCCGCGCCGAACAGCCCCGCGCCGAAGCCCGCGCGCTTGCCTTTTTCCGCCAGCTCCATCTTCGCCAGGCGGAATTCGTCCCTCACGAGCCTGGAGAACTGCTCGGAGAGGTCGTTGACCAGCTTGTGGGTGTCGTTCACAACGCTCGCCTCCTCCGCTGAGGAAGGCGACTACCCAAACAAACGGCCTTCTATCATGCGCTTTTACCGCTTGGCGACCTTGAGCAGAAATCCGAGGGCCGACAGCACCGGGTCTTTCTGCACTTCGCACCAATTGTCCGGCTGCTTGGGCTTGCTCCACGGAGAGGGGAGCTCGCACGAGGGAGCCTGCGGCTTGGGCCGCTCACACCACGATCCGGGAGGGTTCATACCAATATGCTACAACTTCAGGTGGGGCTTATATAAGCCTTTCCTCACCTCTTGCGCAGATGAGGTGGATGAGCGCCGCCACCCTCCGGTAGGGGTCGGTCCGGCCCGCGCGTTCCTCCACCGCCAGAATTTCGTCAATTTCCTCGGGGACGGGCGCTCCGTCCGGCGCGGCGTCGCAGAACACCCGCACGCCGTACCACTGCGGCACCTCCAGCCCCTGTACGGCCAGCCGCCGCGTGAGCTCGTCGAGCCGGTCGGCCCTGGCGGGGACGCCGAGCCGGTTGACGTAACCGGTGCCCTCGAACGCCTGCAGCGCCCCCGCCCAGTCGCCCATGAGCCCGTTGCGCATGGCGAGGGCGTCGCCGTTGCGCACGAGGAGCGAGAGCCGGCCGCCTGGCGCGAGGAGGCGGGCGAGGTCGGCGAGCAGCGGGTCGGGGTCGTCGAAGTACATCAGCACGCCGTGGCACAGGACGATGTCGAAACTCCCCGGCCCGAACAGCTCCCGCAGCCGCCCGGCCTCGGCCTGGACCGTCCGGATGCTCATGCCCGGCTGGATCCCGGCCTCCAGGAGGCGGAGGAGGTCGCGGGAGGCGTCGAGGGCGGTGACGTGGTGGCCCCTGGCGGCCATCCTGAGCGCCTGCGTACCCTGGCCGGAGCCCACGTCGAGGATGCGGCAGGGGGTCTTGGGGAGGTGCGCGGCGAGCTGGCGGGTGACGAGGTCCTGCCGGACGACGTCCCGCAGCGCCCCCAGCCGGGACGCCCACCTGCCCTCTGCCCCTGAGAACCTCATGTGCAGGATCCTAGGCGGACCCGATCTTCCCCTCCGCGCGGGCCCCCGGCCGCAGGCGCGGCGGCGGGGAGGCGCCGACGCGGTAGCCTGCCGGGGTGCTGGTACACGGGGTCTGGGCGGCCGGCGGGCTCGCCTTCTGGGCGGAGATCGCCGAGGCCGGCGACGCGTCCTCCGGGGCCGCCCCGCGCCGGCCGCAGCGCCGTCCGACGGGGCCCGCGCCCCACCCGTTCGCCTCCCCCGCGTCCGGCCTCGCCGCCGCGCTCGGCCTCGACGACCCGCCGTCACGGACGCTGGAGCTGCTCCTGCCGGGCTCGGCCAAGGAGCCGCTGCCCTCGCCGGAGACCGGCCGGCTCGCGGAGACGGCCCGGCCGCGGCTGCGCCTCTGGCAGGTGCCCGCCGTGGTGCCGCCCGTCTCGGAGGCCCTGCACGTGCTGGACGGGCACACCGGCACCGCGACCATGCGCCACTGGGCCGCCGTGGCGGCCTTCGCCCGCGACCTCGTACGCCGGGGCCGCGTCATCCCGCAGCTCGTCCCCTCCCCTGCGGCCGGCGGCCCTGAGCCCGAGGGCTTCCCCGAGGACTCGATGGCCATGTGGGCCGTGCCGGAGGCCGACGCGCGGGCCGTGTGGCGGCCGGTGGTGACCGGGGCCGACGCCGGCTACTTCCGGGAGCTGGCGCTGGCCATGCCGCCCGCGTGCCGTACCTCCCAGGTCGAGCGGCCGTCCGCCGGCGTCCTGCTCGACGCCCTTGAGACGTTCGCCGACGCCCTCGTCCGCCAGACCCTCACCGAGCCTCTGGTCGCCCGGCCCAGGACCCTTCACGAACGCTGGCTGGCCGCCCTGACCGGCGCCGCGCCGCAGTGCCCCGACGTGCCCGGGCTGCGCGAGGAGCTGGAGCGGTGGCACGAGAGCGTCGCGTCGGCCGAGGGCGCGACCCGGGTGTGCTTCCGGCTGCTGGAGCCCGCCGACACCGAGGACTGGCGGGTCGAGCTGGCGCTGCAGGCCGCCGACGACCCCAGCCTGTACGTCCCCGCGGCCCACGTCTGGACCGGCGAGACGGTGACGGGGCTGCCCGGCAGGCCCGAACGCGACCTGCTGGCCGGGCTGGGCCGGGCCGTCCGGCTCTACCCGGAGCTCGACCGCGCCCTGCGCGGGCCCACGCCGAGCGAGCTGGCGCTGGACACGGCCGGCGCGTTCGGGTTCCTGCGGCAGGCCGCGCCCCTGCTGCAGGCGGCCGGGTTCGGGGTGCAGCTGCCCCGCTGGGCCGGGCGTACGAGGCTGGGGCTGAAGCTGACCACCAGGGCCAAGGCGCAGACGGCGGCCACCGGGCAGGGGTTCGGCATGCGGGAGCTGGTCGACTTCCGCATCGACCTGGCGGTGGGCGACGAGACGATCAGCGAGGCGGAGCTGGCCGAGCTGGCCCGGCTGAAGGTGCCGCTGGTCCGGGTGCGCGGCCAGTGGGTGGAGCTGGACGACCGGCAGCTCAAGGCCGCGCTCAGGGCCGTGGAGGGCGCCCGTACGGGGGAGGCGAGCGCCGCCGACCTCCTGCGTCACGTGGTGCAGGAGGACGACGCCGAGCTGCCGCTGCTGGAGATCGACGCCGACGGCGTGCTCGGCGACCTGCTGTCCGGCCAGGCCGAGCGGCGGCTGACGCCCATCGCGACCCCCGCGGGGCTGGACGCCACGCTCAGGCCCTACCAGGAGCGCGGCCTGGCATGGCTCAGCTTCCTGTCGGAGCTGGGCCTCGGCGGCGTCCTGGCCGACGACATGGGGCTGGGCAAGACGATCACCACGCTGGCCCTGCTCGTCCACGAGCGGGCCGGCGCGCCCACGCTGCTCGTCTGCCCGATGTCCCTGGTCGGCAACTGGCAGCGGGAGGCCGCCAGGTTCGCGCCCGGCCTGCGCGTCTACGTGCACCACGGCAGCGGGCGCGACGCGGCGCTGATCCCCGGCGCCGATCTGGTGATCACCACGTACGGCACCGCCCAGCGCGACCTCGAGACGCTCAAGCGGCACGAGTGGCGCAGGGTCGTGTGCGACGAGGCGCAGGCGATCAAGAACAGCGGCACGCTCCAGGCCCAGGCCGTGCGCTCGATCCCCGCCGGCGGCCGGCTCGCCCTCACGGGCACCCCGGTCGAGAACCACCTGGCCGAGCTCTGGTCGATCATGGAGTTCGCCAACCCGGGGCTGCTGGGGCCGCGCTCGCGGTTCAGGACCCGCTTCCAGGAGCCCATCGAGGCCCAGCAGGACGAGCAGGCCGCGCGGGCGCTGAAGCGGGCGACGGGGCCGTTCATCCTGCGCCGCGTCAAGACCGACAAGTCGATCATCTCGGACCTGCCGGAGAAGCTGGAGGTCAAGGAGTGGTGCCCGCTCACCACGGAGCAGGCCACGCTCTACCGGGCGGTCGTGGACGACATGCTGGCCAAGATCGACGACAGCGAGGGCATCGAGCGGCGCGGCCTGGTCCTGGCCACCATGGCCAAGCTGAAGCAGGTCTGCAACCACCCGGCCCACCTGCTCAAGGACGGCTCCCGCCTGGCAGGCCGGTCCGGCAAGCTCACCCGGCTGGAGCAGCTGTCCGAAGAAATCCTGGCCGAAGGCGAAAAGGCCCTGCTTTTCACGCAATATGCCGAGTTCGGCACCATGCTGCAGCCGTACCTCGCCCAGCGGCTCGACACCACGGTCCTGTGGCTGCACGGCGGCCTGCCGAAGAAGACGCGCGACCGCCTGGTCGACCGGTTCCAGAACGACGAGGAGCCGATGCTGTTCGTGCTGTCGCTCAAGGCGGCCGGGGTCGGGCTCAACCTGACCGCCGCCAACCACGTCGTCCACGTGGACCGCTGGTGGAACCCGGCCGTCGAGGACCAGGCCACCGACCGGGCGTTCCGCATCGGGCAGCGCAAGAACGTGCAGGTGCGCAAGCTCATCTGCGCGGGCACCCTCGAAGAGCGCGTCGACCAGATGATCGAGCGCAAGAAGGCCCTGGCCGAGCGGGTGGTCGGCACGGGGGAGGACTGGCTGACGGACCTGTCGACGGAGGAGCTGCGCGAGGTGTTCAGGCTCACGGCGGAGGGGGTGGGCGGATAGTGCCGGACTGGTTCCAGGCCACCAGGCCGATCAAGGTCGAGGGCGGCATCAGGGCCCGCACCCAGCGCGGGACCATCGGCTCCACGTGGTGGTCCAGGCGTTTCATCGACATCCTGGATCGCGTCTGCGACAGGGGCCGGCTCTCGCGGGGCCGCGCCTACGCGCGCCAGGGCCAGGTCCTGTCGATCGACCTGTCCCCCGGCGAGGTCAGGGCCGCCGTCCAGGGCTCGCGGCGGGAGCCGTACGCGATCGTGGTCAGGATCGAGGCGTACGACGAGCGGCGCTGGGCCGTCATCGAGGAGGCGATCGCCGAGCAGGCCGTCCACCGGGCCAAGCTGCTGGCGGGAGAGATGCCGCCGGAGATCGAGGAGCTGTTCGCGGCGCTCGGGATCGACCTGTTCCCGCGCGATCTCGACATGGACTGCTCGTGCCCCGACTGGGGGTTCCCGTGCAAGCACCTGTCGGCGGTGCTCTACCTGCTGGCCGAGTCGTTCGACGACGACCCGTTCCTGGTGCTGGCCTGGCGCGGCCGGACCCGGGAGCAGCTGCTCGGCTCGCTGGCGGAGGACGCGCCCAGGCTGGGGGTGCGGGACGTGCCGTTCGCCGACCGGCTGGCCGACTTCTACGCGCCCGGCGCCACGGCGCACCGGCCGGAGCGCCGCCCCGCGGCCGCCGCTCCGGATCTGCTCCTGCGCGTCTTCCCGCCGCCCGCCGACCTGGCCCGCGCGCTCACCCCGGCGTACCGGCGGCTCGCCGGCTCCTGAGGCTCCGGGTGGTCAGCGGTCCTCGAAGGAGGAGGGCACCATCACGCGCACGCCGTTGGGGACCACGCGCAGCCGGATCGGGGTGCGCAGCCGTACCTCGCCGTCCACGTCGGCCGCCATCGGCGGGTCGGTCTCCAGCAGCATCTCCCGCCCCACCACGAACGGCCCGCCGGCCATGCTGCGCCACCGTCCGGTGGTCGCCCTGATCAGCGTCTCGCCGAGCAGGCGCAGCTTCTTGCCCGAGCCGAGCTGGTAGGCCACCAGCATGCCGTTGTCGATGCTGATGTCCTTGGCCACCTGCCAGCCGCCGTGGAAGCGGCCGTTGGCGATGTTGAGCTGGTGGGTGAGCAGCTCGTGGCGCTGCCCCTCGACCGTGATGTACGCGCGGAACGGCGTGTGCCCCGGCAGGATCGTCAGAGCGGTCAGCGGGTAGGCCGGGCGCCCCACGATGCGCTTGAGCCACGGCTTGACCTTGCCCGCCACCTCGACGGACACCCCGAAGCTGGCCAGGTTGGCGAACGGCCGGTCGTCGGCCATCCCCAGGTCGATGTCGGCCACCTTGCCCTCGGCGAACACCCTGATCGCCCCCGCCAGGTCGAGCGGCAGGCCGAGGCTGCGGGCGAAGTTGTTGGTGGTGCCCAGCGGGAGCACCCCGAGCGCCACGTCGCGGTGGGCCACATGGCGCACGGCCGAGGAGAGCGTGCCGTCGCCGCCGCCCACGACGAGCAGGTCGGGCTCGGTGGCCAGGGCCGCGTCGAGCAGCTCGCGCAGCCGCTTGGGGTTGTAGACCGACAGCTCCACCAGCGGCTCGAAGCCGAGGTTGTGGATCTGCTCGATCACCTCGAAATAGTGGCGGCGGCCGCGGCGCGAGCGAGTGTTCACCACCACTGCCACCTTGCGATCTCTCCGGATCGCCTCGGTGTGCTCGTCTTTGGTGCGCAATTCGCTCATGGTCACCAATGGTAGGCGCAGACCGCGCTGCCTATGTTCGGCCGCCGGCACGCGGAAGGCCGCCGGGACACCCCGGCGGCCTTCTTGATCGTTACTTCTTCGGCGGGACGACCTGGACGATGGCGCCCAGGTTGCCCGGAAGCGGGCTCACCAGCTTGAACTGCACGCCGAGCGCCTTGCCCTCGTCACCGGGGTTGCCGGTGCCGAGCACCGAGCCGGCGGCCACCTGGCCGTACAGCTCCGTGGCGGGGGTGCCGTCCGGGTGCACCACGCGACTGCTGTACGTCTGGTCACCCTTCGACGGCACAACCGCCGAGGCGTCGAAGTCACGGTAGTAGAGACCACTGCCGATCAGCTCGAGGCCCGGGTACCAGGTCTTCGCGTCGGTGAAGGCCGGGACGCCCTTCTGCGCGGGCAGGTCCGTGCAGTACGCGCTGAACGGCTCGCCCTCCGCCTCCAGGCACTCCTTGAACGGGTACGTCTTGCCGAACCCGAACGCGGCGTTGGACGACTGGACGCGTCCCTGGAGGTTCTTCTGCAGCGTCGGGTCCTTCTCGGCCGCGGTCCCGGTGCGGCGCAGCGGGTCGAAGTGCGAGTCCACGACCAGCAGGCTGCCCTTGGGACCGAGGCTCGGCGGGAGCCGCAGGGTGTCGCCGACGTTGTTGTTGATGAACGTCGAGTCGCGGTACCACACCAGCAGGCCCGGCGCGTTGTACTTCAGCTTCTGCACCTTCCACGCCCCGTCGCGGGAGTAGTCGGTGTCGTAGGCGTACTGCAGGCCCTTGTCGAAGCCGTCGAAGTTGCGCCACTCGGCCAGGTAGAACCGGGAGATCTCGCGACTGCCGTTGTTGCGGGTCCAGCCGGTGCCGCTGGTGTTGGTGAACGTGCCGCCGACGGCCTTCCACCCGTTGTCGCCGTTCTCGACGTCGTCGCTCCACACGGCCGTGCCGCCGTTGGTGAGCTGGAAGTCGTCGGCGTGCCAGCCGCGCTCCTGGAAGGCGGCGTCGGTGTTGTACGTCATCCGCAGCTTGATCGTCTTGCCGGCGAACGGCGTCAGGTTGACGTAGTCGTGCCGCCAGCCGCCGCTGTCACCGGTGAGGCCGTACTTCTTCTCGCCGAAGGCGTGCAGGTTGTTGTTCGGGTCCGGATAGTCGTCGGGCGTGCTGACCTCGGCGCCGGCCTCGTCGAAGACCTTCTGCTGGGCCCAGGTCTGGCCGCCGTCGGTCGAGACCTCGACGAAGCCGAAGTCCCAGTCCTGCTCGATCACGTAGTTGTTCCACATCCACAACTTGAGATCGGTGCCGGCGGGGACGGGCAGGTCGCGGGTCACCGTGAGGTTGGCCCAGTCCTGGTCGAGGCCGCTCCACCAGGCGTTCGAGCCGCTGTGGGGGTCGATCATCTTGAGCGGCGTGGAGGCCAGGTTGACCCGGACGCCGTCCTCGGTGAGCTTGGGCGTGCGCGAGGACTGTCCGACCGTGACGATCTTGGAGGCGTCGCCCGGGTTGAACGTCTTCGGGTTCGCCCAGCCGAGCACCCACTTGTCCCACAGACCCATGTGGGACGGCATCGACTGGAAGATCGGGCCGGAGTGGGAGCCGCTGGACATCAGGTCCCAGAAGTCCACGGCCGAGCTGGCCTGGCCCGAGGTGTCGTACAGGTCGGGCAGGCCCAGGTCGTGGCCGTACTCGTGGGCGAAGACGCCGACGCCGGAGTCCTCGGGCTGCACGATGTAGTTGGAGATCTTCTTGTCGGTGCCGGGGATCTTGTAGCCGCCGGCGACCGCGCTGGAGTGGGCCCAGATCGCGTACGTGCCCTCGGCGCCGCCGTCGGACGACTTGTCCTTGCCGGCGTGCACCAGCACCAGGTGGTCGATCACGCCGTCGGGCTCGTTGAAGTTGCCGTCACCGTCGGCGTCGGCGACGTCCTCGACGTCGTAGTCCGCCCACGGGAAGCTCGGCTGGGCCTTGACCAGGCTCTCCACCACGTCGATCGGCAGCTGCTGGGCGCCGCGCGGGTTGTCGGGGTGGCCGGACATGTCCTGCGGAGGAGCGCCGCAGGCCGCGGCGCCGTACCAGGCCTCGGAGTGCGGGACCTTGATCCAGCCGGCCGCCGAGCCGGTGACGGAGTAGGCGCCCTTGGACATCTCCTCGTACATCTTCTTCATCGTGTAGCCGGAGATGTCGATGCCGGGCTTGCCGTCGCGCGGGTCCTTCAGGTCGGGGCGGACGCGCTCGGTGATGCCCTTGTCGGTGTAGAGCATCTTGTTGAAGTGCTCGGGGCTGAAGTCCTTGACCCAGAAGGAGTTGTTGTCCTTGTGCGGCAGCGTGGCCGGGTTGGGGATCTTGTTGTGGAGGGGCCCGCTCTTGAGCGTGCCGGGCGGCTCCACCACGCAGTCGTTCGCGTCGCTGTCGGTCGTGCGCGGCCGGTTGAAGCCCGAGAAGTCGTCGTTGGCCTGCTCGTTGAACTCGACGAGGATCGTCAGGAGCTTGGCCGTGCGGGTCTGCTTGGAGTTCTTGAAAATCCATTCAGCGGGATTACGGCCGGTCCTGATGGCCTCGTTCTCGCGGGCGGCGAGAATGCGGCCGGCGGCCGGATTTCCACTGGTGAACTTGCGGTCGAACTTCTGTGCCGGACTGAGCGAGCGCTGGTTCTTGTCGTTGACCGACGGCTCCTGCGGGTCCTTCTCGACCGCCGGAGGAGCGTAGTTGATGTAGTAGTCCGCGGCGGTGGGCTCGTAGTTCGCGACGGACGCCGCCTGAGCCGTGGGCGCGGACAGGGCGGCGCCGAGAAGGGCGACCGCCGGCAATGCTGCTAATAAGCGCTTCGTGCTGGGCACCAGGAACCCTCTCTGCCCGGGGTCGCCGGGCGCATGGCCATAGGGGTGTGCAATGCCGGACGTTAGAGGGTGCTTCAACGAATAGTAAAGTACGTCGTTGAAATGTGATCAAAGGGGGACATTTAGCGCACCGTTGGCATAAGGAATCAGAACAATATGAGCCAGGCCACGATCCCGCCCGCGACGGCGCCGCCATAACAGATCACCGCGATGACCAGGTCGAACCTGGCGATGCCGAGCACCTCCTCACTGGTGAACCTGATCCGGTGCGCGGCGTGGAAGAGGCACAGCACGGCGACCCCGAGCAGCGCGAGCCGTACCGGCACGGGGTCGAGCAGCGCGCGCAGCTGCTCGGGGGCGGGCCAGTCGACCACGCCGAGCGGCATGAGCACCCCGAAGAGCAGCACGAGCACCGGCAGCACGAGCGCCGCCACCACTCCCCCGCCGCTGAAGAGCAGCCACAGGTACGGCTCCAGGGTGCGTCTCATGGCGACCTCAGGATGAAGTAGGCGATCAGGAGGGAGATCGCCACCCACGCCGAGTGGTTGCCGCCCTGGATCATCCAGGCGGGCACCCGCCAGCCATCCAGGCGGACGACCGTGGCCTTGGGGGCGAGGTTGAGGAACGTGATCGTGTGGAAGACGGTCGCGGCCAGCGCTAGCACGTTGATCGCGATCATCCACGGCCGGGCGGCCAGCTCGGCGAACTCCTGGAGGGCGCCGCCGCGCACCGCGTCGGCGAACATCAGCACGAAGACGATCGACCAGGCCACGAAGACGCTGGTCAGCTCGCGCAGCACGAACACCGCGCAGTGGCGGGTGCGGACGAACCAGAGGTTGTCGCGCGGCGGGCGGTAGGCGGTCGTCATCGCCTGCTCCACGGCAGGACCGAACGCAGGGCGGCGGTCAGCTTGTAGCGCTGGATGGCCTCGGCCGGGTCCACGTGCTTGGGGCAGACCCGCGTGCACTCGCCGACGAACGTGCACCCCCAGACGGCGTCCTCCTGGTTGAGCACGTCGAACCGGTCGCCCATGTCGCGCGAGTCCAGGTTGTAGCGCTGGGCGAGCGCGATGGCGGCCGGGCCGAGGAAGTCGGGGTCGAGCACGTAGACGGGGCAGGCCGAGTAGCAGAGCAGGCAGTTGATGCACATGCTGTACTGCTTGTACGCCTCCAGCTGCTCGGGCGTCTGGGCGTACTCGGCGGTCAGCGGCAGCTCTTCGCCCTCCCTGATCAGCCAGGGCCGCACGGACGACAGCTTGGCCAGGAACCCGTCGATGTCCACGACCAGGTCCCTGATGACCGGGAAGCCCTTCAGCGGCTCGATCCTGATCGGGCCCGCGCCGAACTCGGTGAGGAAGGTGCCGCAGGTCAGCCTGGGCTCGCCGTTGACGGTCATGCCGCACGAGCCGCACACGCCCATCCGGCACGACCAGCGGTACGACAGGCTGCCGTCGAGCTGGTCCTTGATGTGGTTGAGGCCGTCGAGGACCGCCCAGTCGGCCATGAGCGGCACGTCGTACCCCTGGAACACCGGCTCCTCGTCCTCGCCGGGCCGGTACCGGGCCACCTCGACCCTGATCGTCGCCGTCCCATCAGTCACGTCCGTACACCCTTTCTCCCGGAGGCCAGCGGGTGATCGTCACGGGGAGCAGCCCGACGGACGGGGTGCCGTCGGGTGCGCGGTGCACCAGGGAGTGCGCGAGGTAGGCGGCGTCGTCCCTGGCCGGGAAGTCGGTGCGCTGGTGCGCGCCGCGCGACTCCTGCCGGTTCAGCGCGCAGGCCACGATGGTCTGCGCGACCTCCAGCATGGTGTGCAGCTCCTGAAGGTTGATCAGCTCGGTGTTGAACGCGGTGCTCGTGTCGTCGATGCGGACCTCCTCGGCGCGCTCGCGCAGCTCCGCGAGCGTGTCGACGGCCTTGGTGAGCACGTCGCCCGTGCGGTAGATGCCGGCGGCCCCTTCCAGGGTGTGCTGCATCTCCTCGCGCAGGTCGGCGATCCGCTCACCGGTGCTGCTGCCCTCGCGGACGCGTTCCAACCGGCGCCGCTCGTCGGCCCCCTGGCTCCGCACGGCGGCCGGCTCGCCGTCCCGGTGCGACCTGGCGAACTCGGCGGCGGCGATCCCGGCCCGGCGGCCGAAGACCAGGCACTCGGGCAGCGAGTTGGAGCCGAGCCGGTTGGCGCCGTTGATGCTCACGCAGGCGGTCTCCCCGGCCGCGAACAGCCCGGCGACGGGGGTGGCGCCGTCGATGTCGGTGTGGACGCCGCCCATCATGTAGTGCACGACCGGGCGCACCGGGATGAGGTCGGTGGCCGGGTCGAGGTTCTGGTAGCTGCGGCACAGCTCGCGCACGAACGGGATGCGGGCGTCGATCTTGCCCTCGCCCAGGTGGCGCAGGTCCAGGTAGACGACCGGGCCGTACGGGGTGTCCACCGTGCGGCCCTTCTGCTGCTCGTGCACGAACGCCTGGGAGAGGCGGTCGCGCGGGCCCAGCTCCATGCTGCGCAGCTTCGGCGTGGGCGTGGGCTTGCCGAGGTCGTAGTCCTGCAGGTAGCGGTAGCCGTCCTTGTTGATCAGCCAGCCGCCCTCGGCCCTGGCCGCCTCGGTGATGAGGATGCCGGTGAACGGCAGGCCCGTGGGGTGGTACTGGACGAACTCCATGTCCTTCAGCGGCGCTCCCGCCCGGTAGGCCAGGGCCATGCCGTCGCCGGTCTTGATGGCGGCGTTCGTGGTGAAGGGGAAGACGCGGCCGCAGCCGCCGGTGGCCAGGATGACGGTCCTGGCGGCGATGGTCTCGATGCGGCCGGTCCTGATCTCGACGGCCACGACGCCGTGGACGCGGCCGTCGTCGACGACGAGCTTGGTGACGTACCACTCGTCGTACCGCAACACGTCCTGATATTTCAGGGTTGTTTGGAACAAGGTGTGCAAGAGGTGGAAGCCCGTTTTGTCGGCCGCGTACCAGGTGCGCATCTTCTTCATGCCGCCGAACGGGCGGACCGCCACGCGCCCGTCGCTCTCCCGGCTCCAGGGGCAGCCCCAGTGCTCGAGCTGGATCAGCTCCTCGGGCGCCTCGGCCACGAACGCCTCGACGGCGTCCTGGTCGCACAGCCAGTCACCGCCGGAGATCGTGTCGTAGCAGTGCTCGTCGAGCGTGTCGCCGACGCCGATCACCCCGGCGGCGCCGCCCTCGGCGGAGACGGTGTGGCTGCGCATCGGATAGACCTTCGAGACGACCGCCACCTTCAGGGACGGGTCACTCTCGGCGACCGCGACGGCCGCCCGCAGGCCCGCTCCGCCTCCTCCGACGATGAGCACGTCGATCATTACGTCACTTCCCGTGGTCGGGTTGTATCGGGTCCTTCACCCGTTTGCCGTCGTGCCGGATGGCGGACAGGTGGATGCTGCCGTCGTGGTACTCGTGCCGGATCCGGCGGCAGCCGCAGTCGAAGAACTGGTCACGGATCACCAGGCCGTAGCCGTCGTCGTCGACGAGGCGCTCACCGCCGGACTTCTTCCCGCAGGGGGCCGTCTCGGGGGTGAAGGGGATTCGCGTGCCTGACATCGCCGATCTCCCTAGATAGGCGAAATTTCATGATCAGTCGGGATTCTCCGGGCGAGGCTCGGCCTCGGAGGCTTCGTCGGGCTCAACTACTGAAGGCAGCTCCGCCTGCTCGCGGGGGTAGTGCAGGTCGAAGGCGGGCCGTTCGGAGCGGATCGGGGGCATGCTGACGAAGTTGTGGCGTGGCGGCGGGCAACTGGTGGCCCATTCGAGGGAGCCGCCGTACCCCCACGGGTCGTCGAGGGTGACCTTGGGCGCGTACTTGGCCGTCTTCCAGACGTTGTAGAGGAACGGCAGCGTCGAGGCCCCGAGCAGGAACGCCCCGGCGGAGGAGAACTCGTTGAGCGCGGTGAAGCCGTCGCCCGGGCTGTAGTCGGCGTAGCGCCTGGGCATGCCGAGCATGCCGAGCCAGTGCTGCACCAGGAACGTGGTGTGGAAGCCGATGAACAGCGTCCAGAAGTGCACCTTGCCCAGGCGGTCGTCGAGCATCCGGCCGGTCATCTTCGGCCACCAGAAGTAGAAGCCGGAGAACATCGCGAACACGACCGTGCCGAAGACGACGTAATGGAAGTGCGCGACCACGAAGTACGTGTCGCTGATGTGGAAATCGAGCGGCGGCGAGGCCAGGATGACCCCGGTGAGCCCGCCGAGCAGGAACGTCACCAGGAACCCGACGGCGAAGAGCATCGGCGTCTCGAAGCTCAGATGGCCCCGCCACATCGTGCCGATCCAGTTGAAGAACTTCACCCCGGTCGGCACCGCTATGAGGAACGTCATGAGCGAGAAGAACGGCAGCAGCACCTGGCCGGTCGGGAACATGTGGTGGGCCCACACGGTCATCGACAGCCCGGCGATGGTGATCGTCGCGCCGACGAGCCCCAGGTAGCCGAACAGCGGCTTGCGGCTGAAGACCGGGATCACCTCGGAGATGATCCCGAAGAACGGCAGCGCGATGATGTAGACCTCGGGGTGGCCGAAGAACCAGAACAGGTGCTGCCAGAGCAGCGCGCCCCCGTTCTCGCTGTGGAAGACCTGCGTGCCCAGCTTGCGGTCCGACTCCAGCACCAGCAGCGCCGCGGCCAGCACGGGGAACGCCATCAGCACCATCATGCTGGTCAGCAGCACGGTCCAGGTGAACAGCGGCACCCGGAACATGGTCATGCCGGGCGCCCGCATGCCGATGATCGTGGTGATGAAGTTGACCGAGCCGAGGATCGTACCGAGACCCGACAGCGCCAGGCCCATGATCCACAGATCGCCGCCGATCTGCGGCGAGTACAGCGCCGTCGACAGCGGCGTGTAGGCGAACCAGCCGAAGTCCGCCGCCCCGCCCGGGGTGAAGAACCCGGCCACCACCATCAGCCCGCCGAACAGGAACATCCAGTACGCGACCGCGTTCAGCCGGGGGAAGGCCACGTCGGGCGCGCCGACCTGCAGCGGCATGACCACGTTCGCGAACCCCGCGAACAGCGGGGTGGCGAACAGCAGCAGCATCACCGTGCCGTGGATGGTGAACAGCTGGTTGTACTGCTGCTGGTTGACCAGCTGCATGCCGGGGGAGACGAGCTCGGCCCTGATGACCATGGCCATGAGGCCGGCCACGAGGAAGAACCCGAACGAGGTGATCAGGTAGAGATACCCGATGACCTTGTGGTCGGTCGTCGACAGCCAGGAGGCGAGGACGGTCCCGGTGCGGCGGCGCCTGACCTGCTCGATCGAGGTCTCGCGAACAGTCGTCACGGCTGCTCCCTCCAGTGCGGAGTGCTACCTGCGACGGACCGCTGGACGCCGCCCACCTCAGGCGCGATTCGGCTACCTGCGGCGGACCGCCGGATGCGGCCCACCATGGCCTGCCCCGATCTACCCATTCCACGCCAAGCAGCGCCGCTCGGGAAGACGTTCTTTGACATTCGCACCGGAAGGTTTGACATGCGGGCGCGGCATGCGACCCATGCGTGATCGTCGCTGGTGGATCGGCTGAATCCGGCCTAGCGTTTCCAGGCGTGCCCATGACGCTCGGATTTCACCTGCCCAACGGCTACGCCGGCGCCGACCGGCGCGGCGCCGCCAGGATCGCCGCGCTGGCGGAGGAGCTGGGCTACGACTCGCTGTGGACGGCCGACCACGTGGTCCTGCCCAGCCCCCGGGTCGATCCCTCGCCGCTCGAACCCGGCGCGCCGCTGCTGGACGCCGTGGTCTCGCTGGCGTTCCTGGCCGCGCACACCGAGCGGATCCTGCTGGCCACCGGCTGCGTGGTGCTGCCCCAGCGCGACCCGCTGGTGCTGGCCAAGCAGCTGGCGAGCGTGGACGTGCTCAGCGGCGGACGGCTGGTGTTCGGGGCCGTGGCCGGCTACCTGGAGCCGGAGTTGCGCGCGCTCGGCGTGCCCCTGGAGGGCCGCGGCGAACGTACGGCCGAGTACCTGCGGGCGATGCGCGCGCTGTGGGAGCAGGACGAGCCCGCCTTCCACGGCCGGTACGTCTCGTTCGAGGGCGTCGACGCCCACCCGCGCCCGCTCGGACGCGTGCCGGTCGTCATGGGCGGCCACACGCGCGCCGCGCACCGGCGGGCCGCCGAGCTGGCCGACGGCTGGTACGGCTGGATGCTGGGCCTGCGGGCGGCGGCGGCCCAGATCGAGTCCGTACGCGCCGAGGCCGCGGCGGCGGGCACGACCCCGCACATCTCGGTCACCCCGGCCCGCCCCCTCGACCCCGGGACCGTGCGCGCCTACGCGGACGCGGGGGTGGACCGGCTCATCCTGGCCCACCGGCCCGGGCTGTCACTGGCGGAGGTGGAGGACTTCCTGCGCCGCAACGCCCCCGGCCGCCTCCTCGCCTGACGCGCCACATGTCCCACATTGCGGATATCCGCAGGCTCACCGGGTGAGGTCTTCTATCCTTCGTAGCCGGACCCGACTTCGGAGGAGAAGATCCCGTGACTGCTCAGGCTGACTACGCCGCCCTCGTCCAGCGAGGGCTCTCGCTCGACCTCACCAGGGGCAAGCCGTCGCCGCGCCAGCTCGATCTCTCCAACGACCTGCTCAAGCTGCCCACGTCCTACCGGGCGGCCGACGGCACCGACGGCCGCAACTACGGCAACCTGCAGGGCCTGACCGAGCTGCGCGAGCTGTTCGCGCCGCTGGTCCAGGTGCCCGCCGGCCAGCTCGTCGTCGGCGGCAACTCCAGCCTGGCCCTGATGCACGACACGATCGTGCACGCGCTGCTGACCAGGGTGCCGGGCGCCGCGCGGCGGTGGGTGGAGGAGCCGGAGGTCACGTTCCTGTGCCCGGTCCCCGGATACGACCGGCACTTCACGATCACCGAGCGGTTCGGGATCAAGATGGTGCCCGTCCCGATGAACGCCGAGGGCCCCGACATGGACGTGGTCGAGCGCCTGGTGGCCGCCGACGCGAGCGTCAAGGGCATCTGGTGCGTGCCGAAGTACAGCAACCCGTCCGGCGTCACCTACAGCGACGAGACGGTCCGCAGGCTGGCCGCCATGCCGGCCGCCGCGCCCGACTTCCGGATCTTCTGGGACAACGCGTACGCGGTGCACCACCTCACCGACACCCCGGACGAGCTGGCCGACCTGCTGACTCTGGCCGCCGAGCACGGCAACGCCGACCGCGTGTTCGTCTACGCCTCCACCTCCAAGGTGACGCTGGCGGGCTCCGGCGTGTCCTTCTTCGGCTCCTCGCCCGCGAACGTCGAGTGGTTCCTGCACAACACGGGCAAGCAGTCCATCGGCCCCGACAAGCTCAACCAGCTCCGCCACGTCGAGTTCCTGGGCGACCCGGCGGGCGTGGCCGCGCACATGCGGCGGCACGCGGAGCTGATCGGGCCGAAGTTCGAGCTGGTCGACAAGGTGCTGACCGAGCGGCTGGGCGACCTCGGCACCTGGACGAGCCCCGCGGGCGGCTACTTCATCAGCCTGGAAGTGCCGCACGCCGCCGAGGTGGTGGCCAGGGCCAAGGCCGCGGGCATCGCGCTGACGCCCGCGGGCGCGACGCACCCGTACGGCAAGGACGCCGCCGACCGCACGATCCGGATCGCCCCGACCTTCCCCGGGCTGGACGAGCTGGAGCAGGCCATCGAGGGCCTGGCCGTCTGCGCCCGCGCGGTGGCGGAGGAACTGGGCTGAGCTAGCGGCCGTTCCTGAAGCCGAAGATGTACTCGCGCGTCTCGCTCGGATGGAACGAGACGCCGACCCCCGGCTCGAACACGACGTTGTCGCGCGCGCAGTAATAGAGGCCCTCCCACACGGCCAGGGCCTTCTCCCTGGCCGGGGCCTCGAGGGTGTCGCGCTTCCTGGCGCCGTACGAGCCGAGCACGTTCAGCAGCCCGAGCCCCCAGAACAGGCCGGTCAGGCAGAACGGGGCGAGCAGCACCTCGCCCCACTTGGGGTCCTGGCCCATGGCGATGACCAGCGACACGACCAGATGCACCAGGGCCGCCACGAGGAGCAGGAGATAGCCCTGGTTCCTGGCCCACGGGGTGTAGTGGCGGCTGGGGAACGACAGCCAGACCGCGAGCTGCGTACGGCTCATGACGTGTTTCGAGGCGCCCAGCGCCGCCGCCGTGGGCAGGTCGGCGACCTCGCGCACGCCGGGCAGCCGCACTCTGCCGATCTTGTACGTGGTCCCGGAGGCCACCGCTCCGGGGACCGCGGCGACCTGGTCGGTCTCCGAACACACCGGGCACCTGACTTCCACCTGGGCAGTTTGGCCTTAAGTAACGACCTGCGCAAACCGGGAGGCGGAGCGTGTCCGGCCGGACCCTCCGGCCGAGTGGTTTCCACCTAAAGTGCATGGTGTGAAGCCGATTGATGCGTTGGTGAGCTCTCTGCCCGAAGGTCGCGTCCTGACCGATCCGGATGTGATCGACTCCTACGCCCGTGACCGGACGTTCGTGGCGCCGGGCAAACCGCTCGGCGTGGTGCTGGCCGCCTCGCGCGACGACGTGGTCACGACGTTGAGGTGGGCCACCGAGCACCGGGTGCCCGTGGTGCCGCGGGGCGGCGGCTCGGGACTGGCGGGGGCCGCCGTCGCCGGTGACGGCTCGATCGTGCTCTCGCTGGCCAGGATGAACGCGATCAGGGAGCTCTCCCCCGCCGACGAGATCGCCGTCGTCGAGCCCGGCGTCATCACCGCCGACCTGGACAGGGCCGCCAGGGAGCACGGGCTCATGTACGCGCCGGACCCCTCGTCGTACGAGATCTCCACGATCGGCGGCAACCTGGCCACGAACGCGGGCGGGCTGCGGTGCGTGAAATACGGCGTGACCAGGGACTCGGCGCTCGGGCTCGAGGTGGTGCTGGCCGACGGCCGCGTGATCGGCACCGGCCGGCGCACGATGAAGGGCGTCACGGGCTACGACCTGACCGGCCTGTTCGTCGGCTCTGAGGGCACGCTCGGCGTCATCACCGCAGCCACGGTCCGGCTCAAGCGGGCGCCCACGGCGCCGCCGGCCACGTTCGCGGCGGAGTTCGGCTCGCTCCGGGACGCGGGCGCGGCGGTGTCGGCGATCATGGCGGCGGGCTGCCAGCCGTCCCTCATGGAGCTGATCGACCGCGCCTCGCTGGAGGCCCTCGACGACTGGCTCAACATCGGGCTCGAACCGGACACGCAGGCCACGCTGATCGGCCAGTCCGACGCCACCGACAGCCAGGCCATGGTCGAGCGCATGGAGCGGCTGTGCCTGGAGAACGGCGCCTCGTTCGTGGCCGTGTCCTCCAGCCCGCAGGAGGCCGAGGAGCTGATCAAGCTGCGCCGGCTGGACTACCAGGCCAAGGAGCGGCTCGGGGCGTGCCTGGTGGAGGACGTGTGCGTGCCCCGGTCCCTGCTGCCCGACATGATCACCGCCATCGAGGAGACGTCCGCGCGGCACGGGGTGAAGATCCTCACGGTGGCGCACGCCGGCGACGGGAACCTGCACCCGGTCTTCATCTTCGACCGCGGCATGCCCGAGCCGCCGGCGGAGGTGTGGGCGGCGGCGGACGAGGTGTTCACGCGCGCGCTGGAGCTCGGGGGCACGCTGACCGGGGAGCACGGGGTGGGCCTGCTGAAGCGGCGCTGGCTCGACCTGGAGTCGGGCCCGGTGGTCACCGAGGTCCAGCAGGGCATCAAGGCGGTCTTCGACCCCCTGGGGATCCTCAACCCGGGCAAGGCGATCTAGCTCTGGCCTGGAGAATCTCGGACTGTGGGCACCTTGACCAAGCCGTGACATTGGGGCCGGAAGCCCGTCCGACCTGCGACGAAGGGCTTACAGCGGCCTGACTTTCTTCGTCAAAACATGAAACTTCTGATAGGTCCGGCAGACGTCCCAACCATCACGCTGGTAGCGTTTTGCCCCATCTAATGGGTTGTAATGGGGGTCCGACGTGAATCAGTTCCAGCCGTTGGCGGCGGACGACCCGCGGCGGCTGGGGGCGTATGAAATCGTCGCCCGGCTCGGCGAGGGCGGCCAGGGTGTTGTCTATCTGGGTAAGAGTGATTCCGGGGAGCAGGTAGCGGTCAAGCTGCTGCACAACGCCCTGGTGGCCGACGCCGACGCCAGGACGAGGTTCCTGCGCGAGGTGGCGGTGGCACAGCGGGTGGCCAGGTTCTGCACCGCTCCAGTGCTCCACGCCGACCTGGATGGCAGCCGTCCGTACATCGTGAGCGAGTACGTCCCGGGGCCGTCGCTGCGTGAGATGGTCATCAACGAGGGGCCGCGGCGGGGTGCGGCGCTCGAACGGCTCGCGATCAGCACGGCCACGGCGCTCGCGGCCATCCACCGCGCCGGCATCCTGCACCGCGACTTCAAGCCCGCCAACGTCCTGATGGGGCCCGAGGGTCCCGTCGTGATCGACTTCGGCATCGCCCGCGCCCTGGACTCGCCCGGCGCGACGGCCACGGGGATGGCCATGGGCACGCCCTCGTACCTGGCGCCCGAGCAGCTCAGCGGGGCGGCGGTGTCGGAGGCGGCCGACGTGTTCGCCTGGGGCGTCACGATGGTGTTCGCGGCGACGGGCAAGCCCGCCTTCGGCGCCGACTCCATTCCCGTGGTGATGAACCGGATCCTCAACGAGGAGCCGGAGCTCGGGCGGATGGAGGGCATGCTCGGGGAGCTCGTCGGCCTCTGCCTCTCCAAGGACCCCGCGCAGCGGCCCAGCGCGGACGAGCTCATCGTCCGCCTCACCGGCCAGCCGGCTCCGAAGGCCGCCATCGAGCCGGTGACGGGCCAGCAACTGATCGGCGGCGCCGCCGCCGCGGCCGGTGCCGGCGTGGAGGGTGGCGCCCCTGCGGCGAAGGGCCAGGACGTCTACCCGGGCCCCTGGACCCAGCCCACCGGCCCCGTCCCGCCCGTCCCGCAGACGGGCGCGTACGGCCGCCCCGCCGCGGCCGCCGCCCAGGCCGCGTCCCCCATGCCGGGCAACCAGCCCCAGAGCACCCCGCAGCCGGGGACACCTGGTATGCCCGGAACGCCCGGTGGTCCGGGGACCCCCGGTGCGCCTCAGCCCGGGATGCCCGCCGGTTCCCAGCCGGGTATGCCCGCCGGGCCGGTCGGCTCCCACCCCGGAATGCCCGGCAACGGCCCGCAGACGCCTCAGAGCGGCCCTCAAGCTCCTCAGGGCGGCCCGCAGGGTGCGGGCGCACCCGGAATGCCACCGCAGCACGGTGCGGCCGCGCAGCACGGTGCTGTCGCGTCCGGGATGCCGTCGCACGGCCCCGGCACGCCTCAGGGCCAGTCGCCCTTCCAGGGGGGAACGCCAGGCGGACCGGGCAGGCCCGGAGCGCAGGGCGGTCCCACCCGTCCCGGCGGCCCGTCGGGCCCCGGTGACAGCGCGCCCGCGAAGCAGCGCCGCACGCTGACGCTCGCCCTGTCCGGAGCCGCGGCCGCCGCCCTCCTCGTGGTCGTCGGCGCCGTGGTGGTGCAGGCCAACACCAAGGAAGTCCCGGTGGTGGCCGTCGGCAACTCCTCCAACAAGACCAGCGGCGACGGCTCCGGCGGCGGCCAGCCCGTCGACCCGCCGCCCGGCGACCAGACCCCGGTGCCGCTGCCCACGGACACCTCGGTGTCGGTGCCCACCCTGAGCATCGATCCGACGGAGAGCAAGAAGGCCAAGCACACCAAGCAGCCGGAACCCATCGCCGAGGTCCCGAACCCGGTCACCCAGGCACCCCAGCCCCAGACCACGACGAAGCGGCCGCACCCCACGCCCAAGCCGTCCGAGACCAAGACGAAGAAGAAGTCGTCCGACATGGTCGACCCCGTGGTGGAGCCGCCGCCCGGCGAATCGACGGACCAGCCGGGCACCGGCACGACGGTCCCGACCCGTCCCAGCAGCAAGCCGACCAAGACGTACGCCCCGCGCAAGCCGAACCCGTACAACGCGGCGTCAGTGTGCGGCTCCGGCTACAAGGTCATCGACTCGCGCTCCATCGCGACCGGCAACGCCACCGTCTATCTTCTGTACAACTCCGGTGCGGGCAAGAACTGCGTGGTCACGATGTCGCGCATGCTGTTCCCGGAGAAGGCGCAGATGAACGCCATCCTCCAGGTGAAGGGTGGCTCCAGCGCCAGCAACCCGGGCAACTTCACCGCGTACGCCGGCCCGATCCGTCTGCCCGGAAAGCAGAAGTGCGTGATCTGGGGCGGTTCATGGGGCGGCCAGACGTGGAAGTCCGGCTGGAGCCACTGCACCTGACCTGACGGCGCCATCCGCTGAAAAGGGCCCCTTGTATGGGGCCCTTTTTGCGTTAGCGTAGTTGACGTGATCGTCAAGTCTTCGGTGCCGACGTCCAGGGGCAGGCGGACGCGGGCCGCGCTGCTGCAGGCTGGGCGGGAGGCGTTCGAGGAGCACGGGTACGACGCCGTGCGGATCGACGACGTGTGCGGGCGGGCCCGGGTGTCCCATGGCACGTTCTACACCTACTTCGACTCCAAGGAAGCACTGTTCGGCGAGGTCGCGGCGGCCGTGGTCGGGGAGATGTTCGCGGCCAGCGTGGTCGGCGCGGCGGCGGACCCCGACGATCCGTACGCCCGGATCGAGGCGGCCAACCGGCTCTACCTGCGAGCCTGGGCGGCGAACTCGCGGCTGGTGCGGATGGTGGAGCAGGCGGCCACGTCCGAGGAGAGGTTCGGGCGGTTGCTGCTCGAGCTGCGGGAGGTGTTCGTGCGGCGGGGCGCGGAGGGGCTGAAGCGGCTGCAGGAGCAGGGGCTGGCCGATCCGGAGCTGGATCCGCGGCTGACCGCCGTCATGCTGGGCGGGATGGTGGAGCACTTCGCCCACGTGTGGCTGGATCTCGGGGAGCAGGCCGACGAGCAGGTGGCGGTCGATCACCTGACGCGGTTGTGGGCCAGGGCCATCGGGTTGACGGGAACGTCAGGTTGGCGGGAGGAAGGCGCGTGATCAGGAGCAGGCTCGACACCGAGGGCGACGACTATCGCGGGCGCCGGGAGGCCATGCTCGCCAAGCTGGGCGAGCTCGACGCCGAGCACGCCAAGGCGGTGGCCGGGGGCGGCGAGAAGTACGTCGAACGGCACCGCAGGCGCGGCAAGCTCCTGGCCAGGGAGCGGATCGAGCTGCTGATCGACCCGGACTCGCCCTTCCTGGAGCTGTCGCCGCTGGCCGCCTGGGGCAGCGAGTTCCCGGTCGGGGCCGGAATGGTGTCGGGGATCGGGGTGATCGAGGGCGTCGAGTGCGTGATCACCGCGAACGACCCCACGGTCCGCGGCGGCGCGTCGAACCCGTGGACGCTGAAGAAGTCCCTCCGGGCGGCCGACATCGCGCTGCGCAACAGGCTCCCGTACGTGAACCTGGTCGAGAGCGGCGGCGCGGACCTGCCGACGCAGAAGGAGATCTTCATCCCGGGTGGCCAGATATTTCGTGACCTGACCCGGTTGTCGGCGGCGGGCGTTCCGACCATCGCGCTGGTGTTCGGGAACTCCACGGCAGGCGGCGCGTACGTGCCCGGCATGAGCGACTACGTGGTGATGGTGCGGGAACGAGCGAAAGTGTTCCTGGGTGGCCCGCCCCTCGTGAAGATGGCCACCGGGGAGGAGTCGGACGACGAGTCCCTGGGCGGGGCCGAGATGCACGCCAGGACCAGCGGCCTCGCCGACCACCTGGCCCAGGACGAGCACGACGCGCTGCGGATCGGGCGGCGGATCGTCCGTTCCCTCAACTGGCGCAAGCAGGGCATGAGCCCGCAGGCGTCGCGCGAGCCCGGATATCCGGCCGAGGAGCTGCTGGGCATCGTCCCCGAGGACCTGAAGGTGCCGTTCGACCCCCGCGAGGTGATCGCGCGCGTGGTGGACGGGAGCGAGTTCGAGGAGTTCAAGCCGCTGTACGGCGCCTCCCTCGTGACCGGCTGGGCGCGCGTCCACGGCTACCCGGTGGGCGTGCTGGCGAACGCGCGCGGCGTGCTGTTCAGCGAGGAGTCGCAGAAGGCCACCCAGTTCATCCAGCTCGCGAACCAGTCGCGCACTCCGCTCCTGTTCCTCCAGAACACGACCGGTTACATGGTCGGCAAGGACTACGAGCAGGGCGGCATCATCAAGCACGGCGCCATGATGATCAACGCGGTGTCCAACTCGACCGTCCCCCACCTCACCGTCGTCATGGGCGCCTCGTACGGGGCGGGCAACTACGGCATGTGCGGGCGCGCGTACGAGCCCCGCTTCCTGTTCAGCTGGCCGAGCGCCAAGTCGGCGGTGATGGGCCCGGCGCAGCTCGCCGGGGTGCTGTCCATCGTGGGCCGCGCGTCCGCGCAGGCCAGGGGGCAGGTGTACGACGAGGAGGCGGACGCGGCGATGCGCGCGATGGTGGAGGCCCAGATCGAGGCGGAGTCGCTGCCGTTCTTCCTGTCGGGCCGCCTGTACGACGACGGGGTCATCGACCCGCGCGACACCCGTACCGTCCTGGGCCTGTGCCTGTCGGCCGTCAACAGCGCGCCGGTGCCCGAACCGGCGGGATTCGGGGTGTTCCGGCCATGATCACCCGCCTGCTCGTCGCGAACCGGGGCGAGATCGCCCGCCGCGTCTTCCGCACCTGCGGGTCGCTCGGCATCTCGACGGTCGCCGTCTTCTCCGACCCCGACGCGGACGCGCCGCACGTGGCCGAGGCCGACCTGGCCGTACGGCTGCCGGGCGCCCGACCGTTCGACACGTACCTGAACATCGGCCGCATCCTGGACGCCTGCCGCGCCTCCGGTGCGGACGCCGTGCATCCCGGATACGGCTTCCTGTCCGAGAACGCGGAGTTCGCGCGGGCCGTGCTGGACGCCGGGCTGGTGTGGGCCGGGCCGCCGCCCGAGGCCATCGCGGCCATGGGGTCCAAGGTCGAGGCGAAGCGGCTGATGGCGGAGGCGGGGGTGCCCGTGCTCCCCTCGCTCGACCCGGAGGCGCCCGGGGAGTTCCCGGTCCTGGTCAAGGCGTCCGCCGGTGGGGGCGGGCGCGGCATGCGGATCGTCCGCGAGGCCGGGGAGCTGGCGCGGGAGGTCGAGTCGGCGCGGCGGGAGTCGGCGTCGGCGTTCGGCGACGGGACCGTGTTCGTGGAGCCGCTGCTGGAGAACGCCCGGCACGTCGAGGTGCAGGTGCTCGCCGATGGGCACGGCACGGTGTGGACGCTGGGCGAGCGCGAGTGCAGCGTGCAGCGGCGGCACCAGAAGGTCGTCGAGGAGTGCCCGTCGCCGGGGATCTCGGCCGAGCTGCGGGAGCGGCTGTGCGAGGCGGCGGTCAGGGCCGCGCGGAAGATCGGCTATGTCGGGGCCGGGACCGTGGAGTTCCTGGTCAAGGGGGATCGGGTGGCGTTCCTGGAGATGAACACCCGGCTCCAGGTCGAGCATCCGGTCACCGAGCTGGTCTACGGGATCGATCTGGTGCGACTGCAGCTCGAGGTGGCCGAGGGGGCCGCCCTGCCGGTGACGCCGCCCGAGCCTGCCGGGCATGCCGTGGAGGTGCGGCTTTATGCGGAGGACGGGGATTATCTGCCGCAGAGCGGGGTGTTGCGGCGGTTCGAGGTCTCCGGGGAGGTGCGGGTGGATTCGGGGGTGGAGTCCGGGTCGGTGATCTCGCCGTACTACGACCCGATGCTGGCGAAGGTGATCGGGTACGGGCGGGTACGAGCGGAGGCGGTGCGGAAGCTGGTCACGGCGCTCCGGCGAGCGAAGCTCCACGGAGTCGTGACAAATCGCGATTTACTGGTAAAAATCCTGACAAGTCAGGCCTTCGGGGCGGGTGACACCCACACCGGCTTCCTCGCCCCCGGCGGCCCCCTTCACGGCGCCCCTCCGGACGAGGCCGAGGCCAGCGCGGCCCACGGGGCCGACGCCGGCGGGGCGGCCGGCGAGCTGCCGGTGCTGGCCGCCGCGCTCGCCATGGCCGCCGAGAACCGCCGCCGGGCGACGGTGCTGGCGGGCCTCCCGAGCGGCTGGCGCAACGTGCGCTCCCAGCCCCGCCGGGCCCGCTTCGAGGAGGCCGAGGTCGTCTACGACCCGCTCCCCCAGGGCGTCACCGTGATCAGCGCGGAGCCGTACGAGGTGGTCCTGGAACGCGACGGCGTCCGGCACACCTTCGAGGTGGCCCGCTACGACGAGGACGGCAAGGTCTACGTCGACCACGTCGGCGGGTGCGCCGAGCTGACCCCGCTCCCCCGCCTCCCCGAACCGGTCGAGCACGTCGCGCCCGGCTCCCTGCTGGCCCCCATGCCGGGCAGCGTGCTCCGGATCGAGGTGGAGCCCGGCGACCGGGTGACGAAGGGGCAGCCGGTGCTGGTGCTCGAGGCGATGAAGATGGAGCATCGGATCGCGGCGCCGTCCGACGGCGTGGTGTCGGACGTACACGTCGAAAAGGGCCGGCAGGTCGAAGCGGGCGCGGTGCTGGCGATCATCCAGGAGGAGACTTCATGACGAGCCTGGTGCACAAGGACCTGGCGGCGGGCGTCGCGACCGTCACGCTGGACTCGCCGCCCAACCGCAACGCCCTGTCCGTACGGCTCCTCGCCGACCTGTCCGACCGGCTCCACTGGGCGCTGGCCGAGCCGGAGGCCAGGGTGATCGTGCTGACCGGCACCGGGAACGTGTTCTGCTCGGGCGCCGACCTCAAGGAGCAGAAGGCCTCGGGCGCGGCGGTGACGGCGTCGTTCCCCGACGTCCTCACGCTGATCTGGGAGAGCCCGAAGCCGGTCATCTGCCGGCTGAACGGCACGGCGCGGGCGGGCGGCCTGGGCCTGGTGGCGGCGTGCGACTTCGCGATCGCGCCGCTGACGGCGTCCTTCGCCTTCTCCGAGGTACGGCTCGGCGTCGTGCCCGCCATGATCTCGGTGCCGGTGCTGCGCCGGGTCGAGCCCCGGGCGGCGGCCGAGTACTTCCTGACCGGCGAGGTGTTCGACGCGGCCCGGGCGGCGGAGATCGGGCTGCTCTCGCGGGCCGTCCCGGAGGACGAACTGGACGCGACGGTCGCGCACTACACCGATCTGCTGATCAAGGGCGGCCCCGAGGCGCTGGCCATCACGAAGCGGATGGTGCGGGAGGTGCCCGCGCTGTCGTTCGAGGAGGGGCTGCGGCGGATGACCGGGCTGTCGGCCGAGCGCTTCACCTCGGAGGAGGGGCAGGAGGGCATCGCGGCGTTCAGGGAGAAGCGGCCGCCCAGGTGGGCCGCCCGATGACGCTGCGGATCGCGAACTGCAGCGGCTTCTACGGCGACCGCCTCTCGGCCGCCAGGGAGATGGTCGAGGGCGGGCCGATCGACGTGCTCACCGGCGACTGGCTGGCCGAGCTGACCATGCTCATCCTCGCCGGGAACCGCCTGAAGGGCCGCCCCGGGTACGCGCCGACGTTCCTCCGGCAGATGGAGGACGTCCTGGGCCCTTGTCTCGATAAATCCATAAAAATCGTGACGAACGCCGGCGGCCTGGACCCGGCCGGCTGCGCGGAGGCCGTACACGACCTGGCCACCCGCCTCGGCCTCTCCCCCACGATCGCCCACATCACGGGCGACGACCTCACCGGCCGCCCCCTGGACCTGACCAACGCCGACACCGGCGAACCCCTCACCGCGACCCCCCTGACCGCGAACGCCTATCTCGGCGGCCGCCCCATCGCCACCGCCCTCGCGGCGGGCGCGGACGTGGTGGTGACCGGCCGCGTGACGGACGCCGCCCTGGTGACCGGCCCCGGCATCTGGCGGTACGGGTGGGGGCCCGGCGACCTGGACCAGCTGGCGGGCTCGGTGGTGGCGGGACACGTCATCGAGTGCGGCTGCCAGGCGACCGGCGGGAACTACGCGTTCTTCCAGGACGTACCAGACCTGGCGCACTGCGGCTTCCCCATCGCCGAGCTGAACGCGGACGGCTCCGCCGTGATCACCAAGCACCCCGGCACCGGCGGGCTGGTCTCGGTCGGCACGGTCACGGCGCAGCTCGTGTACGAGCTCGGGGGTCCGCGCTACCTGGGGCCTGACGTGGTGGCCCGCTTCGACACGATCACGCTCACGGACGACGGGCCCGACCGCGTCCTGATCTCGGGTGTCCGGGGTGAGCCGCCACCCGACACCCTCAAGGTGGCCGTCAACTACCTGGCGGGCTACCGCAACACGATGACCCTGGTCCTGACGGGCCTGGACGTGGCGGCCAAGGCCCGGGCCGCCCAGGACGCCCTCTGGGCCCGCGTCCCCCGGGACTCGTTCGACCGGGTGGACGTGGAGCTGACGGACTCGGGCCTGCTGCGGATCACCGTCATGGACGCCGACGAACGCCGGGCGGGACGCGCGTTCTCCTCCGCCGTGGTGGAGACGGGGCTCGCCAGCTACCCCGGCTTCTACGCCCTCACCCCACCGGGCAACGCCACACCGTACGGGGTCTACTGGCCCGTCCTCGTCCCTGCCTCGGAGGTCCACCCCCGGACCTTCCTCGACGGCAACGAACTCCCTCCCACCGCCCCCGACACGCCAGGAGCCGGGCCCGCGACCGGGAGCGGCGATCAGGGGCTCCGGCCTCCAGACGCGACGGAGACGACGAGCGAAGCGGCGACGGCGAGCGCAGCGGGCGACGCAGCCGAAGCCGCCACCCCGCACCCCGCACCGGCCCTCCTCTCAGCGCCGGGTCGGCGGGACGCGGCACCACGCGGCCCGGCGCCTACGAACGGTGGCCAAGAGGCCGAGAGCGCCACCGGAAACGACGGGCAAAGGGCCGGGAGCGGCCGGCAGGGGCTCGGGCCCTCAGGCGCGGGACAGGCGTCGGTGGCCGGGCCTCAGGCCGCCGAGCAGGCGTCGGTGGTCGGGGCTCAGGTGCGGGTGCCGTTGGGGTGGATCGCCGGGGCGCGGTCCGGGGACAAGGGCGGGAACGCGAACCTGGGCGTCTGGGCCGACACCCAGGAGCGGTACGACTGGCTGGCCGCCCACCTCACCCCCGACACCCTCCAACGCCTCCTCCCAGCCCTCGCCCCGCACCGCGTCGACCGCTACGAGCTCCCCAACATCAAGGCGCTCAACTTCGTCATCCACGGCCTCCTCGGCAGGGGCGTGGCCGCGAGTCCCAGGATGGACCCGCAGGCGAAGGCGTTGGGCGAGGAGCTGCGGGCGAAGGAGGTGGACATACCTCCGCACCTACGAGATTGATCGCCAGCCCAGCAGCCCCGCCCCGAGGAGCCCGGCACGTACGCCGAGGGACGACGCCACCACCTCCGGCGCCCGCCGGAAGGCGAGCCGCCCCGCCAGCCGCTCCCGCAGCGGCACCAGCAGCGCGTCCCCCGCCAGCGAGACCCCGCCCCCGATGACGATGCGCGCCGGGTCGAGCACCAGGGTGTACGTGGCCAGCGCCAGGGCGAGCGTGTCCACGGCCGACGACCACACCTCCGCCGCCCGCTCGTCCCCCTCGGCGGCCAGGCGCACCACGTCCGCGGAGGTGCCCGAGCCGTAGCGTGCCGCGATGGCCCCGCCCGACGCGTACGCGGCCAGGCACCCGCGCTGCCCGCACCCGCACGCCAGACCGTCGGGCCGGACCGGGATGTGACCGATCTGCCCGGCGAAGCCCCCGGCTCCCCCGTACAGCGAGCCCGACAGGACGACCGCGCCCGCGATACCCGTACCGATGGGGAGGAACAGGACATCGTCCCCGCCCGTCCCGAAGGCCAGCTCGGCCTCCCCGGCCGAGCGGACGTCGTGCCCGAGCGCCACCGGCAGGTCCACGTCCGCGAACGACGAGACGGGCACGTCCCGCCACCCGAAGGCCGCGGAGTAGACGGCGTGGGTGGGCGTGACCAGCCCCGGCACCGCCAGCCCCACGGCGAGCGGGCGGCGCCCGGCGCGGGGCCGCGCGAGGTCGGCGACGAAGGCGGAGATGGCCGCGATCACCTGGTCGGCGCCGCGAGGCGTCGCACGTCGCTCGAAATGCAGAATTGTCCCGTCCCAGGCGACAAATCCGCCTTTGAAGGTGGTACCGCCGACATCGACCGCAACGACGTAATCCAATCGTGCCACCGTGCCATCGTGCCCTACGGTGCAACCATGGTCATCCGCCGCCTCACCCATGAGGACCTCGACGACTGCACCCGCCTGGCCAAGGATCGCGAGTGGCCCCCCGAGCGCCACAAGTGGGGCCTCCTGCTCGAGGTCGGCGAGGTGTACGGCATCGACGCCCCCGACGGCGACGGCCTGGCCGCCACGAACGTCCTGACCTGCTACGGCGACGACCACGCCGTGATCAGCATGGTCCTCACCGCGTCCAGGTACGCCAGGCAGGGGCTGGCCCGCCGGCTCATGGAGCACGTGATGGAGCGGGCCGGCAGCCGTACGGTCTCCCTCTTCGCCACCGACAACGGCCGCCCCCTGTACGAGCAGATGGGGTTCCGGGCCGTCGGCGGGGTCGTCAAGCACACGGGCGTGTTCGCCGGCGAGCCGTCGGGCCGGACCCGCCCGGCCACGGAGGCCGACCTGGACGAGATCGTGAAGCTGGACGCGGAGCTGTTCGGGACGGACAGGTCGGCGCTGCTGCGGCGGATGTTCGGCTTCGGCGAGCGGGTACGGATCGCGGACGGCGGCTTCGGCCACTGCTGGCGCAACGACGACAACACCGTGATCGGCCCGGTCGTGGCGCGGGACGAGGAGACCGCGCGGGCGCTGATCGCGGACCTGGCGCTGGACGTGGGCGGCGAGGTGCGCATGGACCTGGACGAGGCGATGGACGGCCTGGTCGCGTGGGCGGTCGCGCACGGCATGGGCGCCCCGTGGCGGACCGCGAGGATGGTGCACGGCGGCGACCTGCCGGGCGAGCGCGCCTGCCAGTTCCTGCCGTTCATGCAGGCGCTGGGCTGACCGCACGGCGCCAGGCGACGGGACGGTGCGGGGCGGGCCGGACGGCGCTGGGCCGATGGGATGGCGTCGGGTTGACCGGGTGTGCGGCGCTCTCGTAGGGTCGGGCGACCAGAATATGATTCTGCCGAAGGGCGATCATGACCTCCACCCACATCGACGTCAGCGCCATCGACCTCGCCGCGCTCGGCACGTGGATGGACGCCCAGGGCCTGCCCGGCGGCCCGATCACGGGCGTCGCGCCGGTCCTGGGCGGCACGCAGAACGTCATGGTCCGCTTCGAGCGCGGCGGCCGCCCGTACATCCTGCGCCGGCCTCCCCTGCACGCCCGCAGCAGGAGCAACGAGGTGCTGCGCCGCGAGGCGCGGGTGCTGGCGGCGCTGCGCGGCACGCCCGTGCCCGCGCCCAGGCTGGTGGCCGCGCAGACCGAGCGGGAGCCGGTGTTCTACCTGATGGAGCCGGTCGACGGGTTCAACCCCTCGACGGGCCTGCCGGAGCCGCACGCCTCCGACGCCGCGATCAGGCACCGCATGGGGCTGGAGGCCGCGGCCGCGCTGGCCGAGCTGGGGCGGGTCGATCCGGGGGTGCTGCCGGGGTTCGGCAGGCCGGAGGGGTTCCTGGAGCGGCAGGTGCCGCGCTGGCTCAAGGAGCTCGACTCGTACGGCGAACTGGACGGCTATCCGGGCCCCGACATTCCGGGTCTGCCCGAGACGGCCGACTGGCTGGCGCGCAACCTGCCCCGGACGTTCACCCCGGGGATCATGCACGGCGACTACCACTTCGCGAACCTGATGTTCGCCTGCGACGGCCCCCGCGTGGCCGCGATCGTGGACTGGGAGATGAGCACGATCGGCGACCCGCTGCTCGACCTCGGCTGGCTGCTGGCCACCTGGCCCAGCAACAACGGCCACGTCCCCGGGCTGCCGGAGCCGCGCGAGCTCATCGAGTACTACGCGGCGCTGTCGGAGCGCGACCTGTCGGCCATCGGCTGGTACGCGGTGATGGCCTGCTTCAAGCTCGGCATCGTCCTGGAGGGCTCGCACGCGCGGGCGTTCGCGGGAAAGGCACCAAAGGACATAGGGGACGTACTACACGAAACCACCTTGCAACTGTTCGAACGGGCACATCAGTTTATGGACGGCGTTCTCGGCTGATTTCCGGAAAAACGATCACTTCTTAACCCCCGAGTCGTACAATTGCGCGCAATTGCACTTGTTATCGGGGAAGGATCGTCATGCGAATGCGGTTCCTCGGCTCCACCTCGGAGGCGGGCGCCTGTCCCACCCTGTACGAGACCGATCGCGGCACCATCGTCGTGCAAGGTCTGCAAGTCACCGACGCAGAGGCGCTCGCGGACCTCCGTGACGTGCTCGACGGCGAGACCGCGGTCGAGGTTCCGCGCGAGCTCATCACCGAAATCGCCCGCCGGGTCCTCCCCGACGGCCCGGCAACCGCTTTCCCGACCAGCGGAGGAACACCCTCGGCCACCGCTTGATCACAATTGCGAGTGACACTGGCATGATCCACGCAAGCAGGGCTAGCCTCTTGCGGCGTGACGTCGTTTCAGCAGGCGCGCATCGACCTTGGCGGCCAGTTACGACAGCTGCGCGAAGCCGCGCACCTGTCGGGCAAGGAGCTGGCCCAGCGGCTGGGCTGGCAGCCGTCCAAGGTCTCCCGCCTGGAGAACGCCCGGCAGACCGCCACGGAGGATGACGTGGTCGTGTGGGCGCAGGCCGTACGCGCCTCGCCCGACACGACCGACGAGCTCATCAGGCAGGCCATCGCGCTGCTCGAACGGCACGACGACTGGAAGCAACGCCACCGCAGCGGCCTGGCCGCCCTCCAGGAGGACATCCGCGACCTGGAGGCGCGTACGAAGCTCTTCCGCGTGTTCGAGCCCGGCATCATCGTGGGCCTGCTGCAGACCTCCGAGTACGCCAGGCACGTCTTCCGCAAGGTCAAGCGCCTCTACAGCGCGGCCGACCAGATCGACGCGGCGGTGCGGGTGCGGATGCAGCGCCAGGAGATCCTGTACGACCGGACGCGCACGTTCAGGTTCGTGGTGACGGAGGCGGCACTGCGCACCGCCCTCGCCCCGCCCGAGGTGATGCGCGGCCAGCTCGACCGATTACTCGCCGTCAGCACACTGCCGAACGTCGAGTTCGGCGTGATCCCGTTCAGCACGGAGCTGCCGTCGAGCCCGATCAACGGCTTCTGGATCTACAACGAGGCCATGGTCGGGGTGGAAACCATGACGAAGGACCTGATCCTTCGCGATCCCGATGACATCGGCTTCTACGTCCGGGCCTTCGACGACTATGCGAAGGTGGCGGAGTTCGACGAACCCGGGCGGGAGGTCATCATCGGAATTCTTCACGATTACCGCAAACAAACATCACATTAACCGCAGCAATTGCTTGCCTCCCCACCCAAGATCGTGCAATTCTGTCGCGAGACGTTGCGGAGGTGACGCATGATGCTTGATACCGCGCTCTGCCTCGAGCGATTCGCCTGGCACGCAGGTCGTCACGCTGACCTGACCATCCAGAGCCTCGCCCTGTCGAGCGACCCGGCCTACGTGTCGGTCCGCAATCGTTTCTCGGCCACGCTGACGGAGACGGTGACGTGCTCGGACGAGGGCGCGTACATCACCTCGTGGGGCTACCGCCTGGGCACCGCCGAAGACGTCGAGTCCGCCGCCGCCCGCCTCGCCTTCCTCCTCGCCGCCCTCCCCGCCTGACTCTTCCCGCGCTCAGCCCGAAACACGGCTTACGGCCTCCGACGCGGAATTTCGGCCCTGCGCCCCGCGGCCACCACCAACCGGCCTCGGCACGCGCCCTCCGGCGGGGAGTCCCACCACGGGCCCACACCGCCCACACCCACGCCCCAGCGCCTCAGGACGCCTCTCGCGCCGACCGGGCGGGCGAAGGCGGGTAGGAGGTCGCAGCGCCCCTTTGGACGCCGCTCGATGCCGCCCGCCCGTCTCCCGGGTGCGCGGTCGCGGGCGGCGCCGCCGGGTCGGCGGCTCGACGGACCGCGCCGAGCCCGCAAGCGCGCCGAAGCGGCGGCCCGGGCCGGTCAGCAGCCGGCCTTGTAGAGGATCTTCTGCACCTCCGGCTGGTCCACGTTCTGCGCGGTGACGATGGTGGCGTCCGTCGGGATCGACGGCGTGACCTGCTGCCCCTTGACCGCCGCGACCGCCTGCTCCACCCCCTTGGCCCCGATGTCCCCGGGCAGCTGCGCGATGAGCGCCTGTACGACGCCGTCCTTGAGCTGCTTCACCTGCGCGGGCCCCGCGTCGAAGCCCACCATCTTGACCTGCCCCAGCTTGCCCGCCTGCTGGAGGGCGGATCCGGCGCCGGTGGCGGAGTTGAGGTTCGCGGCGAAGACCCCGGCCAGGTCGGGATCCTTGGCCAGAGCGGCGTTGACGATCTTGGAGGCCTCACCAACGTCGTTGTGCGAGTACTGCACGCCCAGGAACGTGATCCCGGGATGCGAAGCCTTGATCTCCTCCTCGAACCCCTTGATGCGGGCGTCCACGGTGCTCACGCCCGGGTCCGTGGAGATGACCAGCGCCTTGCCCTTGTCGCCGATCTGCTCCGCCAGCGCCTTGGCCGCCGCCGCCCCGCCCTTGACGTTGTCGGTGCTGATCCTGGACAGGCCGATGCCCGGGTCCTCGACCACCGTGTCCACCAGGATGATCTTGATGCCCTGCTGCTTGGCCTGCGTCAACGGCGCGATCATGGCCTTGACGTCGGTCGGCGCGATGAGCATGGCGTCCGGCTTGCTCGCCACCACCGAGTTGACGATCGGCGTCTGCAACGTCGGGTCGAACTTCTGCGGCCCCTGGACGTCCAGCGCCACGCCCAGCTCCTTGGCCTTGGCCTTCGCCCCGCAGGCCATGGTCTCGTAGAACTCCTCGCCCGCCAGCCCCTGCACGAGCGTCACCCTGACCTGGCCGCCGCCTCCGCTCTGCCCGCCCTGCCCGCCGCAGGCGGCGATCGTCAACAGCAGCGTTCCCAGAGCTGCCACAGCCTTGCGCATCGTGGTGCCTCCTCCTACTGGTCCCGGGCCCTGCGCCTCCACTGGTCGACGTAGACGGCGGCGACGAGCACGGCGCCCACCACCACCTGCTGCCAGAACGGCCGCACGCCCAGGATCTGGAAGCCGTTCTGCAGCACGACCGGGATGAACACCCCGATGACCGTCCCGGCCACCGTCCCCACGCCGCCGAACAGCGAGGTGCCGCCGATCACCACGGCGGCGATGGCCTGGAGGTTGTCGGTGGAGTGGGCGGACACGCCGGTGATGCCGTACTTGGCGAGCGACAGGTGCCCGGCCAGCCCGGCCAGCAGGCCCGCCAGGCCGTACACCTTGATCAGGTGCCGGCGCACGGCCACGCCGCCGCGCCGGGCGGCCTCGGCGTTGGACCCGATCGCGTACGTGTGCCGCCCGAAGCGGGTCCAGGCGAGCATGAGCGCGAGCGCGGCCGTGATGGCGGCGCAGATCCACACGATCAGCGGTACGCCCAGCCAGCGCGCCAGACCGAGACCGAGGTTCAGGTCCGTGGGGGCGCGCAGATCGACCCCGCCGGTGAGCAGCAGGGCCCCGCCGAGCGACATGCCCAGCGTCCCGAGCGTCACGATCAGCGCGGGGATGCGGCCCAGGGCGATCAGCACGCCGTTCAGCACACCCCACGCCAGTCCCGTCACGAGGGCGGCCAGGGTGCCGAGCGCGAGCGAGCCGGTGGCGTCCATGACCTCGGCGGCCGCCACGGCCGAGAACACCAGCACCCCGCCCACCGACAGGTCGATCCCCGCCGTGATGATCACGTACGTCATGCCGGTGGCGAGCAGCAGCAGGATGGCCGCGTCGCTGACGAGGTTGAGCAGGTTGAACGAGGTGGGGAACGTGGTGGGCGCCAGGATCGAGAACGCCGCCAGCAGCGCGACCAGCACCAGGCCGATCCACACGACCTGCAGCTCCCCCAGCCGCACCCCCTTCATAGGCCGCCCTCCCGCCCGCCGGGACCAGGGCCGTCCGGCTCGCCGTCCCCGGCCGGCGCTTCGTCCAGCGCTTCCTCCCGCGCTTCGATCGCTCCGGTCATGGCCCCGACCAGCTCCTCCATCGAGACGCGCGCGGTCTCGAAGCGGGCCACCCGGCGTCCGAGCCGCAGCACCTCCACCCGGTCGGACACCGCCATCACGTCCTGCATGTTGTGGCTGATCAGCACCACGGACACGCCCGAGTCGCGCACGCCGCGAATGAGGTCGAGCACGCGCTGGGTCTGCACGACCCCGAGCGCGGCCGTGGGCTCGTCCATGAACACCACCCGCCGCGCCCACGTCACCGCCCTGGCCACCGCGACGCCCTGCCGCTGCCCGCCGGACAGGCCGGAGACCGGCGCGGTCTGGGACGCGAGCCGCACGCCGAGCCGTTCGCACGCCTCGCGCGTGGCCCGGCGCATGGCGGCGTTGTCCAGTACGCCGAGCAGGCCGAGGAGGCCGGGCCTGAGCAGTTCCCTGCCGAGGAAGAAGTTGGCCGCGGGGCTGAGGTCGGCGCAGAGCGCGAGGTCCTGGTAGACGGTCTCGATCCCGGCGCCCCTGGCCTCCTCGGCGGAGCCGAACGCCACCGGCTCGCCGTCGACCTCGACCGTCCCGGCGTCCGGCCGTTCGACGCCCGAGAGGATCTTCGCGAGCGTGGACTTCCCCGCGCCGTTGTCGCCGATCAGCGCGACCACCTCGCCGGGCCGCAGGGTGAAGTCCGCGCCGCGCAGCGCCTCGACGTGGCCGTAGCTCTTCATGATCCCGCGGGCGGCGATCAGTGGTACGGCCATAAGAACATCAAGAAGCCGATTGACATCGTTGTCAAGGCCGCGCGGCCGTCAGGGCACCCGCGATCCCGCCGCGAGATCGTGGTAGGCCTCCCACAACTCGCCCAGGAACAGCCGGCCGAACCGGACCAGCCCCGCGGCCCCGTCGGGCCCCCACGTGCGGAACGTCGTCAGCTGGTGCAGGAAGTCCGGCAGGTGGATGTGGATGATCCCCGCGGCGGCCACCTCGGCCTCCGCGTCGTCCGCCGGGCGGGTGTGCCCGCGCAGGATCCGGACGTACAGGGTGGAGGTGTCGGACCACACGTCGGCCCCGGGGTCGTCGTGCACGTCCTTGACCCCGGTGAGCGTCAGCGGAGCGTCCCCGTCGCCGGTGATGTGCAGGCGGTAGAGCATCCGCCGCCGGGCCGGGTCCTCTCCCGCCACGAACAGGTTGAACGACCCGCCCTCCACCCGCAGGCGGCCGCCGCCGAGCACGGGACAGGTCACCCACCCGGCGGCGGACGCCTCGTGCCCGGCGTCGGCCACGAACCGCTCGACGTCGCCGGCGGTGATGGTCAGGTGGACCGCCAGCGGGTGCCCGTTCGCGCGTCCCAGGCGCTCGCCCTCCTCCGGGTCGGCGGAGCCGGGCATGACGTGGCCGCGCATCTCCTCGGTGAAGCTCAGGCCGGACGAGACCCCGGCGCGCCGCGCCGCCGTCCGGGGCGCGGTCTCCAGGACGTGCTCGCAGGCCCGGTCCGAGATCGCGGCGATGGTCAGCGAGGGGTTGACGCCGACCGGGCCGGGCACGCAGGCCCCGTCCAGGACGTACAGGCCCGGATGCCCGAACACCTCGCCGTACTCGTCCACGACGCCCTCCGCGGGGTGGCGGCCCATCGGGGCGCCGCCGAGCGGGTGCACCGTGATCACCTTGCGGGCCAGCCACAGGGGGTTGTCGCGGTAGCCGGCCCGCAGGACCCGGGCCATGTCCCGCATGACCGCGCGCATCGTGGTGAAGTACGGCATGGACGTGGCGGTCGTCCAGTCGACGTCGAGGTAGCCGCGGCGCAGGCGCATGACGCCGTCGGGGACGTCGCGGCCCATGCCGAGCAGGCCCAGCGACCCGTCGGACAGGTGCCCGTCGCCGAGCAGCGCGGCCAGTTCGGCGTTGATCCGGCTGCTCGGCGAGTGGCTCAGCAGGGCCCCGATCCTGCGCAGCACGAACCTGCCGGCCCTCCTGGCCTGGCCGCGCACCCCGGCGAACTCCCCCAGCCACTCGGCGAAGGGCGGGTAGCCCGCGTCCTCGACCAGGAAGCCCCGGCGGTCCCCGTGCCCCGAGTCGGCCGCGTCCGGCACCCGGATGGCGCTGGTGATCACGGGTCCGCGGCTGCCCTCCAGCGAGCGGTGGCGGCCCGCGCCGTCGCGGGCGTCCGTGACCAGGGTGAGGAGGTCGCCGTTGCCGCTGAAGCGGGCCCCGAGCATGGGGCTCAGACCGGGGAACTCCGAAGCGCAGGTCAGCAGCAGGTACGTCGTCCCGAGCGTGCCCGCGGCCAGGACGAGCCGGTCACAGGTGATCGTGCGCTGGGGCAGCCGCCGGGTGTTGACCCGCCGCCGGTCCTCGCGCGGTTCGTGCACCACGTAGCTCACGGCGTAGCCGCCGCCGGGAGCGGGGGCGAGCCACCGTACCTCGTGCAGGGTGCGCAGGTCGGCGCCGGCGTGCCGGGCCGCCGACAGGTACGTGTGGTCGAGGGAGTTCTTGGCGCCGTCGTTGCAGCCGAGGTCGCACTCGCCGCGCAGCCGGCACGTCGTACGCGGCAGGCCGTGCAGGTTGCCGTACTCCGGGTCCGGGATGGGCAGCCCGGGAGCGGGATGGCCGCCGGGCTCCGGGGCGAAGGCGACGGCCAGCGGCGGCAGCTCCCACTCCAGTCCCAGCCGCCCGGCCGCCTCGCGCATGGCGAGGGTCTTGGCCGTGGTGTCGTACGGCGGCTGGCCGAGGGGGTAGCGCTGGGGCTGGAGCATCCGCTCCACGGCGTCGTAGTGCGGGTCGAGGTCGGCCCGCGTGACGGGCCAGTGCTCGTAGCCGCCGCCGGGTAGCGGGCTCTCCTTCACGAACCACCGCTCCGGCTTGCGCAGCAGCACATTGGCGTAGATGAGGGAGCCGCCGCCGAGCCCGCTGGAGACGGCCGCGCCGAGCCCGCGGAAGCTCCACAGGTCGAACAGGCCGTACAGGCCCTCGCTCGGATCCCACAGGTTGCGCGCCATCGCGGCGGGCGCGCGCGGGAACGACCCCGGCGGGTACGACCGGCCGCGCTCCAGCACGACCACCCGCAGCCCCGCTTCCGCGAACCGGTAGGCCGCCACGGCGCCGCCGAACCCCGAGCCCACCACGACGACGTCGGCGTGCTCGCGGGCAGGACGTCTTGCCTGGTCAGAACCGTTATGGCGCATTGTCTCTCCCTCGTCCGGACAGGTCCGAAAAGTCGGGGAGATGTAGAATGCAAGAGTAACCGATCGGTGAGCTGAGCACCGGAACCAGGAAGTCCAGGAGTCCAGACCAGGTCTGCCGGCCCGGGGCCGGCAGCGGCCCGAGATCGTGGCGATCGGTATGCATGGACGACCCGCTACACACGAACGCGTCGTACCCTTCACCGCCGGAGACGGCAAGAACCTGCGCCTCGTCAACGTGCGCGGGCACGCCCCGCCGGCCAAGGCCCCGGTCCTCCTCGTGCACGGCGCGGGGGTCCGGTCCAAGGTGTTCCGTGCGCCGGTGCCCGCCAGCCTCGTCGACATGCTCGTCTCGCAGGGCTACGACGTCTGGCTGGAGGACTGGCGGGCCAGCATCGACCTGCCGCCCAACCCGTGGACCCTCGACCAGGCGGCGGGATACGACCACCCCGCCGCGGTGCGCAAGGTCGTCGAGGAGACCGGGGCCGACCGGATCAAGGCGATCATCCACTGCCAGGGCTCGACCTCGTTCATGATGTCCGCGTGCGCGGGCCTGGTGCCCCAGGTCGACACGATCATCACGAACGCGGTGTCCCTGCACCCGGTCGTGCCGCGCTGGTCGCGGGCCAAGCTCCGGTACGCGGTGCCGGTCACGCGCAGGTTCCTGCCCTACCTCGACCCGTCCTGGGGCGACCACCCGCCGCCCGGCGCGGCCGCGCTGATCACCCAGCTGGTCAAGGCCGCCCACGCCGAGTGCGGGAGCACGGTGTGCAAGCTGGTCAGCTTCACGTACGGCAGCGGGTGCCCCGCGTTGTGGCGGCACGAGAACCTCGGCGCGGCCACGCACGACCTCTGGATCCCGCACGAGTTCGGCCCGGTGCCGCTGACTTTCTTCCGGCAGATGGACAAATGCGTGCGCAGCGGCCATCTGGTCAGCTACGAGCACATCGACGGCCTGCCGGACGACTACACGGCGCAGGAACCGCGTACCGACGCCCGGATCGTCTTCCTGGCGGGCGAGCTGAACCGCTGCTTCCTCCCGGAGAGCCAGCGCCGGTCCTACGACTTCTTCTCCCGCTTCGCCCCCCACCACTCCTTGCACCTTCTCTGCGGATACAGCCATCTGGACGTGTTCTTCGGCGAGCGCGCCCACCGCGACGTCTTTCCGCTGATCATCGAGGAGCTGGCCGGCACGCCGGCCCGGCACAGGGGGGACCGATGACCTTCACCGCACGACGCCGGCGCCCAGCCGGCAGAGTCGCCGGCCGATTCGCCAACGTGGACGGCATCCCGTTCCGGATGCCGGTGGGGACGCGGAGCAGCCCGGCGCTCATCGCCGCCTACCCGATCGACCCGCGCGGCGCGCGGGAGGCGCTGCCGGAGGAGCTGAGCCCGTACCGGATCCGCGGCGAGGGAGTGCTGCTGATCGCGGTCGTGGACTACCAGGACACCCCGATCGGCACGTACGTGGAGTTCTGCACCGGGATCCTGTGCACACCGGGCGGCCGGCCCGCCCCGCCGCTGCTCCCGCTGCTGCTCCGCTCGACCTTCGGCACCGGCGTCTACATCGGCGACATGCCGGTGAGCACCGAGATCTCCGTCAAGGGCGGCCTCGGCATCTGGGGCATGCCCAAGCGGCGCGCCTCGCTCGACTTCGTCACCGACGGGTCCACGGTCAGCAGCCAGTACGACCTCGACGGGCGACTGGTCATGCGCGTGGACGTGCCGCGACCGCCGCGGGCGTGGCTGCCGATGCGGTTCACCGGCATCGGCTACGCCTCCTTCCGCGGGATGCTCTGGAAGTCGTCCGTCACGCTCTGGGGCCGGATGGGCCTGTCGTGGGGCGGCGGCCCGGAGAGCCGGCTCCTGCTCGGCGACCACGAGCGGGCGGACTGGCTGAAGCGGCTGGACGTCCGCGACCGGCCGTTCCTGACCGCCTTCATCCCCTCCGTGCGCGGGGTGCTCCACGACCACGTGGAGGGCTGGTTCCACACCTCGGCCACGCCGCCCCCGCCGCCCCGGGAGGGCCTGGAGTCCGTGGTCGGGCTGGGGCTCGGGCAGGACCGGCTGCCGCCTCCCGACCGCGCGTCGACGGACCGCCTCCTGGGCCTGCCCCGGCCGCGCGAGTACGCCGCGCCGATGCCGTAGCCGGCCACCCGCAGCCGACCACTCACAGAAGCCCGCCGCCGACCGCCCACGGGGAGATCCGATGAAGCACCGACTCCGTATCGCCGCGCGCCTCACCGCCGCCTCCGCCCACGCCACCGCGCCCGCGCCCGAGCGCGCCGAAGCGCCCGAACGCGTCCGGCCGCCCGCCGGGCGGGAACCGCCGGTCGCCGGGGCGGGCTATCGCCGCTCGTGGTTCTGGACCGCCTACGACGCGCTGGCCCGGGCGCTCGACCACCGCTTCGGCTGGGACCGGCTGCCCACCCCGCTCGGCCTGGCGGTCCTGGTGGGCATCCGCAACCGGCTGCGCAAACAGAACCTGTACGACACCGGCCGCCTGCCCTCCCTCGGCCCGCCGCCCCCCGTCCCGGACCCGAAGGGCTACAACGTACGGCGGACCGCCGACGGCTCGTACAACGACGTGGACCATCCGGCCATGGGCATGGCCGGGACCCGGTTCGGGCGGAACGTCCCGTTGGACCACGCGTACGCCGAGCCTCCCGAGCGGGTCATGACGCCGAACCCGCGCACGATCAGCCGGCGGCTCATGACGCGGACCGAGTTCCAGCCCGCGCGCTCCCTCAACGTCCTGGCCGCGACCTGGCTGCAGTTCATGATCAGGGACTGGTTCAGCCACGGGATCAGCCCGTCGGAGGACCCGTGGACCATCCCGCTGGAGCCGGGCGACGACTGGCCCGAACCCCTGCTGACGATCCCGCGCGTCCCTCCCGACCCGACCCGCCCGCCCGGCTACGAGGGCCCGGCGACCTCGCTGAACACCCTCACCCACTGGTGGGACCTGTCGCTGGTCTACGGCCTGAGCGAGGAGGAGCAGCGCGCCCTGCGCACCGGAACCCGGGGGAGGATCCGCCATCGCCCGTCCGGGACCAGGGCGATGGCGGGCGGCAAGGCCGACCCGACCCGCGAACCGGGCTTCTGGCTCGGCCTGGTGATGATGCAGGGGCTGTTCGAGCACGAGCACAACGCCATCTGCGAACGGCTGCACGCCGAGTATCCGGCCTGGGGCGACGACGAGCTGTTCGAGCGCGCCAGGCTGATCAACGCCGCGCTCGTCGCCAAGATCCACACCGTGGAGTGGACGCCCGCGGTCATCAGCCACCCCACGGCGGTGACCGGCCTGCGGGCCAACTGGTGGGGCCTGGCCTCCGAGCCGATCAACAGAGCACTGGGCAGGATCAGCCGGAGCGAGACGATCAGCGGCATCCCGGGTTCGCGCACCGATCACTTCGGGGTGCCGTTCAGCATCACCGAGGAGTTCGCGGCCGTCTACCGGATGCACCCGCTGATCCCCGACGACTACAGCCTGCGCCACCTGCGCGACGACTCCGCGATCCGCGACACCACGCTGCGCGAGCTGTCCGGCCCCGCGGCGCTGCGGGTCGCCTCGGCCATCTCCGCCGCCGACCTGCTGTACTCCTTCGGGACCGAGCACCCGGGCGCGATCGTCCTGCACAACTTCCCGCGCCTGCTGCAGGAGTTCGAACGTCCCGACGGCAAGCTGGTGGACCTGGCGGCCACGGACCTGATCCGCTGCCGGGAGCTGGGCGTGCCCCGCTACAACGAGTTCCGCAGGCTGCTCAACCTGCCGCCGGCGAGCGGGTTCGACACGCTCACGGACGACCCGGCGCTGGCGGAGGAGCTGCGCGAGGTGTACGCGGACCGGCTGGAGGACGTCGACCTGGTCGTGGGCATGTTCGCCGAGAAGCGCCCGGAAGGGTTCGCCTTCAGCGACACGGCCTTCCGGGTCTTCATTCTCATGGCCTCGCGCAGGCTCAACAGCGACAGGTTCTTCACCCCTGACTACGCCGAGCGCGTCTACACGAGGGCAGGGCTGGACTGGATCGCGAACAGCAGCATGGCCTCCGTGATCCTGCGCCACCATCCGGAGCTGCGCCCGGCCCTGCACCGCGTGGGGAACGCGTTCGCACCGTGGCGCCGGTCCGGCGGCACGGCCTGAGGTGCCGTCCCCGCCGCGTCAGGCGAGCCGGTCGTCGTCCGACGGCAGATTGACGCCCGCCGCGGCGGGGACCGGCATGCCGGCCTCCACCCAGGCCAGCAGCTTAGTGCCGGGGCAGTCGGTGTTGCCCACCTGGAGGTGGGCGCGCTTGGCCAGCGTACGGCCGGCCTTGGCGCAGGCCTCGTCGTACAGGGCGCGGATCGCCATCTTCACGGCGTCGGTCGGGCTGTTCATCCCGATGTAGGCGCATCCGATGCCGCTGACGTTGTGATCCGTGGCGTGGGCTCCCCGCACGTCCCAGCCGCGGCCCTCGTACACGGTGCCGTCGTCCCGTACGAGGAAGTTGTAGCCGATGTCGTTCCACCCCCGCTCGTCCATGTGGAAGTCCTGGATCTGCCGCGGCGTCTGCGTCGTCGGTCCCTCGCTGTGGTGGACGACGAACTCGGTGCGCTTCGCCCACGGGACCTTGACGACGGCGTCCGGGTCTCTCGGCGGGCGGGCGTTCCAGGCACTGCGCTTGACGATGTTGATCGTCATGGTCTCTCCCCCTGGTTAAGTGCTCGACTTTCGCAGGTTAGGCAGCAGAGGAGCGGGTGAGAGAAATGCGACGCGCGGGGATGCCGGGATCGTTGGCCATATTTCATCCTGTCTTGGGCGACTTGGGCCTCGATGGGCAGATGGCCCGAGAATGTGCTGGTTGATGGGTAGGGGCACCGTCAAGGCGCCCCTTTCCCGTTACGCGGCGCAGTCGTAGAGGCCGTCCTGGCCGTCCACGGCCTTGCAGTTCTGCTGGACCCAGGTGCTCACCTGGGTGTTGCCCCGGCCCGGACCACCGCGGTCGCCGCCCGACAGAACGTAGCGGAGTTGCCCGGAGGAGGTGAGCTCTTTGAGGCGATCCACGGTCATGGCGGCATCGCTGCCGGTGAAGCCGCCCATGGCGAGCACGGGCCTGCCGGTGGACAGGATGGTCGGCGAGGCCTGCATGGCGCTGTTCACCGCGACCAGCCAGGTGGCCTTGCCCTGGTTCGCCAGGAGGTACTTGACCATGGAGTCGCTCATCCCGCCGCCGGGGCCGCCGCCCATGAAGCCCGCCCGGCCGGTCCGTCCCGTCCCGTCGCCCGCGTCCTGCCCGGTGGGCATCTGGCCGTTGGGTGTCTGGCCGCCCGGGAAGTCGCGGCCGGGGAACTGGCCGCCCGGGAACTGACCGCCCCGGAACTGGCCGCCCGCGTCGCCGCCCATCCGGCCGAAGCCCATCTGCCCCGCGTTCGGGCCGGCGGTCGGGTTGGTCCCGTTCACCTGCGACCCCAGCGGCGTGACGGCGTACGCGGCGGGCCCGGCCAAACCGGCGACCACCGTGGCCGCCAGCGCGAGGGCGGCGATCCTGACCGTCACCTGCGCCCGTACCCTGGCCAGCACCAGCACCACCACGGCCGCCAAGGTCGCCCCGAGCACGACCCAGGCCAGCCACGGCGCCCAGTCGGGCGTGCGGCGCAGCACCACGAACGACCAGCCGCCCGTCAGCGCCACCGCCAGCGGCAGCACCCAGGCCCAGGTCCGCGAGCGGCGATACTCCTGCCACATGGCCACCCCGCCCAGTCCGCACAGCGCGGCCACGGCGGGCGCCATCGCGGTGGTGTAGTACGGGTGGAAGGTGCCGCTGGAGAAGCTGAACACGACGTAGTGGACGACCAGCCAGCCGCCCCACACCAGCCACGCCGCCCCGGACGGGCCTTCGATCCGGCGCACCCGCATGACCGCGGCGAACGCCAGCGCCACCACGCAGAACGGCAGCAGCCAGGAGATCTGCCCCGCCAGGATGTCGTTGAACAGCCGCCCGGCCCCGGACTCCCCGCCGAAGCCGCCACCACCACCGCCACCACCGGGTCCACCGCCGGGGCCGCCGCCCTGGCCGAAGATCCGGCCGAGCCCGTTGTAGCCGATCACCAGGTCCCAGACGGAGTTGTCCGTGGAACCGCCGACGTACGGCCGCGAGTCGCCGGGCCAGAGGTCGACGATCACCATCCACCAGGCGCTCGACACCAGCATGACCAGGCCGGCCGCCAGCAGGTGCCCCACCCGCCTGAGCCACGGCACGCGGGCGCACAGCAGGTACGCCAGCGCGAAGGCCGGCACCACCAGGTAGGCCTGGAGCATCTTCGCGTTGAAGGCCAGCCCCACGAAGAGCGCGCACACCAGCAGCGACCGCAGGCGCCCGGTACGCAGCGACTCCAGGCAGAACCAGGCCGCCAGCACGAGCAGCAGCACGAGGATCGTGTCGGGGTTGTTGTCCCGGTTGATCGCCACGGTGATCGGGGTGAGCGTCATGACCACGGCCGCGACCAGGGCCGCCGCGTCGGCGTACGTCCTCCCGGAGCAGGCGCGGCGCACGGCCGAGTAGACGAGGCCGACGGCGGCCACCCCGGCCAGGGCCTGCGGGAGCAGCATGCTCCACGTGCCGTAGCCGAAGATCCGCGCGGACAGCCCCATCACCCACAACGCCAGCGGCGGCTTGTCCACGGTGATGAACGACCCGGCGTCGAGCGCGCCGAAGAAGTACGCCTTCCAGCTCTGCGTGCCGGACAGGACGGCGGCGGCGTAGTACTCGTTGGCGTTGCCACTCAGCCCCCACGCGTACAGGACGAACGCGACGGCGAGCACCGCCCACATGGCGGGCCGCGACCAGCGCGGGTCCTCCTCGGCGCCCAGCAGGACGCGTGCGGGCAGGCTGCGGCTCGTGGCGGCCCGGTGCCCGGGCCGCATGGCGGTGGCGGTCATCGTGCCGTCCTCCGCCTGGGGTTGAAGACCCACACGCGCAGCAGCAGGAAGCGGACGAGCGTGGCCGCCGCGTTGGCGATGATGACCGCGACCAGCTCCACCCCGTGCGAGACGCCGGCGGGCAGCAGCGCGAGGCTCCCCGAGGTGAGCGCCAGCCCGACGAAGAACGCGATCAGCCCCTCGAGCTGATGCCGCATCGCCCCGACCGAGCCCTTGACGCCGAACGTGAAGCGGCGGTTCGCGGCGGTGTTGGCCACGGCCGTGACCAGCAGCGCGACCGCGTTGGCGGCCAGCGGGGAGACGATCTGCCGCAGCAGCGAGAACAGCGCCAGGTACGCCAGCGTGCTCACCACGCCGACGATCGCGAACCTGGGCAGCTGCTTGGCCATCCCCTTCGGCAGCTCGGCCCGCTGGACCCGGGCCGGCACCGGGATGCGGGCCGCCCCCGACAGCGTCTTACGCGCGACCCTGGCCAGGCCGCGCAGGTCGTCGAGCGCGGTCCGGATGATGTCGACCCGGCTGTCCGGATCGTCCACCCAGTCCACGGGCACCTCGTGGATGCGCAGCCCGTGCCGTTCGGCGAGCAGCAGCAGCTCGGTGTCGAAGAACCACTGCTCGTCCTCGACGCCGGGCAGCAGCGCCTGCGCGATCTCCGTACGGACGGCCTTGAACCCGCACTGCGCGTCCGAGAACCCGGCCCCCATCACCGAGCGCAGCAGCAGGTTGTACGAGCGGGAGATGAACTCGCGCTTCGGCCCCCGCTCGACCCGCGACGCCCTGGCCAGGCGGGTGCCGATGGCCAGGTCGCTGTGGCCGGACAGGAGCGGCGCGACCAGCGGGAGGAACGCGTCGAGGTCGGTGGAGAGGTCCACGTCCATGTAGCTGACGACGTCGGCCTCGCTCTGCGACCAGACCCGCCGCAGCGCCCGGCCGCGGCCCTTCTCGTCGAGGTGCACGGCCCGCACGTGCGGGAGCTCCTGGGAGAGCTCCGTGGCGATCTGCCAGGTGTTGTCGGTGCTGGCGTTGTCGGCGATCGTGATGCGGAAGCCGTAGGGGAAGTTCCCGGTGAGGTACGTCTGCAGCCGGGTGATGCTCTCGCGGAGCGCCCGCTGCTCGTTGTAGACCGGGACGACCACCTCGACCAGGCGCGTCCTTACTGCTGTTATCTCCATGCAGCCAGCTCACGGGTCGGGTCTTTAACGGGACTTATCCGATTCTGAGTTACGCATGAGAGTTCCGGGAAGGTCCATTGTCGCGATCGCTCCGCCACCGGGCGCGTTCGCCAGACGTACCTCTCCCCCGGCCTCCGCGACGGCCTGCGCCACGATCGCCAGGCCCAGCCCGGATCCGGGCAGGCCACGGGCGGACGGGGAGCGCCAGAAGCGCTCGAAGACGTGCGGCAGCTCCTCCTCCGGCAACCCTGGGCCGTGGTCCCGCACGGACAGCCGGCCGTGCGACAAGGACACCTCGACCTGGCCGCCGGGACTGAACTTCGCGGCGTTGTCGATGAGGTTGAGCACGGCGCGTTCGAGGGAGGTGGCGCTGCCGACGACGTACCAGGGTCTGAGGTCGCTGACCACCTCGGCGCCGCGCAGCCTGGCCCGCTCGACGGCCGCCGTCACGACCTCGTGGAACGGCAGCTCGACGTGCGGCTCGTGCTCGGTGTCGCCCCTGGCCAGCTGGAGGAGGTCGGCGACGAGCGTGGACAGCTCGGCGAACTGGGCCTTGACGTTGGTGAGCAGGCGTTTCTTGGCCTCGGGGTCGAGGCTGCGGCCCGTCTGCTCGCTGCGGAGGAGGAGGTCGATGTTGGTGCGCAGGGTGGTCAGGGGGGTGCGCAGCTCGTGGCCGGCGTCGGCGACGAGCTGCTTCTGACGCTCGCGGGAGCCGGCCAGGGCGGTGGTCATGGCGTTGAAGGAGGATGAGAGGCGCGCGATCTCGTCGTTGCCTTCGACGGGGATGTGGGTGTCGAGGTCCTCGGTCTGCGCGATGTGCTCGACCGCCTTGGTCAGGCGACCCACGGGACGCAACGCGGCCCGGGCGATGAGCAAGCCGGCGGTCGCCGCGGCCAGCACGCCCAGCGCGGCCACCGCGCCAAGAAGCAACGCCACCATCTTCAGCGTGTTGCGCAGCTGACCGAGTGGGACGGCATCCATCACAGCCATGCCCGGCCCCACGTTCTCGGTGAGGATGCGCATCTCCGTGCCGTCGTCGGTAACCCCGTTGTGCCAGTGCTTCGCCCCCGGGCTGGCGGCCACCCCTTTGTCCTCCTCGGTGACCACGAGAGCGGCGCTCGTGTAGCACGGAGGACGGTCATCGGCGAAGATGAGCTGGGTGGTGCCCGGCGGGCCGTAATGGTCCTGGGGGTTCGGGACCGGGCCGCACTCGCGCTGGAGCCACTCCAGCTGCCCGCGTGGACTCTTGCCGGGCGGGTTGCCGAGCTGCCGGTCCACCTGCTCGTACAGCTGGTGCCGGACGATCATGAAGCACGCACCCGCGCTGACCGCCACCGCCAGGGCGACGGCAACCGCGACCAGGAGTGTGAGGCGGGTGCGGAGGCTGCGCCAGATCACGGCGTGGCCCGTAGGACGTACCCCACCCCGCGCACCGTGTGGATCACGCGGGGCTGCCCCCCGGCCTCGGTCTTGCGCCGCAGGTACATGACGTACACGTCGAGCGAGTTGGACGTCGGCTCGAAGTCGAACCCCCACACCTCGCTGAGGATCTGGTCCCTCGTGAGCACCTGGCGCGGGTGCGCCAGGAACAGCTCCATCAGCAGGTACTCGGTCCGGGTCAGGTCCAGCCGGCGGTCGGCGCGCGTGACCTCCCTGGTCGCCAGGTCCATGCGCAGGTCGCCGTACGTGAGCGTGTCGGCGCCCTCGGCGGGGCTCGAGCTCAGCGCGCCCCGCCGCAGCAGCGCGCGGACGCGGGCCAGCAGCTCGTCCAGCTCGAACGGCTTGACGAGGTAGTCGTCGGCCCCCGCATCGAGCCCCGAGACCCGGTCGCCCACCGCATCGCGGGCGGTGAGCATGAGGACCGGGATGTGGTTGCCCGAGGCGCGCAGGCGCCGGCACGCGGTCAGCCCGTCGAGCCGGGGCATCATGACGTCGAGCAGCACGGCGTCGTAGGTGTCGGCCGCGACCGCGTCCAGCGCCGCCTGCCCGTCGTTGGCCGTGACGACCTTGTAGCCCTCGAACTCCAGGCTCGACTGCAGCGCCTCGCGCAACGCGGGCTCGTCGTCCACCACCAGCAACCGTGCGGGCTCACTCATGCGACAAACGCTAGAGGCTCATCATGAAAACCTGATAAACGCCATCATGCGCGTTCCATGAGATCACCACGCCACAGGCATCGCCTTCAGCCCGAAGATGGGGCCGTCGCTCTTGATCGGCAGCTCCTCGTCCGGCACGGTGACCCGCAGGCCGGGGATGCGCTCGAACAGCGTGCGCAGCGCGATCTCCATCTCGGCCCTGGCCAGGTTCTGGCCGAGGCACTGGTGGACACCGTACCCGAACGCCACGTGGTGGCGGGCCCCGCGCTCGACGTCGAACTCGTCTGGCCGCTCGAACGCCCGCTCGTCCCTGTTGGCGGAGGCGCCGAGCACGAAGATGCCCTCGCCCTCCCTGACAAGCTGTCCGTCGATCTCCTGGTCCTCGATGGCCACCCGGTCGAACGCCACCCAGTCCACGATCGAGTGGTAGCGCAGCAGCTCGTCCATCGCCATGGGCCACCTGTCCGGGTTCTCGCGCAGCGCCGCGAGCTGGGCGGGGTGGCGCAGGAGGGTGAGGGCGGAGAGCGGGATCATGTTCGCGGTGGTCTCGTGGCCCGCGACGAGCAGCAGGAAGGTCACGCCCACGAGCTCGGCATGGGTGAGCTGACCGCTCTCGATCAGCCGCCCGAGCAGGTCGTCCTTCGGCTGCTGCGCCGCCTTGGCGACCAGGGTGTCGAGGTAGTCCCTGAGCGCCATGATCGCGGCGAAGCTCGCGTCGGGGCCGTCGGCGCTGGAGAGCATCTCGCGGGTGCGCGACTGGAAGAACTCGCGGTCGTCGACGGGGACGCCGAGCAGCTGGCAGATGACCAGCGACGGCAGCGCCAGCCCGAACGCCTCCACCAGCTCCGCCTCGTCGCCCTTGGCCAGCATGTCGTCGATGAGCTCGTCCACGGTGCGCTGGATGCCGGGCCGCAGCTCCTTGACGCGCCTGACGGTGAACTCGGGGATGAGCAGCCGCCGGAACCGGCCGTGCTCGGGCGGGTCGAGGTCGATGAAGTGTCCGATCGCGAACTCCTTCGCCGCGGCCCGCTCCTCGGGGGTGGGCGGCTCCGGTCTGAACGCCCAGTTGGGGTGACCGGGGGTCGCCGGGTTGGTGCTGATGCCCGTGCCCGACAGGACCTGTTTGGCCGCGGCGTGCCGGGTGACGAGCCAGACGTCCCCGCCGGGGAGCGAGGCTCGTACGAGGGGGGCCTGCTCGCGCATCCGCTCGTACTCGGGCGGGGGCGCGAACGGGCAGGTGCGCTGGACAGGGAAGGTTTCGGCCATAGTCTGCTCCCGTACAAGCCGGATCGCATTGCTTACTTACGCGAAAGTAAGCAATCGTGGGCCGGTCGTCAAGTGATGGGAGCGGGATGGCAGGGCGGCGGACGGACACCAGGGACCGGATCCGGCAGGTGGCGCTGGAGCTGTTCGCCGAGCAGGGGTACGAGCAGACCACGCTGCAGGAGGTGGCCGAGCGGCTGCAGATCACCCGGCCGGCGCTCTACTACCACTTCAGCACCAAAGAGGCGATCCTGGAGAGCGTCGGAGAGCGGCTGGCCGAGTCGATCGACGAGCTGGTGGCGTGGGGGCACGCGCAGCCCAAGACCCCCGAATCGAGGCGGGAGATCCTGCGGCGGATCGGCGAACTGCTGGAGGGGCAGTGGCGTCCTCTGTTCAAGTTCGCGCAGGTCAACCAGGGTGTTATGCAGGGCCTGCCGGCCGGTGAGCGGATGCAGGCCGGGATCGTCAAGATGGTGTCCCTGCTGGAGGATCCGGAGTCCGGCCCGGTGCGGAAGTTCGAGGCCCGGCTGGCGGTGTTCGCGGTGATCCTGGGCAGCGTGCCGTTCCTCTTCGACCTGGACGTGCCGGAGGCGGAGCGGGCGGCCGTGGCCATGGAGGTGGCCACGAGGCTGATCTCGGAGGATTAGCCCAGGAGGCCGGCCCAAGGCGCAGGAGGTCAGCGTTTCAGTACCGACATGGCCGCGTTGTGGCCGGCGATGCCGCTCACGCCGCCGCCCCTGCGGGCGCCGGCGCCGCACATCAGGATGCGCTCGTGCTCGGTCTCCACGCCCCACCGCTCGCCCTCTTCCGCGTACGGCCAGCTCAGGTCGGTGTGGAAGATGTGGCCGCCGGGCAGCCCGGCCTCGTTCTCGAGGTCGACCGGGGTCTTGGCCTCGGCGCACAGGGTGCCGTCGGGGGCCCTGAGCAGGCATTCCTCGATGGGCTCGGCGAGGACGGAGTTGATGGAGGCGAAGGTGGCGTCCAGGGCGGCCTTTCTCGCTTTATCCGGATTTTTCCGGAAAAGGCGGGCGGGCATGTGGAGGCCGAACAGCGTCATCGTCTCGGCCCTGCCCCTCAGCCCGGGCCCGAGGATCGACGGGTCGGTCAGCGAATGGCAGTAGACCTCGGCCGGCGGCAGCTCCGGGATCTCCCCGCGCGCCGCCTGCCCGTAGGCCGCGGCGAGCTGGTCGCGGCTCTCGTTGATGTGGAACGTGCCGCTGAAGGCCGCCCGCGGATCCACGGACGCGTCCTTCAGCCGGGGCAGCCTCGTCAGCACCATGTTGACCTTCAGCTGTGCGCCCTCCGGCACCTCCCCGGGCCTGCCCAGCACCCGGTCGAGCACGGCCGGCGGCAGGTTGACCAGCACGTGGCCGCCGTTCACCGTGTGCTCGCCGCCCTCGTCCGCGAACGTGACCTCGCCGGACGGCGAGATCCCGACGATCTCGGCCCCGGTCCTGATCTCGGCGCCCGCCCGCCTGGCGGCCGCCTCGAGCGCCCCCGAGACGGCGCCCATGCCGCCGACGGGGACGTTCCACTCGCCGGTGCCGTCGCCGATCACGTGGTAGAGGAAGCACCGGTTGGCGAGCAGGTCGGTGGCAGGGTCGGCGAACGTGCCGATGAGCGCGTCGGTCAGCACCACGCCGCGCACGGTGTCGTCCCCGAACCGCTCCTCCACGGTCCGCCCGATCGGCCGCCGGAACAGGTCCCGCCACGCCTCGGGGCCGACGAGCCGTTCGACCTCGGCGGCGGACGGGAGGGGTTCGAGCAGCGTGGGCGCCAGCGCCTGCGCCACGCGCGCGGTCATGGCGTAGAAGTCCTGCCACGCCTCGTGGTCGGCCTCGCCGCCGGTGACGCCCCTGAACGAGGCCGCCGTGGCCGCCGCATCCTCGTTGTCGACGAGCAGGCCGGTGTCGCCCTTGGGCGTGTACGAGGCGTAGCGGCGGCGGCGCAGCTCCAGGTCCAGCCCCAGATCGCGGACGATCGCGGAGGGCAGGAGGCTGACGAGGTAGGAGTAGCGCGACAGCCGTACGTCGACGCCGGGGAAGGCCCGCGTGGAGATCGCCAGCCCGCCCACGTGGTCGTGGCGTTCCAGGACGAGCACGCTGCGTCCCGCTCCGGCCAGGTAGGCGGCCGCCACCAGCCCGTTGTGCCCGCCTCCGGCCACGATCACGTCATACGACCCCATCACCGCACCATACGACCCCACCCACACCATCCGTCAACGCCCACTCTCGGACATTTCTCCCGATCCGCCGGGTCACTGGCGGGCCCCGCACCCCCTGTGTGATCCTCAGGTGGACCGCCCCCTGATCAGCGCCGCAAGCTGCTGGGTTCCGCACAAAATCCCGTAAAATACGTTTTTCGCCCTAGTAGGCCAGGACCCACCCAAGGAGCACGAAACTCACCATGCGCAGCACCCCCGACTCCGTTCTGCAGCCGTCCGACGAGGTCGCCGAGGCCCTGGCGAGTGGCGCGCCCGTCGTCGCCCTGGAGTCCACGATCATCTCCCACGGGCTGCCGCAGCCGCGCAACCTGGAGGTGGCGCGCGAGCTGGAGGGGATCGTGCGGGCGGCCGGCGCCGTCCCGGCCACGATCGCCGTGCTGGACGGCGTGCCCCGCATCGGCCTCAACGAGGTGGAGCTGGAGCGGATCGCGACCGAGTCCGGCCTGCGCAAGCTGGGACAGCGGGACCTGCCCGTGGCGGCGGCGCTGAAGGCCAGCGGCGCGACCACCGTGTCGGCCACGTCGTTCCTCGCCGCCCGCGCCGGCATCCGCGTCTTCGCCACCGGCGGACTCGGCGGCGTGCACCGCGGCTGGACCGAGGACCAGGACGAGTCCGCCGACCTCGACACGCTGGCCCGCACCCGCATCACCGTCGTCTGCGCCGGCGTCAAGTCGATCCTCGACGTGCCCGCGACGCTGCAGCGCCTGGAGACGCGCGGCGTGACCGTCGCGGGCTACCGTACGGACACCTTCCCCGGCTTCTACCTGCACTCCTCCGGCCAGCCGATCGAATGGCGGATCGAGTCGCCCGCCGACGCGGCGGAGATCATGCGGGGCCAGGACGCGCTCGGCGGCCAGGAGACGGCGCTGATCGTCGCCAACCCCGTCCCCGTGGACCAGCAGCTCGACCCCGAGCTCCATGACCGCGTGCTGGCCGAGGCGCTGGCCGCCGCCGAGCGGCAGGGCGTCAAGGGGCAGGCGATCACGCCGTTCCTGCTCGGCTACCTGGTGGACGGCACCGGCGGGGCCTCCCTGGAGGCCAACCTGGCCGCCGTGCGCGGCAACGTCGCCCTGGCCTCGCAGATCGCCCGGTCATGGGCGCGCCCGTGACGGACGGGGTGACGGACGGAGTGATGGGCAGGGCCCTGCTCGTCATCGGCGACGTGGTCACCGATGTGGTGGCGTTGCATGGTTCGCCGGTCATGTCGGGCACCGACACGGCGGCCGACATCGTCCTGCGCCCCGGCGGCTCCGGCGCGAACACCGCCGCCTGGGCCGCCCGCCTCGGCACCGAGGTGCGCCTGCTGGCCAGGCTCGGCTACGACAGCAGCGAGTGGCACACCACCGAGCTGGCCAAGACGGGGGTCCGGCCGCACGTCTCGGTCGATCCCGACCGCCCCACCGCCGTCGTGATCGCGATGGTGGACCGGAGCGGCGAGCGTACGATGCTCACCAACCGCGGCGCGGGCGGCCTGATCTCCGAGGCCGACTGGGACCCGGCCCTGCTCGACGGCGTCGCCCGTCTCCACCTGTCCGGCTACCTGCTGTTCGCGGAGGGCGGGCTGCGGCTGGCCAGGCTGGCGATGGCCGAGGCCGCCGCCGCCGGGATCGCGATCAGCGTCGACCCGGCCTCCACCGGCCCGCTGCGCGACTTCGGGGTCGAACGTTTCATCCGCGAATCCGCCCCCGCCGGCCTGATCCTCCCGAATCTTGATGAGGCCCTCTTGCTGAGTGGAGCCACGACGGCGGAGCGCGCCGCCGTACTCTTGAGTGAGACATACGGCACAGCGATCGTGAAGCTGGGAGCACGGGGCGCGCTGGCCGCCGTGGACGGCGAGGTCGTCGCGGCGGCGGCAGGTGTGTCCACCGAGGTCGTGGACTCGACGGGAGCGGGTGACGCGTTCGCCGCCGGGTACCTCACCGGGGTTCTGCAGGGTGTCGGCGAGGAGGCGGCTTTGGAGGCAGGTTGCCGTGCTGGTGCCGCATGTGTGGCCCAGGTGGGCGGTCGGCCACGGTACGGTTTGGATCTGAACCGTCTTTACCCTATTCACACTGATTGATAGCTTGCCGCGTAAGCTACACCATTAGCCACACGCGTTTCGGTCAGCACCACGCGGCTCACTGGGGAGGATAAGGTCCGCCGATGGAAGTCGAGTCATCGATCTGCCTGAGCGACCTAGTCCCTGCTCTGCGCTGGAGCCGCCCGCAGCAGGTGGCCGAAGCACTGGCCGATCCGCGGCTGCCGGCGGGATGGTGGCATTCCCTCGCGCTGTCGAGGGCGCTCGGCACGGCGGGGCTCGACTGGATCTGCGAGCGGCTGGCGCGCCTGGCCTCCTCTCGCTGGGACCATCTGCCGCTGGCCGACCTGCTGCCCGCGCTGACCGTCCACCACATCGATCCGGCGCTGCCGGGCTGGCCCGAGGACACCCGTACGGCGATCACCGGGCTCGGCGGCTGGCAGCGGCTGCGCCGCCTGTCCCCCAGCGACCTGGGCACGCCGTCGGCGACGCCCGAAGTGGTGATCGGCTCCGTCTTCCGCGAGATCCTCGGCCGCATCCCGGCCCAGCGTACGGCCCCCGCGGCCGATCACCCCGAGGTCACCCGGCCGCTCGTCCGGGGCACGGGCTCCTTCCCCGTCCAGGCCGATCCGGTGCCTCAGACCGGCATGTTCGCCGCCCAGAGCGGCGCCGCCGCCGAGCAGCGCCCCGACGCCGCGCCGCAGCGCCCGGCCGCCGCCGCGGACCGGCGCCAGACGGGCTCGTTCCCGGCCCAGCAGCCCTCGGGCACCGGCCCCCAGGCCGCCCAGGGGCCGGACAGCGGCCGCCAGACCGGCTCCTTCCCCTCGATATCCGACCGCCCGGGCGGCCCCTCCCAGGACCGCCAGGTCGCCCCCTCGCAAGACCGCCAGACCGGCCCGTCCCAGGACCGCCAGACCGGCTCCTTCCCGGCCCAGCCGGCGCCGGACGCCGGTGGGCCGGCGCGGCAGACGGGGTCGTTCCCCGCGCAGACCGGCTCGTTCTCCGCGCAGCCGCAGAGCGGCTCGTTCCCGGCGCAGGGGTTTGCCGGCGAGGGCCGCCCGGCCCCCGGCCAGCCTGGCCAGGCCGACCGCGCCCCGCAGCGCCCCGCGAGCCCCCAGGCCGACGCCCAGCCCGGCGCCCGCCAGGACAACAGCTCCGCCCCCGGCGGTCCCAGCACCGGATCGATGCCCGCAGTCCCGGGCGGTCCCAGCACCGGGTCCATGCCCGCGATCCCGGGCGGTCCCAGCACCGGGTCCATGCCCGCGATCCCGGGCGGTCCCAGCACCGGCTCGATGCCCGCGGTCCCCGGCGGTCCCAGTACGGGATCCATGCCCGCCGTCCCCGGCGCGCCCGGCGCCTCCAAGAGCAACGGCACCCCGAGCTACGCCGCGCCTGTTCCCACTGCTCCGCCGGTCCCCAGCAGCCCCGTGCCGACCGACGCCGACCACGCGATGGTGCGGGTCGTGGACAACCTGTTCCGCAGCCTGGACAAGCTGGAGCTGGCGGTGGCCGTGCACCGGCTGTTCGCCGAGGACCCGGTCAGCCTGCGGACGCTCGCCCACAAGATGCTGGTCGACCGGGACGCGCTCTCCCAGGCCCAGCGCACGGCCGAGGAACGCGTGCTGCACTGGCTGCGCTCCTCGGAGTCCGCGCCGGTCACGGGCCACATGTTCCGCCTGACCGAATGGCTCGGCGCGGCGGCCACCGAGGACCAGCTGATCGGCGCCGACCCGGCCCACCCCGTGACGGTCCCCTCGCTGCGCACCCCGCTCTGGCGCGTGCTGGTGACGCTCATGCCCGACCGCCGCTTCCAGGACGGCTGGCTGGTCGTGGGCGACCTGCACCGCCTGCAGGACCGTACGAGGCAGCTGCTGGCCTCGAGCCCGCCCGACGCGGACGTCGTGGAGCTGATGGGCGAGCTGGGCATCCGCGCCCACTCCGCCAAGGCCTGGTACGACGCCCTGCCCCAGGAGACGAGCGGCGACCCGGTGGCCGAGGCCCCGTCGCCCGCCCAGCCCCTGCCCCGCCGCACGCCGGGCGCCAACGGCCACCACCACCGGGGCGGCCAGCCCATCCCGCCGACCCCGGCGAACTCGATCGACCCGTCCGCGGCCCTGGCTACGCTCTCGGCGCTGTCGGGCGGCCGTTCGCCGATGCTGGCAGGCTCTTCCCCGACGCCGCCTCCGCCGCTGCCGGGCCCGTCCTCGGACCCGCGCCGCTGGCAGCGCATCGAGGTGACCCCGGAGCACCTCAGGGGCGGCCCCGTGCCGGTGCCGGAGGGCTACGCGGCCCAGCTCGGCATGCGCCCCGGCACCCTGCTGTCGGTGACCGGGCCCGGGGACAACGCCATCGTCCTGGTCTGGCAGGGCCACCAGCCGGTCTTCGACTCTCTCCAGCCGGTGCTGATGCGCCTGAACGCGCGCCCCGGCGACCAGGTCTACGTCACGGTGGACGGCTACCGCCTGGAAGCCCAGCTGACGGGCTGAGCACTCGCCCTGCCGTTCAAAGGGGCGCGTCGAACAGCCGCAGCCGGTAGGCGGTGGCGGCGGCCTCGCCCCGGGTGGCGACGCCCAGCTTGGCCAGGATGTTGGAGACGTGCACGCTCACGGTCTTCGCCGAGATGAACAGCGCCTCGGCGATCTCCCGGTTGCTCCGCCCGTTCGCCACCTCCCGCAGCACCTCCAGCTCGCGAGCCGTCAGCCCCAGCGGAAGCCCGTCGGCCGCCTCCTCGGCGCCCCCGATCCTGGCCCGCCGCCCGAAGGCGTCGAGCTGCTCCAGCAGCGGCGTCGCGCCCAGCCGGGCGGCCAACTCCCGCGCGCGGCCCAGCCGCTCCGCGGCCTCCTGCCGGTCGCCGTCCGCCAGCGCCGCCTGCGCCGCGCCCACCAGGCACCGCGCCTCGGCGTACGGCTGCCGCAGCGCCGCCCACGCCCCCGCCGCCCGGTCCCAGGCCTCGAACCGCCACGCGGGCGGCTCGGCGCCGCCGTCGTCCGGCTCGGGACCCGTCAGCGCCGTGAAGGTGAGGTGCTGCGCCCGCTGGAGGTCGCCGTCGGCCTCGAGCTCCCGCCCCAGCGCCCGCAGCCGCGTCAGGAGGGCCGCGCCGAGCTGCGCCACCGGCGTGCCCGCCCCGGACCCTTGCTGCGGCACCACGGAGCCGAGCAGGTCGGCGATGGTCACCAGCACCGGCCAGGAGTAGCGCGGGGTCTCCACCAGATCGCGCTCCTCCAGGGCCTTCGCGGCCACCTCCACCGCGGCCTCGAGCTCCCCGCGCGCGTGCAGCAGCCGCACCTCCCTGCACAGGTGCGGCAGGACCGTCTGGTCGCGGTAGGTCCCGCGCGACAGCACGCTCCGCGACGACCCCAGCAGCCGCTCGGCCCGGTCGAACTCCCCGCGCGCCAGCGCGATGTCCGTGGCGAACCCCTGCAGGCTGGCCTGGTAGGGAGCCGGCGGCGCGAGGTCGAGCGCGTGCTCGACCACCTCCAGCGCCTCCTCCCACTGGCCCAGTGACACCAGCGGCTCGGCCAGGTTGATCGACAGGAACGCGCCGGACGTGCGGGCCAGCCCGTACTGGCGGGCCTCCTCGATGCCGTCGCGGGCCACCTGCGCGGCCCGCTCGTGGCGGCCCGCCCCCTCCAGCGCGTCGGACTCGGAGATCGCGCAGCGCATCAGCGCGTTGTACGCCTCGTCGCCGCCGGCGAGCCTGCGCGCCTCCGCGAACGCCTCCAGCTGCGCCTCGATCTCGGAGAAGCCGAATCGCGCCCAGGTGAGGTCGATCAGCGCGTGCGCCTCCACCTTACGGTCGCCCAGCTCGTGGCCGATCTTCATGGCCAGCCGGCTCGTGGCGAGCCGCTCCGACCAGACCTCCCGCCCGTGGAGCATGCGGGACAGGGTCTCCAGGACCTGGGCGTGGAGCTTGGTCGGCCGGTCGGAGGCGACCAGCGCGGCCGCCTCGCGCAGGTCGTCGACGTAGCCGGAGCGGCCCAGGTCGTAGCGGGTCAGGCCGCGCTGGCGCAGCAGCTTGGCCGCCCTGATCGGGTCGGCTTCGTGGTCGATCTCGGCGAGGGCGGCGCCGGCCAGGGCGATGGAGCGTTCGTACTCCCCGGCGAGGTGCGCGACCGTGGCCGTGTTCCTGAGCACGTCGATGCGGTCGCTGTCGATGCGCTCGGACGCGTCGGGCACCTGGTCCCACAGCTCCAGCACCCTGGACAGCATCCTGAGCTGCTCGTCGTAGGCGGTGGACCTGCGGGCGACGCCGGCCGCCTGCCAGGCGCTGACCAGCGCCCAGGTGGCGTCGTGGGCGGAGTGCCAGTGGTGGGCCAGCTCGATCGCGCCGCGCGGGGCGGGCAGGATCGACAGGTCGCGCTCCAGCGCCTCGGCGAAGCGGGTGTGCAGGCGGGTGTGCTCGCCGGGCAGCAGGTCGTCGTGGAGCGCCTCGCGGATCAGCGCGTGCCGGAAGCAGTAGCCCTCGCCGTCGACGGTCAGCACGTTTCCCGCCACGGCGGGCCGCAGCGCGCTGGAGAGCGCGTTCTCGTCGAGCCCGGCGACGGCGGAGAGCAGGTCGTGCTCGATGCGCTGCCCGCCGGCGCTGGCCACGCGCAGCAGCTCCTGCGTCTCGGCGGGCAGCCGCTCGACGCTGGCCAGCAGCAGGTCGCGCAGCGACTCCGGCAGCGCGACGCCGCCTCCGTCGCTGAGCAGCGCCTCCACGAACAGCGGGTTTCCCTCGCTGCGCGCGTAGATCAGGTCCATGTCGGCGGGGGACGGCTCCCGCTCCAGGATGCCGGCCGCCTGCGCGACGGCCTCCTTGCGGGTGAGCCTGCGCAGCTCGACCCTGCGCACCCGCTCGACCCGGCCCAGCTCGGCGAGGAGCGGGCGCAGGGGGTGGGTGCGGTGAAGCTCGTCGGTGCGGTACGTGACCACGATCAGCAGGCCCGCCGCGGTCGGCTGGTAGCGGACCAGGAACGACAGCAGGTCGCGGGTGGACCGGTCGGCCCAGTGGGCGTCCTCGACGATCAGCAGCACGGGCCGCTCTTCGGCCAGCCGCTCCAGCAGCCCCAGCACCTGCTCGAACAGCCGGGCTCTGGCCTCGGGCCCGTCTCCGTCCGGCTCCCCGAACTCGGGCAGCAGCCGCGCCAGCCCGCGCGTGGTGCCGCCGGGCACGAGCGCCGCCACCCCGTCGCGGCCCAGCTCGCGGACGAGCCCGCGCAGCACGGCGGTGAACGGCGCGAACGGCAGGCCCTCGGTGCCCAGCTCCAGGCACCCGCCGACGAGCACCAGCGCGTCGTCGGCCCGATCGGTGAACTCCTTGATCAGCCGGGTCTTGCCGACCCCGGCCTCGCCGCCGACGAGCACGGCGGACGACGCCCCGGCACGCGCCCCGACCAACGCGTCGCCGAGAGCGGCGAGCTCACGGGCGCGCCCGACGAAGCGGGGACTGACGGCATGGATACTCACGCCCTAAGAATGCCATCAGATCACGACAGAATTCCCGGCCGGCCGGCCGGGCCGGCGCGGGACCTCGCGGAAGGGGCCGGGCTAGCGCAGGACCTTGCGGAAGAACGTGGCGGAGGCCTCGTAGCCCAGCGCGTGGTAGAACTCGGGCGCGCGCCGCGTGGCCATCGCCACGTAGCCCGCCTCCCGCGTGCGAGCCCACCGCTCGAACTCCTCCAGCAGGGCCCGGCCGATGCCCTGCCGGCGCGCCCCGGAGCCGACCATGGCCTCCTCGACCCAGGCCACCGGCCCGTTGGCGAACAGGGTCAGATGCACGAACCCCAGCAGGTAGCCCTGCACGCGCCCGCCCACGACGGCCGCGAGCAGCAGGGCGTCCTCGTTCGCCAGCAGCTCGGGCAGGGCGGCGTCGAAGGCCCCGCGCTCCGGTCTGAACGTCAGACCGAACTCGCGCGCCAGCGCGAACACCTCGTCCGCGTCCGCCTTCTCCGCCCTCCTGATGAGAAGATCGTCAGCCGTCATGACTGACGACACTAGATCGTCCGAGGTCGCGGACGCAAACTCCCTCGATTCGCCCCGCCGAAAACGTTCAGCCGGAAACGGTCAGAGGTCGCCCAGGCCGAGCTGCCGGGCGATGAGCATGCGCTGGACCTCGCTCGTGCCCTCACCGATCTCCAGCACCTTGGCGTCGCGGTAGAAGCGCCCCACGGGGAACTCGTTCATGAACCCGTACCCGCCGAACACCTGCGTGGCGTCCCGCGCGTTGTCCATGGCCGCGTTCGACGAGACCAGCTTGGCGATCGCGGCCTCCTTCTTGAACGGCGCCCCGGCCAGCATCTTCTCGGCCGCGTGGTAGTAGGCCAGGCGGGCGGTGTGGGCGCGGGCCTCCATGTCGGCGATCTTGAACTGGATGGCCTGGTAGTGGCCGATCGGGTGGCCGAACGCCTTCCGGTCCCTGACGTACTTGAGGCTTTCGTCCACGCATCCCTGGGCCAGCCCCACGCTGAGCGCGGCGATCGCGATGCGGCCCTCGTCGAGGGTCTGCAGGAACTGGGCGTAGCCGCGGCCGCGCTCGCCCAGCAGGTTCGCGGCGGGGACGCGGCAGTCGCTGAAGGACAGCTCGCGGGTGTCGGAGGCGTTCCAGCCGACCTTGGAGTACTTCTTCGACACCGTGAACCCAGGCGTGCCGCTCGGCACGAGGATCGTGGAGATCTCCCGCTCGCCGGTGATCGCGGCCACGCCGACGACGGCCGTGATGTCGGTGCCGGAGTTCGTGATGAAGGCCTTCGTCCCGTTGATCACCCATTCGGGCCCGTCCAGCACGGCGGTGGTGCGCATCCCGCCCGGCACGTCGGACCCGCCGCCCGGCTCCGTCAGGCCGAACGCGCCCAGGGCCGAGCCCGAGGTCAGCTTGGGCAGCCAGTGCTCGCGCTGCTCGGCGTCGCCGAACCGGTAGATCGGCATCGCGCCCAGCGACACCGCGGCCTCCAGGGTGATCGCCACGCTGGAGTCGACGCGGGCCAGCTCCTCCAGCGCCACGCACAGGGCGAAGTAGTCGCCGCCCATGCCGCCGTACTCCTCCGGGAACGGCAGCCCGAACAGCCCCATGGCGCCCATCTGCCGCACGATGTCGTACGGGAACTCCTCCCGTTCGTAGTAGTCGCCGATCACCGGCGCGACCACCTCGCGGGCGAACGACTCGACGGTCTTGCGCAGCTCTTCGTACTCGTCCTTGAGCATGGTCAGCCTTTCGACAGCGCCTGTACGACGCGGGAGGGGCTGGGCCGGCCGAGCAGCTCCGCCAGCCAGGTGCTGGTGGACACGAGCTTGCCCAGGTCGAGCCCGGTCTCGATGCCGAGCCCCCGCAACATCCAGACCAGGTCTTCGGTCGCGAGGTTGCCGGTGGCGGACTCGGCGTAGGGGCAGCCACCGATGCCGCCCGTGGAGGCGTCGATCGTCGTCACGCCCGCTCTCAACGCGGCCAGCGTGTTGCCGAGGGCCTGGCCGTAGGTGTCGTGGAAGTGCACGGCGAGCCGCTCGGGGCGGCGGAACGCCTTGATCAGCGCGGTCACGTGCCCGGGCGTGCCGACCCCGATGGTGTCGCCGAGCGACAGCTCGTAGCAGCCGAGCCCGAGCAGCCGCTCCCCGACCGAGACGACCTGGGCGATCGGCGTCGGCCCCTCCCAGGGGTCGCCGAAGCACATCGACACGTACGCGCGCACCCGCACGCCGTTGTCCACCGCCCTGGCCACGACCGGCTCGAACATCTCGAACTGGCTCTCCAGGCTGCGGTTGAGGTTCTTGGCGGCGAACGTCTCGGTGGCGCTGGCGAAGATGGCGATCTCGTCCACGCCGCGTTCCAGGGCCCGGTCGAGGCCGCGCAGGTTGGGGACGAGGACCGGGTAGCGCACGCCCGGCTTCCTGCGCAGCCGGGCCAGCAGCTCGTCGGCGTCGGCGAGCTGCGGCACCCACTTCGGGTGCACGAAGCTGGTCGCCTCGATCACCTTGTGCCCGGCGTCCGCGAGGCGGTCGATGAACTCGGCCTTCACCTCGACGGGCACGATCGAGGACTCGTTCTGCAGGCCGTCGCGCGGGCCGACCTCGTAGATCGTGACCTGTTGCGGAAGCCCTTCCATCGGGTAAGGCATCACGACTCCTCTGTGACCACGGCGAGAACCGCGTCCATGTCGACCGGCTGGCCCGCCTGGACCGCCAGCTCGGAGACCACACCGTCGCGGGGCGCGGTGACGGTGTGCTCCATCTTCATGGCCTCGACGATCACCAGCGGCTGGCCTTCGGTGACCCGGTCGCCGGCCTGGGCCTTGACCACCAGGACGGTGCCGGGCATGGGGCTCCTGACGACGCCGTCGCCCGTGGCCGCCGCGCCGGGCCGGTCGCCGGGGTCGCCGATGAGGTGCCGGGTGAGCGCCCACGCCGCGCCGTCCCTGCCGAGCCAGAGCGTGTCGGCGTGGCGTACGCGCAGGTAGTGCTCGGTACGGCCGCCGATCGTGACGGTCAGCTCCCCGTCGCCGAGCCGGATGCGCGCGGGCACGATCTCATCGTTTATCCGGACTTCGGCGGATTCTTCGGGCAGGCCGCGGACCTGGACCGCGTGCACCCCGTCCCTCGACTCCAGCCGCCACGTCGTCCAGGCCCGCTCGCCCACCCGCCAGCCGTCCGTGACCTCCCACGGGTCGTCGCCCCGGGGCAGGGCATGGAAGGCGAGCGCCGCCGCCGCGAGCACCTCGGCGGGCACGTCCGCGGACGGGAGCAGCTCGGGGAGCACGCGCTCGACCAGCCCGGTGGCCAGCTCGCCCGCCTTGACGGCCGGATGTCCGGCGAGGGCCCGCAGGAACGGGATGTTGGTGACCACGCCGAGGATGGCCGTGCGGGCCAGGGCGCGGTCGAGCGTCCTGAGCGCAGACGCCCGGTCCGGCGCCCAGGCGACGACCTTGGAGAGCATCGGGTCGAACTCGCTGCCCACGACGCCGCCCTCGACCAGCCCCGAGTCCACCCGTACGACGGGTGCGGGGCCGCCCGGGACGCCGCCGTCCGGCTCGCGCAACGCCAGCACGCGGCCGCCCGTCGGCAGGAAGCCGCGGGCCGGGTCCTCGGCGTAGACGCGGGCCTCGACGGCGTGCCCGTCGATCCGCACGTCGTCCTGCCCGAACGGCAGCGGCTCCCCCGCCGCGACCCGCAGCTGCAGCTCGACCAGGTCGAGCCCGGTCACCAGCTCGGTGACGGGATGCTCCACCTGAAGACGGGTGTTCATCTCCATGAAGTGGTAGGAGCCGGTGGTCCCGTCCACGATGAACTCGACCGTGCCCGCCCCCACGTAGCCCACCGAGCGCGCGGCCTCCACCGCGGCCGAGCCCATGCGGGTGCGGGTCTCGGGGCCGACGAAGGGCGAGGGCGCCTCCTCGATGATCTTCTGGTGCCTGCGCTGCAGGCTGCACTCGCGCTCGCCCAGGTGCACGACGTTGCCGTGGGTGTCGGCCAGGATCTGCAGCTCGATGTGGCGCGGGCTCTCGACGTACCGCTCGATGAGCAGGGTCGCGTCGCCGAACGCCGCCCGCGCCGTGCGCCGGGCCGACTCCAGGGCGTCGGGCAGCTCGGCGGCCGACCGTACGAGCACCATGCCCTTGCCGCCGCCGCCCGCGGAGGGCTTGATCAGCGCGGGGAAGTCACGCCAGGATTCCAGCGAGTCGCCGGGCTCGGCCCCGCCGGGCACGACGGGCACCCCGGCCGCCGACACCGTGGCCTTGGCGCGGATCTTGTCGCCCATGGCGTCGATGGCCTCGGGCGGCGGCCCGACGAACACCAGCCCGGCCTGCGCGCACCGCCGCGCGAAAGCGGCGTTCTCGGCGAGGAACCCGTATCCGGGGTGGACGGCCTGCGCCCCGGACGCCAGCGCCGCCCCGACAATTGCCTCAATATCAAGATATTTCGGCACTTGGTGGGAGAGGTCGGCCTCCAGCACGTGCCGGGCTCCGGCGTCCGACGCCGTGTGCACGGCCACCGACGTGATGCCGAGCCGGCGCAGCGTGCGGATGACCCGTACGGCGATCTCGCCCCTGTTGGCGATCAGAACACGGTCGAACAACATGCGTCACATCCGGAAGACGCCGTAACCGGCGGGCTCGAGCGGGGCGTTGGCCGCCGCGGACAGCGCCAGGCCGAGGACGGTGCGGGTGTCGAGCGGGTCGATCACGCCGTCGTCCCACAGCCTGGCCGTGGAGTAGTACGGGTTGCCCTGGTGCTCGTACTGGGCCCTGATCGCGTCGGCGTCGGCCGTGCCGACCGTGGTGAGCACGTTCGCGGCCTGCTCGCCGCCCATGACCGAGATGCGGGCGTTCGGCCACATCCACAGGAACCTGGGCGAGTATGCCCGCCCGGCCATCGCGTAGTTCCCCGCCCCGAAGGACCCGCCGATCACGACGGTGAACTTGGGCACCCGCGCGCACGACACGGCGGTGACCATCTTGGCGCCGTGCTTGGCGATGCCGCCCGCCTCGTAGGCCTTGCCGACCATGAAGCCGCTGATGTTCTGCAGGAAGACGAGCGGGATCCGGCGCTGGTCGCACAGCTCGATGAAGTGGGCGCCCTTCATGGCGGACTCGCTGAACAGGATGCCGTTGTTGGCCACGATCCCCACCGGATGGCCGTGGAGGTGGGCGAACCCGGTCACGAGGGTCGAGCCGTACTCGGCCTTGAACTCCAGGAAGCGCGACCCGTCCACGATCCTGGCGATCACCTCGTGCACGTCGTACGGCTGGCGCGTGTCGGCGGGCACGATCCCGTACAGGTCGCGCGGGTCGTGCCGGGGCGGCTCCGGCGCGATCGTGTCCCAGGGCCGCGCGGCTCGCGGGGCCAGGGTGGAGACGATGTCGCGGACGATGGCCAGCGCGTGCGCGTCGTCCTCGGCCAGGTGGTCGGTGACGCCGCTGACCCGCGCGTGCAGGTCGCCGCCGCCCAGCTCCTCGGCCGTGACCTCCTCGCCGGTCGCCGCCTTCACCAGCGGCGGGCCGCCCAGGAAGATCGTGCCCTGGCCGCGCACGATGACGGCCTCGTCGCTCATCGCGGGCACGTACGCGCCGCCCGCCGTGCACGAGCCGAGCACGGCGGCGATCTGCGGGATGCCGCGGGCGGACATGGTGGCCTGGTTGTAGAAGATGCGGCCGAAGTGCTCGCGGTCAGGGAACACCTCGTCCTGCTTGGGCAGGAACGCGCCGCCCGAGTCGACGAGGTAGACGCACGGCAGGTGGTTGTGCAGGGCCACCTCCTGCGCGCGCAGGTGCTTCTTGACCGTGAGCGGGTAGTACGTGCCGCCCTTCACGGTGGCGTCGTTGGCGACGATCACGCACTCGCGGCCGGAGACCCGGCCGACCCCGGTGATGATCCCCGCGGCGGGCGCCTGGTCGTCGTAGAGGCCGTTCGCGGCCAGCGGCGACAGCTCCAGGAAGCGGGAGCCGGGGTCGAGCAGGCCGTCGACGCGGTCGCGCGGCAGCAGCTTGCCGCGCTCGACGTGGCGCAGGCGCGAGCGCTCGGGGCCGCCCCGGGCGGCGACCTCCAGCCGCTCCAGCAACTCGGCGGCGAGCCGCTCGTTGAGCTCGACGTTGCGCTTGAACGCCTCGCCGCCGGGATCGGCGGACGACTTCAGCACCGGCCACTCGCTCATGACGCCCCTCTCATAGCACGAGATGTTAGTCATCATTAACGTAGTCGTCTAGCATGTGAGACGTGACCACTACCGCCCCTACCCGGAATCGCCGCAACAGGCGCGGGGAGATCCTGGAGGCGGCGGCCCGGCTGTTCGCCGCGCGCGGTTTCCACGGCGTCTCGATCGAGGACATCGGCGCCGCGGTCGGCGTCTCGGGCCCCGCGCTCTACCGGCACTTCAGCGGCAAGGACGCGCTGCTGTCGGAGATGCTGCTCGATGTCAGCTCGCGGCTGCGCGAGTCGGCCGCCGCGGTGGTCACCTCGTACCCCGATCCCCAGGAGACGCTGGACGCGCTGCTCAACGTGCAGATCACGTTCGCTCTCGAGCAGCCGGCGCTGATCACCGTGCACGACCGGGAGCTGGGCAACGTGCCCGAGCCCGAGCGGCGCCAGATCAGGCGGCTGCAGCGGCTCTACGTCGAGGAGTGGGTCACCGTGCTGGCCGAGCTGCACCCGCAGTGCCCGGCGGCGCGGCTGCGGGCCGCGACGCACGCCGTGTTCGGGCTGCTCAACTCCACGCCGCACAGCGCGGGCGAGCTGGGCGCGGGGGACATGCGGCCGCTGCTGCACGCCATGGCGCGCGCGGCCGTCACCGCCGCTGTTAGCGCTCGCTAACTTCCAGGGATCTGCCCGAAATGCCCTTCCCGTGCCAACTATCTAGATATATCGTCAAGATATCTCGATAGTTGGAGGTAATCATGGAAGAGCCTGACTTCTGGGATGCCCCGCACCCCCACCACCCGTTCCCCCCGCACCCACCCGGTCCACCGCCGGGCCCGCCGCCCGGTCCACCGCCGGGGCCGGGCGGCTTCGGCCCGCCGTTCGCGCCGCCCCCGCCCGGGCCCCACTTCGGCACCGTGGTCCACTGGGAGACGCCGCCTCCGCGGGTGCGCCGCGGCGACGTCCGGGCCGCCCTGCTGGCGCTGCTCCTCGAAGGGCCGCAGAACGGCTACCAGATGATCCAGGGCATCGAGGAGCGCAGCCACGGCGTCTGGCGGCCCAGCCCCGGCTCCGTCTATCCGGCGCTGCAGCAACTCGAGGACGAGGGCCTGGTGTCCGGCGACGAGTCCGGCGGGAGCCGTACGTACCGGCTGACGGAGGAGGGCCGCGGCCAGGCGGCCAGGTACGCCGACGAGGCGCCGTGGGACGAGGTCGCCCGCACGGCCGTGCCGCCGGACCACCAGGAGCTGCGCCTGCTCTGGGCCCAGCTCAACGAGGCGTTCTCCCACCTGGTCCGCACGGCCGACGAGCGTCAAATCGCGGCGGCCAAGGAGCTGATCAAGAAGACGCGCAAGTCCATGTTCCAGATCCTGGCGGAGGGCTGAGATGGCGGCGGACGCGGCGGTCGCCGTGCGCGGCCTGCGGAAGACGTACGGGAAGGTCGAGGCCGTCAAGGGCGTCGACTTCGAGGTGCGCCCGGGTGAGGTGTTCGGCTTCCTCGGCCCCAACGGCGCCGGCAAGACCACCACCATCAGCATGCTCTGCACGCTGGTGAACCCCACCGGCGGCAGCGCCACCGTGGCGGGCCACGACGTGGTCAGGGACCGTGACGAGGTCCGCAGGAACATCGGCCTCGTCTTCCAGGACCCCACCCTCGACGGCTACCTGAGCGCCGAGCAGAACCTGCGCTTCCACGCCGAGCTGTACGGCGTGCCCAAGAGCATGGTCGGCGACCGGATCCGGCAGGTCATGGAGATGGTCGCGCTGTGGGACCGCAAGGACGCCAAGGTGATGACGTTCTCGGGCGGCATGAAGCGGCGGCTGGAGATCGCCCGCGGCCTGCTGCACTCCCCGCGCGTGCTCTTCCTCGACGAGCCCACCGTGGGGCTCGACCCGCAGACCCGCTCGGCCATCTGGGGCTACATCAACCAGCTGCGGCTCCTGGAGGACATCACCATCTTCATGACCACGCACTACATGGACGAGGCCGAGTACTGCGACCGGATCGCGATCATCGACCACGGCGAGGTCGTCGTCATCGACTCGCCCGAGGCGCTCAAGGCCAGCGTCGGCAAGGACCGGGTGCAGATCCAGACCCCCGACGACGCGGAGGCGATCAAGGCGCTGCGGGAGCGGTTCGGGCTGGAGGCGGCCGTGCGCGAGGGCGCGGTGACGTTCGCGGTGGCCTCGGGCGAGGAGTTCGTGCCGAGGCTGTTCGCCGAGCTCGGCATGCCGATCAAATCGGTGAGCGTGTCACGGCCGTCCCTGGACGACGTGTTCATGTCCTACACCGGCTCCACGATCCGCGACGCCGAGGCCGGCGACGGCAACACGGCGTTCATGAGAGCGATGGCGAGGCGATAGTCATGGCGACAGAGGCCATCAGCGTCCGCGTGCCGGTCCGCAGCACCGGTCACGACCTGCGGGCGATCAAGGTCGTGCTCCACCGGGAGATGCTGCGCTTCGTCAACGACCGCACCCGCATGGCGTCCATGCTGGTGCAGCCCGTGCTCTGGCTGTTCGTCATGGGCACGGGGCTCGGGTCGCTGGTGCGGGGGGCGATCCCCGGGATCGACTACCGCACGTTCATGTACCCCGGCATGATCTCGATGACCGTGATCATGACCGGGATGTTCTCGGCCGGGTCCATCGTGTGGGACCGCGAGTTCGGCTTCCTCAGGGAGATGCTGGTCGCGCCCGTCTCGCGCGGGGCGATCGTGGTCGGAAAGTGCCTGGGCGGCGCCATCGTGGCCACCGGGCAGGGCATCCTCATTCTGGCCATGGCGGGGCTGGTGGGGGTTCCCTACTCGCCCGCGCTCTTCGTGACGCTGCTGGCGGAGATGTTCCTCGCGGCGTTCACGATCACGGCCTTCGGGGTGATGCTGGCCGCCCGGATGAAGAACATGCAGACCTTCTTCGGTCTGATGCAGATGGCGATCATGCCCATGATGTTCCTGTCGGGGGCGATGTTCCCGCTGGCCAACCTGCCGTCGTGGCTGCACGTGCTGACCGTGGTCAACCCGATGACGTACGCGGTGGACCCGCTGCGCCAGGCGGTCTTCTCGCACCTGGACGTGCCGGCGCAGGTCGACGCGGTGCTGAACCCCGGGGTCCGGTGGTTCGACTTCCAGGTGCCGGTGATGCTCGAGCTCGGCCTCGTGGCGGCCCTGGGGCTGGCGCTGCTGGGGGTGGGGATCGCGGAGTTCAGGCGGGCGGAGTAGACGGAACGAGGCCCGGGGCGGCGTGCCCCGGGCCTCGGCCTCGCATCAGATCAACGCTGCGTCAGATCAACGCCGCGTCAGATCAACGCTTGACCCGGACGTAGTCCGAGCCGCTGGTGGCGCCGTAGGTGTCGTCGTCACCGCCGAACACGAACCGCCAGCGGCCCGAGTTCCAGCCCTTGACCTTGGTGTAGAGCCCGCCGCCGTCGTTCGACCAGGTCGTCTTCACGTACTGCCACTTCTTCGAGCCCGCGGGCTTGAAGAACAGCGCGACCTTGCCCGAGTAGCCCTCCCAGGAGCCCTCGTCGAAGACCTGCAGGCGGCCCTTGAACTTCAGGTACTTGCCGCGCTTGACCGGCTCGGGGTACGCGTTGAACTTGATCAGCCGCGTGTCCGCCTTGGACGCCGTAGGAGGCGGCGCAGGCTCGTTGACCTTGACCCAGTCGGCGCCGCTGACCGAGCCGCGGACACCGCGGGTGCCGCCGTACTCGGCCCGCCACCAGCCCGAGGTCTCCGCGGGAGCGGAGGCCCAGAAGCGGCCGTCGCGGCCGGTCACGTCACTGGTGACGTACTCCCACCTGGACGAGCCGTCGGCCTTGAAGAAGATCGAGACCCGCTCGCCGGCCACGCCGCCGCGGTCCTCGACCAGCAGGGCGCCGCTGAACGTGAGCCGGTCACCCTTGTCCACGGGCTCCGGGCGGGCATCGAAGCCGGCGATCCTGCTGCTCAGGACGCCACGCCTGACGTCGACCCGGTCGGTGTCGCTGACCGAGCCCTTGGCCGCGGAGGTGGCCGCGAACTCGGCCCGCCACCAGCCCGTCTCGTCGGCCCGCACGGTGGCGCTGAACCAGCCGTTGCCACCGGTCGTCACCTTGGTGATCTGGCGGTAGGCGTCGGTGCCGCGCTCGCGGAAGGTGATGGCGACGCTCTGGTCGCCGTACCCCTTGCCGTCGGCGACGAGCTGGCCGGAGACCTTGATCAGGTCACCCTTGTCCACGGAGTCGGGGCTGGCGTCGAAGTCGACGATCTTGGTGTCGAGGACCTTCTTGACCGAGACCTCGAACGTGCCGCCGCGGGAGGCGCCGCCGGCGATGGCGAGCCAGCTCCACGTGCCGACGTTCGTGGAGTCGAAGGACCTGGTGCCGGACCACTTCGTCCAGTCGCCGTCCTTGGTGGACGTCAGGTCGACGGGCTTGCCGACGCTGATGTCGCCCGGGGGCTTGAGCTGGAGCTCGGCCTTGTCGGCCCCCTTGGTGGCGAAGCTGAACGTGGCCGTGACCGCGCCATTGGTGACGTCGATCGGAGAATTGGGACTGATCCCGACTCGGGTGATGACGGGATCCGCGGCCGCCGTCGCAGCGGAGGGAGCCATGACCAGGGCTCCGGCTCCGAGCGCTATGGCAAGGGCGGCCACACGAATGCGTTGTAACATGCGGGTTCCTTCCAGAGACCCAACGGTTCAACGCGGCATTGAGGGTGCCACGTGTGTCAATTAAGTAGACGTACGCGCCGACCGGAAGGTTTAGGAATCTGACAAACCGTTATATGCCGGTGTCAAACGGACCGGTACACAACATGTCAGCCACGTCCGGCAGACGTCGGCGCCGATGAAAGACATAATCGAGGTGTGGCGCGCGACACAGTTGAGACTCATTTCACCCAGGCGGTTGCGACGCTGAAGGCGGGCCCCGCGCGAGATCCGGGGCTGCCGGTCCGCGAGGGCAGCTCGCTGACCGGCGAGCAGTGCATGACGCTGTTCCAGCGTCAGCTCGACAGCCGCCTGCTGGACATCGCGGCCCGCTGGCTGCGCGAGCGTGACGAGGGCTACTACACGATCGGCTCCGCCGGCCACGAGGGCAACGCGGCCGTCGCCGCCGCCCTGCGGCCCACCGACCCCGCCCTGCTCCACTACCGCTCCGGCGCGTTCTACCTGACCAGGTCCGAGCAGGCGGGCAGGCTGCCCGAGCAGGGCATCCGCGACGTGCTGATGGGGCTGGCCGCGGCGGCCGACGAGCCGATCGCGGGCGGCCGGCACAAGGTGTTCGGCCATCCCGAGCTGGCCGTCATCCCCCAGACCTCCACGATCGCCAGCCACCTGCCCAGGTCCGTCGGCGTGGCGTTCGCCATCGAGCGGGCCGCGGCGGCGATCGGCGATCAGGCCCGCTGGCCCGCCGACGCGGTCGCGGTGTGCAGCTTCGGCGACGCCTCGATCAACCATGCGAGCGCCCTGAGCGGCTTCAACACCGCCTCCTACGCCACCTACCAGGGCCAGGCGATGCCGCTGCTGCTCGTGTGCGAGGACAACGGCATCGGCATCAGCGTCCGCACGCCCAAGGGCTGGGTGGAGTCGGCCCTGCGCCGGCCCGGGATCGAATACTTCGCCGCCGACGGCTGCGACCTCGCCGCGGCCTACGACGCCGCCGTCCGCGCGGCCCGGCACGTCCGCGAGCGCCGCTCCCCCGCCTTCCTCCACCTGACCACCGTGCGGCTCATGGGGCACGCCGGCTCCGACGTCGAGCAGGCTTACCGCACGCAGCGCGAGATCAGGGCCGACCTGGAGCGCGACCCGCTGGTGCGCACGGCCCAGCTGCTCGTGGAGGCCGGGCAGAGCACGCCGGAAGAGCTGCTCAGGGCGTACGAGTCCCAGCGCGAGCACGTGCTGCGGATCGCGCTGGAGACGACGCGCAGCCCGCGGCTCGGCTCCGCCAAGGAGGTCATGGAGCCGATCGCGCCGCGCAAGCCGGAGCTGATCGCCAAGATCAGCCCGATGGCGGCCCCGGCCCCGGACCGGGAGAAGGCGTTCGCCGGGGCGCTGCCCGAGCACGACAAGCCGATGACGCTCTCGCAGGCCATCAACCGCACGCTCGCCGACACGCTGGCCGTCTACCCCGAGATGACCGTGTTCGGCGAGGACGTCGCCAAGAAGGGCGGCGTCTACGGCGTGACCAGGGGGCTGCAGAAGCGGTTCGGCGCCGCCCGGGTGTTCGACACGTTGCTGGACGAGCAGGCCATCCTGGGGCTGGCGCTCGGCGCCGGCGTGTCGGGGCTGCTGCCTGTGCCGGAGATCCAGTACCTCGCCTACCTGCACAACGCGCTCGACCAGATCCGGGGAGAGGCGGCCACGCTGTCGTTCTTCTCGCGCGGCTCCTACACCAACCCGATGGTGGTCCGGGTGGCCGGGTACGCCTACCAGAAGGGGTTCGGCGGCCACTTCCACAACGACAATGCGGTGGGCGCGCTGCGCGACATCCCCGGCCTGGTCATCGCCTCGCCCGCGCGCCCCGACGACGCGGCCGCCATGCTGCGCACGTGCCTGGCGGCGGCCCGCACGTCCGGGTCGGTGTGCGTGTTCCTGGAGCCGATCGCGCTGTACCACACGCGCGACCTGTTCGAGGAGGGCGACGGGGGCTGGCTGGCGCCGTACGCGGCGCCCGGGCGCTGGCCGGAGACGCACGTGCCGATCGGGCAGGCGCGCTCCTACGGCGACGGGCGCGACCTGACGATCGTGACGTTCGGCAACGGCGTGCGGATGAGCCTGCGGGCCGCGGTGCGGCTGACCCAGGAGGGGTACGGCTGCCGTGTGCTCGACCTGCGCTGGCTGGCGCCGCTCCCGATGGACGACCTGCTGCGGGCGGCCGAGCTGACCGGCAACGTGCTGATCGCCGACGAGACCCGGCACACCGGCGGCGTGTCGGAGGGGATCATTGCGGAGCTGGCCGACGCCGGGTTCACCGGGAAGCTCGCGCGGGTGACCTCGTCCGACAGCTTCATCCCCCTGGGCGGGGCGGCCGAGCACGTGCTGCTGTCGGAGGCGGAGATCGAGCAGGCGGCGCGCAAGCTCCTGGGGTGACCGCCGCGGGCTACGGGTTCGAGCGGGCGACGGCGCCCCTGATGCACGTGGGCTTCGACCAGGCGACCGTCGAGCTCTCCGAGACGCGCAGCAGGACGCCCACCAGGAAGCAGTAGCCGGTGCCCGGGTCCAGTCCCGCGACGCGGGTCGTGGTGGCGCCCTGGCCCAGGGCGGTGACGGCCTGCTCGCCCTTCTTGAGCGGGGAGCGCTGGAGGACCACCGGGTAGCGGCGGGCGGCCGCGGGGAGCGTCCACTTCAGCTCGACGAGGGCGCCCTGGTCGGCGGTCACCTTCAGGCCGCGCGGGGTCAGCGCGGCGACGGACTGCTTGTCGATGGCCTCGGTGTCCCGGGTGCCCGGCTCGGACGCCGAGGGCTGGGTGCTCTGTGATGGCTCGTTCTGCTGGAGCGACAGGTAGACGGCCGCGCTCGTGCCGCCCACGACGACGGCCGCAACGACGGCGCCGATCACGAGGCCCCGTGGCAGGCGCCCTCCTCCGCCCGGCGCGGTCGTCCCGCCCCGCCCCGGCGGAGTGGTGGCCGAGGCGATCGCGGGTGGTGTGGGCGCGCCCGGATGCCCGCCCCCAGGGATGCCGGCGATTCCCGGCCCGTGCCGGCCGGTGGCGTGCATGCCGCCGGTGCCCGCCGCCCGCGCCTCCGGCGCGAACGGTGACGGCTGCGCCTCCGGCGCGAAGGACGACGGCCGCGCCTCGGGGGCGAACGGCGACGGCCGGCCGGGGCCGCCGGGCAGGTGGTTGCCGGTGGTCGGGAGATGGTTGCCCGTGGATGGCAGGTGATTGCCCGTGGTCGGGAGCTGAAGGCTGTGCTGAGGGCTCCCCGTGTGCTGAGGGCTCCCCGGGGGCTGGGGTTCGCCGGTGGGCGGGTCGTCGAGGCGGGGGCGGGGCACCGTGGACATCGCCGGTCCCGGGCCGGGGTCCTGGCCCACCAGGTCGGTCACCGGCAGGCCCAGCTCGGCCTGCACCTCCTGCAGCCGCCGGGCGAGCTCCCGCGCCGATCCGTACCGTACCTCGGGCTGCTTGGACATCGCCCGCATGACCGTCTCGAGGACCGGCGGCGGCACGTCGGAGCGGTTGATCGGGGGCGGCTCGACACTGAGCACCCGGTACATCAGGGGCGCGATCGACGGGTCCGTCGGGTTGTGGAAGGCGGGCTGGCCGGCCAGCAGGTGGTAGAGGGTCGAGCCGAGCGAGTAGATGTCGGTCGAGGCCGAGTGCGGCTGCCCGGTGAGCACCTCGGGGGCGGCGTGCAGCGGGGTGAACGCCTGCGACGTGGCCGAGATCTCCGAGGAGTCCACGACCCGGGCCACGCCGAAGTCGGCGATGGCGGGCTCGCCGTACCGGGAGATGAGGATGTTCTGCGGCTTGATGTCGCCGTGCAGGACCCCGGCCTCGTGTACGGCGGCCAGCGCCCCGGCCAGCTTCACCCCGGCCCGCAGCACGTCGGGCACCGGCAGCGGCCCCTCCTTGCGGACCCTGTCGCGCAGCGAGCCGTTCTCGAAGTAGTCCATCGCGATGTACGGCTTGCCGGAGCGGGTGACGCCGGTGTCGAAGACGGTGACGACGTTGGGGTGGCCGGTCAGGCGGCCGGTGAGCTGCAGCTCGCGCTGGAACCTGCGCATCGTGCGCTGGTCGACCCGGTCGACGGACAGCACCTTGAGCGCCACGACCCGGTCGAGGCGCTCCTGGTAGGCGCGGTACACGACGGCGAAGCCGCCCTGGCCCGCCTGATCGAGTACCCGGTAGCCGGGCGCGTCCTCGACTGGCAGCACGGCACTCCCCCCTGTTGCAGGCGAGTTTAGTGCGAATTTTGGGGGTTAGAGCGGATTCATGAGGTACGCGCCGAAGGCCGCGGACGCGACCGACACCAGCAGGAAGAGGAACACGTAGAACCCGCCGGGCAGGAACGTCAGCCTGGCCAGCTGGTCCGCGTCGGAGTCTCGCGCCTGCCGCCTGCTCCGCTTGCGCTGCAGCTCGATGATCGGCCTGATCCCGCCGAACAGCAGGAACCAGACCGCGACCAGGGCGACGACCTGCTGGACCTCGGCGGGCGCGTACATGATCAGGGCGAACACCGCGCCGCCGGTGGCGAGCAGGATCAGCGCGCCGTACAGGTTGCGGATCAGCAGCAGCATGCAGACCAGGAACAGCAGCACGCTCCAGATCAGCAGCGTGATGTGCCCCATCTCGGTCAGCCAGGCGGCGCCCAGCCCCAGCAGCGGAGGCGCCACATAGCCGGCGAGCGCGGTCAGCACCATGCCGGGCCCGGTGGGCCTGCCCCTGGTCAGCGTCACGCCGGAGGTGTCGGAGTGGAGGCGGATGCCTTCGAGTTTGCGCCGGCTGACCAGCGCCATCAGCGCGTGGCCGCCCTCGTGGGCGATCGTGATCAGGCCTCTGGTCACCTGCCAGGGCATGCGGAAGCCGACGAGCACGAACGCGGCGAGAGCCGAGACCCCCACGACCCAGGGGTCGGGGTCAGGCTGAACCTTGATCAGGTGGGCCCAGAGCTGTTCCATCGAGGAGAAACCCTATCCAGGTAGAGTCTCCTGCGTGGCCACAGAACAAGATTCTGACGCCCGGATTCCGGACTGGTGGCGCGGGCTCGGGCTGCCCGGCCTGATCGACCTGCACGTCCACTTCCTGCCGGAGCGGATGGAACGGCGGGTGTGGCACCACTTCAGGCACGGCGGCCCGCTGATGGGAAACGGCTGGAAGATCGAGTACGAGTGGCCGGCGGAGGAGCGGGTCGCGCTGCTGCGGGCCATGGGCGTGCGCACGTTCCCCGCTCTCGCCTATGCGCACAAGCCGGACATGGCGTGCGATCTCAACGCCTGGACGCTGGATTTCGCCCGCCGTACACCTGGATGCCTCCCTTCGGCGACCTTCTACCCCGAGCCTGGCGTCGTGGAGTACGTGCGCCGCGCTCTGGAGGACGGGGCCAGGATCTTCAAGGTGCACCTGCAGGTCGGCGGGTTCGACCCGCGGGCCGCCGAGCTGGACGAGGTCTGGGGCCTGCTGGCGGAGGCCGGGGTGCCGGTGGTGACGCACGCCAGTTCGGTGCCCGTGCCGGGCGGGCACATCGGCCCCGGGCCGATCGGCGAGGTGCTGCGCAGGCATCCGCGGCTGCGGGTGGTGATCGCGCATCTGGGGATGCCGGAGTACGACCCGTTCTTCGAGCTGGCCGCCCGCTACGAGCGGGTCGCGCTGGACACCACGATGGCGTTCACCGACTTCGCCGAGCTGGGCATGCCGTTCCCCGCGCGGCTGCGGCCGGCATTGCTTGATCTGGGCATTTCAGGCAAGGTGGTGCTCGGTAGTGACTTCCCGACGATTCCATATCCTTACGCCCATCAGCTCGACGCGCTCGCCCGGCTCGACCTGGGCGATGCCTGGTTGCGGGCGGTGTGCTGGGGCAACGCAGCGGCCATGATCTGATAGAGGAGTGAACGATCGGCACGTCGCGCTCATCGGCGCTTTCTACGACGCTCTGGGCCGCGCGGACTTCGCGGCCATGGAGCGCTGCTACCACCCCGAGGTCAGCTTCGGAGATCCGATCTTCCAGGAGGTCGAGGGGCGTGACCGCGTGATGACGATGTGGCGGCTGCAGCTAGGCGTGCGCGACGGCCTCAGATCCACCTACGGCGACGTGACGGCCGACGACTTCACCGGCACCGCGCACTGGACGTCCCGCTACACCTTCTCCAGGACCGGGCGCCAGGTCGTCAACGAGATCGACGCGCTGTTCAGGTTCGAGGGCGACCTGATCGTCCGCCACCACGACGAATTCGACTTCAGGCGCTGGTCGAAGATGGCGCTGGGCAGGCCGCACGGGCTGCTGTTCGGCTGGACGCCGATGTGGCGCAAGACCATCAGAGACCGCGCCACGCAACGGCTCGACGAGCTCTCTTAGGTCCAGGGAGGGCCATGGCCAGGGTGAAGGGGTTCAGGCGCAGCGGCGACGTCCACGAGGAAGCGCCCGAGCACTCGATGGACCCGCGTGCCACGGAGGAGCGGCCCTACCGGCCGACCGTCATCGACAACGCCATCTACCGCGACGGCAGGCGCGTCGACACGCCTGGCTCCCTGGGCGCCGCCTTCGAGTGCCTCAAGGAGATCCCGGGCAGCATGGCCTGGATCGGCCTCTACCGGCCGAAGGAGTGGGAGCTGGTCAAGCTCGGCGAGGAGTTCGAGCTGCACGAGCTGGCGCTGGAGGACGCGATCGTCGGCTCCCAGCGGCCCAAGGCCGACCGCTACGGCGACACGCTGTTCGTGGTGCTGCGGGCCGCGCGCTACCTGGACGACGTGGAGGAGGTCGCGTTCGGGGAGGTGCACGTCTTCATCGGCCCCAACTTCGTGATCACCGTACGCCATGCCGAGGCCCCCGACCTCCAAGCCGTCCGCAAGCGCATGGAGTCCGAGCCCGAGCTGCTGCGCCAGGGCCCGCAGGCCGTCCTGTACGCCATCCTCGACGCCGTGGTCGACGGCTATGCCCCGGTGGTGGCCGGGCTGCAGAAGGACATCGAGGAGATCGAGGTCCAGGTCTTCGGCGGCGACCCGTCGGTGTCGCGGCGGGTCTACGAGCTGTCCGGCGAGGTGATCGAGTTCCAGCGGGCGACGGCGCCGCTGGTGGGCATGCTCCACGCGTTCATCGCTGGGGCCTCCAAGCACGGGATGAACGACGAGCTGCAGAGCTACCTGCGTGACGTGGCCGACCACGCGATCACGGTGTCGGAGCGGATCTCCGCGTTCCGGCAGATGCTGCAGGACATCCTGGTCGTCAACTCGACGCTGGTGACGCAGGCGCAGAACGCGGAGATGGCCCGGATGACGGAGGCGAGCATCCAGCAGGGCGAGGAGGTCAAGAAGATCTCCGCCTGGGCCGCCATCCTGTTCGCTCCGACATTGGTCGGAACCATTTACGGGATGAATTTCGATTTCATGCCGGAAACGCACTGGGCATTCGGGTACCCATTCGCGATCGTGCTGATGGCGGCCGTCTGTCTGACCCTTTATCTCGTCTTCAAACGCCGCGACTGGCTCTGAGCGTCACCACGTGGCCCCGATCACGATCCCGACCACGATCAGGGCCACCAGGGTGACGCGGATGGCGGCGGACACCTCGCGATCCTCAGCCGTCCAGTCCCACATGCGCTTCCAGCCGCTCGAGCCGCTGGACGAGGGGCTGGAGCTCCTGGCGGACGGCGGCGGACAGCATCGCCTGGACGGCGGCGGGCCGGCCCTGCTCTCCCTGGGCCTCGGCGTCCTGCTGCGTCTGCGCCCGCAGGTGGACGTACCCGGCCAGGGCCGCCACCACGGCGCGCCTGGTGAGCCTGGGCTCGGCGCCCAGCCCGCGCAGGACCTGGCCGGCGGTCCCGTCGGGCTCGGCGACGAGGCCGAGCAGGAGGTGCTCGCAGCCCACGTAGTTGTGGCCGAGTGAGGTCGCCTCCGTGACGGCGAACTCCAGCGCGTTGGCCGCCGCCCCGCTGAAGTTGCGCGGCTCCGAACCGCCGGCCGCGCCGGGGGCGGGCTGGTGGCGGGCTAGGTCGCGTCCGACCTGCTCGGGGTCGATCTCCACGGCCCGCAGGACGTGCAGGGCCAGGTTGGTCCCCTCGCTCAGCATGGCGCCCAGCAGGTGCTCGGTGCCGACGGCCGCGGCTCCTTCCGCCCTGGCCTGGTCGGCGGCCAGTTTGAGGACGGTGCGCGTCCTGGGCGTCAGGTGCCTCAGCGCCCCGGTCGGCTCTTCGAGGTCGAGGTCGCTCAGGACGGTCTCCCTGATGGCGGTCACCCGGCGGACCGCCTGCTCCAGCGCGCGCTGGCACACCGCCGACACGGGCACCCCGGCCTGCTTGACCGCTTCCGCGAGTTCGTCCGGCAGGTAGACGTTAATCTTTGGCATACCCCTACGATAACCCCCATGGGGTTACACACGTCAAGCGTCGGGGAAATCGGTCAGCGCCTGTTCGGCTTCCCGCACCGCGGCCTTCAGCTGAGCCGCGAAGAACCCCACCCGGTCCGGGCCGAAGCGGGCCGAGGGGGCCGAGATCGACAGGGCGGCCAGGGCGACGCCGTTCCCGTTGCGGAGGGTCGCGCCGATGGCGGAGACGCCGCGTTCCGTGCCGTCGATGTTGAGCGCGTAGCCGCGGGCCCCGACGTCGTCGAGCTCGCGGGTCAGGGTCGCGCGCTCGTGGTCGGAAAGGTCGGGATAGAGGTCGCGGAGCTGGTCGGGGGGCAGGGTGGCGAGCAGGACCTTGCCGCCGGAGGCCCGGCGGGCGGGCAGGATCGTGCCGCGGCGGTCGCCGACGTGCAGGATCTGCGACGACTCCACGCTGTCCAGGAAGCGCACCTCCGTACCGACCCGGAGCATGAGGTTCACGGTCTCCGCGACCCGCGCGCACAGCGCCTCCATCGCCGGCCTGACCCGGGCGCGCAGCTCGCGCAGGACCGCCCCGCCCGCGCCGGCCTGCGTCGAGGTGAGGAACGGCCCCGGCAGGTACGTGTGCTGCTCGTCCTGCACGGCGAAGTCGCGGTAGACGAGCATGGCCAGCAGGCGGTGGGCGGTCGAGCGGGCGATGCCCAGCTCCCTGGCGACGTCGGCGACCTTGAGGTGGCCCTGGTCGCGCAGCATGTGCAGGAGCAGCAGCACGTTGTCGACGGAGCCCAGAGCGTAGGCGGGCCTGTTCTTCATAGCAGAATGCTAGTGCCGTATGCAGAATCACCTCCTAGCGTGGGCTCCATGAACCCAGAGGAGAGGCTCTACGCCGACTTCGCGGCGGAAGACCTGATCCCGTTGTGGACGCAGGTCGGCGACCTGATGCCGGAGCACCCGAAGCCGAAGGCGCGCCCGCACGTGTGGGAGTGGAAGACGCTCTACCCGCTGGCCGAGCGGGCCGGCGAGCTGGTGCCCGTCGGGCGCGGCGGGGAGCGGCGGGCCATCGCGCTGGCCAACCCCGGCCTGGGCGGGATGCCGTACGCGACGCCGACCCTCTGGGCGGCCATCCAGTACCTCGGGCCGCGCGAAGTCGCCCCCGAGCACCGCCACACCCAGAACGCCTTCCGCTTCGTCGTCGAGGGCGAGGGTGTCTGGACCGTCGTGAACGGCGACCCGGTCGCCATGCGGCGCGGCGACTTCCTGCTGACTCCCGGCTGGCACTTCCACGGGCACCACAACACCACCGACGCGCCCATGGCCTGGATCGACGGGCTGGACATCCCGCTTGTGCACTACACCGACACCTCGTTCTTCGAGTTCGGCCCCGACCAGGTCACCGACGTGACGACGCCGAGCGTGTCGCGTTCGGAACGGCTGTGGGCGCACCCGGGGCTGCGTCCCGTCTCGGCGCTGCAAGCCACGCCCAGCTCGCCGATCGCCGCGTACCGCTGGGAGCACACCGACCGGGCGCTGGACGAGCAGCTGGCGCTGGAGGACGAGGGCCACCCCGGGACCGTCGAGCCCGGCCACGCCGCCGTCCGCTACACCAACCCCACCACCGGCGGCGACGTCATGCCGACGATCAGGGCCGAGTTCCACCGGCTGCGGGCGGGGACCGCGACGGCCGCGCGGAGAGAGGTGGGGTCGTCGGTGTACCAGGTGTTCGACGGCGAGGGGTTCGTGACCCTCGACGGCGCGGAGCGGCGGCTGTCGCGCGGCGACCTCGTCGTGGTGCCGTCGTGGTGCGCGTGGTCGTTCCGCGCCGAGACCCGTTTCGACCTGTTCCGTTTCGCTGACACGCCCGTTTTCGAGGGCCTGCGTCAATATCGAGAGGAGTTCGTGTGAGGCTCGCGACGCTGCGGCTGCCGCACCGTACGACCGCCGCCAGAATCGACGGCGACCTTGCCGTGGAGGTCGGCGCGCCCGATGTCGGGGCGCTGCTGGCCGATCCGCGCTGGCGGGAGGTGGCGGCCGCCGCCGACGGGCCCCGGCATCCCCTGTCCACGGCCGACCTCGCCCCCGTCGTGCCGAGGCCGGGGAAGATCGTCTGCGTGGGGCTCAACTACCGCAACCACATCCTGGAGATGGGGCGGGAGCTGCCGGAGCATCCGACGTTGTTCGCCAAGTTCGCCGAGGCGCTGGTCGGGCCGTACGACGACATCGCGCTGCCCGCCGTCTCCGACGCCGTCGACTGGGAGGCCGAGCTGGCGGTGATCATCGGCACGGCGGCCAGGAACGTGTCGCCCGAGCAGGCGGCGGCCTCCATCGCCGGCTACTCCGTGATCAACGATGTGACCGCCCGCGACTACCAGTACCGCACGCTGCAGTGGCTCCAGGGCAAGACCTTCGAGTCGAGCACGCCGTTCGGCCCGTACCTCGTCACCCCGGACGAGCTGGAGGGCGTGACGATGACCATGCAGTGCGAGGTGGACGGCGAGGTGGTGCAGGAGACGGACACGTCCGACCTGGTGTTCGGCCCGGCCGAGCTGATCTCGTACGTGTCGCGGATCATCACGCTCCAGCCCGGGGACGTCATCGCCACCGGCACGCCCGGAGGCGTCGGCCACGCCCGCAAGCCTCCTCGCTACCTCGCCGACGGGAACAAGGTCGTGACCCGGATCGCGGGCCTCGGCGAGCTGGTCAACGTGGCCCGCCGTGCTGCCTGACCTGGGCTGGATGGACGCCGGCACCGCTTACTTCGAGGCACAGGTACGCGGTGCCGACCTCGGACGGCCGAGCCGGCTGCCCGGATGGTCGGGACGGCACGTGGTGGCGCACGTCGCCGCGAACGCCCGCGCTCTCGGCAGACTGGTGCACTGGGCGCGTACGGGTGAGGAACGCCCGATGTACGCCTCGGCCGAGGCCCGTGACGCCGAGATCGAGGACCTGGCCGCCCGGCTGGACGCCGCCGCGCTGGAGAGCCTGGCCAGGGAGACGTCCGAGGAGCTGCGCGACGCCCTGGGCGAGTTGTCCGGGGACCAGTGGGAGGCCCGGGTGCGGACCGCTCAGGGGCGGCTCGTGCCCGCGTCCGAGGTGGTGTGGCTGCGGACCCGCGAGGTGTGGGTGCACGGCGTGGACCTGGGCGGGCGGTTCGAGGATCTGCCGGGCGAGCTGGTGGACGCGCTGGTCACGGATGTGACGGCGCTGTGGGCACGGCGCGGCGAGGAGCCCGCGATGGTCCTGCGTCCCACCGACCGCCTCACCACCTGGCCATCCGATGGGGACGGCCTGCCGGAGGTGCGGGGGACGGCCGCCGAGCTGGCCGCCTGGGTCACCGGGCGCGGCCCCGCCCCCGACCCCGCCGCCCCCGCCATCGGCCGCTGGCTCTGAAGGCTAGGGCTCTGAAGGCTAGGGCCGGGCGCGGGCGTCGTCGGTGGAGAGGAGTGCTCGTGGTCGAGGTGGTCGTCGTCGGAGGCGGCATCGGCGGGCTGGCGGCCGCCTTCGCGCAGGCGAGAGCCGGGCGGACGGTCCGGGTGCTGGAGCGGTCGGCCGAGTTCGGCGAGGTGGGCGCCGGGTTGCAGCTCGGCCCCAACGCCACCCGCGTGCTCCACCGCTGGGGCCTGCTGGACCAGGTGATCGAGAGGGGCGTGCTCCCCCGGCGGCTGGTCTTCAGGGACGCCCTGACCGGCGAGGAGCTCACCCACCTCGACCTGGGCGAGGGGTTCCGGCACCGCTACGGCGGCCCCTACGTGGTGGCGCACCGCGGCGACCTGCACGCCGTCCTCCTGCGGGCCTGCGCGGCCGCGGGCGTGGAGCTGCTGAACGGCCGGCACGTTGAGCGGGTGGACGCCGGACGCGCCAGGGCCCGCTGCGCGGACGGCGAGGTGCACGAGGGTGACGTGGTGGTCGCGGCGGACGGCCTGCAGTCGGTCCTGCGGGCGCAGCTCGTCGCCGACCAACCCCACGATTCCGGATTTGTCGCTTATAGGGGCACCAGTCCGCTTCCGGAGGACTTCGACGTCTCCGACGTGGTCGCGTACCTGGGCCCCGGCTGCCACTTCGTCCAGTACGCCCTGCGCGGCGGCGAACTGCTCAACCAGGTGGCCGTCTTCCGCGGCCCCGGCGACCTGGAGGCGGCCTTCGACGGCTGCTGCGACGCGATCGGCAAGGGCCTGCCGTACCTGTGGCGAGAGCGCCACTGGCCCATGCTCGACCGCCCGCCCATCGGCACCTGGGTGCGGGGCAGGCTCGCCCTCCTGGGGGACGCCGCCCACCCCATGCTCCAGTACCTGGCCCAGGGCGCCTGCCAGGCCATCGAGGACGCCCACGAGCTGGCCGAGCAGTCGGCCGCCGGCGACTGGGACCGGGCACTGGCCGCGTACCAGGAGATCCGCGTGCCGAGGACGGCGCGCGTGCAGACGACGGCGCGGCTGTGGGGCGACATCTGGCACGTGGACGGCGTGGCCCGGGTGCTGCGCAACGAGCTGTTCCGGACCAGGGACCCGGCCGGCCACGACTACGTCGACTGGCTGTACGGTGGGCCGCGTCCAGCGGTCCGCCACAGATAGCGGGGTCTGCGTCTACGGCAGGTGAAGCGTGACGGGGCCGTCCGGGGTGTGGACGGTCAGCGCGTCGCCGGAGACCGACACGCGCGGATCGGCCGCGCCCGGCACGATCACGGTCAGCACACTCGGGGCGGCGGGGGACACCACGGTCGCCACCTCGGCGGTCCGCAGGTAACCGGTCGAGACCAGCCCGGGCCGCACCCCCTGCTCCTCCCCCGGGAGCTGCAGCAGTGTCACCCGCCAGTCCCCGTCCCCGAGCACCACCCGGCCGTCGCCCCGGGAGACCACCTGCAGCGACGGGTCGAAGTGCCACAGGCTGCGCAGGGTCCCGCCCTCGACGGAGTCGTGCACGGCCATCAGGTCGGGCCCGTGGTTGACGAGGACGCGCCGGGTCCTGGTCACCCCGTAGGCGTCGTCGGCCAGCTCGAAGGACTGGCGCGACGGCTCGACGGACGATCCGACGAGCCGCGTGGCCGTCCCCGGACGGAAGGTCCCGGCCACGACGGGCACGTTGTGCGCCTCCGGCGAGCGCGTCCACTCCACGTACCCGGTGCGCTCGTAGGAGTGGAACCCGGCCTCGACGAGGATCCGGCGGCCCTGGGCGCTGTAGGTGACGCCGAGGTGGTCCTCGTGCCCGTGCAGCCGCCGCCCGGGCCCGAACCTGATCGAGTAGAAGGCGGACCGCGGGTCGTCCCAGGCGGTCCTGCCGAAGACGTACCCGCCGTCGAACACCCGCACCACCGGCCCCTCGTGCGGGAAGCCGTCGGCGCGGGTGTCGGCCGGGCTGTCGCCGATCGGGGCGAGGCGGCCGTCGGGCTGGGTGGCGTGCGCGACGTACGCCTCCAGCGCGGCCCGCCGGGCGATGAGCCGCTGGGGCGGTGCGGCGCCGCTCTCGCCGATCGCCCGCAGCGCCGTGCCGAGCCGCCGGTGCACGTACAGGCCGTAGCGGGGGGCCTGCTCCTGCAGCACCCCCTGAGCGTCGATGGCCAGCTCGGCGGAGGCGGTCATCCTGCGGATGGCCAGATCGCGCCAGCGTGCCCGGCCGAGCCGGCAGCCGACGACGAGCAGCCCGATGTCCTGATCCAGGCCGTGGTTGTGGCCCGCGCGGTAGAGCGACGAGTCGGCCAGGATCTCCCCGTGCTCGGCGAGGCTGTTCCACAGTGCCCGGCTCCGCACGTGCTCGCTGAGACACACGAGCGCGGGGGCGCGTAACGCGACCGCGTGCTCGGCCCACGCCCACGGGCTGACCCCGCGGCCGCCGTGCGGGTTCTCGCGGATCCAGTGCTCGGCCAGGCTGCTCGCGCGGTCGAGGTACGCGGGCTCGCCCGAGCGCTCGTACTCGGCGACCAGCCGGCCCATCCAGCGCAGCGTGTGCAGGTTCAGCGCCCAGGAGCGGTTGCCGTGCGGGTTCGCGGTCCAGTCGACCTCCGTGCCCAGCTCGACCGGCGGCAGGCCGACGAACGTGACCTGCCCGCGCATCACCTCCTCCACCTTGATCAAGGGAAACTGGTCGCTCAGGCAGATGGCTTTGCCCGAGATCGCACGCCAGAACACGTCGGGACTCCTGTTTCAGGGCGCGCGAAACCCACGCGCCGGCGTCGGAATGCTCTAGCGGGGACCCCGGTCGGTCCAGCCCGCCTCGATCACGCGTTCCGTGCCCGGGGACGGCCCGTTGTCGGTGCGGGAGAGCACCTGCGAGGTCGCCGGGTCGATGACGAGCGTCCGCTGGGTGCCGTCGGGCAGCGTGTACGAGAACGCCTCACCGCGGTCGCGTTCGCCCAGGTAACGGACCTCGGGCAGGTCGGCGAGCGCGCGGTAGGCGGCGGCGCGCACGGCGGGCGGGGACGGCTTGGTCCACAGCAGGCCGCTGAGCGCGTCGGCGAGCAGGCCCTTGGACGGCAGCATGCCCGCCACCCGCTCCCTGAGCGCGTCCGGGTCCGTGGGAAGGTTCTCGATCTGCTGGAACGTCAGGTCACGCCCCGCCATGCTGAACGCCGACCGTCCCTTGACCTGCGTGATCCGGCCGTGTTCCAGGGTCCACGCCCGGCCGTCCCTGGCCGCCCAGAGCCCGACCACCTGGGACCCGTCCCGGACCTTCTTGATGTGCCAGTACGTCCCGTCCGGAACGTGACCCGAGGCGGCGGTGCCGGCCGCCGCCAGCAGCACGGATCGTCCGGAGGGTGCCGGTTGAAAGATCACGAACGCCGCCGCCAGGGCCATCGCCACGGCGGGGAGCACCAGCCACGACAGCCGCCTGCGCCTGCGTGCCGCCGTCACCCGCCGCCACACCCTGGCCTGGGCGTCCGGATCGGACTGCGGCCGGCCGTACAGGTCCTTGATGTGCTCCATCTCATCCACGGACGAACACCTCGATCTCGCCGAGCAGGGCGCGCAGCTTCTTCCTGGCCCGGTTCAGGCGGGACCCGACGGTGCCGTACGGGATGCCGAGCGCGGTGGCGATCTCGTCGTGGCTCAGCCCGGCGAGCGCGACGAGCAGCAGGACGTCGCGGTCGCGGCGGTCGAGCTCGGCCAGGGCGGCGGCCAGCTCGGGCCGCAGGCTCTGGGCGCTGACGCGGCGGGCGACCGAGTCCTCGTGCCCGGGGGACTCGGGGTCGGGGGCGCAGCGGCCGAGCGCGCGCAGGGTGCGGGCCTCCAGGCGGCGGTGCTTGCCGATGAGGTTCGTGGCGATGCCGTACAGCCAGGCGCGCACGTTCGCGCGGGCCGGCTCGTACTGCGCCCGCTTGCGGAACGCGGTGAGGAACGTCTCGGCCACGACGTCCTCGGCGTGGTCGGGGCCGAGCCGCTGGGCGACGTAGGTGTGGATCTCGCCGAAGTGGGCGCCGAACACCGCGGCGAAACCGTCGGCGTCGTCGAGAACGTTCGGCGGCGAGCTGCGCGTCCCCCCGTGGACGTGCGCGCGAGCCGTCCATGCCGCCGGCGTCGCGATGGTCTCCCCCGTCATGCGCTGCCTTCCGGTGAATCAGTGGTCATCTCTTATCACCCGATGCACCGGTTTGCTTTCACGCTCTCATTCCAGAAAACGGCGGACGTCCGCGATCTCGGCGTCGAGCAGGCCGTCCGGCAGCTCGTCGAACGGCTCGACGCTCGCCCGCGCGCCCTTGCGCCCCCACACGCCCCTGATCACCCCGCCCACCAGCACGACCGGCCGCAGGATGCCTCCCCCCGGGAACACCTTCCTGGCGTGCTCGGCGGCCAGGATCGGGTCGCGGCTGCGCCAGCCCATCAGGTACTCGTCGAAGGCGGGCGCGAGGCGGGCCACCGGCTCCTCCTCTGTGCCGGCGGGCGGCGGAGGGGCGGCGCTCAGGCGCCAGGCCGTGCGGGCCTCGCCGAGCGGCAGGCCCGACCAGGCGGCCAGGTCCTCGGGCTCGGCGGGCCGGTGGGATCGGCGGTAGCGGGTGCCCAGCTCCTTGAGCGCGCGGTCCCGGTCGGGTTCGGGGGTGATGGGGGCGCCCAGCCAGTCGGCTGCGTGCACGTACGTGGGCTTGCCCGCGCGGAGCGGGCCCAGCACGGCCAGGCCGTGGTGCGCGGCCAGCCCCACCAGGTGCACGACCCCCTGGCCGGTGGCCCGGCCCGCCAGGCGCTCCTCCAGGTCGGCCTTGGTGAGCGGGCCCTGGCCTTCGAGGGCGCCGGCGATGAGCCCGAGCAGGTCGTCGCCGGTGACGCCTTCCTCGTGGAGGCGGCGCAGGGTGTTCGTGGCGCGGGCGGTGAGGGCGTGCAGCCAGGGCAGGTCGTCGGCGTGGGCGAAGTGGAGGGTGCCGCGCGGGCCCCAGGTTCTGACGATCTCGCGGGAGGTCACCGCGGCCTCGACGTCCTGCCTGGTGAGGGTGGCGGAGCGGGCGCGGAAGGCGAGCAGGGCGGAGGGGACGTCCTGGGCCTGCATCGCCGCCAGATGTCTGACGATCTCGCCGGCCGCCAGGCCCGGGGGGCGGTGCAGGAGCTGGGACTCCACGCTTCTCATGTTCACCGTCATCTCAGCAGGAGGCGATTGCGCAGGCGGGTGGTCAGGGGGGTTCTGGCGCGTACGGCTCTGCGGATGGCGTCGCTGCGCTGCCAGGCCGCGGTGGCGGCGTCCTCGGTGACGGCGTCGGGGGCGTACCGGACGAAGTTCGAAATTTCAGCCAACGGCTGGATGTGCGCGGATATATCCCCCGAGCCTGCCTGCCCGGCGACGACGTCCGCCGCCGTCAGAGCGTACCGGCCCCTCAGCCCCAGGTCGTCGCAGGTCTGCCGCCACGCGCCGAGCACCCGCTGCTCGGGCCCCTCGGCCCGGCGGCGCTTGCGCCTGCGCCACCACGGCAGGGCCACCACCATCCCGGCGTACGCCACCAGCAGCGCCCCGCCCGCCACCGACGCGATCAGCCAGACCGCCGGGCCGTTCGACGGCTCCTGGCCGTTCCCCGTGGCCTGCGGCTGGGAGGTCTTCGGCCGGTCGCTCCCGCCCTGGGTGAACTCGCCCTCCAGCTCCTCGCTCTCCTCGATGGCCGAGGACACGACGTCATGGTCGTCCTTGGCGCCGCTGCGGCCCGGCGTGGGGTAGAACGGCCGCCAGCCCAGCCGGTCGAACTTGATCTCCGCCCACACCATCACATGGCCAGATTTAACGTGATAAATCCCGCCGGACGTCTGGCCCGGCCTGAACCCCACCACCACCCGCGACGGCAGCCCGAGCGTCCTGGCCATGAGCGCGAACGTGGTCGCGAACTGCTCCGACGTCCCCCGGTGCGTGGTCTGCAGGAAGAACTCCAGCCCCTTGAGCGAGTGCCCCGGCGGCGCGGTGACGTCGTAACTGGCGTTGGTGCGCAGGTACTTCTGCAGCCGGTACGCCCGCGTGATCGGCGTGGTCGCGCCCTTGGTGGCCTCCTGGGCGAGCTTGCGGAACAGCCGCTGCTGCGGCCCGGCCGGGAACGCGGTCAGCCCCGGGTCGTCGGCGGGCGTGGCGTCGAGCAGCTCCTGTTTGGACGGCCGGGGCACCTTCGAGGTCACCTCGTAGCTGAATCCCTTGGCGGGCTTGGCACCGGCCAGCAGCGCGCCGCTCTCGGGGTCCACCACCAGCCCCCGCACGCCCTCGACCCGCTCCGGCCGTTCGGCCGCGGGCAGCCAGGTGCCCGGGAGCCCGTCGAACGTCACCTTCTGATGGACGACGTCCGCCTTGCCCGTCCAGTCCGCTTCGGGTACCCGGCCGCCGGTGGGCTGGAACCGGGCTCCGGACGTCCATCGGACGCCGTCGTACCGGTCGAGCACGGCCAGCCGCCAGTTGAGCGGTTTGTCGGCCTTGACGGTGAACAGCTCCCTGTCGGGGATCTGCAGCCACGCCGAGACCCGGTCAAGCGGGCTGACGCTGTCGACGCGCCGCGGCGGGGGGAGGTCGGCGTCCTGCCGGGGGTTGTACGGCTGCGCGGCGATGGGCAGCAGCGGGCCCACGACCAGCGCCAGCGCGGCCAGCGCGGCGGCGGCCGGCAACCCGGCCAGGAGCCAGAGCGGGGAACGGTCGTCGCGCAGCAGGGCCAGCGCGGCGATCAGCACGAACAGCGCGCCCGCCACGGGGACGTTCGAGCCCTCGCCGTCCACGCCCAGCACGAGCGCCGTGCCGTAGACGACCAGCGCCGGGACGGCGGCGGCGATCCTGGTGCGGGTGCGGGCCAGCGTCTCGGCGCCGATGACGGCGGCCGCCCAGACGAGGGTGTGGACGAGGACGAGGAGGTGCGGCTCGGGCTGGGCGGGGAGGAGGGTGGTGAGCAGGGCGTGCCAGGAGTTCGCCACGTCGGCGAACACACCTGGGTTGGCGGCCTGGTAGAGGAGGACGGTGCCGGCGAACCAGAGGACGACGTCCAGGAGCAGGGCCAGCCAGAGGGGACGCCGGCCGAGGGTGGCGGAGACGACGGCGGGGGCGATGGCCGCGGGGATCACGGCGGTCAGCAGCTCGGTGCCGGGGAACACCCGATGGAACCCCCACCCGGCCACCCCGGCGACGGCCGCGACCAGCGCCGCCCCCGCCATCCGCCGCCACAACGCCCCACCCGCCACGCCCCCGGACGGCAGGCTGCCCGTCCGACCTCCGGCCGCCTCGCCAGGCGTCGCCGCGTCCGGCGCGCGCCCGTGCCGGCGGCCGCGCCTGGGGGCCTGGGTGGTCATCGGGACCCCCACGCGAGCGGGAGCGCGTCCAGGGAGCCGATCGGCAGGACCGCCACCCCGGGTACCGCGACCGCCCCGGGGCCGACGTAGACGCAGATGACGCGGTCGAAGCGGCGGCGCACTCCCGCGACGCGCCCCGCCTCCGCCGGGTCCGAGGTGACCAGGACCAGGGAGCCGCCGCCCCGGGCCAGGCGCGTCGGCTCCGTGACGCCGCCCGTGCCCGTCGACACCAGGGCCAGGCGGTCCAGCACCGTCTCGGGGTCCTTGGCGTCCGGTACGGGCCCGTCGCCGGTGACGAGGCGTACCGGGAAGCCCGCCGTGGCGGCGGCGAGCGCGACCGAGGCGGCGGCGTCCACGGCCAGCTCCGTGAGGTCGCGGGTGTCCAGGACGACGGTGGTGGTGGGGAGGCTGGCGTCGATGAGCTGGCGGACCATGAGCGTCCCGGTGCGGGCGCTCGACCGCCAGTGGACGTGGCGCAGGTCGTCGCCGACGACGTACTCGCGCAGGGTGTGGAAGGTGACCGTGCCGCTGGGGGCGTTGTCGCTGGTGGGGCCCTCCAGGTGGTGGGCCCGGCCGGACGGGGGGACGGGCAGGGCGACCGTGCGGGGCCGTACCAGGAGGGTGACGGGCGAGCCGTACGCTCTGACGCGGCGCGTGAGCCCGAACGGGTCGGCCCGGACGAGCAGCAGCGGCCCCACCGGGATCTCGCCGCGGGCGTCCGTCGGCAGCGGGTACGACACCGTGCGTACCGCCCCCTTTGGCAGCCTGGGCAGGTCGACGGTGTGCTCCGCCGCGCCGATCCGGTCCTGGGCGCGCAGGCCGGACAGGCCCCGGCGGCCGAGGTTGGTCACGTTCAGGACGGCGACGGCGGCGTCCCCGCGCGGCACCTTCAGGGGCGTGACCTCGCGCCGTACCTCCAGCCTGGGCCTGGGGGCGGTCCACGCGAGCGCGGCGGCCAGCGCGAGCAGGCCGCCGGTGGCGAGCACGACGGGCTCGGGATAACCGAGCGCGAACCCCGCCGCGTACAGCGCGAGGGACCCGGCGAGGGTCCCCCAGCCCAGCGGGGTCAGCACCGCGGTGAGCCGCTGCCAGGGAGCCGGTGGCGGGGTGGGCACCTACGCCGCCTGCGGCACCGGCATCCCGGCGAGGATCTCGCCGAGCGCGGCCGCGGCGGTGACCTCGCGCAGCTCGGCCTCGGGCGTGAGGATCAGCCGGTGCGCCAGCACGGGCGCGGCCAGCGCCTTCACGTCCTCCGGCACGACGTAGTGCCGGCCGGCCGCGGCGGCCTTGACCCGGGACGCGCGCAGCAACGCCAGGCTGCCCCGGGGGCTGGCCCCGAGCCGCAGGTGAGGGCTGGTACGGGTGGCCGAGCACAGCGCGACGATGTAGTCGTACACGGCATCGGCCACGTGGATCCGGGAGGCGAAGTCGATCATCCCGGCCACGTCCGACGACCGCGCCACCACCGGCAGCCGCTCGACCTGCGGCCCCGTCGGCATGCCCTTGAGCACCTCCACCTCGGAGACGTGGTCGGGGTAGCCGACGGAGATCTTCATCAGGAAGCGGTCGAGCTGGGCCTCGGGCAGCGGGTACGTGCCGTCCATGTCGACCGGGTTCTGCGTGGCCACCACCATGAACGGCCTGGGCACCGGATGCGGCTCGGCGTCCACCGTGACCCGGCGCTCCTCCATGACCTCCAGCAGCGCGGCCTGGGTCTTCGGCGAGGCGCGGTTGATCTCGTCGGCGAGCACGATGTTCGCGAAGACGGGCCCGTGGTGGAACTCGAACTTCTGGTGCGCCTGGTTGAAGATCGACACGCCGGTGATGTCGCTGGGCAGCAGGTCAGGCGTGAACTGGATGCGCCGCCACTCGGCGTCCACGCTGGCCGCGAGCGACCTGGCCAGCGTGGTCTTGCCGGTGCCGGGCACGTCCTCGACGAGCAGGTGCCCCTCCGAGAACAGGCTGATCAGCGCCAGCTCGATCGCCTCGTGCTTGCCCCGGATGATGCGCTCGATGTTGCCGGCGAGCAGCTGGAAGCGCTGCGCGAACTGCCCGGCCAGCTGCGCGCTCTGCTGCGGCTGCTGCTGGTAGGACTGCTCCAGCCCCTGCTGCTGGTACGGCTGCACGGTCTGCTCGAACTGGTCCTGATAGTTGTACTGGGTCAACTGAGCCCCCCTCCTCAGTCGGTGCACTCGAAGAGCGGCCCCTCGGGGAAGCCGCCGTCCGGAGTCGCCACCAGAGTGTCGCTGAGCCACCCGTTCCCGTACTGCGTTTCAACTTTGTTCCAAATGTCACTGGTGCTGCCGTCTTGCGACTCGGTGACAGACTGGCCCTTGACCTGGCAGATCACGGTCACCGTGATGTACTGGTCCTTCGGGATCTTTCCGACGTTGTCGTCGCCGTTCTTGGCGGGGGTCGGCCGGATCAGGGTGTTGGTCTGGGCGTTGTTCTTGTTCTTGTACTGCTGCCTCGGGTAGGCCAGGTCCACCTCGGTCGTGGCCACGTCCGGGCTCTCCCCCGCCGCGTTCCTGGCCTTGAGCTTGAACGCGTGCTTCTGGTTGTTCTTCAGCCCGTCCACCGTGAACGACGTGCCCTTGATGCCGTTGTTGGTCGCCGCGCCGGTCAGCTCGTACGTGACGCCGTCGTCGGCGTTCTCGGGGGCGCTCCAGCTCAGCTCGGCGCCCCGGTTCTTGGCCTTGGCGGCGAAGCCGGTCGGCGAGCCGGGCGCCACGCAGGGCTTGGCCCCGGCGCTGGGCTGGGACTCGACCTCGCCGCCCGCCCAGTGCGCGACCACCACGAACGTGTACTCGTTCGCGCAGTCCCCGCCCGTGAACTCGAACTGGAACGGCCCGTTCGCGTCCACCGACTGCGGCACGGACCGGCCGGCGCCGGACGAGGTCTTCAGGGTGTACCGCTCGACCTTGCCGCCGGTGGCCGGGCTGAAGGTCACCGTCACCTTGCCGGGCCCGGACCTGGCGCTGACCGCACCGGGCGCGGACGGCGCGCTGGGCGACGGGGTCGGCGTGGGCGACCTGGTGGGCTCGCGGCTCGGGGTCGGCGTGGGCTCGGCCTCGCGGGTCGGCTCGGCCTCACGGGTCTCCGTGGGGCGCGGCTCCGTCCTCGTGGGTACGGGGTCGGGCCGGGCGTCCGTCTTGGACGGGTCCGGGCGCGGCGTCTGCTTGGGCTTGGGCGTGCTGGTCGGTCCCGGTACGTCGGAGTCGTCCTTGTCGACGTCGTGCTTGCGGCCCTCGGGGTCGATGACGACCGCCTTGTCGCCGTTCTCGTCGTTGGCCCAGAGCAGGCCGTCCTTGACGAACACGTCCACCGGGCCCGGCGCCTGGGTCACCTGGAGCGTGGTGGGCCGGCCGCCGGCCGCGCTGTCCCAGACGATGAGGGAGCCCTTGCCCTGGTCGGGCACGTACACCTTGCTGCCGAGCACCTGCGGCACCCCGAGCTTGGCGGGGTCCTGCGACTCGAACTTGGTGCTCAGCACCGAGTTGGACGAGGTGTCGATCACGACGAGCAGCCCCGAGCCGCCGGGTGTGAGGATCGGGACCAGCGGGCCTTCGGTCGTGGCCGGGGTGAGCGCGCCGCCCTTGGCGGCCTGGGCCACGCCCTTGGGCAGGGTGATCTCGCCGACCCCGCCGTCCGCGCCGATGACCGTGGCGGTGGCGGCCCGGCTGTTGACCACGACGGGCAGGCCGCCGGCGATCGTGATCGCCAGCTCCTCGCCCGGCTCGCCGACCTTGAGCGGGCTCGCCGCGGCGCCGTTCGACACCGGTACGACCTGGCCCTTCGCGGTCACGGGGACCCACAGGCGGCCGCCGCCGTCGATGCGGGCCGCGCCGAGCGGTCCGGGGAGGGTGATCGGGGCGCCGACGGAGTTGAGCGTGGCCGGGTCGATCCGCTGGACCTTGCCGGAGGCCGGATCCACCGCGTACGCGGTGTCGCCGGACACCGCGATCTGCAGGCCGGCCGCGCCGAGGTCGCGGGTCTGGGAGACCGTGAGCTGGCTGGGCTCGACGCGGCTGACGTAGCCGGTGGCGTCGTCGACCAGCAGCACGTTGCCGCCGTCCTGCACGACGCGCAGCTGTCGGCCGGCCTTGTCGCCGAGATAGCCGTCGACCTCGCCGGACAGGCCGTTGACGTGCACGATCTTGCCCTTGGCCCGGGTCCAGAGCCAGGCGCCGACATCGGCCAGCTTCGGGTTGGCGCTGGACACGCCCACGCCGAACCACGCCGCCGCGGCCACCAGGACCACGGCCGCCACCCCGGCGATCACGGCCGTGCTTCGGTCACCTTGGAGCATGCGCAACTGCACGCGTAACTCACCCCGTATGTACGATTACAGAGCGTTTGCCCCCGTATTATCGGGCATCACACTAGCGCTCACCGGTTGCTTGTGCGTATGTACCGGCTGGTAAGGCTCGTGAGGTGGTTGTGGTGTGCCGAGACTGTCGGCGCGAAGCCGTACCTTAGTGCCCGTGTCCGAACAGCCCCTGACCCTCGACGCCGTCCTCACCGACGAGGCGGTTCTGTCGACCTACCGCCGGATGTTCGCCGCGCTGGCCCGCGACAGCGGCGCGGTCGTCGACGACCCTGCCCTGGTCGACATCGCCGAGACGCTGTTCTCGGCGTTCGCGGAGGCGGGCGAGGAGTGGATGACGCACGAGCAGATGCGCTTCGTCTGCCGGGCCTATCCGGGCGACCAGTTCGACAACCGGCTGCGGGTGCTCAAGGGGCTCGGGGCCATCCGCGAGGTGTTCCCCAAGCCCAACCAGCTGCGTTACCGGGCCTCGTTCACGAGCGTGGTCGGGCTGATGTTCATCCGGCGGATGATGTCCGACGGCGGGCAGTCGGAGATGCACCGGCTGCTGGCGCTCGAAGACCTCAATGTCGCCGACCCCCGGACGACGATGGAGGAGGCCAGGCAGAGCGCGGTCAACCTGGCGCGGGCGTTCCGGCTGTGGGCGCTGGAGCTGATCACGCTCACCACGGGCACCATCGAGGAGTTGCGCGAGCAGGCGCCCAAGCTGTGGGGCACCGAGGAGATCGCCCGGCGCGCGCAGGGGCTGCACGGCACCATCCTGACCCGATGGCCGGAGCTCGACCGGGTCTGCACCGACCTGCGGGCGGCCATCTACGCCTACAGCGACGCCTCCCGCCGCGCCGCCGGACGCCTGGCCGACTCGGCGGGCACCACCCGCAACCTGACGTTGCTGCCCACCGAGACGTGGCGCACGTTCTCGCAGACCGCGTCGCGGGAGCAGCTGGCGGCGGTGCTCGACGGGTTCGTGTTCGACGTGCCCGCGCCGTGGCACGATCCGGCCGCCATCGCCCGCGCCGTGGACGAGGCCCCGCGCCCCGCTCCCGCCCAGCCCACTCCCCCGCGCTCCAACCTCCCCGACCCCGGTCCCGGCGACTCGCTCGACACCTCGCTCAGCGCGGCCATGGAGCGGCTGCGGGAGGTGGCGGAGTCGCTGCTGGGCGACGCCCCGCGGGTGGCGCTGGCCGACGTGCTGGGCTCCGACTGGCCCTCGGCGCGACGCGTGCTGGCCGACCTGACGACCGTGGACCTGCGGCCTGAGCTGCCTTACCGGCTGAGGTGGTCCGACGGGATCTCGATCGACCCGGACCGCGAGCCGGCCTGGCTCTCCCAGGGCTACTTGGAGCGCACCTGATGCCCACCCCGAACCACCCTGAAGTCGACCGTCCGGATGCGGCCGCGCCGGACGCTCCTGCGCTCTCAGCGGGCGACGCCCCGGCCGTACGGGACGAGCCCCGGCCCGCCGACCAACCGGCCCCGCATGCTCCGGAGACGCCGCACCCCTCGGAGGCGCCACCCACCACGAAGGCGGGCAGGTCGGCGCGCGGGCGTTCGATGGGCGCTGAGGACGACGGCGCCCGTGCGGGAGCTCGTCCGAAGGGCGTCGCGAGGACGCGGGCTCGGGCGGGTGCCCTTGACGGGCCCACCGCGCATGTGCGGGTGCGCTCGGGTGGGCCGCTGTGGCTGGCGGCCGGGGAGCCCGCGCCGACGGGCATGGCGCGGCTGACGCGGCCCGACTCCACCGGGCAGGCTCTGCCGGTGTGGCCCGACGGGGTGACGCCGTCGCTGCTGGAGGAGTACCAGGTGTCGCCCGTTCCGGTGGAGCGGTCCGGCGAGACCAGGCGGGTGCTGGCGGCGGTGCTCAAGTGCTGCTGGACCGACCTGTCCGTGGACCCGTGGCCGGGCGAGCCCGCGCCCGTGGAGCTGGTGCTCGACACGTACCGGGCGCTGATCGGCCGCACCGACGACCTGATGCGCAACTGGGCGATCGGCGCGATGCGGCGCCTGCACGACTCGGCGTGGGTCGTCGTGGACGACGGCGTGGTCACCCTCGGCCCGCGCTGTGCGCTGTGGCCGGTCGAGTCGCACGCGCAGTTGCAGGAGCTGGTCCGCCGCCTGCCCGAGCCCGAACGCCCCGAGCTCACCGTGGTCGGCGACGCCGACATCGTGGCCGCCGCCCACCCGGCCGAACCCGTCCCCGACCCGGAGGCGGGGCTCGGGGGGCGGGTCGAGGGCGGGTCCGCGGAGTTCGACGACCTGCTGGGGGCTTATGACGAGCGGCGGCGGGCGGAGCTGGTGGCGGCGTTCATGGTGGTGGAGCACGCCGCCGAGCCGGTGCAGGAGGTCCGCTTCGCCGCCCTGCGCGACCCTGCGCTGCGCCATACGGTGAGCGAGATGCTGGCCAGGCGCGGCCGTACGCTGATCCAGCACCGCGACCGCTGGACCTCCGGCTACGACGACACCCGAGCCGCCATCCTCACGACATCCGCAACCGAGGCCCCGCACAAGGACACGCACGAGTCGTCACGCACGACCACGGCCGACGGCGGGCGCGAAGCCACGCAGGAGGTCCCGCCCGAGGCGACGCACGCGACCCCACGCGGGGCCCGGCGCGAGGTCGCGCACGAGGTCCCGGGCGGAGCCGCGCACGGTGCTTCTGCCGGTGTCGGCTCGGCTCCGGTGGAGAGTCCCGCAGGCACGGCCATCCCCGGAGAAGCGGGCGCGGCTGCCGTCGGGGAGGCGGGCGCGGCCATCTCCAGAGAGGCGGGCGTGGCCGTGGCCGGGGAGGCGGGCGCGGGTGGCGTTCGGGCGGGCGGTGGCGATCCGGGGGCCGTGCGGGCGGTGGCTCCCGGCGTTCGATCCGCTGTCCCGGCGGGTCCGCGGCTGGGGGTGAGCGAGCGGGCCGTGCTGACGCTCATCCTGGTGCACTCCGTCGCCATCCCGAGGGCCGAGGGGCTGTTGCCCGAGGACTCGTGGTTGTCGCCGCACCCCACGCCGGTGGACGAGCTGCGCCGCCACACCCAGCTGCCGATCGGCGAGCTGGAGGCGGCGCTGCGGGCGTTGCGGCACGCGGGGCTGATAGGGCAGGTCAAGGCCGGTGAGGAGGTGGGCGGTTACGTGCCGGGGCCGCAGTTCCACCGGCTCACTCCGGCGGCCCGGCGGCGGTTGCAGGAGGAGCTGATCCTGGCGGCCGGGCCCAACACGCCGCTGGCGGCCGCCGTACGAGCCCGAAGATCGGCGAAGTGACCGCGACGGCACACAGATTCAGCGTCATGACTGATGGAAGGACTACGGGGGTAACAGGTGTCGCAGGTGGAGAACGTCGTCGGAGACCGGGTGCTGATCGCTGTGCAGGCGGTCAACATTTCGCGGCTCTCGACCCATCCGGTGCCCACCGTCCCCGGCACGCTCATCGTCGTGGCGGGCGCCGGACCCAAGGACTCCAACGGCGCGGGCAAGTCATCGTTCATCGCCTCGATCACGGCGTTGCTCGGGGACGAGCAGTGGCGCTTCGCCTCGGGCGCCAAGGCGGTGTCGGAGCTGCTCTTCAACGCCGAGCTGGCCAGCGGCGCCGGATCCCGCCAGTGGGCGAGCGCCGACCACGGCTACATCGTGGGCGTCTTCGGCCCGCCCGGCATGGACGGCTTCGCCCCGTACGACGCGGCGGAGGCGGCGGGCGCCGTTCCGGCTGGTGCGGAGGACGGTGACTCGTCGGACCGCGCCCGAGCCGGCACCACGCTTCAGGGTGGCGCGACGCCGGCCGGTGCGGCAGGCGACGGAGCGGCCACGGGTGGCGCAGCCGATTCAGGGGGTGGCGAGTTCGCGCTCGAGAGTCAGGTGGCCGGGGATGAGCTGAGCGGTGAGCTGTTCGAGGTGCCCGACACCTCGGGCGGGGCTCTCACCGTGTGGCTCAAGGTCAACCAGGAGGCGCCGCACCTGGAGATCCGGTGGCGGGAAGGGGTGCACCTGGCGGCTTCCCCGTCCGAGGCCGAGCGGGTGGCACGCGCCGACGAGATCTGGGCGACGCTGCCGAAGTCGGCCGGGCGGCGCGACGTGGTGGCGCGCGACCTCACCAAGGTGCTCTACGGCGACCGGGTCAGGTGTGTGTCGTTCCTGTCCACCTCCGTACGCAGCAAAGTGGCCACGAACCTGCTCTCCCAGCCGCTCAACGAGATCTCGCCCGAACGCGTCTTCGAGGCCATCGCGGCCCTCACCGGCCTCGACGCCGAGTTGGAGCAGGAGCGGGAGGCCCGCCGCGACGAGCACGCCAAGCGGGTGCGCGCCGCGCAGGCGGCCGAACGGCTGGCGGAGTTCGAGACGGAGTCGAAGGCGCTGGTGACCACGTTCGACCGGCGTGATCAGGCGAGGATCCGGCTGGCGGACGCGCTGCGGTGCTGGCGCGGCAGGCAGGCGCGCAAGCTGGCCGATGCGGCGGGCAAGGACGAGGCGCTGGCCGCCGACCTGGAACGGCACCACGCGGCCGGTGAGGCGGCGGCCGAGGCGATCGCCATGGTCAAGGCGGAGATCGGCACGCTACGGGAGGACACCCTCGACAGGCAGGTCTCGCAGGCCCGTAAGGAGCTGGCGGCGCAGCAGGCGCGGGCGGCCAAGCTGGACGCCGACCGCGCGGTGGCCGAGAACTCCGCCGACGAGCTGCGCGGTCTGATCCCGGCGTTGGAGGAGACGCGCAGGTTCGCGGACGGGCGTGACGTGCCCACGGCCGAGCGGGAGCTGCGGGAGGTCCGGCTGCGGCTGAACGAGGCGCTCAAGGCGCTCGGGGTGGCCGACCAGGAGGTGTCCTCGGCGCAGGCGGCGCTGGACGACGCCGAGGGCGGTCCGGCGGCGGCCCAGCTCAACACGCTGGCGGCGGCGGGCATCGGCGCGACCGGCCTGCTGGACGCGCTCGACGTGGCCGAGCAGGCCCGCGACGCCGCCCACACACCCCCGGCACAGTCCGCCGGCGGAGGCCGGGCACTACGCGGGACGACCGGAGCGACCTCGGCCACCCCCGGAACGCCCTCGGCCGCCGCTGGGGCGACCGGGGCTGCTGCTGGGGCCACCGGGGCTGCTGCTGGGTCGGGCGATGCCGACGCGCTCGGCACCGCCCTCAAAGCACGCTACGGGAAGGCGCCCGGCAGCGACGCGGTGAGTGGTACCGGTGGACGGTTGGCCGGGGTCGCGTTGGGGGATTTGCGGGGGTGGCCGAACGAGCATGCGGTGATCGTGGATGCCGCGCAGCTCGACGCCGCCGCTGCCGCCCTGGCCGAGTTGCCCGGTTCTGTGCTGGTCAGCTCGGCCGGGGTGAGCGTCGTGGGGGCGTTCGACGGGGTGGCGACCGGGCGTGAGGCTCGGATCAAAGCCGCCGAGCTGCGGCTCAACCGGGCCAAGGACGTCCAGGAGACGGCGGCGCAGGCCGTACGTGACGGAGAAGAGGACGTCGCGGAGGCGCAGCGTCGGCTGGAAGGGGCCAGGGCCGGGGTTCGCCTGGCCGAGCTGGAGGCGAAGCTGGGCGAGCGGCGGGCCAGGCTGACCGAGCTGAACGCGGCGATCGAGGAGCTGGCGCCGAAGGTGGCCGAGGCCGAGCGGCACGCCGGTGCGCTGGACTTCCGGGCCAGGACCAGGGACATGGAGATCGAACGCCTGGAGGGGCGGCGGCACCGGCACGAGGCCGAGCGAACGCAGGCACGCGACCAGGAGACCAAGGTCGGCGCCGAACGTGAGGCGCTCAAGCTCGACGCGCTGGCCGCCGACTGGGGCGGCACGGTCGAGACGGCCCGCGAATGGCTGAACGCGCTGCCCGAGGAGGAGCGGCCACGTGCGGCCGAGGAGTGGTGGCGGGTCGCCGAACGCCACTTCGACCAGGCATTGCGCGACACGTTCCCGGAGGAGGACGCCGAGATTCCCGAGGAGCTGCGGTTCCTGCTGAGCGAGCGGGGCGGGAGCACGGCGCGGGAGCAGGCGACGTTCGCGGCGGTGTGCGGGGCGCTGGCCTCCTACCTGCGGGGCCAGGAGGAGTACGAACGGCACCAGCGCCGCCAGATCGAGGCGCAGGTCGTCACCCGGCAGCGCGACCTGGCGGCGGCGGCCAGGGGAGCCGAGGAGGCGGCGCAGTCGACGGCCGTGCACCGGGCAGCGCTGACGGCGGCGATCAAGGCGCGGCTCACGCGGGTGGCCGAGGAGTTCGAGAAGCTCGACACGTCGTACGGGGGTTACGGGGCGACGCTGGAGTTCCCGGTGCCGCCCGCGCCGGCCGATCCCGAGCAGCGCTGGCAGTGGCGGGTGACGCCGAAGTGGCGGCGCGGCGAGGGACAGGGGTTCGTGCCGTACAACCGGCGGGCCAACACCGCGCTCATGGACGAGAAGGCCGTCAAGCTGGTGTGCGCGGCGGCCATCGCCTCGTCCGGGGGCGGTCACCTGTGCCTGGTGCTCGACGAACTGGGCCGCAACCTGGGCAAGGAGCACCGCAGGGAGGCGGTCGCGCTCTTCAGGCGGATCGGGGAGACGTACGGGATCACGGTGATCGGGGCGCTGCAGGACGACATGGAGCCGTACGCGATCGACGCCTGCGGACAGTACATCAAGCTGCGGCGGTCGTCGGACGCGATGCCGTACAACGAGCCGCCGGTGATCGTCGGGCACGACCAGCACGCCGACCGGGTGCGCGCCCTGGCCGCCTACGTCGACCGGACGACGGCGGCGCTCACTTGACGGGCCGCCCTGAGGGTGCCCACCTGACGGGCCGCCCTGAGGGTGCCCACCTGACGGGGCGCCCTGTGGGCATTCACCTGACGAGAGGCGTGAGGGCGCCCACCTGACGGGCGGCCCTGTGAGTGCCCACCTGACGGGCGGGCCCGAGGCGGTCATTTGACGGGTGGGCCCGTGTAGGAGGCGCGTAGGCGGAGGAGGGCGCCTCGGTCGTACTCCTCCATCGCGTGCGCCAGCCACCCCGCCGCCCTGGCCACCGCGAAGATGGCCTCGCCCGCGCCGCTCACCATGCCGCTGACGGCGGTGAGGATGGCGAGGGCGAAGTCGACGTTGCGCTCCGGGAGGCGGCGCCTGCGCATCTCCTCCAGGACGGCCGTCCCGGCGGCGATCCGGTCGTGCCCCGGCGCCGCCTCCTTGACCAGGTCGAGCAGGAGGGCGCCGCGCGCGTCGCCGTTCTTGTAGACGCTGTGGCCGAAGCCGGGGATGCGCTCGCCTCGGCGTACCCGCTCGGCGATCGCCCGGGCGGCCTGGTGCGGCTCAGCGACCTCGGCGAGCAGGCGTTCGGCGCCGTACGACGCGCCGCCGTGCAGCGGGCCGCCCAGCACGCCGAGCCCGGTCAGCACGACGGCGTACGGGTCGGCCTTGGCGGAGGCGGCGACCCTGGCGGCCAGGGTGGAGGCGGCGAGCTCGTGGTCGGCGAGCAGGACCAGGGCGGCCTGGACGGCGTTCAGGAGACCGGGGGTGGCGGGGTGGGGGCACAGGCGGGACCAGAGCCGCTCGGCGATCGAGTCGCCTTGGGGCTCGCTGAGCTGCGGGAGCGCGTCGACCAGGCCCGCGATCATGCGGCGGCCGGTCGCGGCTACGGAGGCGGGGTCGAGCTGGTAGCGCAAGGAGTCGGAGGCGCCCAGGACCGTGGTGATCACCTGCAGCCGGTCGAGGGGCAGGAGGTCGTCGGGGAGTCCGCGCTGGGCGGTCACGGCCGCCCGCAGCGCATCGTCCTCGCACCGCCACGGCTCCGGCCATCGGATCCGCACCCCTTGGGCGCTCGGCCCTGTGGTGAGGTGAGGGGCTGCATGCGGGCCGGAGGCGGCAGGTCCCGCCATGCGACGCGGGTCCCCTTGGTGATCGGACGGACGCGGGTCCCCTTGGGCGGCGGAGGGGCGCGGGTGCCCTTGGCGGGCGGGGAGAGCGGGCGGAGGTGCGTCCGCCGACGTGGCGGACGGGTGCGGGTCCCTTTGGTGGGCGGGGGCTGCGGGCGAGCGCGGGTTCCTTTGGCGGGCGGGGGTGGCAGACGGGCGTGGGTCCGCCGGTGTGGTGGGCGTGGTGGGCGAATGTGGGTGCGCTGGTGTGGTGGGCGGGTGCAGGTGTGGCGGGGTGGTGGGCGGGTGTGGGGGTGCTGGGGTGGTGGGGGTGGGAGGGGGTGGGGGAAGCCAGAGGGAGGGGTCGGCGGTCCAGAGCCAGGCGGCGACCGTTTCGAAGTCGCTGGTGAGCGCAAGCCCCAGCGCGTCGAGGCCCCGGTAGTGGGGCCGGTCCACGCCCAGGGCCGTGATGGCCGACTCGATGACGAGCTCCGGCGGCTGGCTCCGGGGACGGCCGCGGCGGGCGAGGCGCTCGATCTCCTCCGCCGAGAAGAGGCTGCGCCGCCCGTCCTCGCTGTGCCGCCGCTGCAGCACCCCCCGGCTCACGTACGCGTACAAAGTGGCCGGTTTGACGCCGAGACGCTCGGACGCCGTGGCCGCGTCGATCCACTCCACGCCGGCGAATCCCTCCGAACCCCAAACAGGATGGTTGATGAAAATCAATATTGATACACGTTGAAAGAGCATGTCAACGTGAAGGCATGCCAAAAGTTCACTTCCTCGATGTGACCAACCGGGACGGCGTGCAGACCGCGCGCACCGGCCTGTCGAAGTTCGGCAAGACCATGGTCAACTTCTATCTGGCCAAGCTCGGCGTTGCGCAGTCCGAGATCGGGTTCCCCTTCCTGTTCCACGAGGTCCCGTACGTCAAGGCGCAGGTGGCGCTGGCCGAGGCGGGGGCGTTCGGCGGGTTGCGGCTGTCGGGCTGGTGCCGGGGTGTGCCGCAGGACGTCGAGAAGGCGGCCCCGCTCGGACTCAGGCACTACAACCTGTCCATCTCGACGTCCGACTACATGATCCAGAACAAGTTCCGGGGACGGCTGGACAGGGGCGCGATCGTCAGGGAGATGACGGCCGCGGTGCGCACGGCCAAGGCCGCGGGCGCCGAGAGCGTGGGGGTCAACGCCGAGGACGGTTCGAGGACGGACGACGGGTTCCTGCTGGAGTTCGCGCTGGCGGCCAAGGAGGCGGGCGCCGACCGGGTGCGTTACTGCGACACGATCGGCGGCGACACGCCCGACAGGATCCGCGAGCGCCTCGCCAAGCTGGCCGCCGCCACCGCGATGCCGGTCGAGACCCACTGCCACAACGACCTGGGCATGGCCGTGGCCAACTCCGTCTCGGGCGCCCTCGGCGACCTCGACGCCGGGCAGGACGCGTGGATCAACACGTGCGTGAACGGCATCGGCGAGCGCTCCGGCAACGCCGACCTGCTCTCGACCGTCCTGGCCTTCCGGCACGGCTTCGGGCTCGACGCGGAGATCGGCGACGCCCTCGACCTGTCATGGGCGCGCAGGTTCGGTCTGTGGGCCGGTTACGCGTTCGGGCAGCCGCTGCCGTACAACCAGGTCGGGGTGGGACGCAACGCGTTCGCGCACGAGAGCGGCATCCACGCCGACGGCGCGCTCAAGGACCACGGCAACTACGAGCTGTACGACGAGGCCACGCTGGGCCCGTTCCCGCAGGACTGGCACGCGCGGGACGGCCGGGTGGTGCTGACCGGCGAGTACGGCGGCAAGGCCGGCTTCCGGCACGTCATGGACGGGCTGGGCGTGGAGGTCCGCGAGGAGGACCTGGCGTTCCGGCTGGTGCAGCTCTGCAACGCCATGACCGGCCGCCCGCTCACGGACGACGAGCTGCGCCTGATCGCCGCGTACCCGCGGGAGCTGTCCCTGCTGTTCCCCGGCTACGACAACCCCTAGCCGGGCGCACGCGCAGGAAGGCGAACGGCGAGCTCCCACCCCGACCCGGCAGTTCGCCGTCTTCCGAGCGTGCGGGAGCACTGCCGCGCCGCACACCTGGTTGCTGGCCTCTTCTGTCCCGGATTTCCCACGGTCAACAGATAGTTGTAATTTTCGCACGGTGAGACCTTTATGTGTCCGATCACTCGCGGCCATCGCGCTGGTCACCGCGAGCCTCCTCGTAGCGACTCCGGCCGATGCGGCGTCCACGCCCTCCGCGGAAGTGCTCTTCGACGGAGGCAACGAGGCCTACGTCAACGGCGCCTACCGGGTCGACTACCACTCCTTCCGCGCGCCGGCCGTGATCCGTACCAAGGGGAACACGGTCATCGCCTTCGCCGAAGGCCGGGTCGGCGACAACGACGACTACGGCAACATCGACCTCATCTACAAGACCTCCAGGGACTCCGGCAAACCCGGCACCTGGTCCGGGATCAAGGCGGTGGCCACCGGGTGGCCGGACGCCGTCGGCAACCCCACCGCGGTCTTCGACGGGCAGACCGTCTACCTGTTCTTCAACCGGATGGCGGCCAGTTGGACGAGCGTCGGCGACTTCGACAGCTGGGACGACCGCGCGGTGTGGGTGGCCTCGTCAGCCACCGACGCCAACGGCCTGCCCACCGGCGGCTGGACCCTCACCGACAAGACCGACACGCTCAAACCGCACAAGGACCCGAGCGATCCGTTGAACAGGAGATGGTTCAACGACTCGATCGGCCCCGGCGCCGGCATCAGGATGACCGACGGAACGCTGGTCATCCCGGCCAAGTGGCGCAACATCTACAAGCGGCCAGGGGACACTGACTGGCACTACCAGGAGTTGACGAACACCGACGTCACCAAGACCGACGAGGCCACGATCCTGCAGCGGTTCAGCGGCGACCTGTATCGCAACGATCGTGCCCGGTTCGCCAACGCCGGCGATCCGCCGCTGCTCAAGCGGTTGGTCGCCACCGGCACCCTCGACGGCGGCTTCTCCGGCTACGCCGATCACCTCGAGCCGGACGGCCGTGTCCTGCCCGATCCCGACTGCCAGGCCTCGACGCTGCGCTTCGCCGGGTCGCCGAACCGGATCCTGTTCCTCGGCCCCCACCCGGGCAGCGGCTCCCGAAGCCGGACCCCCATGCGCGTCTGGATGAGCTACGACGACGGCGTCGGCTGGCCGTACACCCGCCTGCTCGGCGACTTTCCCGCGCCCCAGCCGAAGGGACGGGACGGCAGGCCGAACGTGAACGGGGTCGAAGGGGGTTACTCCAGCATGCTGCAGACCGCCGACAATCAGGTCGGCGCGGCCATCGAGTGGGGCGAGCAGAACAGTTCGGGCAGCGACAAGAACATGAGCATCATCTTCCGCCGCTTCCACCCCACCTGGGTCGCCAACGGCCGCCCGGAACCGCCGCCGGATTAGCCGTCGCCCTGGCTGCCGCAGCGCTCACTGCCCACGACGCGCCGACCTGACAAAGCACTATTGGAGGCTGTCCTCGCCCGTCTCGGGGAGGGCGAGCAGGCAGAGCAGGCTCAGCAGGGCCATCGCCGAGACGTACGCGCCGACGCCCATCACGCCCACCCCGCCGGCCTGCAGGCTCGTGGCGACCAGCGGGGGCACCGCGCCGCCGAGCACGCCGCCCAGGCTGTAGGCGACCGAGGCGCCGCTGTAGCGGTACTGGGTCTTGAAGAGCTCCGGCAGGTACGCGCCCATCGGCCCGAAGACCAGCCCCATCAGGCCGAGCGCCCCCGCCAGCGCCACGCCCACCAGGAACACGGACCTGGTCTCCATCAGCGGGAACATCACCAGCCCCCACACGACGGCCACGCCCGTCCCGGCGAGCAGGGTGCGGCGGCGGCCCAGGCGGTCGGAGACCATCGCGGAGACCACCGTGCCCGCGGCCATGAACACGACCCCGACCATGGTCAGGCCGAGCATGGTGGTCTTCGGGATCTTGAGCGCGGTGGTGCCGTACGCCAGGCAGTAGGTGGTGGCGGTGTAGAAGAGCGTGTAGGCGACGGTCATGGCGCCCGCGCCGAGGAGCACGCGCCGCCACTGCTGCCGCAGGAGGGCCACGATCGGCACCTTGGCGATCCGGCGCTGGTCCATGGCCGCCTGGAAGACCGGCGTCTCGGAGATCTTGAGCCGTACGTACAGGCCGACGATCACCAGCAGCAGGCTCGCCACGAACGGCAGCCGCCACCCCCACGCCCCGAACTGCTCATCGCTGAGCGTCTCCCCCAGCACGAGGAACAGCCCGTTCGCGACGATGAACCCGGCCGACGGGCCGAGCTGCGGGAACATCGCGTACAGCCCGCGCCTGCCGGGCGGCGCGTGCTCGGTGGCCAGCAGCGCCGCGCCGCCCCATTCGCCCCCGAGCCCGATGCCCTGCGTGAACCTCAGCAGCACCAGCAGCACGGGCGCGATCACGCCGATGGCCGCGTAGCCGGGCAGCAGCCCGATGGCGACCGTGGAGAGCCCCATCACGAGCAGCGACACCACGAGCATGGACTTGCGGCCGACGCGGTCGCCCCAGTGCCCGAACAGGGCCGAGCCGAGCGGGCGCGACAGGAACGCCACCGCGAACGTCGAGAACGCCGCCAGGTTGCCCGCCACCGGGTCCATGCCGGGGAAGAACGCGGTGTTGAGCACCAGGGCCGCCGCGGTGCCATAAATGTAGAAATCATAGAATTCGATCGCCGTGCCGATGAGGCTGGCGGCCGCGATCCTTGACCGGCTGGGTGCGGCGACTTGGGGGGACGTTGTCACATTTGTCTCACTATGCGGAATAGCGTCTTGTGAAGCGATACGAAGAAGCTATCACCAGCGGAAAGACACCTCTGAAGGGAACGGGTTTTGGCTGTCGATCTTGTCATCTTCGACTGCGACGGAACGCTCGTGGACAGCGAGCCGATCTCCGTACGCGTGGGCACGGCGGCGCTGCGCCGCCTGGGCTGGTCGATTGACGAGACGGAGTACATCGAGCGGTTCGTGGGCTGCACGAACGACTACTGGGAAGAGCAGGTGGGCGAGACGCCGCCGGGCTGGCGCGATCAGCTCAGAGCCGAGTACACGGCGGCGGTCAAGGCCGAGCTGCGCACGGTCCGAGGCATCGAGGAGGCGCTCGACCGGCTCACCGTGCCGAGCTGCGTGGCCTCGAACGGCCGGCACAGCGTGATCCGCAACAGCCTCGAGCTCGTGGGGCTGGCCGGGCGGTTCGACGGGCGGGTGTTCAGCGCAGAGGACGTCGCCAGGGGCAAGCCGGAGCCGGACCTGTTCCTGCACGCGGCGGCCACGCTGGGGGCCGAGCCGGAGCGGTGCGTGGTGGTGGAGGACAGCCCGTTCGGGGTGACCGCGGCGATGCGCGCGGGCATGCGCTGCCTGGCCTTCGCCGGCGGCCTCATCCCCGGCGACCGCCTCGCCGGTCTGGGCGCCACCCTGTTCCACGACCCGGCCACGCTGCCGGAGCTGATCATCTCCCTCGAACGCTGAGTCGTCACCCCTGGCGGGTACGGCCGTTCTCGTCCAGGTAGTCGCGCCACGACCGCTTCGGGGTCCAGCCCAGCAGACGGTGGGCCTTGTCGCACGAGATGCCCGAGGAGTCCGGGCGGGAGATCGGCCGCAGCTCGATCCGGTCGCCGTAGTGCTCCCGCAGCTTGACGGCGAAGTCGTGCCCGCCCGCGTTGTCGGGTGCGGCGATGTAGAACACCTCGTGCCCGGGCAGGTCGGACTCGGCGGCCAGGACGATCGCGTCCGCGAGGTCGTACACGTCGGTGTAGCTCCACAGCCCCGCGCCGATCAAGGAGGCGTCGCGGACCTGCGGGCCGATGTTGCGCTCGTAGTTGCCCTCGTGCTGCACCCAGCTCGGCCGCAGCGAGATGCACCTGATGTCGGAGCGGCGCACCGCGGCGTCCATGAGCTGCTCGCCGAAGTGCTTGGACAGCGCGTACGGGTCCTGCGGCCGGGCCGGGTGCTCCTCGTCCACCGGCGCGTAGTCGGGCAGGAAGGGCCGGTCGGCGAAGAAGTAGCCGGGGACGGTCTCGCTGGAGATGTTCACGAAGCGGGGGACGCCCAGGCGGATCGCCGCCTCGATCATGTTGAACGTGGCCATCAGGTTGTTCTGGAAGACCACGTGCGGCGCGTTGGCGGTGGGGTCGGGGATGGCGGCGGCGTGCACGACCGCGTCGGCCCCGTGGACCACGGCGTACGCCTGCCCGGCGTCGGTCAGCTCGGCCTGCTTGTAGGCGGGTTCGCCGGGCTCGTGCCGCTCCCAGATCGGGCGCGTGAGATCCACGCCGGTCACCTCGTGACCGGCCTCGGCCAGCGCCTTGACGGCCGCCCGGCCGACCTTGCCATGGGCTCCGGTGACGACGACGCGCATGGGTTCCACTCCTTCACGGGGTTCGTGCGAGCAATCTACGCGAGATCGCTCCGCCGTCGCCGCTCAGCCCACCCCTGTCAGCGACAGGGTGGATCCGGCGCGCGTCTTGGTGACCTTGAGCTGCGCCGTGATCCTCGACCGCAGCTCGGCGACGTGGCTGACGATGCCCACGGCCCGCCCGCCGTCGCGCAGCCCGTCGAGGATGTCCAGCACGCCGTCGAGGGTGTCCTCGTCGAGGGTGCCGAAGCCCTCGTCCACGAAGAGCGTGCCCAGCTCGGTGCCCCCGGCCTCGGCCGTGACGACGTCCGCCAGCCCCAGCGCCAGCGCCAGTGACGTGATGAAGCTTTCACCGCCGGACAGCGTGGCCGGGTCTCGGTCGACGCCGGTCCACCCGTCGGCCACCCGCAGCCCCAGCCCGCCCCCGGAGCGCCCCCGGGACCCGGCCGTCTTGCGCAGGTCGTGGCGCAGCAGGTAGCGGCCTGCCGACATGTGGTCGAGCCGTTCGTTCGCGGCGTCCACCACCTGCCGCAGCCGCTCCCCCAGCACGTACGACGACAGGCTCATGCTCCACTGGTTGTCGCCGGACGTGCCGCTGGCCAGCGCCGCCATGCGCTCGGCCAGCCGGTGCCGCTCGGCCGCCGGGCGCCAGCGCTCGATGCGATCGGACAGCTCGCCGTGCAGCTGGGCCAGCCGCTCCGCCCTGGCCACGGCCCGGTCGCGCGCGCTCGACAGCCTCGTGTGCGCCTCCTCCAGCCGGTCGCGCTCGCTCCCGATCGAGGCCAGGTCGGGCGCGGGCGCGGCGGCTGCCGCGACCAGCTCGGGGTCGGCCAGGACGCTCGTGACGGCGGCGTGCTCGTCGTCCAGCCGCCGCAGCGCCTCCGCCCGCCGCTCCCGCTCCACGGGACTCCGGAACGCCGCCTCCGCCTCCGGCACATCCGCGAACCCGGCCTCGGCCGCCGCCTCCTCCGCGGCCCGCCGGGCCCTGCCCAGCTCGTCGATGGACGCCATCGCCGCCTGCGTGGCCTCCAGGGCCTCCCGCAGCAGCCCGGCCTCGTCGTGCAGCCTCGACAGGCGCGCGGTCAGGGTGGGATCGTCGCCCCGCGCCGCGTCCAGCCGGGCGCCGAGCCGTCCGGCATCGCCGCTCAGCTCCTCATGGCGGGTGCGGTACGAGGCCAGCCGCGCCTCGACCCGGCGCCTCTCCTCCTCCAGCTCCAGGCGCTCCCGGCCGAGCGCCGCCGCCTCTCGCGCCAGCACCGGCTCCCCGTCCGCCGACGCCCGCAGCCTGCGCAACTCCCGCTCGGCCCGCGCCAGCACACCCCGCCCGTCCACCGGGACTGACTCCGGGTCCGGGTCTCCGGTGGGCAGGGTCGTCTGGAGGAGGCGGGTGCGTTCGGACTCCAGGTGGGTGTGGTGGGCGCGGTGGCCGGCGAGGGTCTCGGCGATCTCCCTGGCCTGGTCCCTGACCCGTTCGCGCTCGATCTCGACGCGTTCGAGCGCCGCGGCCAGGGCGGGCTCGCGGTCGGCCACCGCCTCGAGGCGGGCCAGCTCCTGCTCCGCCCCCAGCACCTGCGCCTCGGCCGTATCGACGTCCAGACCCCCGGTGGCCTCGACCGCGTCGGCGTGCCGGGACTCCAGGGAGGCCAGGGCGCGTTCGGCGGCCTCGCGCTGGGCCAGGGCGGCTTCGTGGGCGCTCTCGGCCTCGTGCTCGTCGTCGGCCGACGGCGCGCTGGGGACCGGGGAGGCGGGATCGGGGTGGTGGTCGGAGCCGCAGACCGCGCAGGGCCGGCCGTCGGACAGGTCACGGGCCAGCTCCGCCGCCATGCCGTCGATGCGCGCCTGGCGCAGGTCGAGCCAGCGTTCGCGGAGCGCCTGGGCGTGGTCCACGAGCGCCTGGTGAGCGGCGGCGGCCGCCTCCAGCTCCGCGGCGAGGGCTTCGCGGCGGTGGGTGGCCTCCAGCGCGGCCCTGGCGGCGTCGAGGCCCGCAGCCGCCGCGGGGATGGCCGCCGCCTGCGTCTGCACGTCGGCCAGGGCCGCGGCGGCGTCGGCGATCCGCTCGGGCAGCTCGGCCTCGGCGGCGGACACCTCGGCCTCGCGCTGGGCCAGCGCGTCGAGCTCGGCCGCCAGCCTGGCCAGCTCGTCGTCGATCTCGATCAGGTGGGCGGCGGCGTCGCGTACGGCCTGCGCGGCCGGGATCCTGGCGGCGTCCATGCGCGCCTCGGCCAGCCTGCCCTCGGCCCGCTCGATGAGGGCGGGCAGGGCGGCCAGCCGCGCGCTGACGGCCTCGTCGGCGCCGACCAGCTCGGCCAGCTCCTCCTCCACGCGCAGCAGGTCACGCCGGACCACCGACAGCCGGGCCTCCTCGGTGAGCAGCTCCGACAGCCGCGCGATCTCGGCCTGCCGCTCCCGCTCCAGCGCGGCCAGCTCGGCCGCCGACGGCTCACCCGTCGGCCACCCGCCCGGCACGGGCCCGACGACAGCTGAGCCCTCCGAAGCCGAGCCGCCCGGTGAGTGGCCGGTGGCGTCGGCCGCCTGCCGGGCGAGGAGGGGGCGGGCCCGGGCGAGGGCGTCGGCGGCGAGGGCGCGTGCCTTGGCGGCGGCCTCCGAACGCTGCCTGACCGCCGTGATCAGAGGCAGCACCCGGTCGGCCCTGGCCGCGTCGTCGAGGATGGCCTGCAGGTCGGCCCGTTCGTCCGCCCGCTCGTCAAGGGTGCGGCGCATGGTGAGCGCCTCGGCGTGCCGGCGCTGCCGGTCGGCCAGCGCGGCGGCCTGCTCGAACCGCAGCCGCACCGAACGCGCTGCCTGCCCGGCCGTCTCGTGCTCCTCGCCCGCCCGGCCCACGACGGCCCGCGCGGCGTCGAGCAGCGCCCCCGCCCACCGCAGGGGATCGTCCTCGGGCTCGGAGGCCTCGTCCAGGTCGTCGCCCGCCGCCTCCTCGACCCGCTGGACGGCGAAGTCGACCTCCTGCCGGAGCTCCTGCGCCTCCCGGAAGGCCAGCTTGCGGTGCTCGGCCAGCCACGACTCCGCCTGGGTGAAGACCTTGACCGAGAACAGCCGCTCCAGCAGCCTGCGGCGCTCCTCCCCCTCGGCCCGCAGGAACTTGGCGAAATTGCCCTGAGGCAACATCGCCACCTGGCAGAACTGGGCGGCGTTCATGCCCAGCAGCCCGCCGATCAGGTCGCCCGCCTCGTCCAGCCGGGTGGTCAGGCCCTGCCACTCCGACCCGCGCCGCTCCGAGACGACGACCTTGGGCTTCTCCTCGGTGAACCCCGTCCCGCGCAGCTTGGGCCGCTGCCAGGACGGCGAGCGCTGGATGCGGAGTAACCGCCCGCGGATGGTGACCTCCAGCGTGACCGAGGGCCCGGCCGACGGCGGGGCGTGGTCGCAGCGGAGGCTGCGGGCGTCGTTGCGCTGCGGGTCGGGCACCTGACCGTAGAGGCCGAAGCAGAGCGCGTCGAGGATGGTGGTCTTGCCCGCCCCCGTGGGCCCCTGGATCAGGAACAGGCCAGCCTCGGCCAGCGCGTCGAAGTCGACCGTCTCGGTGCCCGGGAACGACCCGAACGCCGTCAGCGAGAGCCGGTGCGGCCGCATCTACGCCATCGTCTCCTTCACCCTCGACGCCTCGATGGCCTGTCTTAGCAGGTCTTCCTCGTCACGTGCGGCAGGCTCGCCGCGTACTTCCCTGACGAAATCGAGGGCCACCTCCGCCTCCGGCCGCCCGCTCAACCGTACGGGCTGGGCGGCGGGCGCGGCGCCGACCGGGTCGAAGGAGAGGGCGAGGGTGTGGGGGAAGCGGGCGCGGAGCCGGTCCATGGCCGATTTGGGGCGGACGGCGTCGGTGAGGGTGACGTGCAGCCAGTGGTCCTCGTACGGGGTGTGCCGGGCAGAGGTCAGCAGCTCCTCCAGGTCCCCCCGCAGCCGCCCCACGGGCCGCGGCACCGGCGCCGGCACGAAGTCGGCCCCCGAGCCGAGCGTGACCAGCCACGAGCCCTTGACGTGGCCGACCTCCGAGAACGAGTACGCCAGCGGCGACCCCGAGTAACGCACCGTCTCCGACATGCGCTGCCGCCCGTGGAGGTGGCCCAGCGCGACATAGGACACCCCGTCGAAGGCCGACAGCGGGACGTGGGCCACCCCGCCCACGCTGATGTCGCGCTCGCTGTCGCTGGCCTGGCCCCCGACGACGAAGCAGTGCGACAGCACCACCGAGGCGCGATGGCGGGCGGCGTCGGCCCTGACGCGGTCCATCGCGTACGTGAGGGCGGCCGTGTGGCTCCGGTCGGGCAGCTCCCAGGCGTGGCGGACCAGCTCGGGCTCCAGGTAGGGGATGCCGTAGAAGGCCACGTCGTCGATCAGCACCGGCTCCCAGGAAAGGTCGGGCGAGGTGCGTACGTGCACCCCGGCGGCCTCGAAGAGGCCCGAGCCGAAGCGCAGCCGCAGCGCCGAGTCGTGGTTGCCGCTGATCAGCACCACCCGCGCCCCCGCCGCGCGCAGCCGCCCGAGCGCCGAGTCCAGGAGCGCGACCGCGTCGACCGGCGGCAGCGCGCGGTCGTAGACGTCGCCCGCGACCGCCACCACGTCGACCCGCTCCGCCCGGACCGTCTCCACCAGGTGGTCGACGAACGCCTCCTGCGCCGAGAGCAGGCTCTCGCGATGGAACGAGCGCCCCAGATGCCAGTCTGAGGTGTGCAGGATCCGCATGTCGCAGGAAGCTAACAGCTCTCACCGACAAATGCGGCCTCATCTGTCCCGCAGGCCGGGAGTAGGCTAGAAGATCGGCGGGCAAACCAACGCACATGGGGAGGCCGATGCGCACTGGCCGTGGCACCTTGAGCGTCGCCGCCGGTCTGGTGCTGGTGGCTCTCGCGACGGTCGGATACGTGCTGCCGCCCGCGTTCGATCCGCCGCCGCTCAAGGTGGATCCAGCCTTCCAGACGATCCCGGCGCAGCCCACGAGCGAGCTGCGGCCGGTGGTGGCGGTCGATCCCGTCCGCAGGGAGGAGATCTCCGTCTCGGCGGAGGGTCAACGCCTGGACGGAACGCTCCGGTTGCCGGTGACGCCCGGGCGGCATCCGGCGATGGTGTTCGTGTCGGGGTCGGGCAACGGGTCGCGGACGGAGTTCACGCCGCAGGCGGAGTTCCTGGCCAAGGCGGGCGTGGTGACGATCGCGTTCGACAAGCGCACGGTCGGCTACAACTTCCGCCAGCGGGACTTCTCGCTGCTCGCCGACGACGCCCTGCGCATGGTGGAGCTCCTGCGCACGCGTCCCGAGGTCGACCCGGCCCGCATCGGCCTGTGGGGGGTCAGCGAGGGCGGCTGGGTGGTGCCGATCGCCGCGGCGAAGAGCACGGCGGTGGGGTTCGTGATCCTGGTGTCGTCCCCGAACGTCTCCCCGCTGCGCCAGGTCGCCTGGGCGCTGAACGAGCAGCTGCTCCGGCTGCGGGCCCCGATCGGCGCTCGCGACCTGCTGACCAGGGCCATGGGCGGGGTCGGCTTCAACTTCCTCAGATATGACGCGCTGCCGGCATTAAGCGGGATCAAACAGCCGGTCCTGGCCTTCTACGGCACCACCGACCCCTCGATCCCGTTCGTCGAGTCCACCCAGGCGCTCGTCAAGGGCATGAACAGAGCGGGCAACGACGACTACACGATCCGCTTCATGGCCAAGGGCGACCACGCCATGCGAGTGAACGGCGGCCCCTTCACCAAGGGCTACCTGGAAACGTTGGCCAACTGGATCACCGGCCTGCCCGGCACCGCGCGGCCCGCCCTGCACATGGCGGGCGCCACGCCGGTGCAGCGGTTCGAGGCCAGCGACGTGCCGGCCGCCCCCTGGTACGCGGGCGGCACGATGCTCGGGCTGACGATCTGCCTGGCCGCCGTCGGCTACGTGGCGGGCCCCGTCGCGGCCATGGTCGTACGCCTGCGCGGCCGTCCCCAGGTCCCCGCCGAGACGAACGCCAGGCTGTGGCCCCCGATCAGACGCCGGCTCAGCCGGATGGTCTGGACGGGCCTGGGCCTGCTGGCCTCGGTGATCGCGTTCATCACCTTGCTGGTGCTGTTCTCGGTCAACCAGGCGGGCGCCTGGCCGGCCGTGCTGGCCGGCTGGCTCATCGTGCGGCTGCTCGCGGCGCTCATGCTGATCCAGGAGGTGACGGCGGTGGCGGCGTTCGTGTCGGCGCTGCGAGAGGGCATGCGGCCCGGCCGCTGGCAGCACGTGGCGGTCGCCGGCGTGCTGGGCGGCACGGGGCTGCTGCTGGTGGCGGCGGCCTACTACGGGCTGTTCTCCTTCCCCTGGTAGACATAGGCGTCCATCCAGCGGTCCAGCTCGGCGAAGACCTGCTTGCGCGCCGGCTCCGCCGACAGCACCAGGTCGTGCAGGCCGTCCGGGATGCGCACGCACGTGACGTGCGGGCCGAGCGAGGTGGCCCAGCGGGCGATGTGCTGGGGATCGAGCACGATGTCCGCCGAGCGGGCCTCCGGGACGAGGTCGCGTACCCGCAGCCCGTTGGTGGAGGCCAGCACGAGGACCGGCACGTCCACCGCGAGCCCCGCCTGCAGCCGCCGCTGCGCCCGGCGGATGGCGGCCAGCCACATGGCGTGCACGGAGAAGCCACCCAGCGGCTTGAGCTCCAGGTCGTAGTCCCACTCGCCGCCCTCGCTGCGGTGCAGCGTCTGCCCGTAGACGGTGCTGATCCCCAGCGGGAGCGCCCACCGCGTGTACGAGAGGGGCGTCTTGAACAGGTCGGCTGCCAGGCGCAGCGGGGCGGGCACGTTCAGGTCGAAGAACGGGCTGTTGAGCGCCATCCCCTGCACCAGCCCCCGCCCGCGGACCCGGTCGGCCCATAGGGAGGCGACCAGGCCGCCGGTCGAGTGGGCGTTGATCGTCAGCTCGTCGTGGTCCTGCCTGACGATGCGGACGGCCTCGTCGATCTCGGGGAAGTAGTCGGTGACGCTCCTGATCAGGCCCCTGGTCTGGTGCGGCAGCAGCGAACGCCCGTATTTGCGCAGGTCGAGAGCGTAGAAGTCGATGCCGCGCTGGATGTAGTGGTCGGCGAGGTGGTCCTGGAAGAAGTAGTCGGTGAACCCGTGCAGGTAGAGCACCGCCCTGCGGGATCCCGCCTTCCTGGAGACCAGCGTCGCGACGACCTCGCCCTCGAAGTCGTCCGGCAGCTGCAGCACGTTGATCTCGTACATGCTAGACACCATAAGGATTGTCCGGCCATGACGGGACACCGGGCGGCAGATCCTCGCTCACCCGCATCGGGAAGTCCGCCGGGCGCTTCTCCAGGAACGCCGTCACCCCCTCGACCGTGTCGGGCGCGCCGCCCAGCTCGGCCATGACGCGCGAGTCGGCCGCGTGTGCCTCCCACGGCGAGGACGCCGACAGGCCCGACCACATCAGCCTGCGGATGGCGGCCACGGAGACGGCCGAGGTGTTGTCGGCGATCTCGCGGGCCAGCGCGTACGCCGCCGGCAGCAGCTCCTCGGGCGGATACACCCGCGAGACCAGCCGCCCTTCGAGCGCCTCAGAGGCGGGGAAGATCCGGCCGGTCGCGGCCCATTCCATGGCCTGCGCGATGCCGGCGATCCTGGGCAGGAACCAGCTCGACGCGGCCTCGGTGACGATGCCGCGCCGCGCGAACACGAACCCGAACCGGGCCTGCGCCGAGGCCAGCCGGACGTCCATGGGCAGCGTCATCGTCAGCCCGACGCCCACGGCGGGGCCGTTGATCGCGGCGATGACCGGCTTGAGCGAGCGGGCGATCCTGAGCGCGACCGTGCCACCGCCGTCGCGCGGCACCCCGTCCACCAGCTCGCCACGTGCGCCGTCCGCGCCGTGCGCGAAGGTGTCCCCGCCGCCGCTCAGGTCCGCCCCGGCGCAGAAAGCGCGGCCCGCCCCGGTGACCACCACCGCGCGCACCCCGTCGTCGGCGTCCGCGCGGTCGAACGCCTCGATCAACTCTCCGCGCATCGCAAAGGTGAAGGCGTTCAGCCGCTCCGGGCGGTTCAATGTGACGGTGGCGATCTGGTCGGCGACTTCGTACGCGATTTCGGTGAAGTCTGTTCGGCTACTGATGTTCATCCTCCGATAAAGACATATTTCGTATTAGGTGCGTAGGCTGCCGCCTCTGTAAGAGGCCTAGGGTTGTAAATTCGGGGAAACGGGGAAGGCGTGCGGCAGGCAAAGGAACCCTCGAGCGCCGGAGCGGTTCTCGGATGGCTGGCGCTGGCGGCGCTGGCGCCCGGGGCGGCCCATCTGCGCACCGGTTGGCGCAAAACCGGCCTCGCCCTGATCTCCTGCTACGTCATCGGCCTCCTGGCGCTGGTCGCGTTCGCGCTGACGACCGACAACCTGGTGGGCACGCTCATCGAGCGGATGACGACGATCATCGTGAGCGCCGCCGTGCTGGGCGTGACCTGGTTCGCCGTGATCGTGCACTCGTTCATCGTGCTGCGGCCGGGGCGGCTGCCACAAGGCGGGCAGATCGTCACCGGGACGCTGGCGGGGCTCCTCGCCGTCGCCGTGGTGCTCCCGTTCGGCGTGGTCACGCAGTACGTGTGGACCTTGCAGAGCACGGTCAACGACATCTTCCAGGAGACGCCGTCCGACGCCCCGCCGTCCGACGCCGCCGCCGCGGAGCGGCCGGAGGACCCGTGGGCGGGGCGGCAGCGGGTCAACATCCTGCTCCTGGGCGGCGACGCCGACGACAACCGGATCGGCGTCCGCACCGACAGCATGAACCTGGCCAGCGTCGACGTGAAGACCGGCAACACCGTGCTGTTCAGCCTGCCGCGCAACCTGGAGAACGTGCGCTTCCGCCCCGGCACGCCGATGGCCCAGCACTTCCCCAATGGCTTCCGCCTCCCGCCCGACCCCGGCGGCGGGCGCAGCGACCTGCTCAACAGCGTCTGGGAGTACGCCGACGCGCACCCGGAGATCTTCGGCGGCAAGCAGCACCAGGGCCCCAGGGTGCTGATGGACACGATCGGCTACACCCTCGGGGTCAAGGTCGACTGGTACGCCCTGGTCAACATGTGGGGCTTCGCCCGCCTCATCGACGCCATCGGCGGCATCACGATCACCGTCGAGCAGGACGTGGTGTTCGGCAAGTACAACGAGGGCCTGGTCAAGGCCGGCACGCGCAAGCTCAAGGGCGCCGACGCCATGTGGTACGCCCGCTCGCGCACGTTCAGCGACGACTACACCCGCATGCGCCGCCAGCGCTGCGTGCTCGGCGCGCTGCTCACCCAGGCGGACCCGGCGACCGTGCTGGCCCGCTTCAACCGGATCGCGCTGGCCACCAAGGAGCTGATCAGGACCGACATCCCGCGGGGGATGCTCAAGAACCTGGTGCCGCTGGCGCTGAAGGTCAAGAACGCCAAGGTGACGAGCGTGCAGTTCGTGCCGCCGCTGATCAACACCGGCTATCCCGACTGGGAGAGGATCCGCACCATCGCGGCGAAGGCGATGCGGGACTCGGGCGAGACCAAGCCGCCCGTCGCCGCCACCGCCTCCGCCGGCCCTTCTCCCAAGAAGACGGCGGCCGCCAAGAAGGCCGGCCAGAGCCCGGCGAAGGGCATCACGGACGGCTGCGACGGCTCGCTCTGACCTCCCGTGACGCTCCGGCCTCCCGCGGCCTACCCGCGGGCGACGATCCGGCCCACGGGGGCCCCGCCGCCCAGCACGTCCACCTGCTCGAACGCCGCCGCCGTCGAGACGTCGCAGCCCATGCGCCGCAGGACCGCCAGGGCGACGGCCGTGGTGGCGCGCGGGCTGCCGTCGATGACCTTGACCGCCACCGAGTGACCCGACTCCAGGGCCACCACCAGCACGCCCTCCGCGCCGCCCTTGGCCACGGCGCCGGGCAGCGCCCGCATCAGCTCGGTGTTCTGGTGCCCGGTCCCGCCCACGTACTCGGGGTGCGCGCGCATGGCGTCGGCGACCTGGTGGGGCGCGCTGCCCGGCGCGGCCAGCACCAGGCCCTGCACGGCCCGCGCCAGCCCGGTCAGCGACAGGCCGAACAGCGGCGCGCCGCAGCCGTCCACCGCCACGTGCGCGGTCTTCTCCCCCGCCAGCTCCTCGGTGACCGAACGGACCTGGAGCTGCAGGGGATGGCCGGCCGACAGGTAGCCGGGCACGTCCCAGTCGTTGGCCACGGCGGCGGCGAGCATGGCGGCGTGCTTGCCGGAGCAGTTCATGCGCTCGCGGGACTGGTCGGCGCCCTGCCTGATGAGCCCGTACATGGTGGGGGCGTCCTCCGGCCACGACGGCGGGCACGCCAGCGCGCCGAAGTCCAGGCCGTAGTCGTCGAGGATCTCGCGGACCAGCTCCACGTGGAAGTCCTCGCCCGTGTGGCTGCCCGCCGCGATGGCCAACCGCGGCCCCGCCAGCGCCGCGCCGGCGGTGAGGCAGGCCAGCGCCTGGAACGGCTTGGCGGACGAGCGCGGCAGCACCGGCGCGTCCACCTTCCCGAGGACCACCTCGGCACGCCCGGACGGATCCAGGCCGACGGCGCTGCCGTAATGGACGCTCTCCACGAATCCGGAACGGATCACCTCGGCGAGCACGGCGTAGTCAGGCACGAGCGGCTCTCCTCCTGAAAGTGACGGGCTGGCGCGCTTCCAGCGTGCGGGCCAGCTTGGACAGGGACACGTTGACCGCAAGATAGACCAATGCGACGACCAGATACGTCTGGATGAGCAGGCCGTTATAGGCCGCCAGCACCTTGCCGCTGTAGAGCAGCTCGCCGTAGCTGACGACGAAGCCCAGCGAGGTGTCCTTGAGCAGGCCGACGGACTGGCTGACGATCGACGGCAGCACGCGGCGGGCCGCCTGGGGCAGCACGACGAGGCGCATGGTCTGGAGCGGCGTGAGGCCGACGGCCAGGCCCGCCTCGGTCTGGCCGCGTTCGACGGAGTTGATGCCGGCGCGGAAGATCTCGGCGAAGGCGGCCGCGTTCGAGGCCGTCAGGGGCACGACCAGCTTCCAGAACAGCGGCAGGTCCAGGCCGTAGCGTGGCAGCGCGAACAGCACCACGTACACCAGCAGCAGCGCCGGCACGACCCTGACGACCTCGACGTAGGCGGCGGCCGGGACTCGGATCCACCGGCGGTGGGAGAGCCGCCCGAGGGCCAGGACCAGGCCGAACGCCATGGACAGCGCCGCCGACACGATCGCCGCCAGGAACGTGGACCACAGTCCCGTCAGGAGGTAGCGCCACATCGGCCAGGTCGCGTACGGCTGCCAGCGGGCGGCGTCGAGCTGCCCGTTCGCCGCGAACTGCCGCACGGCCAGGACGGCGAGCGCGACGGCGGCCAGGACGCCGAGCACGGTCGCGACGCGGATGCGCCCGCGCGCCTTGGGTCCGGGCTCGTCGAAGAGGACGCTCACCGCAGGATCACCAGCTTGCGTTCGAGCCGGCCGGTGGCGAATCCCACCGCCGCGGCGATCAGCGCGTACGCCAGGCCCGCGCCGACGAAGATCGGGATGGGCTGCGCCTCGACGAGGTTCACCCGGTTGGCGGCGGCCGTCAGGTCCACGACGCCGACGGCTGCGGCCAGGGCGGTGTTCATCGTGGTGGCGATGAAGATGTTGCCGAGCGGCTGGACGACCGTGCGCAGCGCCTGCGGCAGGACCACGTGCCTGAGCGACTGGCCGAACGTCAGTCCGATCGCCCGCGCCGCCTCGCCCTGCCCCCTGCCCACCGAGTTCACGCCGGAGCGCAGGGCCTCGCCGACGTACGCGGCCTCGTACACGGCGATGACCACGATGGCGGTGACCAGCGGCTCGGCCTTGACGCCGATCTCCGGCAGGCCGAAGAAGGCCAGGACGAGCAGGACGAGGAGCGGCAGGTTCTGGAAGGACTCCACGTACGCGGTGCCGATGGCGCGCAGCACCCGCACCGGGCTGACGCGCAGCGCGCACACCAGTGCCCCCAGCACCGCCGCGCCCGCGAAGGACGCGGCGGTGAGCTGGAACGTCACGATCAGCCCCTGCCACAGCTCGGGCAGGTGATCGAGGAGAACGGACATCAGGACCCCGGCACGGAGCCGATCTGCGGCGGCTGGGGAGCGTCGCCGGTCACCACAGTGCCGATGGACTTCTTCCAGATGTCCTGCCAGACCCCGGTGTCCTGGGTCTTCTTCAACCAGTCGTTGACGAACTTCTTGAACTGGTCGTCACCGTGCTTGAGCCCGATCCCGTACGGGTCCACGGTGAACGGCTTCGTCACGATCTCGATCGACGGGTCCTTCTTGGCGTCCGCGATGAGGATCGTCTCATCCTGCACGTAGGCCACGCCCCGGTCCTGCTTGAGCGCCTGGACGCACTCCGGGTCGCTGCCGAAGGTGATGATCTCCGCCTGCGGCGCCAGCTTCTTGATCGCGGGGATGGCCGGGGTGTTCGCGCCCGCCAGGACCTTCTTGCCGTTCAGGTCCTCCGGCTTGGCGATGCCCGTCGCGCCCTTCTTCACCGCGATCGTCAGCCCCGAGGTGTAGTACGGGCCCGCGAACGCCACCTGCTTCGCCCGCTCCTCGGTGATCGTGTACGTCTGGAAGACGACGTCCACGGTCCCGTTGGCCAGCAGCGCCTCCCGGGTCTCCGACGCCGAGTTGACGATCTTCACCTTGGGCTCGCCCAGGATGTACTTGGCCAGCGCCTTGCCCATGTCCGCGTCGAACCCCTCGACCTCGCCGGTGGCGGGGTTCTGCTGGGAGAGCAGGGGCGCGTCCAGCGAGCCGCCCACGAGGAGCTCGCCGCGCTGTTTGATCTTCTCCATGGTGGAGCCGGGCAGGATGTCGGCCGCCGCCGCGACGGGCGCCTTGGCCAGGACGTCGCTGCCCTTCTCGGACGGCGCTCCGGGCACGGCGGGACTACTCGACTCACCACAGGCCGCCAGCCCTAACAGCGAGACGGCGACGAGGGCGACAAACCTCTTCATGAACGGTCACTTCCTTCGATTTCGAAGATAGGCCGGACCGTAGTGGGAGATTTCGTAGCAAGTCAATACGTTGTCGGCCTAAGTCTGAACATGGTAGGTATCTCACATGAAGCAGCGGCTGCCCGTGCAGGGGGCACAGGGCGACCTGCTGAGACTCGTCGCCACCGGCAAGGCCGAGTCACGCGCCGACCTCGCGCGCTTATCGGGCCTGGCGGCGTCCAGCGTGTCGCTGCGCGTGGAGGAGCTCATCGACGCGGGCCTGCTGGCCGAGGAGGGCTCGGGCACCTCGCGCGGCGGCCGCCGTCCGCGCCGGCTGCGGCTCTCCCCCGGCGCCGGCGTGCTGGCCGTCGCCGACCTGGGCGCCCACCACGTACGCCTCGGCCTGCTGGACCTCAGCGGCACGCCGCTCGTGATCGAGGAACGCGGCTGCGAGATCGCCGACGGCCCGCAGGTCACCCTGGACCACATCGCGGACGCGTTCGACGAGTTGCTGGCCGCCCACGTGCCCCCGTCGGTCCCCCTGCGGGGGGTGGGCACCGGCATCCCGGGCCCGGTGGACCCGTCGAGCCTGCGCGTGGTGACGCCCTCGCGCATGCCCGGCTGGAACGAGTTCCCGGTGGCCGACCACCTGGCCGCCCGCTACGACCTGCCGATCCTCGTCGAGAACGACGCCAACCTGATGGCCGCGGGCGAGGCGCGCTGGTGGCCCGGCAGCCAGAACCTCATGATCGTCAAGGCCGGCACCGGCATCGGCTGCGGCGTCATCGTCAACGGCCACCTGCACCGGGGCAGGGGCGCGGCCGGCGACATCAGCCACGTGCGGGTGCGCTCGGACTCCTCCGTCGTGTGCGCCTGCGGGCATCCGGACTGCCTGGAGGCGTACGCGAGCGGCGCCGCCCTCATGGCGGCCCTGCGCGAGTCCGGCATCGAGGTGACCCGCACGGCGGACATCGTCACCCTGGTCAACGACGCCATCCCGGAGGCCACGAGCCTGGCCCGAACCGCGGGCCGCCGCATCGGCGAGGTCCTGACGGTGCTGGTGAACTTCTTCAACCCGGACGTGGTGGCGGTGGGCGGCAGCCTGTCGGCGGCGGAGCCGCTGATCACCTCGATCAGGGCGGCGGTGTGGGAACGCTGCCTGCCGCTGGCGACGCGCGACCTGGAGATAGCCCCGGCCCGGGGCGGCCGGGACGCGGCCCTGCTGGGCGCCGGCACCCTCCTGCTGGAGGCCGCCCTGGCCTGAAGGAGAACCCTCCCCCGTCCGCGGTGGCCAACCTCCGAACGTGCGGATCGATCAGCCCGGCAGCTTGTACGGCTCACTGCAGAAGTAGCGGTTGAGCGCGTCCACGGCGGCCAGCAGCATCCGCGCGACCGCCCGGTCGTTGCGCCGGACAACACCGGCCCGAACTTCCCTGCCGAGGCCCCCACCTTCACCGCGGTGGACGCGGCCCCTCTTCACGTGCCCGGCCTGGTCGTCTCCAGTGACGACGACCCCTACTGCTCCCCAGAGGTCGCCTCGCGGCTGGCCGCCGGCTGGCGGCTCCACCATGTCAGCGTCGGCTCGGCGGGCCACATCAACTCCGCGAGCGGGCTGGGCCGATGGGATTCCGGGCGCGAGCTGCTCGCTCGCCTTCCCTGACCTTCGACGGTGCAGGGCCAGGCGCTCGTCAGGCCGGTATCCGGAGGTCGGGGAAGGCCTGTCCGGCTGACAGCCGTTCGACGAGAGTTCGTACGGCCTCCTTCCCGCCGTTCGTTCCCGCCCAGCGACTCACCTGGCAGGCGGCCTTGGCGTACATCTGGGGATCCGCCGATGCCGCCCGCAGCCACTCGTCCAGCGTGACCGGGAGGGGCTGACGGGAGTCGGCCAGGCACCGGTCGCCGGTCGGCGCGAGGTAGCGGGGGTCGTCGCTGACCAGGACGGCGAGCCCCTCGTCGAACCACTGAGGGACGTCGGCGCCGTTGAGACGGGCGTGCAGCTCCACGTGGGTCATCTCGTGCGAGGCGATCACGGGATCGACGCCGCGCGGGGACAGCATCACCGACCGGTTGAGCACGGCGATGCCGCGTTCGCGGCCGCCGCCGATCCTGCGGTAGCAGTCGTCGGACAGGCACACGAGGAGGTCCGGAGCGCTCTTCCGTCCGCCGAAGTAGTCACGCACCCGCTGGTTCGCCTGCTCGACGACCTCGCTCACGTGCCGGCGCCGGTCCGGCGGCAGGCCGGGTTCGGCGTACACGCCGGGCTGGAGCCGTTCCAGGCCGTAACAGCCGGGGCAGGTGGTGGCCGCGACGGACGGGAAGGCGATCGCCGTCACCACCACGGCGGCGGTGAGGAGGACCGCGACGGCGGCGCCCGCGATCCACCAGCGTCTCCCTTTGCGTCGCTTCACGGGCACGTGGTCCCCCGGGACGGCAGCCGGCGTTCGGTGACGTACTTGCTGACGAGGTCGATGACGCAGGGGTTGGCCATCGCGCCGAAGAGGTTGTGGCCGGGGCCGTCGTGTTCGATGGTGCGGCTGCCGGGGACCTGCTCGACCACTCGGCGGGTGGACCCGTAGTCCTGCCAGGTGCCCGCGCCCAGGAGCGGCGGCAGCGTACGGGGCATCGGCGTGGGCGGGTTGGTCACCCGGGTCGGCCAGCCGGCGCAGGTGAGCGGCAGGTGCCAGGCCAAGGGGAAAGCGGCGCCGGTATGGGGCGCGATGGCGCGCAGCCGCTTGACCGTGCGCGCGACGTCCCGCTGGCCGGCCGGGCGCGGGAAGTCCAGGCACTCCTTGACCCCGCCGCCGGGCAGGCCCGGATACGGCTGGCGGCTCGACAGCGCGAAGCCTGACGCGTCGCCGGCTTCGGCCGCCGTGATGGCCGCCACGACGTCACCCCATCGCGTGGGGCCGGGCCGCAGCTTGAGGAACGCGAGCGAGCGCAACTGCGTGCCGTCGTAGCGGGCGTCGGCTTTCGGGGCGGGGATCGGCTCGCGGTCCGCCTTGGCGATCAGCGCCCGCCAGCGCTTCTCCGTCCCGGCGGGCGCCCAGGCGAAGAACCGGTCCATGAAGCGCTCGTTGTCGCGGGCGATGGAGTCGAGTTCGCGGTCCCAGTCGCGCGGGCTGTGGTTGCCGGCGCCGTCGAGGTACATCGTGCGTACGCGCTGCGGGAACAGCCGGGCGTAGGACTGCGCGATCGTGCTGCCGTACGACAGCCCGAGGAAGTTCATCTTGTCCTCGCCGAGCGCCTTACGGATGGCGTCGGCGTCGCGGGCGTCGGAGGCCGCGTCCATGTGGTCGAAGAGCTCGGGGTCGGTGGTACGGCACTTGTCGCCCCTGGCCTTGTTCGCCGCGACGAGCTGGTCGAACCCGGCCTGGTCGGCGGGGAACGCCGGGGTGCGCACGAAGCCCCAGTCGCACTGGAGCACCGCGCCGCTGAGCCCGGGATAGCCGCGCGGGTCCCAGGTCACGACGTCCATCGACGTACGGATCTTGTCGAAGATCTGCGTACGCGAGCCCAGCGAGGCGATCTGGTACCCCTGGGGGCCGCCGAAGTTGACCAGCACGGACCCCTTCTTCGCGCCGGTGGCGGGCAGGCGGGCCACCTTCAGGGTGATCGTGCGGTCGCTCTTGGGCGACAGGGCGACGGACAGGTCCGCGCACTGGAGCTCGGGCGCGTTCGCGACCGGGCAGGAGCTCCACGGCAGGGACGGCTGCGGCGTCGCGACGCTGACCGGCGTCGTGAGGACGGCAAGCGCCATGAGTGTGTTGAGCATGGGCAGAACGTTAGGAGTCGCCGGTGGCCGGGGTCTGCCCGCGAAAGTCATCGATGGCTGTTCACCAAAGTTGACTATGAGCGCTGCGGCTCAACGGAGGTCGGCGTGGCGCATCCCGAAAATCGACGTGCATCGGTAGAAGTTCGGATGCGATCCTCCGAACATGGATGAGCCCGCGGCATTCCAGATATCTCGCATCACCGGCTCCGCCGAGCTGGGGGAGGTCACCGCAAGGCTCCTTGACCGGTTGCCGACGTGGTTCGGGATCCCGGAAGCCAACGCGGAATACGTGGAGTCGGCGACCTGCCTTCCCGGCCTCCTGGCTCACGCCGGCGCAGAGGCCATCGGCGTCCTGCTGTACCGGCGGCATTTCGCGGAGGCGGCCGAAATCCACTTGATGGCGGTCTCCCCGGGCTGGCATCGGCGAGGTGTGGCCGGGCAACCCTTGCCTCATCATGGTGAAGTGGTGTCGCTGACTGTCGACATGGGCTCGATCACTGTGATCGGCAGCGCGATCACGGTCTGGGTGAACCGGCGTCCAGGCCACTTGCCCGTCAGCGCCACAAGCAGCGCGGGAAATGCGAATACCATCAGCGTGGACTCGATAACCGTCAGCCAGACCAGCGCATTCCCACTGAACGCCACCGAGGCGAGAGTGGCGAACCCTAAACCGGAGCGGGCGAGGACATCCGAATATGCTGCATTGATATGGCAACCGTTGTTCTGTTCCATCACATTTTGGGGCTCACTCCGGGCACCACCGCGTTCGCCGATGAACTCCGCCAGGCCGGGCACATCGTCCACACGCCCGACCTCTTCGAGGGCCACACGTTCGGCAGCATCGAGGAGGGGATGGGTTACGTCCAGCAGTTCGGCTTCGGTGCGGTGATCGAGCGTGGTACCCAAGCGGTCGAGAACCTGCCCTCCGACCTGGTCTATGCCGGCTTCTCGGTCGGTGTGCTCTGTGCGCAGAAGCTGGCGCAGACACGATCGGGCGCGCGGGGCGCGCTGCTGTACTACGCCTGTGCACCGCTCTCGGAGTTCGGCGACGCCTGGCCGGACGGCGTGCCGGTCCAGGTGCATGGCATGGATGCCGATCCCGTCTTCGTCGGCGAGGGCGACATCGGTTTCGCTCGGGAGGTGGTCGAGTCGGCCGGGCAGGGTCGGCTGTTCCTCTATCCCGGCGACCAGCACTACTTCGCCGACCGCACGCTGACCTCCTACGACCCGGACGCCGCCGCGCTGCTGCTTTCCCGCACGCTGGCCTTCTTGCGGTCCGTCGCGTGACGAGCCTGCGATGAGAGGAGGCCGGCAGCGGTGAGCGATGCCGGGCGCATCGACGCAGAGGTGATCGAGTGCCTGCTGTCCCAACACGTGACGGGGTATGAGCCGCTGTCCGGGTTCGCGGCCAACACGGTCGCCGCGGTGACGCTGGGGTCCGGTGCACGCGCCGTCTTCAAGGCCGCCGCCGCGCGCGAGGTCGAAGTGGAGCTATGGGCTCTGCGGTCCATGTCGGAGAGGGGCGTTCCGGTCCCCGAGGTCATCGCCGGGGCGCCGGACGCGGAGATCCCGTACCTGGTGACGCGGCTCGTCTCCGGTGAGCCGGGGGTCGCGACGCGCGAGGCGGCGTCCGAGGTGGGACGGCTGCTGCGGGCCGTGCACTCACTTCCTGTGCAGGGTGCGGGCTTTTTCAAGGAGGCGTCCGGCTCGCCACCATGCGCCGGTGCGGCACCATGGGCTGATCAGGTCGCGGGGCTGGCGGATCGGCTCGGCCCTGTCGCCGATGCCGGAATCCTGACCCCGACGCTCCATGCTCGATGCCGGGATCTCCTCCTGGACGAACGTCGGTGGGATCAGCCCTGCGTGTACGTGCACGGTGATTTCCACCCGCGGCATGTCCTGTCGGCCGGGTCCCGGGTCGAGGGGATCATCGACTGGGCGGACTGCGGTGCGGCCGGCCCATGGCTGGACCTGGCCAGGATGGACTTCCGCGAGCCCGGCTTGCAGCGCGCGATGCTCGACGCGTACTTCCCGGCGGGCATTCCGGACGACGCGCCGTCGCACCTGGCGAACCACCGGCTGCTCTACATGCTGCTGGCTCTCATGTGGGAGTACGAGTGCGGCGGGGACTGGCTGCACGAGCGCGTCCCCGGTATCGAAGCGGCACTCGCCACGACCTAGACGCGTCGGCGAACCACGCGGGTGGTTCCGGCTCGCCTACCGGGTTTCGGTGGTGACCGCCCATACCGCGGCGGGGGTCAGGGGCATGTCGACGTGGTCGATGTCGAGGGCGTCGCAGACGGCGTTGACGATGGCCGGGGGGATGCCGATGCAGCCGGCCTCCCCCGCGCCCTTGGCGCCCAAGGGGGTGTTGGGGTTGGGGGTGACGGTCTCCAGGAGGGTGACCGGGGGCATGTCGGCAGCGGTGGGCAGGAGGTAGTCCAGGAGGGTCGAGGCGTAGGGCAGGCCGTCCTCACCGATGACCGCCTGCTCGTAGAGAGCCTGGCCGAGGCCCTGGGCGATGGAGCCGTGGCCCTGGCCGGTGACGATCATGGGGTTGACGACCACCCCGTAGTCGTCCACGGCCACCAACTGGCGTACGTGGACGGTGCCCAGGTCAGGGTCCACCTCGACCACGGCGACGTGGGCGCCGTACGGGAAGGCCTGGGGTGGGGCGACGATCTCGTCGGCGCGCAGGGGGCCGGTGCGGGCGACCAGTTCGCCGATGGGCAGCCCGGGGAGGGGGCCGACCTCGACGTTGGGCGGCCCCGCCGTCTCGCCGGTGGGTAGGCGCGGGAGAGGGCCGGTCTCGGCGAAGGGCCGCCCCGGGAGAGGCCTGGGCTCGGCGACGGGCGGGCCCGGGAGGGGGCCGGTCTCGGCGAGGGGCGCTGGGCCCTCCTCGGTGTCGCTCTGGAGGCCGGTGTGGGGGTCGCCGCCCACCATCAGGCGGCCCGCGTTGTACGAGACGTCCTCCTCCCCCACCCCCAGGAGTTCCGCGCAGCGGCGGCGGGCGGCGGCCACGAGGGCTTCGGCGGCGCGCCACAGGGCCGCGCCGCCCACCTGCATGGACCGGCTGCCGAAGGTGGCGAAGCCGTAGGGGACCTCGCCGGTGTCGCCCTCGACGACGCGGACCCGGCCCACCTCCACGTCCAGGACCGAGGCCACCACCTGCGCGAACGCGGTGAAATGGCCCTGACCGGTGGACGTCGATCCGACGCGGGCGATGAACGTCCCGTCCGGGCACGCCTCCACGCTCCCGAACTCGTCGCTGTCCGGCGGTCCTCCCGAGCGTTCGACGTACGTGGCGATCCCCACCCCGAGCGGCCGTCCGCCGTCCTCGCGGCGGCGGGCCTGCTCGGCGCGGACCTCGTCGTAGCCGACGGCGGCCAGGGCCCGGTCGAGAGCGGCGGTGTAGTCGCCCGAGTCGTAGGTGCGGCCGGTCGGCGTCAGGTAGGGGAACTGGTCGGGGCGGATGAAGTTGCGGCGGCGCAGCTCGGCAGGGTCCAGGCCGAGCCGGCGGGCGAGCCGGTCCACGGTGCGTTCGAGGGCGTAGGCGGCCTCGGGGCGGCCGGCGCCGCGGTAGGAGGTCGTCGGGGCGGTGTTGGTGAGCACGCACCTGACGCGCGTGTGCACCCGGGGTGTGCGATAGGCGCCGGTGCTCATCGCTCCGGTCATCATGGGGACGAAGGCGCCGATGTGCGGGTACGCGCCGATGTCGGCGTCGACGAGCAGTTCGTACGCGAGGAAGGTGCCGTCCTCGTCGGCCGCCAGCCGTACCCGCTGATGCTGGCCACGGCCGCGCGGGCCCGCCAGCATGGCCTCGGCGCGGTCCTCGCACCAGCGGACCGGGCGGCCGAGGTGGACGGCGAGCAGGGCGGCGACCAGATACTCCGGGTAAGTCTGGCTCTTGGCGCCGAACGCCCCGCCGGTGGCCGGGACGATCACCCGGATCCGCTCCCGGTCGTACCCGAGCGCCGCGGCGAGCGCGTCGCGCAGCCGGTGCTGGGCCTGGTGGGAGACCCACACGGTGAGGCGGTGCGCGTGTCCCGGGTCCACCAGGATCGCCCGTGGCTCCAGGGACGTGGGGAGGATGAGCTGCTCGCGGTAGGCGGCCTCGACGACGACCGGGGCGGTGGCGAACACGTCGTCGGCCGGGCGGCCGAAGGTGCGTTCGGCGGCCAGGTTGTCGCGGTCGTCGAACAGCCGGGGCGCCTCCGCCGCCAAAGGATCGCCGAACAGCCGGGGCGTCCCCGCCGCCAAGGAGCCGCCGGACGTGCCAGGGGCGCCGGACGCGCGAGGGGTGTCGGTGCGGGTGAAGGGCAGCAGCTCGAGGTTCAGCCGGACGGCTTCGGCACCGTCCTCAGCCTGGGCGCGCGTACCGGCCGCGACCACCGCGAGCGCCTCCCCCGGATAGCGGACGCGACCCGTGGCGAGCAGCGGCCACGGCGGCATGCCCTCCTCGCCGGGCACCGACCGGGCGGCGAGGTACGGCAGGTCGGCGGCCGACCACGCGCCCGCCACCCCCTCCTCCTTGAGCGCGGCGGCGACGTCGATCCCGCGGATCACCGCGTGCGGCACCGGGCTGCGGGCGAACGCGAGCTCCAGCGTGCCCGGGATCTCCAGATCGGCGACCCGGCGCGCCCGTCCGGTGACCAGGTCGCGATCCTCCCGCCGCGCGAGCGGCATCCCGATGTACCGCAATGTTTGGACACCCCCGCTTTCGGTACCAACGTCGATATCGGATGCCCGGGATGGGGGACATGAAACCGGCACAATTCGACTACGTCGCGCCTGCCTCCGTACCGGAGGCGGTGGCCGTGCTGGCCGAGCACGGGCCGGAGAGCCGAGTGCTGGCCGGCGGCCAGAGCCTGCTCATCGAGCTGCGCTACCGGACCACGCGCCCGGCCCTGGTGGTGGACGTCAACCGCATCCCCGGGCTCTCGCAGGTCACGGTCGAGAACGGCTCCGTGCACGTCGGCGCGCTGGTCCGGCACGCCCAGCTGGAGCGCGCCCGGTTCGACGACCCGCTGGCCGAGCTGTTCCGCCAGGTGGCGCCGTACGTCGGCCACCCGCCCATCCGCGCCCGCGGCACCTTCGCGGGCAGCCTGGCCTGGGCGCATCCGGCGTCGGAGTGGTGCGCGCTGGCCATGGCCCTGGACGCCGGGATCGAGGTGAACGGCCCCGCGGGACCGCGTACGGTGCCCGCCGGCTCATGGTTCCGCGGCGCGTTCGTGACCGCCTGCCTGCCGGAGGAGCTGGTCACCGGCGTCCTGCTGCCGCGCCCGCCGGCCGGGGCCGTCGCGGCCTTCGCCGAGCACCGCCGCACCCACAGCGGCTTCGCGCTGGCCGCCGCCCTGGTGATGCTGCGGCTGGCCGAGGGCCGCGTCGCGTGGGTCCGCATCGGGCTCGCGAACGCGGCGGACGTCCCCCTCCGCGCCGTCGGGGCCGAGCGGCTGATGACGGGCGAGCGGCCGGAGCAGGCGCTGTTCGCGGAGGCCGGAGCGCTGGCCGCCGCCGAGGCGGACCCGCCCGGAGCGCCGCACGCGCCGGCCGCCTACCTCAGGCACGCGCTGTCCACGCTCGTACGGCGCTGCCTCGCCCGAGCCGTCCACCACGCGGGGACCCCATGAACGTCCGCCTCACGGTCAACGGCCGGGCCCACCAGATCGACGTGGAGCCGCGGACCAGCCTGGCCGACGCGCTGCGCGACCGGCTGGGCCTCACCGGGACCACGCTGGGGTGCGAGCACGGGGTGTGCGGCTCGTGCACCGTGCTGGTGGATGGCACGGCCATCCGCTCCTGCCTGGCCCTGGCCGTACAGGTGGAGGGCGCCGACATCCGCACCGTCGAGGGGCTGGCCGACGGCGACGAGCTGCACCCGCTGCAGGAGGCGTTCGCGGCCGAGCACGCGCTGCAGTGCGGCTTCTGCACCCCCGGCTTCCTCATGCTGCTCGCGGGCGCACTGGCCGAGGAGCCGGAGCTGGACCGGGACGAGCGGCGGCTCGACGCGGTGCTGGCCTCCAACCTGTGCCGCTGCACGGGGTACGCGGGCATCCGCCGCGCCGCCGCCCGCGCGGCGAAGAGCATGCGCGCGAACGGCGGCTGAAGGCACCACGGAGGCCGCCACGCGCACCAGGTCAGGTCAGGGTCCCAGCTGGAGGAAACGGTCGCGGGCGGCGGCGAGGTGGGCCCGCATGGCCTCGGAGGCGGCCTCCGCCCTGCCCGCCACGACGGCCTCGGCGATGCGGGCGTGCTCGGCCAGCGTGGGGTCGCCGTCGCGCCGGCCCGCGTACTCGATGCGGAACAGGTGCAGGTGGCCGTGGGTACGCCGGAGGGACTCCCGCAACGCGCCGCTGCCCGAGAGCTCGGCGATCAGGTCGTGGAAGCGGGCGTCGTGGTCGGCCAGGCCGTGGTAGTCCTCGTACCTGGTGCCCTGGGGCGCCTTCGGGACGCTGGCCAGCTCGGCCCGCACGCGCTCCCCCGCCTCGGCCGTCACCAGCTCGGCCGCGCGCCCGGCCGCCCACGGCTCCAGGAGCAGCCTGAGCTGGTAGAGGTCGGCGATCTGGCCGGGCGTGAGCAGAGGCGCTACGGAGTAGCCGCGCAGCGCCTCCTTGGTCAGCAGGCCCTCGGACTCCAGCGCGGACAGCACCTCGCGCACCGGCGTCTGGGAGACCTCGAGCAGCCTGGCGAGAGCGTAGATGTTGACGCGGACGCCGGGCTCCAGGTCGCCGTTCATGATCAGGCCCTTGACGCGCTCGTGGACGTCCTCGGTGAGAACGCTCCGCCGGGCCGCCGGCACGCGGCCCATCAGGCGCTTCTCGAGTTCACTGGCCAACCTTCACGCTCCGGTCCGAGTTCTTGACGGGACTTGACGGGCATCGTGCGATGTATGCAACATAGCGGAAATATCCAATAGGAAATATTACTGAGGATCGCGATGGCCACAACCCTCCGAACCACTGTCCACGGCCGGTTGCGCTGGTACATGATCAGCTACGTCTTCGCCGGGCTCGTCATCAACTACCTGGACCGCGCGAGCCTGGGTGTTGCCCTGCCGTTCATGGGCGAGACGTTCAAGCTCTCCAAGACCGAGGAGGGCATGATCCTGGCGGCCTTCTTCTGGTCGTACGACTTCTTCCAGCTCGCCGCCGGCTGGTTCGTGGACCGGTACGGGCCGCGCAGGACGTTCACGTTCGCCTCCGTGTGGTGGTCGCTGTTCACCTCGCTGACCGCGCTGGCCAGTAGCTTCGCGGCGCTGTTCGGCGTACGGCTGCTGCTCGGCATCGGCGAGAGCCCGGCCGCCACGACCAGCGCCAAGGTCGTGGCCCGGTGGTTCCCCCGGCACGAGCGGGCGCTGGCCACGGGGATCTGGGACTCCGGCTCGCGCGTCGGAGGCGTCATCGCGCTGCCGGTGGTCACGGGGCTGATCGCGTGGCTGGGGTGGCGGTGGACGTTCGCGATCATCGGGGTGATCGGGCTGGCGTGGGCCGTCGGATGGTGGCGGACGTACCGGGATCCGCAGGACCACCCGAAGATCACGGAGGAGGAGCTGGCGTACCTGCGCGAGGGCGGGGCCCGCTTCGAGGGCGACGACGACGGGGACGCGGCCAGGATGCGCTGGCGCGACCTGTTCCGCTACCGCACGATCTGGGCGATGATGCTGGGCTTCTTCTGCCTCAACATGGTCGTCTACTTCTTCCTCACGTTCTTCCCGACCTATCTGGTGGAGGAGCGCGACTTCAGCCTGCTGAAGCTCGGCCTGTTCGGCGCGCTGCCCGGCCTGGTGGCGATCGGCGCCGAGTGGCTGGGCGGCTGGCTGTCCGACCGCCGCATCGCCAGGGGCGACTCGGTCACGCGGGTCAGGAAGACGTTCATCGCGGGCGGGTTCCTGGTCTCGACGGTGATCGGCGTCGCGGTCTGGGTGCCGGAGGCGTGGATGGCGCTGGCCCTGCTCTCGGTCGCCTACGCCGGCTCGACGTTCGCCGCCTCCAACATCTGGGCGCTGCCCGCCGACGTCGCCCCGGCCGACCGGTACGTGGCCTCGATCGGCGGCATCCAGAACTTCGCCTCGAACTTCGCCGGCATCATCAGCCCCATCATGATCGGCTTCCTGGCGGACAGGACGTCGTCCTTCGCCGTCCCCCTGACGGTGATCTCGTGCGTGGCCCTGCTGGGCGCCTTCACGTACGCGGTGATCCTGAAGCGGGTCGAGCCCATCGGTCTTCCGCCGCGGCCCGAACCGTAAAGATCCGCTCTTGCCCCTGTGGCGGCGCGGCCCTCCCCTGACCTGCCGTGATCTCCTGAGCGGTGTTCGAACCATCACTCAGGAGGTCCGCATGCGCCGACGCGCTCACCTGCTCGCCACCGCCGCCCTATTCACCGCTCTCGGCTCGGCCGTCACCCTAGGCTCGGCCAGCCTCATCCCGAGCGGCGGGTACCCCACCGTCAGCCAGCGCATCGTCAACTCCCTCGCCCTGGCGAACGGCTACGTCTCGACGCTGAACGCCATCCTGAGCGACCCCCTGGGCAACCTCGTCTGATCACGCGGGCCGGTGGAAGGCCGCCCGCCGGCGGTGACGCTCGCCGTCACGCAGGTCCTCGACCTTCCCGCTCTCCAGCCCGCCGGTCGCGAAGGCCCCGATCTCGGACGGGGTCAGCGGCCACGGCGGCGCGAACACCGGCCCGCCCTCCTCCCGGCCCGACGCGATCACCAGCAGCGTGCCGCCGGGCCGGACGAACTCCGCGATCGCGGCGATGGCCCTGCCGTGCAGAGGCTCCGGCAGGGCCTGCACGGTCATGATCTCGACCACGAGGTCGAACGCGTGCCGCCACTCCGGGGGCGGCGCCAGCAGGTCGGCGACCTGGTAACGCACCTCGCTCCCGGGGAAGCGCTCCTGGGCGAGCCGGACGGCCGACTCGCTCACGTCGAACGCCACCGTCTCGTAGCCGAGGCCCGCCAGATGCTCGGCGTCGTCACCCAGCCCCGCGCCCACGACCAGCGCCCGCCCGTGGCCGGGCTGGGCCCACTCCGTCAGCAGGAAGTGCGGGGACCGCGAGTCCCACGGCACGATCGCGTCGCCACTGGCCGACTCGGCGTAGAGCCGCTCGAACCAGCCGGTCGGGTCGCCGTGCGCGAGCGACTCGGCGGCCAGCCTGCTGGCGTCGGCGTCCGCGTCCCGTCCCGTCATCAGTCCTCCCAGCAAGATCCCGTACGGCTCGCCACGCTCCGCCTTGGCGGCCAGCTCCACCAGGCCGACCCGGTCCCCGAGGGGGCCGACCAGCTCGCGCTGGGCGAAGGTGTGCTCGTGCACATATCCCTTGCGCCGCAGCGCCACGTCGAACAGCGGGAGCAGCACGCAGACGCCCGGTGTGGGATGCGGGCAGGGCTGCTCCTTATGCCACCATTCAAGCTCATTTGCGCGCCCGGCGACCACGAGCTCGACGACGTCCAGGTTGGTGGCCTGACGGCCGAGCAGCTCGGCCGCCGCCTCCAGCACGACCTCACGCTGGTACTCGCCGACCCGCGCCCAGGCCTCCACGGGGAGGTCCGCCATGCGGAACGGCCTCATGCCCAGCCCGAACCCGCCCCGGCCGATCAGCTTGTGCGAGACGACCTTCCCGAGCCTGGTGGCCAGCTTGGGGGGCACCGTCGACATCACGCCTGAAGGCACCGGCATGAGCGCCACCCCGTCGCCGATCGGCTGAGCGGTGTCCCAGTCGGTCACCTCGGCCATGCCGGGAAGAGCGGGCGCGGGCCGGACGCGGGTCAGCAGCCCGTCCCTCTGGATCTTCCACAGGAAGCTCTCGTAGACGTCCGCGGCGCCGCCGCGGCCCGAGAACGGCGCGACGTAACGGGTCGTGTGCCAGCCGAAGGCGCCTGACAGCAGCCGCTCGGCCCGCATACCGGCGGCGAAGCGCTCGCTCCCGACGATGGAGCGCGTCTCGGCCCAGTGCGTCTCTCGCAGCGACGCGGTCTCCTCACCCAGCCAGGACCAGTCCGGTTGGTGTGCCACGAACAGGTGGACGGCCCAGCGCTCGTGCCAGCTCCACCGCCTGGCGGCGAGCAGCTCCCCGACCATGAGCGTGTGCAGCTCCGCCTCATCCGCCGCCAGCAGCAACGGCAGCCCCACCAGCAGGATCGGCTTGCCCCGCCTGGTCCGACTCGCCCGTACCTCGGCCCAGGCGGACACGTGCACCTCGGGCACGGCGTCGAAGCCCGCGAGCCGCGCCGCGTCCGCGACCAGCTCGCGCAGCCGCGGCTGGTCGTCCAGCGGCAGCGCGGGACAGCGCCACCGGAACCGGCGCCGCCATCGGTCCGTGGCGAAGGCGACCGCGCAGGCCCCGAGACCGAGGCTCACGAGGAGCACTCCCACGATGCTTCCGTCCTCCAGGCTGAGGAGCGTGCCCGCGACGCCGGCGCCGAGGATCGCCGCCAGGCCGATGAGGAGCTTCGCCCCTTCAGGAAGGAAGCACGACAGGAAATTCTTTGTCAGCAGGATCCATAACATCCGCCACCGCGTCAGTCGCACGGCCTAATGATCGGGTAGGACCCTTACGCGTGGAAAGTGTCCTTCGCCAGCCTTCGCACCCGCGCCTCGTCGATGTCATGCCCCAGCCCCGACTGGGTGAGCGGGACCGCGATGACGCCGGCGTTGGCGCCCACGATCGGCGTGACGATCTGGTTCTGGCGCGGCGGCTGCGTCACGTCGCACGGCAGCGTGCAGCCCGGCAGGCTCGCGACCGCCACCGTCGCCGCCCTGGCCAGCCCCGCGCCCTGGCCGCCCGCGCACTGGATGTCCAGGCCCGCCGCCGCGGCCCGGTCGTGCGCCCGGCGCGCCTCCGTCAGCGAGGGGAACGCGTTCGGCCGCAGCAGCAGCACCCTGGCGGCCCGCACGGTCAGGTAGTCGTCCAGCTGGGCGGTGGAGGCGACCTCGACCGCGACCGAGGCGGAGATCTGGTCCTGGAGCGAGGCGTGCGCGTAGACGTCGCCGACGGCGAAGGGCCGCTCGATGACCTCCAGCCCGTAGGAGTCGAGGGCGACGAGCTGGCCGAGGTCGGTGTAGGCGTTGCCGCAGTCGACGGCCAGGGTCAGCGCGGGGTACGTCTGGCGCACCGCCCGTACGGGCTCGACGTCCCAGCCGGGCCTGATGTCCAGCGTGACGTGGCCGTACCCGGCGCAGATCTGCTGGTTGACCCGGGCCACGAGGCTCTCCACGGACGGGTCGGGGGCCAGCCGGACGGTGGCCATGAGCGAGGTGCGGGTGCCGCCGATCGCCTCGGCGAGCGGCACCCCGCGCATCCTGGTCCACAGGTCCCAGCAGGCCATGTCGACCGCCGGGTCGCCGCTCGGCACCGTGTCGGGGTGCTCCCAGTCGACGCCGATCAGCAGGGCGGCCAGCGTCTCCTCCAGCCTGGACCACGTCTTCGGCTGGGGGCCGATCGACTCGCCCCAGCCGGTCATGCCGCCGTGGTCGGTGAGTTTCACGAGCAGAGTCTCCGACTTCCTGCCGAACGGCAGGACAAGCCGGAAGACCTCAAGCTCCCGCACTCGCGGCATGTATCCCCCTTTTATGACGCGGCTCCCTCCATAGTGCCTGCTGTACGGGACTGGGCAAAACGGGGAGCCACCAGAAAGGCCACGGCCGCGAGCACCGCGGTGAAGGACAGGCCGATCGCGTAGTTCTCGGCGGTGGCGGTGAACAGGGCGCCGCTGATCGCGACGGCCACCACGGTGAAGACCGACTCGCCCACGCCGACGGCCGCGGTGTTCTGGCCCTCCTCGCCCTCCTTGGACATCTCCAGCACCAGTACGGACACCGTCGGGTGCAGCGCGCCGATGCCGAGCCCGGCGATCGCCATGGCCACGAACGCGAGCGCGAGCGGCAGGGAGTCGATGAGCACGAGCGTCACCAGCGCGATGCCGACGGTGATCATGGCGGCGCCGCCGCGGATGGCGGTCAGGTGGCTGATCGTGCCGCGGCCCTTGATCCAGGAGCCGGTGGACCAGCCCAGGGCTCCGACGGTGAGCACGAGGCCCGCGCCGGTGGCGGTCAGGCCGCGCTCGTTGATCAGCATGAGCGGGATCAGCACCTGGGCGGCCGTCAGCGAGCCGAAGGCCAGGCCACGCAGCACGGGCGCGGTCGGCAGGCCGGGGGCGGCCCTGAGCGAGCCGGGCAGCAGCAGCCTGGGCAGGGCCACGGCCAGCAGGACGATCCCGGCGAGGAGCAGGGGCAGGCCGGCGAGCCCGAGCGCGCTGCCGTACTGGATCAGGGCGGCGGCCACGGCGGTCAGCGTGGCCCAGACGAGCTTGCGGCCGAGGCCGGGGGCGGGCGCGGCGATGCCGTCGCTCACCTCACGCCCCGCGGTGCCGCGCCAGAGCAGCAGCGCCGACGGGATGACGATCAAGGAGACGCCGATGAAGATCCACCGCCAGTCGATGTTCTGGGCCACGAACCCGGCGATGGCCGGGCCGACCATGGACGGCACCACCCAGGCCGCCGAGAACAGGGCGAACACCTTGGGATGCATGCTTCCCGGATAGACCCGGGCGACCAGCACGTACAGCGATACCTGGATCAATCCCGCCCCGAGGCCCTGCACGAACCGGCCCGCGACGAACACCTCCATGTTCGGCGCGAACCCGGCCAGCAGCAGCCCGGCCACGAAGCCCGCCACGCCGGCCGCGATCGGCTGCAGCGGCCCGCGCACGTCGCTCCACCGCCCGCCCAGGACCGTCGCGATCACGCTGGCCGCCAGGGTGGCGCTGAAGGCCAGGTTGTACAGGTGCATCCCGCCCAGCTCGCGGGCCACCACGGGCATCGCCGTGGCCACCGCCATCGCCTCGAAGGCCACCAGCATGACCAGCGCGACCAGCCCGATGCTGATCGCCCGGTACTGCGGCGACACCACGCCCGCCGCGGATCTCTCAACCGTCATCGTCATACCGGGCAAGGTAGGGCTAACCCCCACGTCAGCACCTCCGGCGGGGGTCCTAGGCCGCCCTCGGCAATTGGGCCTAGGGCGTGCGGGGCATGCGGGCCTCGATGCCGTCGAGGAGCAGCTCGAGACCGTACCGGAAGCGCTGCTCGCCGTCGTCGGCGACCAGGTCGTCCACGAACTTGGTCATGTGCGGGAACCGCGCCGCCGGCAGCGCCCGGTAGTAGCCGGCGATCTGCCCGATGAAGGACTCGAAGTACTCCTGCGGGTCGGTCATACCGGCCGCGCGCATCCTGGCGAAGTGGACGGAGCCCTCGTACGCGTCGCCGACGATGTACAGGGAGATACGGTCCATCGACAGGGACGCCTCCCTCGGCGACATGCCGGCCTCGATCAGCAGCCCGAAGACGAACTCGCCCATGCGGATCGAGTTCTCCCCCGTGGGGATGTTGGCCAGCGCCACCCGGGCCAGGTCGCTGTGCTTCGACAGCACCCGGTGCACCTCCAGCATGTACTCCCGCAGCTGCTCCTTCCAGCGGCCCGGATCGCGCTCGGGCAGCCGGATCTCGCCGAGCACCCGGTTGTAGATCAGCTCCAGCAGCTCGTCCTTGTTCGCCACGTGCGCGTAGAGGGAGGCGGGGCCCGTGTCGAACTCCTGGGCCACACGTCTCATGCTCAGCGCGTCGAACCCTTCGGCGTCGACGATCCGCAGCCCGGCCTCGACGATCAGGTCCTGGCTGAGCTGCCGCCTCAGCTGGGCAGGCTTGCGCGACTTACGCCACGGGGGGAGCGGGACGTCCTCGGTTGCCATACGAACACTGTACTTGACACGAACGCTGTTCGCTACTAAAACGGTGTTCGAAGCGAACAGCGTTCGTTAATAGAACACCGTTTTTAAGGAGCCCCCCATGACAGTCACCGCCTCAGCGGCGACGACCGAGACCCAGCCCTACCGCTGGCGCTGGGTCGCACTGTTCGTGATCCTGGCCGCCGAGGTCATGGATCTGCTCGACGCGCTCGTCACCACGATCGCCGCCCCCACGATCCAGAAGGAGCTGGGCGGCAGCGACAGCATCGTGCAGTGGCTCGGCGCCGGATACACCCTGGCCATGGCCGTCGGCCTGATCACCGGCGGGCGCCTCGGCGACCTGTTCGGCAGGAAGCGCATGTTCGTGATCGGCGCGCTGGGCTTCACCGCCGCCTCGCTGCTGTGCGGGGTCGCGATGAGCCCGGAGATGCTGATCGGGAGCCGGGTGCTGCAGGGCCTGTTCGGGGCCGTCATGCTCCCGCAGGGCCTGGGGCTGATCAAGGAGATGTTCCCGCCGCAGGACCTGGGCAAGGCTTTCGGCATGTTCGGCCCGGTCATGACGATCTCGTCCGTGGGCGGTCCCGTGCTGGCCGGCTGGCTGGTCGACGCCGACTTCTTCGGCACGGGCTGGCGCATGATCTTCCTGATCAACCTGCCGCTCGGCCTGGCCGCCGCGCTGGCCGGCATGCGTTTCCTGCCCGAGTACCGTCTCTCGAACGCCACCAGGCTCGACCTCGTCGGCGTCTTCCTCGTCTCCCTGGCCTCGTTCCTGCTGATCTACCCGCTCATCCAGGGCCGCGAGCTGGGCTGGCCCGTGTGGACGTTCGTGTCCATGGCGGCCTCGATCGTGATGTTCGCGATCTTCGCCCGGTACGAGTCCCGCCGCGCCAGGTCCGGCAAGGACCCGCTGGTCACGCCCGGGCTCTTCCGCAAGCGCGCCTTCACCGGCGGTCTGGTCGCCGGCCTGGCCTTCTTCTCCGGCATGATGGGCCTCGGCCTCGTCTTCAACCTCTACACCCAGCTCGGCCTCGGCTTCACGCCGCTCGAGGCCGGTCTCACCGGGTTGCCGCAGGCGCTCGGCGGTGTCGTCGGCTTCGGGCTGGCGATGTCCGGCCTGCAGGAGAAGCTGGGCCGCGGCCTGCTGCAGATCGGCACCGTCGTCATGGCCGCGGGCGCGGCCGCGCTCGCTCTGACCATCCATCTGGCCGGGGTCGACGTCAGCGGCTGGCAGCTCGCTCCCAGCCTCGCCTTCGTCGGCATCGGGATGGGCCTGACCATGGCGCCGTTCTTCGACATCGTGCTGGCCGGCGTCGAGCCGCACGAGTCGGGGTCGGCCTCCGGCACCCTGACCGCGATCCAGCAGCTCGGCGGCGCGCTCGGCACCGCCGTGCTGGGGACGCTCTTCTTCAACCTGCTGGCGCGCCAGTGGAGCTTCGGCTCGTCGATGCAGGTCACCGTGTGGGTCGAGGTCGGGCTGCTGGTCCTGACGTTCGCCCTGGCCTACCTACTGCCGCGCAAGGCCAGGCCGGGCGAGTCCGGCCACTGACGCCCCGTGGCGGGGCGCACGGTGAACCGGCCGCCTGACGGCTCACACCGCGAGGTGACGCTCGGCCCACTGCGCGATGTCGCGCCGCTCGATCGCGGCGGCCATCAGGTCGGGGAAGGCGTCGGGCGTGCACGCGAAGGCGGGCACGCCCATCGCGGCCAGCGCGGCGGCGTTCTCGTGGTCGTAGAACGGCGCGCCCTCGTCGGAGAGCGCCAGCAGCACGATCACCTGGACGCCGGCCTGCGTCATCGCGGCCACCCGGCGCAGCATCTCCTCCCTGACGCCGCCCTCGTAGAGATCGCTGATCAGGATGAAGATCGAATCGGTGGGGCGCGTGATGAGGCCCTGGCAGTAGGCGATGGCCCGGTTGATGTCGGTGCCGCCCCCGAGCTGGGTGCCGAACAGCAGCTCCACCGGGTCGTGCAGCTGGTCGGTGAGGTCCACCACCGCCGTGTCGAACACCACCAGGGACGTCTTGAGCGACCGCGTCGAGGCCAGCACCGCCCCGAACACGCTCGAATAGACCACCGAGGCCGCCATCGACCCGCTCTGGTCGATGCAGAGCACCACCTCGCGCTGCACCGACCGCTGCCTGCGGGCGTAGCCGACGAGCCGCGAGGGGACGACGGTGTTCTTCTCCGGCAGGTAGTTCTTGAGATTGGCCCTGATCGTCCGGTCCCAGTCGATGTCGGCCACCCGCTTGGGGCGATGCGTCCTGGCCGAACGGTCGAGCGCGCCGGTCACGGCGGCCCTGGTCTTCTGGGCCAGCCTGCGTTCGAGCTCGTCCACCACCTTGCGCACCACGGCCCTGGCCGACTCGCGGGCCTGGTCGGGCATGACGCGGTTGAGCGCGAGCAGCGTGCCGACGAGGTGCACGTCCGGCTCGACCGCCTCCAGCATCTCGGGCTCCAGGAGGAGCCTGGTGAGGTTGAGCTTCTCGATGGCGTCCTTCTGCATGACCTGGACGACCGTGGAGGGGAAGTACGAGCGGATGTCGCCGAGCCAGCGGGCCACCCGGGGCGCGGACGCGCCGAGCCCGCCTTCCCTGCCGCCCTGGTCGTAGACGGCCGACAGCGCGGCGTCCATCCGCGCGTCCAGGCCCTCCAGCCCGAGCCCGGTGCCGTCGGCGTCGCCGCCGCCCAGCACCAGCCGCCACCTGCGCAGGCGCTCGTCGTCGGTCATCCGTCGTCCTTTCCGAGGATCGCGAGCACGGTCGCCACGGCCGCCGCCGCGCGCCGCTCGTCCACGTCCTGCCGCTGCCCTTCCCGCGCGCCGCTCCCGGCCGAGCGGACGCGCTCCCCGATCGCCCTGCGCTCGGGGACGGCGAACCCGCCGAACGTACGGCGCAGCAGCGGCAGCACGTCGGTGAACTGATCGCCGGACAGCCCCGTGAGCCACCCGTCCACCAGGCTCAGCAGCCGCGGATCGTGCACCAGCAGCAGCCCGCCGCCCGCCAGGAACCCCTCGACCCACGCCGCCGCCCTGACCGGGACCTGCCCCCTGGACATCGCCCTGGCCATGCGGTCGCCCGCGTCGTCGAGCTCCCCCGCGTCCAGCAGGATCCTGGTGAGCCGCCCCTCGATGAGCCCGTGCAGGTCCTGCCGGTCGCTGACGCCCCGCAGGGTGACCAGCCACCGGCTCCGCGGCGACACCTCATCCCCGGTGCCCTCCGTCTCGAGGAGCGCGACGGCCGCGTGTACGGCGTCCACGTGTTTGAGCAGGCCGGCCGCCGCGTCCTCGTCCAGCCCCGTCACCGCGACCGGCAGCCCGACGCAGATCCGCTCCAGCATCGAACGGACGATCACCGCCAGCCCCTCGGCCGAGGTGCCGCGCACGTCGCCGTAGCGGCGGGCGCGCACCATCGCGGGCAGCGCCGCCATCAGGTGCGTCACGTCGGTGTCCAGCGCCGCCCTGGCCGACAGCGCCGCCAGCACCTCGGGCAGCGCCTGCGGCAGGTCGGCCAGCAGGCACTGCTCGACCAGCGAGGTCAGGTCCGCCAGGGCCGTCCGGTCCGTCGCGGCCAGGTCTCTGGCCCGCTGCGCCGCCGCCCCGGCCACGGTGGTGCCCAGCGCGGCCTGCTCGATGAGCGCCAGGTCGTGCTCGGGCCGCCACCGCAGCGTCCACGTCTCCCTGAACGTGCCCTTCCCGCGCGACTCGCCCAGCACGCCCCAGCCGACGCCGAGCAGCCCGAGCCGGTGGAGCAGGTGGCTGCGGTCGAGGTCGAGCGGCTTGCGCAGGTCGAGGTCGATCTCTCGGTCGAGCGCCTCCGGCCTGAGCCGCAGCCGCCGCTGCTGATCGCGCAGGTCCCGCTGGAGCGGCACCATCGGGGTGCCGTCGGTGACCTGGCCGAGCCGGTCGCCGACGACCATGCGCCGCTGGATCAGCTCGACGGCCAGGTCGTCGCCCTCGCACAGCACGGCCCTGGCCGCCTCGGTGACCTCGCCGAGCCCGGCCAGGGGCCTGCCGCGCAGCGTGGCCAGGGTGTGCGCGAGGCGTACGGACTCGATGACGTGCGCGGACGACACGGCCAGCCCCTCGTCGCGCAGCACCGCGGCGGCCTCGGCCAGCCACCGCTCCACGGGCCGGTCGGGCGCGCCGAACAGGTGGTGGTACCAGCCGGGCGAGGTGATCCCCGCGCCGTAGCCGCTCCACGAGGCCAGCCGCCCGTACGTCCACGGCACCCACGTCAGCTCGGCCTTCACCTTGGGCAGCCCGCGCAGGACGGCGTTGTCCCTGGCGGCGGGCGGGAGCGGGCCGGTCAGCGCCGGGACGTGCCAGGCCCCGCAGATCACCGCGATCCGCCCGTAGCCCTCCTTGAGGGCCGCGCGGAGGGTCTTGCGCATGTACGCCTCGCGCCTGGCCTCCCGCTCGTCCGGCTCGTAGCCCTCGCGTACGGCGGCCATGGCCTCGGCGATCACCTCGAAGGGCGTGTCGCCGCGGTGCTCGACGACGTCCTCCCACCAGCGTTCGGGGTCGTCGTATCCGGCGGCCGCGGCGAGCGAGCCGATGGGATCGGCCCGCAGACCGGACGTTTCGCCCCGGTCTTCGTCCCCGGTCTCGCCCCGGTCCTCATCCTCGGCCAGCGAATGGGCCGCCGGGAGGTCGCAGAAGCGCACCGGGACGCCGGCCGCGGCGCCGTACAGGATGGCCTGCCATTCGGGCGAGAACGCGGCGAACGGCCAGAACGCGGCCCGCGCCGGCGCCCCCGGCACGTGGGCCAGCAGCGCGACGGGCGGCTCCAGCTCGGGCGCGAGCGTGACGAGCGGGTCGGCCTCGGGCGGGCCCTCGATGAGGATGGTGTCGGGGCGCAGGCGTTCGAGCTCCTGCCGCACGGCCCGCGCGGAGCCCGGCCCGTGGTGCCGCACGCCGAGCACCGAGACGATCGGCCCGCCCGCGCCGCCGGGAACCGGGAGGGCGCTCATGCGTCCTCCTTCGTCGGCCGCATGCGCACTTCGCGACTGTGTCCAATGGGTCGCTCGCTGCGCTCGCTCATGACACCTCGCGGCAGGCGCGGTAGAAGTCGCGCCAGTCGGAACGCTCGCGCACCACCGTCTCGAGGTATTCGCGCCACACCACCCGGTCGGAGACCGGCTCCTGGACCACGGCTCCCACGATCCCGGCCGCCACGTCGGAGGGCCGCAGCACGCCGTCGCCGAAGTGGGCCGCCAGGGCGATGCCGCTGGTGAGCACCGAGATGGCCTCGGCCGTGGACAGGGTGCCGCTGGGCGACTTGACCTTGGTGCGCCCGTCCTCGGTGACGCCCGTGCGCAGCTCGCGGAACACCGTCACCACCCGCCGGATCTCGGCCAGCCCGGTCGTCGTCTCCGGCAGCTCCAGGGCGCGGCCGAGCTGGGTGACGCGGCGCGCGACGATGTCGACCTCCTCCTCGGCGGTGGCCGGGACCGGCAGCACGACCGTGTTGAACCGGCGGCGCAGGGCGCTGGACAGCTCGTTGACGCCCCGGTCGCGGTCGTTGGCCGTGGCGATCACGTTGAAGCCGCGCTCGGCCTGGACCTCGCGGTTGAGCTCGGGGATCGGCAGCGTCTTCTCCGACAGCACGGTGATCAGGGCGTCCTGCACGTCGGACGGCATGCGGGTGAGCTCCTCGACGCGGGCGACCCGGCCCTCGGCCATCGCGCGCATCACGGGCGACGGGGTCAGCGCCTCGATCGAGGGGCCCTCGGCCAGCAGCCTGGCGTAGTTCCAGCCGTAGCGGATGGCCTCCTCGGCGGTGCCCGCGGTGCCCTGCACGAGCAGCGTGGAGTCGCCGCTGACGGCGGCGGCCAGGTGTTCGGACAGCCAGGTCTTCGCGGTGCCGGGCACGCCGAGCAGCAGCAGCGCGCGGTCGGTGGCCAGCGTGGCGACGGCCACCTCGACGATGCGGCGCGCGCCCACGTATTTGGGGGTGATGCGGTCTCCGTCGCCCAGGATGTACGTGGTCACGGCCCACGGGGAGAGCTTCCAGCCCGGCGGCCTGGGCCGGTCGTCGTCCTTGGCCAGGAAGGCCAGCTCCTCGGCGTACTGGTCTTCCGCGTGCGGACGCAGAACAGTCATGGGTGAAGCTCCTTGTACATGTCGGCACGGAAACGCAGCAGGGCGGCCACCTGCTGGACGGACTCCACGGGCGAGTAGCTCAGCGCCAGCGGGAACAGGGCCGGGTCGATGCGCTCGCCGGCCAGCTTGACCAGCTCGCCGAGGTTCCACGGCTGGGTGGTGGCCACCTTCACGATCTTGCGGAGGACGGCCGTGGCCAGGCCCTCGCGCCAGTGGGACGACACTCCGCCCAACACCATGATCAACTGACTGTCCAGATCATGCTTTTTCACGAAATCGGCGGCAAGTTCCTGCTGCTCGTCGGGCGGCAGGGACTCCAGGAGGTCGGCGATCGGGTCCCAGCCGAACATCGCCCGCGCCCACTCCGGGTCCTTCTGCAGCACGGCGGCGCGCACCCAGGCGGCCTTCACCTCGGCGTCCCAGTCGGGGATCTTCATCGTGAGCAGCGCCGCGGGCGGGTGACCCCAGATCGACAGCGGGGCTCGGGCGAGGATCTGCTGCAGCCACCAGGCCCGCTCGCCGATGCCCCTGGGCGGTTTGGGACGGATGCCGTCGCGTTCCATGGCCTTGTCGCAGTCGTGGGGGGCGTCGACGGCGATGACCTTCCGGGAGATGGTCACGCAGGCCCGCGCCCTTCCGGCCATGCGCTGGGACATGCGCGAGCCGGGCAGGCGGGTGAGGAGGTTGGCGGCGGCCTGACGCACCTCCCGGCGGCGGTCGTCGAGCGCGCTCTCCAGGAACGGCTCGTCCTCCATGCTGAGCCCGTCGGCCAGCACCTCCACGAACTCGGCCCGGTCGTCGGGCGTCTCGCGCTCCCACGTGCTCTCCAGCAGCCGCCTGGCCTGCTCGGGATCGGCCGTCCTGAGCGTACGCAGGTGCGCCCGCCGGTCCGCGGCGCCGCCCAGCTCCCACGTCTCCCCGGTCGGCTCCTCGAGGAGGTAGTCCCAGGCGGGATTGAGCCCGGCCAGCCACCGGCCCCGCTGCCCGGCCAGGACCCCCAGATGCACCCGGATCGAGCGATCCCGCCGTCCTTTCTCCAGGAGCTCGGGCAGCACGTACGGCGGCACCCTCCGGCCGGTGGCGGCGGCCGCGGCCAGCCATTCGGGCAGCAGCCGCTCGTGCTCGCCGCCCATGATCCGCACCAGCCGCTCCGCCGCCCGCCTCCCCACAGCCACCCGCTCCTCGGCAGGGGCGGCCTGGGCTTCGAGGGACGCTGCGGAAGACCCGTCCTGCGGCCCGGCCACACCGGGCGCCTGCTGCCGCTGCTCGGCCGCACCAGGCGCCTGCTGCCGCTGCTCGGCCGCGCCGGGCGCCTGCTCCTGCGACCCGGCCGCGCCGGTCTTGCGTCCGGCCCTTCGCCGCGCCACTTCCACTGCGGCGGCATCGAGCAGATCACCCTGGTACGGCCTGCGATCGGTCCCCACGAGCGCCGTCGAGGCCAGCTCCTCCCAGCTGGTCAAAGGATCACCGCCGTTCCTTCGTCGTCCCAGGTGGTCAGGGGCCGCAGCCCGCGCGGCGTCCATTCGACGGCCACGGTGACCGGACGCCCTCCGGAGACGGCGATCAGCCGCCACGGGTCGCGGGCCGCGCGATGCAGCGGCAGGCCGCCGATCGAGTCGCGCCCCGGGACCACCCCGGCCAGCACGAGCGGCCACGACTCGGTCCAGGGATCCTCGCCCAGCGCCCCGGCCACCTCGTCGAGCGCCTGCTCCGGCGACACCCCAGGCGGCGTCCCCGCGACCGCGCCCCCCGCACCGGAGCCGTATCGGGCGCCATCGTCCGCGTGAGAGCCGTACCGTGCCGCGTCGTCCACGCCGGAGCCGCACCGCGCGGTGTCGTCCGCGCCGGAGCCGTATCGGGCTTCGTCGCCCGCACCGGGGCCGTACCGCATGGCGTCGTTCGCGCCGGGATCGTGCCGGGTGGCGACCAGCGCGCGCAAGGGGGCGGCGCCCGGGTAGTACGTGAGATCGGCCTCGATCGTCGTACCCGTGACCAGGGAGGCGTCCAGCGGCTGCCCCTGCGGCGCGAACGAGAGCACCAGAGCCGCCCGCCCGCTGCGCCGCCCCCGCAGCCAGACGCGCCGGGCGGTCAGCCGGTCCTGCTCCTCGTCCCGCCGGCCCAGCACGTCCCACTGGTCGCGCACCGCGGCCCCGGCCAGCACCTCCTCCTTGGGGACCGGAAAACCGACCCGGCTCAGCACGGTCTCGGCCAGCGCCCCGGGCAGCTCCGCCCGCCGGCGATAGGCGACGGCGAGCAGGTGGATCAGCGCGTATTCCTCCAGCAGCCGCCCCGGCCAGTCGTCGTCGGCCCGGACCCGGACCAGCCTGGAGACGACCCCGGCCACGCCGGGCGCCTGGGCGTCGATGAGCCGCTTGGCCAGCCCCTCCCATTCGTGCTCGGCGGCCCCCGCCAGCCCCTGCCGCACCTGGTCGTCGAGCCACCGCTCCAGCTCGCTCAGCCCGGCGGCGACGCGCCCGTGGCGGACGGACTCCGCGCCCGACCGCGACGATCCACCGGACCGCCCGGCGCCGTGCGCCCCACCGCCGTGCGCCCCACCGTCGGGAGCCCCACCGTCGGCCTCCCCCGAGGACACCTCGGCGGCCTTCTTCGCCCGCGCCTCTTCGATCTTGGCCGCTTCCTTGGCGGCGCGCTCGGCCCGCGCCTCCACCCACTCGGTCACCCACTGCGGCGCGCCCTGCTCGACGGGCACCCCGTCGGCCGCCCACATGAGCAGCAGCCCGAGCGCGTGCTTGCACGGGAACTTCCGGCTCGGGCAACTGCACCGGTAGGCGGGCTCGGTCAGATCGACGCAGGCGAGGTAGGGCCTGGCGCCGCTGCCCTCGCACTCGCCGTACACGACCATGCCCGTCGTGCCGCACGCCGACCATTTCCCGGGCGCCGCCACCTTCTGCGCGGCCGACCGCGACGCCGCGTCCGGGGCCAGGGCGAGCACCTGATCACGGCTCCACCGTTCGATCACCTGCCGCAGACTAGCCACCTCCACCGACATTTCGCGCCCCGTCCGCCAGATGCCCATCGACCGGAAACGAACCACCCATCTTGTCCCGATTTATCGGCATAAACTCTCCTAGGTGGAGCTGCGAACCTACCCTGACGGCCCGTCCATCCAGGTGCCCGACGAGGCGGCGGCCCTGGCCAGCCCGCTCGACGGGCAGCTCGTCCTTGACGGGAACCTCTTCCTGCGCAGGGACGTGACGGGCGCCCCCGTGGCGTTCGTCGAGCGCCCGCCTGTCGCCGCGGCCCTCGACCTGCTCCCCCACCCCGAAGGCGGCTGGTTCAGGGAGACGTGGAGATCGTCCGTGACCTTCCACCCGGACGGCTACCCCGGGCCACGGGCCAGCGCCACGGGCATCTACTTCCTGCTGCAGCCGGGCGAGGAGTCGGTGCCGCACGTGGTCAGGTCGGACGAGGTCTGGCTGTGGCACCGCGGCGGCCCGCTGAGCCTGACGATCGGCGACTCCGTGGTCACGCTGGGGGCCGACGTGGAGAAGGGTCAGGTGCCCCAGGCGATCGTGCCCGGCGGCGTGTGGCAGTCGGCCCGCCCGGCCTCCGACGAGGCGGTACTGGTGAGCTGCGTCGTGTCCCCAGGCTTCGATTTCGCCGACTTCACCGCTTAGCAAAGCCGGTATATAGGAGGCATGCCAGGCATTGAGGCGGCGCTGACGGCCGCGGGCAAGTCGATCGCCGAACGTGCCATGCGGGAGTGGCTCGCCACCCGGGCCGCGCGCAAGGAGCAGGGGTCGGAGCTGAAGGACCTCATCCAGGGCGGCTTCCGCGACCGGCTGGCGCCCAGGAAGTTCGACAACCAGCTCCAGGGCATCGCGCTGGCCGTGGAGGGGCGGCTGTCCCGGCTGCTGGAACAGGAGTTCCGCGGGCTGGACGAGCAGGCGCGGGCCGCCGTGCTGCTGGAGGTGGTCCACGCCCTGCGGCAGGCGGACCTGTCCGACGCCGCCCTCTTCGAGGCCGACGCCGACGCGGCCAAGCTCGCCGGGCGCGTCATCTCGCGGCTGCCGGAGCCTCGGCTCGGGGAGGCGGAGGACCAGCTGTACGGGGTGCTGCTCGCCGAGTGCGTCGAGTGCCTGACGGGCATGATGCGCCAGCTCCCCCAGTACGTGCCGCGGGCGGCCACGGAGAGCCTGGCCCGGCTGAGCGGCCTGGCCGAGGGCATGGAACGCCTGCTCGCCCGCATGCCCCTGCGAACGCTGGAGGCGCCCGAGGGCCGCCAGGACGACGACGCGTTCCAGCGCCACTACCTCGGCTTCGTCAGCCGGACCCTGGACGAGGTGGAGCTGTTCGGGGTGCGGGTGGAGAACTACCGGCCCCGTACGTCGCTGAGCGTCGCCTACATCAGCCTCAACGTCGCGGCGGGCGAGCGCGGGCGCCGCGCCCCCGAACGCCTCTCGGTCGCCTCGCTCACCGGCCGCCCCGCAGGGGAGCTCGGCACCGAGCGCATCGAGTCGGCGCTGGGTCGCGAACGCCTCATGCTGCTGCGCGGCGACGCGGGCTCGGGGAAGAGCACGCTGCTGCGCTGGCTGGCCGTCACCGCGGCCCGCGGCGACTTCTCCGGCGCCCTGTCCGGCTGGAACGGCTGCGTCCCCCTGATGATCAAGCTCCGCAGCCACGCCGGAGGCAGGTTCCCCGCGCCGTCCGCGTTCCTGGACGACGTCGCCCAGGAGGTCTCCGGGCGCATGCCGCGCGGGTGGGTGGAGCGGGTGCTGGAGTCCGGCCGCGGGCTGCTGCTGGTGGACGGCGTGGACGAGCTGCTGGTACGGCACCGCCCGGCCGTCCGGGAGTGGCTGTCGCGGCTGCTGGCCGCGTACCCGGGGATGCGCGTGGTGGTGACCTCGCGGCCGACCGCGGCGGACGCGCGGTGGCTGGCTGACGAGGGGTTCGCGGCGGCAACGCTGGAGCCGATGACGCCCGGCGACCTGCGGGAGCTCATCCGGCAGTGGCACGTGGCGATGCGCGACTGCCCCAGCCTGCCGTGCGCGCCCGAGGAGCTGGAGGGCTACGAGGTCGCGCTGCTGGCCCGCATGGAGTCCAACCCGCACCTGGGGGTCGTGGCGTCGACGCCGCTGCTGGCCGCGATGTTGTGCGCGCTCAACCTCGACCGCCGCACCCAGCTGCCGCGCAACCGGATGGGCTTCTACGACGCGGTGCTCAGCCTGCTGCTGGAACGGCGGGACGCCGAACGCCGGATCACCGACGAGGTCTCCCTGGACCCCGACCAGAAGGTCTGGATCCTGCGTGACCTCGCCTGGCGGCTGGTGTCCATGGGCCGGTCGGAGCTGTCGAAGGCCACGGCGCTGAAGAGCGTCGAACGCAAGCTGGCCCTGATGACCCGCATGCCGTATCCGGCCGCCGACGTGCTCGAACACCTGCTCCGCCGGTCCGGCGTGCTGCGCGAACCGGTGCCGGGCCGCATCGACTTCGCGCACCGTACGGTGCAGGAGTACCTCGCGGCGGGCCAGCTCGTGGAGGACGAGGACGTGGAGGCGGCGGTCGAACGCGCGCATCTGGACCAGTGGCGCGAGGTCGTGGTGATGGCCGCCGGGCACGCGACCGGCCGCGTGCGCAGGGAACTGCTGGCGGGCCTGCTGGACCGCGCCGACCAGGGCGGGCCGCACGCGCGGCGGCTGCGGCTGCTGGTGGCGGGGTGCCTGGAGACGATCCAGGAGCTCCCGGTGGAGCTGCGCGACCGCATCGAGGCGTGCCTGGCCGAGGTGATCCCGCCGCGCTCGGAGGTGGAGGCGGGCGTGCTGGCGGCGGTGGGCGAGGAGATCCTGCGGCGCCTGCCCGGCGATCTGTCCGGCCTGACCGACCGGCGAGCGGCCATGACGGTACGGACCGCCTGGTTGATCAACGGCCCGGAGGCGCTGGACAAGCTGGCGGGGTACGCGGCCGATCCACGCTGGGAAGTCCGCAGGCAGCTCAACGAGGGCTGGAATTACTACGACGCCGAGGTCTACGCACGACGTGTGCTCGCTGAATCGGACCGCGTCACGGTCACGTGCAGCCGTCTTCTTCGCGGTGTGGCGCACCTGCGGACGGCCGAGACCTTGATCGTCGACCTGGACGAACGGCTCACCGATCTCGGCTTCTTGCGAGAGGTGCCGCAGTTGAAGGCTCTGGAACTGAGCGACGTCGCCATGGACTCCCTGAAGGACGTGGAGGCGTTGCCTGCGCTGAAACGCCTCTTTATCTCACTTGACACGTCACGCCCCATGGGCTTGGAGGCTCTCGGCGAACTTCCGCAACTGAGCGATCTCACGCTCTGGAACGTCGAGTTCGACGATCCGACCTTCCTCGACCGGATCCCGCGCCTGAAGTCGCTCGGACTGGAACTTCCGGCGCACGACCAATCCGACTGGGCGGGCCCGCTGTCCCGGCAAACCGAGCTGCGTGAGCTGGTTCTCCATCGCGAACGCCTGCCCATCCCGCCGGCGGCGTTCGCCGAAATGCGGGACCTGGATTGGGTGTCGTTGGCCTCCGTCACAGGGGTCAGCGATTGCCTGGACGCTCTGGCGCAGTCCTCCCCTGCTCTGACGAGGCTCCAGCTCACCGGCCCCACCCGCTTGGACCTGGCGGAGCTCGACCGCTTCCGCCTGCACAGCCTCTGGCTGAGGAACATCGACATCGGGGATCTCACTCCGCTCCGCGGCCATGAGCACCTTGTCACGTTGGGCGTGGATCATTGCGACCGGCTGCCCGACCTCGCACCGCTCGCGAGCCTTCCCCGGCTCCGGACGTTGCGTCTCCTGGACGCGGCAGAGGAGATCGACCTCAGCCCTCTTGCCGGTAACCCCGATCTCAACGTGATCCTCAGGACGGGTCAGCGGGTCGCGAACGAGCAGCTGCTGCCCGGCACGATCAAGATCCGGCGCCTTTGACGGGCCCCTCGCCGCCCACTAAAACGGCTGAGGTAACGTCGGCTCTCTCCCCGCACGATCAAGCCGCTCGATCAAGGAGAGACGCATGGTCCACAAAGCCGTCATCCCCGTGGCCGGCCTCGGCTCGCGGCTGCTGCCGCTGACCAGGGCGCTGCCCAAGGAGATGCTGCCGATCGGCGACAAGCCCGTCATCGAGCACACCATCCGGGAGCTCGTGGACTCCGGCATCGACGAGATCACCATCGTCACCTCGTCCCGCAAGGACCTCATCCAGCGGCACTTCGCCCCCGACGCCGACCTCGAGCTCCAGCTCCGCGCCGCGGGCAAGGACGACCTGGCCGACGCGGTGGCGGAGCTGTCGTCGCTGGCCCACATCACGTACCTGTACCAGAACGGCCCCTACGGCAACGGCACGCCCGTGCTCAACGCCGCCCGCGTCATCGGCGACGAGCCGTTCATGGTGCTGTGGGCCGACGACGTGTTCGTGGCCGAGGTGCCCAGGGCCAAGCAGCTCAAGGCCGCGTACGACGCCACCCACGCCCCCGTGCTGGCCCTGATGCCGATGGCCGTCGAGGACGCCTCGCGGTACGGCGTGCCGATCGTCAAGGAGGACCTCGGCGGCGGCCGCCTGCTGATCTCCGGGCTGGTGGAGAAGCCGTCCCCCGAGCAGGCCCCCTCCCGGTACGCCGCCATCGGCGGATATGTCGTCACCCCGGGCGTCATCGAGGAGCTCCACGAGCAGACGCGCAGGTGGCAGGAGAACCCGCAGGGCGAGATCTACCTCACCGACGCCCTGCACCGGCACGCCGCGGACCACCCGGTGTACGGGCAGGTGATCGACGGCACCTGGTGGGACACGGGCTCGCCGCTCAACTACCTCAAGGCCCAGTTCGCCGCCGCGCTCGCGCACCCGAGGTTCGGGCCGGAGCTGCGCAAGCTCGCCCAGGAGAGCGGCTGACATCCGGTTGGGTTTTTTCCGGCGAGATGATTGTCTGACCGAAGGAACTACGAGGAGGACACCGGTGAGCCGTCAGATCGTTTCCATCGTGGGTGGCAAGGAGACGGGAAGCGCCACCACGTACCCGTCGACCAACCCGGCGCGCCCCGGCGAGGTCGTGGCCCATGTCGGGCTGGCCGACGCCGGCACGTTCGCGGCCGCCTGCCGCACCGCCAAGGAGGCCCAGCGCGAGTGGGCCAAGGTGCCGGCGCCGGTGCGCGGCCGGGTGATCGCCTCCATCGGCCGGCTGGTCGAGGCCAACGCCGAGCGGCTGGCCCATCTGGTGACGGAGGAGATCGGCAAGCCGTACGCCGAGGCCCTCGGCGAGGTGCGGGAGATCGTCGACACGTGCGACTTCTTCCTGGGCGAGGGCCGCAGGCTGTACGGGCAGACGGTCCCGTCGGAGATGCCGGCCAAGAACCTGTTCACGTTCCGCAACCCGATCGGCGTGGCGGCGGTCGTCACCGCGGGCAACTTCCCGGTCGCCGTCCCCTCGTGGTACCTGGTCCCGGCGCTGCTCTGCGGCAACGCCGTCGTCTGGAAGCCCGCCGAGTACGCCGCCGCCTCCGCGCACGCCATGTACCAGCTCTTCGTGGCCGCCGGGCTGCCCGACGGCGTGCTGAACATCGTGTTCGCCGACGGCGCCGCGACGTACGAGGGCCTGGAGCAGGCGCTCGGCGAAGGGAGCGTGCAGAAGGTCGGGTTCACCGGCTCCAGCGAGGTGGGCCGGAAGATCGGCGAGCTGACCGGGCGGCACCTGCAGTCGGCCTGCCTGGAGCTGGGCGGCAAGAACCCGATGGTGATCATGCCGGACGCCGACCTCGACCTGGCCGTGGAGGGCGCGCTGTTCTCCGGTTTCGGTACGGCCGGTCAGCGCTGCACCAGCCTGGGCACGGTGATCGTGCACGAGAGCGTGCACGACGAGTTCGTGGAGCGGTTCGCGCGGGCCGTGGGCGAGGCCAGGATCGGCGACCCCGAGGAGGACGTGCTGGCGGGCCCGCTGCTCGACCAGAAGTTCGCAGATCGGTACGAGGAGTACCTGACCTGGATCCAGCCCCACCACCAGGTCGTGTCCGGAAATATCGGGAAAATTACGGGGGACAACCCGCGCCGCGACTTCGACGGCGGTGGGGGCCTCTACTATCACCCGGTGGTCGTCGACGGCGTCCGGCCCACCGACCACCTGTTCCTGGAGGAGACGTTCGGCCCGATCGTCGGCGTCACCACCTTCAGCACCCTCGACGAGGCCATCGAGCTGGCCAACCTGCCCGGCTACGGCCTGTCGAGCTCCATCTACACCACCGACCCGCAGCACGCCTTCCGCTTCCGCGAGGGCATCTCGGCCGGCATGGTCAGCGTCAACAACTCGACCTCGGGCGCCGAGGCCCACCTCCCGTTCGGCGGCAACGGCAAGTCCGGCAACGGCAGCCGCCAGTCCGGCATGTGGGTGCTCGACCAGTTCACCCGCTGGCAGGCAATGAACTGGGACCATTCGGGCCGCCTGCAGAAGGCCCAGATGGACGTCGCCGAGATCGAGCCCGACCTGGCCTTCCGCCTGCCCTGATCAAACGCGAGAACGGGCCCCTCGGAGGCGAGGGGCCCGTTCTTCGTCGCTTGCGGGCGGGTCAGACCTGGCCGGCCTTCGCCAGGGCCGAGCAGCAGGTGTTCACCAGCAGGCGGGTGACCACGTACGGGTCGACGTTGGCGTTCGGGCGACGGTCCTCGATGTAGCCCTTCTTCTCCACCTCGACCTGCCACGGGATGCGCACGGACGCGCCGCGGTTGGACACGCCGTAGCTGTACTTGTTCCACGGGGCGGTCTCGTGGGCGCCGGTCAGGCGGCTCTCGACGCCCGCGCCGTACTGCGTGATGTGCTCCATCGGCTTGTCGCCCTCACCGAGCGCCTCGCAGGCGGTGATGATGGCGTCGTAGCCCTCGCGCATGGCCTTGGTCGAGAAGTTGGTGTGCGCGCCGGCGCCGTTCCAGTCGCCGCGGGCGGGCTTGGCGTCGAGGGTGGCCTCGACGCCGAACTCCTCGGCGGTCCGGTAGAGCAGCCAGCGGGCCACCCACAGGTGGTCGGCGACCTCGAGCGGGCCCGCCGGGCCCACCTGGAACTCCCACTGGCCGGGCATGACCTCGGCGTTGATGCCGGAGATCGCCAGACCGGCGGCGAGGCAGCGGTCGAGGTGGAGCTCGACGATCTCGCGGCCGAAGATGGCGTCGGCGCCGACACCGCAGTAGTACGGGCCCTGCGGGGCGGGGAAGCCGCCCTCGGGGAAGCCGAGCGGGCGGCTGCCCTTGAAGAAGGTGTACTCCTGCTCGATGCCGAACCAGGACTCCTGAGCGGCGTACTTCTCGGCGATCGGGCGGAGCAGAGCGCGGCTGTTGCTGACGTGCGCGTCGCCGTTGATCTCCTCGACCTCGGAGAGGACCAGGACGTTGTCACCGCCGCGAATCGGGTCGGGGCAGACGAACACCGGGCGGAGCACGCGGTCCGACGAGTGGCCCTCGGCCTGGTTGGTGCTGGAGCCGTCGAAGCCCCAGACCGGCGGCTCGGCCCCGTCGGCGAGGATCCTCGTCTTCGAGCGCAGCAGAGCCGTGGGCTCGGTGCCGTCGATCCAGATGTACTCAGCCTTGTAGCTCACGGCGGTCCTTTTCTTCACGGTGTTCACAGCCACGCCGAGTCTTACGGACGGCCGTTTCCCGGTTTTTGCCCGAATGTGAACGCCGTGTTAATCAGGCACTCCAAAGGTAAAAAGATGGCGTGGCGCCGGGGGCGCCACGCCATGCGATCAGAGCCGTCGTGTCAGGTGCGGCCCTCCGTCCCGTTCCCGTCGTAGCCGAGCAGCCGCATCGCCGTGTCGGGATCCATCGCCGCCGCCAGGAGCTGGGCGCGGGCGTGGGCCTGGTCGCGTTCGCGTTCGGCCTTGGCCTGCGCGGCGCGTACCCCCTTGATCGCGACGAGCGCGAGCCCGGCGCCCACGATCACCGCGACCACCACGACGAACAGCAGGAGCAGCAACCCCGGCGAGGCCACGGTCGAGGTGGCCGCGTTCGTGCCGACGCCCGCCACCGTGCCCGTCACCGCGAGCGCCGCGATGATGGACAGCGCCACGAGCCCGAGCAGGCTGGCGACGACCAGCCAGACCCGGCCCGCGCGCCGCGGCGCCGGAGGCGGGACCGCGGCGGCGGTCGGTGTCCCCACCACGACGGGCACCGGCGTGGGAGACGGCGAGGCCGCCGCCCACGGCACGAACTCGGGGCGCTCGGCCACCTCTCCGTTCACCTCGTGCGTGATGAGGGGCGGAGCCTGGATCACCGAGGGCTGCGCTGCCGGGGACGCCGGCTGGACGGCCGACACGCCGGGACCGCCGTAGGCGATCGGCTGCAGCTCGACCGGCTCCTCCACGGGCCCGGGAAGGTCCCGCTCGATGTGGCTGTGCTCCTTGTGGGCCCTGGCCGCGTCGCGGTGGTAGTCCTCCAGCTCCTGGCAGAGCTCGTCGGAGGCGTAGATCGTGCCGTCGATGAGCGGCCCGGGCTCCCGGCGGATGATGGCCACCACGTCGTCGCCGTTGAGCGTCTTGTGCGTCTCCAGCGCGTGCGCCACGCAGAGGACCTCCCTGCGGTGCTCCTGCAGCAGCTCCTCGGTCTTCTCCAGCATCCGCACCAGGTTGAACTCGATCCGCTCCCCCAGCACGTCGGGAGTCAGGTCGGGCTGGTTCCTGGCGGGCTCCCGCTCGGTGATGCCGATCGCGCCGCCGGCGCCGGGGCGGGCCTTGCGCATGGCCTTGCCGCCCATGATCTCCAGCTCCTGGAGGGCCGGCAGCGAGGTGACGCCGGAGCCCATCCCCCAGTACGACTCCATCATGGCGGTCAGGTACGTGGCCGAGTACAAGTCGCCGGAGACGCCGGAGGAGTTGTCCTCGCCGAAGAACATCCGCTCGCCGGCCAGCGAGGCCAGGGAGACCATGATGTCGGCCTCGTGCTCGGACTTCCACCGGGTGAACTGGTCCTCGGGCTTGATCGAGGCGACCATGCCCAGGTAGTCGGCGCCCTTCTCGATGGTGGCGATGTCGATCTCGAGGTGGAAGCGGGTCACGTACGCCACGACGGCGTGGCAGGCCTCGTGCACGGCCACGGCGTGCCGCTCGCGCTCGATGTACTCGACGTCCTCGGGCGGGCCGAGCTGCTTGAGCCGCTTGGCCCGCAGCACGTCCGACCAGGTGATGACCTCGCGGCTGTCCCTGATGGCGGTGATCAGCGACTCGTTGACCAGGTCCTTGATCGTGGCGCCGGTGGCGTACGGGGTGATCGTGGCCAGCTTGTCGATCTGCTCCGGGGTGAGCTCGTGCCACACCTTGTCGAAATAGCCCTGGTACGTGCGGACCCGCCCGGCCTTGGACGGGTAGCCGACCTTGTAGATGCGGTCGATGCGGCCCGGCCGCAGCAGCGCCTCGTCGAGCGCGTCGGGCCGGTTCGTGGCCATCATGACGAGGATGCGGTACTTGGGCGGCGGCTTGGGCCGCATGCCGAGCAGCCGGCGGACGAGCCGGTTGAAGAACCCGCGCGGCTTCTTGAGCCCGGACAGCTCGGTGAGCAGCGCCTGCAGCGTGCCCGGGTCGCCCGAGCCGTTCATGCCGCCGCCCATGAAGAAGCGGTTGCGCCGCCCCGGCTCGTCGGGCGACTCGCGCCCGGCCCGGAAGGCCAGCACCTGGCGGGTCTCCTCGGACAGGTAGTTGAGCCCGTGGCAGCCGTTGACGCCGGACAGGCCGGAGAAGCCGCCCTGCCCGGGCGGGCCCTGCTGGGCGAGGCGGCCGCGCTTGCCGAGCGAGTCGGCCTCGTCGAAGAAGACGATCACGCCGCCGTACCGGAGCGCCAGCTTGCGCAGCTTCCTGAACAGCCCCTTGACCTTGAGGATGCCGACACCCATGAACATGTTCGTGAACGCGCCCGGATCCACGAACACGTACGGCTTGCCGGTCTCACCCGCGACGGCCTCGGCCATGAGGGTCTTGCCGGTGCCCGGCGGCCCCCACAGCAGCAGGCCGCTGGGGACGTACCCGCCGCGCCGCTCGATCTCGTCGGGGCGCTCGAGGAAGACGATGTTCTCCCGGACGCGCTCGACCACGTGGTCCTGCCCCCACACGTCGTGGAAGCGGGTCTTGATGTCGTCGGGGAAGTACGTCTCCACGCCGCCCCTGGACAGGAACCAGAACAGGCCCACGAACTGGATGATGACCACGAAGAACAGGAAGACGATCTGGATCAGGAACGGCATCGCGTTCCAGAGCAGCGCCGGCGCCTGCATCACCGCCACGAACGGGCTGACGTCCAGCACCGCCCCCAGCACCAGGGCCGTCAGCACCACGAAGAAGGTGACCTTGAGCGCCCGGGAGAGCCGGTACCTCGTCCAGTCGTCGAACCGCCGGTGCGTCCAGCGCTCGAAGCCGCCGAACACCCGGTGGCTCCAGAAGCGGTGGTAGGCCGACCAGTGCTCGCTGACCAGGAAGTGGAGTTGCCGCACGACCTCCACGCCGAGCAGCCAGAAGATCCATGGGTATTCGTACGCGATCTTCTGGGCCGCCTCGGGGAACGCGACGACGCCCTGCCAGTCGGCCATCACCTTCCACGTGAGGATGAGGAAGGCCACCACCAGGGCGATGAGGAATTTGCTCCGGTCCCAGAACTGCATCTTCTTTCTGGTCACGGATTCGGGGTCGGAGGGCCCGCTGCCGGGGGCACGCAGCCCTTCATGGTGATTGGTCGTGGTCAATGGTGCTCCCTCATCCAGGCAGCCGGAGCAGCTTGAACGTACTCTCGATCTTGTCGAACTCGGCGGCGCGCTTCCGGAAACAGACGGATTGGCAGCCGATGAGCATGACGGAGACCGTGGCGCCCTTCTCGTCGAGGATGGCGGTCTGGTCGAACGTCTGGACGTCCTCGCCGATCTGGTATTCGAAGCGGACCCGGACTCCCCTCGCGCCGTTGTCCATCGTCATGACCTCGTCGTTGAGGAGCGCGAAGTTCTTGAACATCGACGGCTGGCCTGTCGCCATGGCCTGCTGCGCGTAGAGCTCGCGCATCTGCGAGGTCACCGGCAGCACGAAGTCGCGCAGCCGGTTCAGTGAGATGGCGTCCCGCTGCTCCTCCGTGAGCTGGTGCACGGTGGCGTAGACGAACGGCTCCGTCGAGCCCAGCAGGTGGTTGACGGACGGCTCCGCGGACTGGTCGAAGGCGGTGGACCACACCCGCTGGGCCCGGAGGAGGGCCGCCACCGAGTTCGGCTGGTCTCCGGACAGGTACAGCTCAATGGGGTCGGCGTTGAGCTGCGTGAACGAGGACGGCACCTTGAAGTAGGTCGTGCCCGCCGAGTCGCGTACGTAATGGAATTCGGGCTGTCCGGCGCACGCGGACAGCATCAGGATCGCGACCGTGACCGCGATCAAACCCCGTGCCTTTTTCACCAGGGCTTACCTCCGCTTTACGGACCAACGGAGTTGTTGTGCCCGCTTTCCGACACAATGAGCGCGAAGCGGAGGGAAAAATCTTGACCAAATCTTGGCCGTGCCTTGGCTTTACTTGTTACAGATCAATTAAGGCTTTGTGCACGGTCCGTAGCGCTCCGTGGCGGGTCACCCTGGGGGCGGTTCAGGTGGCTACAACGTTCATGCAACCCCCATTGGTTCATCTGGGGAAGTAGCGAAAGATATGAGGATCCCTTCCGACCGGCCCGGGAGCGCACAATGTCAGAACCCGCAATGGAGACCGTCGACTCCTTCGGCATGACGGCGGAACGACAGTTCGCCGAGGTCTGGTCGAGGACGGTCCTGTCGGTGCGGGAGCGCCGCCTGCTCCTTCTCGGGCTGCTCGTCGGCCAGGGGCTCCACGAGCAGACGGACATCCATCTCGACACCGCGCTGCGCTCGTGCGAGCTCACCGAGACCGAGTTGCGCGAGGTGGTCGTCTTCCTCACCCTCTACGCGGGCTGGGCCCGGGGCAGCAAGCTGAACGACCAGGTCGAGGGGCTGATCGAGCGGGTCAGGCAGGCTCGATCCGGTAGATCGGACCACGCAGGCTGAGCGCGTACAGCTCGCCGTCATGCCCCTCGCCGAACGACGAGAGCTGCTCGACCTTCCCGACCTCGGCCCCATCGGTCGGCCCATCGGCCGGTGCGGCCTTGATCCAGCCGGCGCAGAAGTCGCCGTACAGGAACCGGCCCCGCAGCCAGGGGATCTTCTCGCCGCGGTAGACGTATCCGGCGATGACGGAGCAGTTTCCGCCCTCCTCCAGGGGATACGTGATCACCGGGTCGACCATGTCGCGGCCCTTCGCGCCCCGGAAGCGGCTCTTGCCCTCGCGGGCGTTCCAACCGTAGTTCTCGCCGCCCCGTGACCCGGCCGGCTGGTGGTCGACCTCCTCCCAGGCGTTCTGCCCGACGTCGCCGATCCACAGGTCTCCCGTGCCGCGGTCGAAGCCGAACCGCCAGGGGTTACGAAGCCCGTAAGCCCATATTTCGGGCTTTGCGCCTTTCTTGTCGGCGAACGGGTTGTCCGCCGGGATCTTGTACGGCCGGCCGCCGCGCGGGTCGATGCGCAGGATCTTGCCGAGCAGGGTCGTCAGGTCCTGGCCGTTGCCCTGGGGGTCGCCGGCGCTGCCACCGTCGCCGAGCGCGATGTAAAGGTGGCCGTCGGGGCCGAAGGCGAGCTGGCCGCCGTTGTGGTTGGGGTAGGGCTGATCCTGGGTGAGCACGTCGCGCCTGGCCGTGGCCCTGGAGCCGTCGAAGGCCCATTCGGTGACGTGGGTGTCGCCCCGCGCGTCGGTCCAGTCGAGGTAGACCCAGCGGCCGGAGGGATGGAACGCGACGCCGAGCAGGCCCTGCTCGTTGCCGCCGCTCACCTCGCGGGACAGGTCGATCACGACGTCCCCGTCGGAGGTGCGCAGCCTGCCGGTCTGCTCGGCGACGTAGAGGCGGTCGTCGCCCTTGCGCACGGCGAACGCCACCGGCTGCTCCAGCTTGGCGATCTGCTTGAAGCGTAACTCTCCGTGCTCCAGGGGCTCCGTAACGGTGGGCTCCGGCGTCGGGGCGGCGCTCTCCACGGGGTCGAGCGGGGCCGGCGCGGGCTCCTGCGCGCACGCGGTGAGGGTCACGAGGACGAGGGCCGTCGAGGCCGCCACGAGTCGCACGAGGCCCATCCTCGCACGGCATTAGGGTTCAGGTATGCCTACCGCATTGATCACCGGCGCGACCTCCGGCCTCGGCGCCGCCTTCGCCCGGCGCCTGGCCGCCGACGGCTTCTCGCTCGTCCTGGTGTCCCGCGACGAGCGACGGCTCTCCGAGAGCGCCGACCAGCTCAAGCTCAGGTACGGCGTCGGCGTCGAGGTGCTGTCCGCCGACCTCGCCACCGAGGAAGGGCTGGCCAGGGTGGAGTCCAGGGTCGCCGGCGGCGTCGACCTGCTGGTCAACAACGCCGGGTTCGGCCACCCGGGCCGGTTCCTGGAGGTGCCGGTCGAGGACGAGGTGCGCATGCTCAAGGTGCACTGCGAGGCCGTGCTGAGGCTGACGCTGGCCGCGCTGCCCGGCATGCGGGAGCGCGACCGGGGCGCGATCGTCAACGTGGCCTCGGTGGCGGCGTTCTTCCCGCGGGGCACGTACAGCGCGTCCAAGGCGTGGGTGGTGAACTTCAGCGAGTCGGCCGCGAGCGACGTGGGCAACCCGCGCATCAAGATCATGGCGCTCTGCCCCGGTTTCGTGCGGACCGAGTTCCACCAGCGGGCCTCGATGGACACCTCGGGGATCCCCGGGTTCCTGTGGCTGAAGGCCGACGACGTGGTGCGGGAGACCATGCGCGACCTGGCGCTGGGCAAGCGGGTGAGCGTGCCGGACCTGCGTTACAAGGCCATCGTCGCGATCGGCAGACTCGTGCCGCGCGGCCTGCAGGCCCGCGTCTCGTCGAGCATCGGCCGCTGACCCCGTACCGGTGCCCGGGGCCGATACCGGATCCAATGGAACGGGCCCCCGCCGCGGGAGGGGGTCGCGGTGGGGGCCCGAGCGGTCGTGAGCGAGGCTCACGGCCGGGAATGCAGGAGTCGGCTAGCGGTTGGCCTCGTGGCCGATCGACAGGCCGCTCTCGGGGTCGAAGAAGTGCAGGTTGTGCGTGTCGAGGACCAGGTCGATGTTCTGGCCGGGACGGGCGTGGCTGCGGGCGTTGACGCGGGCGGTCCACAGGGACTTGTCGCCCGACAGCGGCAGCGCGGCCTCTTCGTCGTCACCCGCGTCGGCGGCGGCGACGGTGTCCTTGTGCTCGACCGGCGGGGCGTCGATCAGGAACAGCACGTTGATCTCGGAGCCCAGCTCCTCGGTGACCTCCGCCTTGACCGGCAGGGTGGCCCAGCCGTTGGCGTGGTTGCCGGCCGAGGCCGCGTCCTCGAAGTCGGAGGGGCGGATGCCGAGGATGATCTTCTTGCCGATGTACTGGTCGAGGCCCGGCTTGTCGGTGAAGGTCGAGTCGGGGATCGACAGCTTGATGTCGGCGAAGGTGACGGCCGCGTCGCCGCCGTCGCGGACGAGCTCGGCGGTGGCGAAGTTCATCGAGGGCGAGCCCATGAAGCCGGCGACGAACAGGTTGACCGGCTTGTCGAACAGGTTCTGCGGGGTGTCGACCTGCTGGAGCAGGCCGTCGCGCAGGACGCAGACGCGGTCGCCGAGGGTCATGGCCTCGACCTGGTCGTGGGTGACGTACACGGTGGTGACGCCGAGGCGCTCGTGCATCTGGTTGAGCGAGGCGCGCATGGAGACGCGGAGCTTGGCGTCCAGGTTGGACAGCGGCTCGTCCATGAGGAAGGCCTGCGGCTCACGCACGATGGCGCGGCCCATGGCGACACGCTGGCGCTGACCACCGGAGAGGGCGGCCGGCTTGCGCTTGAGGTACGTCTCGAGGCCGAGCATCTTGGCGGCCTCGTTGACCCGCTTCTGGATCTCCGCCTTGGGCATCTTGCGGAGCTTGAGGCCGAAGGCGAGGTTCTCCTCGACCGTCATGTGGGGGTAGAGCGCGTAGTTCTGGAAGACCATCGCGATGTCGCGGTCCTTGGGCGGGAGGTGGTTGACCACCTTCTCGCCGATGGCGATCTCGCCGCCGCTGATGTCCTCGAGGCCCGCGATCATCCGGAGCGCGGTCGACTTACCGCAACCGGATGGGCCCACGAGCACCATGAACTCGCCGTCCTTGATCTCAAGGTTGAGCCCGTTCACGGCCTTCACGCCACCGGCGTAGACCTTGTCGACGTTCGTCAGAACGATGGATGCCATGACATTCCTTCGCGCTCCAGGGCGGTGGCCCGGACGTTGTTACCGTGACCCACTCACGTGGATACGTTTTCAAGCATCTCACCCGAAACGGACATCGGTGTCAAGGGTTACCGCGTGACCAGCCCTTGTGGGAACGCATGTCTTCCCGTTTTCCGGAAACCATGATGGAATCGTTTCCATGGAGAGGCGGGCGACGATCAAGGATGTGGCCGAGGCGGCCGGTGTGGGCGTCGCCACCGTGTCCAGAGTACTGTCGGGCGGCTCGGCCAGTGCGGCGACCAGGGAGCGCGTCCTGGCCGTCGCCGCCCAGCTCGACTACCGCCCGAGCGCCCTGGGCCGCAACCTACGCCAACGCCGCACGGGCGGGATCGGCCTGCTCGTCCCCGACCTGACCGACACCTTCTACGGCCAGCTTTCCGAGGGTGTGCTCGCCTGCGCCCGCTCGGCCGGCGAGCCCGTCGTGATCGGCTCCACGGGCGGCGACCCCGAGCAGGAGGCCGACCTGGTCGGCATGCTCCTGGAGCAGAGCGTGGACCGCCTGATCGCCGTTCCGTCGGGCGACGCGGACACCTGGTCCCCGGCGCTCCGCGCGGGCATGACGGTGGTCTTCGCCGACCGCCTCCCGCTCCAGTCGTCCCCGGAGGACGTGCGGGCGGCGGCCGTGGCCGACCTCATGGCCCTGGACGGCCTCTCCGCCGCCGCCCCGGCCCGCCCGCTGGACATCCCCGCCGTGGTGGCCGACGACCGGGCCGGCATCCGCACGGCCGTGCGCTACCTGCGCGGCCTGGGCCACAAGCGCATCGCCTTCCTCGGCGGCCCCGGCCAGGAGAGCCGGGTGAACGCCTTCAGGGAGGCCGTGGGGGCGCCGGTGGACGAGGAGCTCGTCGTGTTCGGCACCGGCAGCCGCGACTCCGCCTACGCCGCCGCCTCTGGCCTCTTCCAGAGCCGCCCCGACCTGTCGGCCGTGGTCGCCGGGGGCAACGTGCTGGGTGAGGCGGCGGTGCTCGCGGCCAGGGAGCTGGACCTGCGGGTGCCCAGGGACGTGTCGCTGGTGATGTACGACGACGTGCCCTGGGCCGAGCTGTGCTCCCCGCCCCTGACGGTGATCGCCCAGCCGGGCCGCGACATGGGCTACCGGGCGGCGGAGCTGGTGCTCCGGGCCGGCACCAGGAAGCCGCGCAGCGTGGTCCTGCCGACGGAGCTCATCATCCGGGGCAGCTGCGGCCCCCACCGCTAGCGGGCTCCACCACCCGTGTAGCGGCGGGGCAGGATCATGATCGGGTTGTCGTCGAGGATCACGTCCGGCGGGCCGAACCGCGCCGCGACCTCCCTGATCTCCGGCTCGTCCAGCATCAGCAGGCGCCCGTTCTCGATGAAGAGCTCCCCGTCCACCAGCACGGTGGGCCGGTCGACCTGGCAGTCGCAGTGCGCGAAACCCGGGCCCGTCGTGACCGGCTCCCCGTCGGTCAGTCCGTCGATGCCGCAGTAGAAGGCCCCGGCGTGCTTCTCCCGCTCGAACTGGTTCCCCCCGGCGACCCGCACCTTCGGGTTGAGCCCGATCAGGCCGTGGCGCATGTAGAAGCCGCCGGGCGCGTAACGCCGCAGCTGCTCGGCCGCGACCCCGCCCTCGATCTTGCGTACGAGGTTGCCTTCCAGGGTGATGCGCAGGGGCTCCTCCGGCACGCCGGTGACCGTGCTGTCCTCGATCATGAGGACGCCCTCGGTGTCCGTCGGCCAGAAGTTGGCGCCCCCGTACGGGAAGGGCCGCCAGTCCCCGGGCCGCATCGCGCCGGGGTCCGGGTCGAACGCCGGCCCCGAGAACGTCACGTCCGTCCCCCGCGCGGACGTCACCCGGATCGAGCGGGCGCCCGACATCTGCCCCAGCGTCCGGCGCAGGAGCGCGTAGAAGACCTCGGCGGGCAGCCGCCCTCCGGTGAGCAACGCCCCCGCGGTGGCCGTCATGTGCAGGGACAGGAAGCGGGAGGAGCGTGACTTGATCTGGTCGAAGAAGAGCGGCGCCGTGTGCACCTCGCCCCACCAGGTGCCGCTGATCACCAGGTCGGCCTCGCGGAAGGCGGCCGTCTCGATGTGCAGCGACGCCTCTCTGTCCCACCCGCCGGGGCTGAACGGCGGCACGGACAGGATGCGCACGTCGGCGTCCCGGTAGGCCGCGGCCGCCGCAATGGCCTGGACGACGACGGGGTCGACGGTGTGCTCCATGAGCAGCAGCACGCGCTCGCCCGGCTGGAGCCCGGTGTAGTCCAGCAGGTTCCGGACGCCGGGCATCAGCTCCACGATCGAGTACGGCCCCACGGCCGGCTCGGTGGCATAGCTGAAGGGCGAGCCGGCGTACGGATTGATCGTCATCGCGTGCTCCCTGCGGGACGTCAGGCCAATGCCTGGACCCCTACCCGTCACGGAGTGAAATCACACGATTACGGAACCCAGCGGCGGAATCCTCCCTCGGAGTTGATCACCTGCCCGGTGATCCAGGCGGCCTCGTCCGAGGCGAGCCAGCGCACCACCCGGGCCACCTCCTCCGGCCGCCCCCAGCGCCCGGCCGGAAGCGAGCGGCCGACGTGCCGGGCGAGCTCGGGGTCGGCCCACCCCGTGTCGACCGGCCCCGGATTTACGGTGTTGACGGTGATGCCCCGGTCCGCGAGCGCGTCGGCCAGGCTGGCCGTCATCTGGTGGATCGCGCCCTTGCTGATCGCGTACGGCAGCTCGTCCGGCATCGGCGCCAGATGCTGGCCCGAGGTGAACAGGATCACCCTGCCGCCGGACCGCCGGTCGTCGTGCTGGGCCGCGAACGCCTGCGTCAGCAGCGCGCTGGCCCGGGCGTTCACCGCCCACGACAGGTCCAGCTCGGCGGCCGTCAGCTCCGCCAGCGACTGCCGGTTGCTGCGGGCGTGGTTGGCCACGAGCACGTCCACGTGCCCGAACCTGCCGACCGCCTGCTCCATCACCCACGCCGGCGCCGCCGGGTCCGCGAAATCGGCCTCCACGTGGTGCAGCCGGTCGCCGACGCCGCCCAGCGACTCCAGCACGCCGTCCATGCCCGCGGGATCGCTGCCCCACGGCTGCTCGGCGTCGTGCGGGGTCCACGACTGCACCAGCACCTTCGCGCCCGTCGCCAGCAGCTCGCGCGCGATGGCGTAGCCGATCCCGATCCGCCTGCTCACGCCGGTCACCACGGCGACCCTCGTCTCGGACATCATCCGATCATCCTCGCCGACCACTCGCGAGGCGTCGAAGGATTTTCCGCTCAGAGGAGCTTCTCGATGGCGGACGTGACCGCGGGGTCGTCCGGGGTGGTGCGGGGGCGGAAGCGGGCCACGACGGCGCCCTCCCGGTCCACCAGGAACTTCTCGAAGTTCCACTGCACGTCGCCCGCCTCGCCCTGCTCGTCGGCGGTCCGCGTCAGCTCCTCGTAGAGCGGGTGGCGGTCGGGGCCGTTGACGTCGGCCTTCTCCAGGAGCGGGAAGTCCACGCCGTACGTCGTCGAGCAGAACGCCTGGATCTCCTCGGCCGAGCCCGGCTCCTGACCGGCGAACTGGTTGCAGGGCATGCCGACCACCGTGAAGCCGCGCGGGCCGTACTGCTCCTGAAGCTTGACCAGGGCGCCGTACTGCGGGGTGAGGCCGCATCGCGAGGCCACGTTGACGACGAGGACGGCCTTGCCGGCCGCCAGCTCTCCGAAGGTGGTGGGGGCGTCGTCGAGGGTGTGGAGCTGGATGTCAGTGAGGCTCATGAACCGCACCCTACGCCTCCGGAACGTGATTCGGTCTCGCGCCCTGCCCCATCGCGGGGCTGCTAAGCTCGCGGCGGCGCGAGAGGCGCCTGATCGCTCCGGAGCGAAGGAGGTTGATGAATATGGCTGCCGGCAGTCGTCATCAGCGTGCCCTTCTCCGGCCCGCGCGAGCCTAGAGCGCGGTCCGGTCGTATCAACGACCTGGAGTCACAAGTGTCTTCTTTCTTCTCGGTGGCCGGCACCGACCTGACCACCGACCGCCTCGTGCTGCGTTCCTGGACCTCCGGCGAAGCCGACGCCGTCCTGCACGGCACCCGGTCCGCGCACTGGGCCGACGACTTCCCCGCCGAGGGTGACCACGTCATCGCCGGCCTGTTCGCCGAGCACCCCGCGTGGCTGGACGAGTACGGCCACCGCCAGATCATCGAGCGCGACGGCGGTCTCGTGGTCGGCTCCATCGGCCTGTTCTGGCCGCCCGCCGACGGCACCCTGGAGATCGGGTACGGCATCGTGGCCTCCCGCCGGGGCCGCGGCTACGCTCCCGAGGCGGCGCGCGCGCTGACGGAGTTCGCCCTCACGGCGCCGGGCGTGCACACGGTGTGCGCCGGCGTCGAACTGTCGAACCCGGCCTCGATCAGGGTCCTGGAGAAGGCGGGCTTCCAGCGGTCACACACGGACGCCGAGGCGAACACGGCCCGGTACGTGACCACGTCACCGGCCCAGCGGTAACGGCCCGACGGGGGATCGGCGGCACCCCACCGCCGATCCCCCGTCGTGGGAGGCCGTGCTTACCCGCGGCTCCCGCCCGGTCAAACCCCATAGTTGGTCGCGGTTTGCGGCAAGGCCGGTTCAGCCGGACGGCGGGGCGGGCAAGGCCGGGCCTGCGAGAGGGACTTTTATCCGCCACGCTCGCGCAAACACCTCTCCACCGCGTGTCGAGATGGACGACCCGCGGTGACCGAACGTAATAGGAATCGTGCTAGAGGACACGTCGCGGCGCCTTTCGGGCCACCCAGCGGGATCGGGCGGTGCCAGATTCCCGGAGGGCCGCGCGGACCCTCCGCGTCCGAGCCACGGACGCGGATCGGCAGGGGCGCCCGATGCAAGTGCGCCTGTCCGCACGCGACCCGACAGCAAGGATCGATTTGGACAGCAAACGCGCGCTCGTCAGTGTCACCGCGCTCACCGCGTTCACCGCGATCGGGGCACCCGCGGCCTGGGCCGACCGCCCGCCCGTGGTGCGGATCGGGACCTGGACGACGAAGGCGCAGCCCAAGGTGGCGGTGGCGACGCCCAACAAGAACAAGAGGATCGCACTGGGCCAGGTGGTCCAGCGGTCGTGGAACCTGCAGGAGTTCCGCTGCCTGGACAGTCTCTGGACCAGGGAGAGCAACTGGAACCATCACGCACTCAACCGCTCGTCCGGCGCGTACGGCATCCCGCAGGCACTGCCCGCGGGCAAGATGCGCGGCGCCGGCCGCGACTGGAAGTCCAACCCGGAGACGCAGATCCGGTGGGGGCTGTCCTACATCAAGGGGAGGTACGGCAGGCCGTGCGGCGCCTGGGGACATTGGAGATCGCACAACTGGTACTAGCCGAAGGCGGGAGAGGGCACCCGGGGCTCACCGGGTGCCCTCCCTGCGCGCCACGTGCACCTCGATCGCCTGGATGAGCAGCTCCAGCCCGAACTCGAACTCCGCCTCGTGATCGCACTGATCCAGCAGCGGCGCCAGTGAGTGGACCTCGGGGAACAGCGCGGGATCGACTCCCTCGGCCTTGACGAGCCGGTTGTGGACGGGCGCGAACGTGGGCGTCACCCCCACCTCCCGCAGCAGCGAGCCCACGATGTACGCGATGAACATCCGCAGCATCCTGACCGCGTCCGCCCCGTCGAACCCGGCGCCACGCAGCGTGGCCAGCGCCCGCTCGACCGGAAGCAGCCCGGCCGTGGAGTGGAGCTGGCGGCTGACGACCACCATGGTCGAGCGCGGATGGTCATGGGCGATCTGGCGGAACGCCCGAGCCTGCATGCGCACCCGCTCGGTCCAGTGCGCGCCGGGGTCGTCGGTGAACTCGATCTCGCTCAGCACCGCCTCGGCCACCCCGTTGAGCAGGGCGTCCTTGTTGGGCACGTGGTTGTAGAGGGACATCACACCGACGCCGAGCTCGGCCGCGATGCGCCGCATGGAGACCGCGTCGGCGCCCTCGCGCTCGATGAGGTCGATGGCCGTGGCGACGATGCGGCCTCGCGAGAGGGGCTCCGTAGGCATACCTCATTCTATTGACGTACGTACGGTGTACGTGGAACTCTCGGAAGGCGGACATACGTACGGTGTACGTAACCCCCTTGGGAGGTTCCATGTCGACCCACGACCTCTACACCATCCCCGCCGAGCTCTCCACGTGGAACGTCGAGATGGCCGGGGCGAGCCGATTCACCTGGGAGTACGACGACGGCCGGGACCGCATGCTGGCCCTGTACCAGAAGGGCAAGGACAAGCAGTGGGACTCGACCAAGCGCATCGACTGGGACCTCGAGGTCGATCCGTACGACGTCCTGGGCGTCCCCGACCAGACCATCGCGATCCACGGCACCCCGCTCTGGGAGCGGATGAGCGAGCAGACCCGTAACGAGGTGCGGCGGCACGGCGCGGCGTGGCAGTTCTCCCAGTTCCTGCACGGCGAGCAGGGCGCGATGATCTGCTCGGCCAAGATCGTGGAGTCGGTCCCCGACCTCGACTCGAAGTTCTACGCCGCCACCCAGACGATGGACGAGGCGCGCCACGCCGAGACGTACGCGCGCTTCCTCCAGGAGAAGGTGGGCCTGGCGTACCCGATCAACGAGCACCTCAAGGCCCTGCTCGACAGCACGCTGAGCGACTCCCGCTGGGACATGCCCTACCTCGGCATGCAGGTGCTCATCGAGGGATTGGCGCTGGCGGCGTTCGGGGTGATGCGCGACATCACGACCAAGCCGCTGCCCAAGCAGATCCTCGCGTACGTGATGCAGGACGAGGCCAGGCACGTGGCCTTCGGCCGGATGGCGCTGCGCGACCACTACCGGAACCTGTCGGAGACCGAGCTGCGCGAGCGCGAGGACTTCGTCATCGAGGGCTGCTACCTCATGCGCGACCGGCTGCGCGGCCGGGAGACCTGGGAGAACCTGGGCCTGTCGAAAGCCGAGGTCGACGAGGCCATGGAGGCCACCGACCACTCCGAATACCTGCGGCTGTTCAGGTCGCTGCTGTTCAGCCGGATCGTGCCGTGCGTCAAGGACATCGGGCTGTGGAGCCCGCGGCTGCGGCAGGCGTACGCGGAGATGGGCGTGCTGGAGATGGCGGGCCAGTCCCTGGACTCCCTGATGCGCCAGGACGAGGACATCGCCGACAGGCTCGACGCGGAGCGGTTCACCCAGGAGGAGGCCGAGCGGCACGCCGAGGTGGCCGAGACCGTCGAGCTCGGCAGGTCCTAGAGTCGCGTCGCGTCGGGGGCGGGCAGGCTCTGCGGCAGGCGCAGGATCATCCGGGCCCCGGGGCCGTCCCCGATCTCCAGCGTCCCGCCGTGGGCCCTGGCGATGTCGCGGGCGATCGGCAGCCCCAGCCCGGTGCCCCCGGTGTCCCGCGACCGGGTGTGATCGAGGCGGGTGAACCGCTCGAACACCTGGTCGCGCAGCTCCGCCGGGATCCCCGGCCCGTCGTCCAGCACCTCCACCACGGCCTGGTCCGCCCACCCCCGCACGGAGATCCACACCCGGGATTCCCCGTAGCGGTCGGCGTTGGACAGCAGGTTCGTCAGCAGCCGGGCGAGCCGGAGCCGGTTGCCGCGGACGAAGAGCCCGGGCTCCACGTCCATGGTCAGCGGCAGCCGGCAGGGGTGTCGCGTGACCTCCTCCTCGACCAGCTTCCCCAGCTCGATCCGCTCCTGCTCGGGCTGCACCCCCGCGTCCAGCCGGGCCATCAGGAGCAGGTCGTGGACGATGTCCGACAGCCGCTCGGCGTCCTTGATCGCCGCCCGCCAATCGCCTTCGTGCGGGTCCGCGAGCCCCGCCTCCAGGCGCACCAGGAGCCCGGTGATCGGCGTCCGCAGCTCGTGGGAGGCATCGGAGACGAAGCGCCGGTGCCGCGCCACGGCGTCCTCCAGCCGCTCCAGGGTCTCGTTGACCGTGGCGGCCAGTTCGGCGACCTCGTCCTGCGTGTCGGGAACGTCGATGCGCCGACTCAGGTCCTGGGCGCTGATGCGTTCCAGCCCCGCCCTGATCCGCTCCACGGGGGCCAGCACCCGGCCGACCCCGTACCAGGCGCCCCATCCCGTCAGCGCCACCAGCGCCGCACCGAAGGCGGCCAGCACCAGGGGCAGGAACGGCGAGCTCAGCAGGAACGGCTCCCGCAGGGCCGCGTAGGCGATGACGGACCCGTACGCGCTGGCGGAGTTGCTCGTCCCCACGACGACCATGCACCTGCCGGAACACACCCGGGTCTGAACCCGCAGGTCGCCCGGCTCGGGCCAGGCCCGGGTGATCGCCGGCCGGCCGGCGAGCCCGGTGCTGGCGGCCAGCACGTGGCCGTCGGAGTTCACGACCTGGAGGAGGTAGACGCCCTTCAGCGGCGGGATGGGGCCGCTGAACCGGTGCTCGGTGATGCTCGTGGACAGGTGCCGGCTGGCGTCGTCAGCCTGCTGGACGAGGTCCGACCGCGCCCGCACGGGGTAGGTCAGCAAAATCGCCAGGACTCCCAGAAGAACGACGGCCCCGAAGACCACCACCGTCGCGATGGTCATCCGGGCCCTGATCGAGCGGCCGAACACCATGGTCGTACTCTGTCACGGAGAGTACAAATCCCAGGTAAAACGGCATATTTGCTCAGCCGTGGAAACGGCGATGCAGCTCGTGGACCTCCTCGGCCAGCTCCGGCACCGGACCCTCGACCACCACCCCGGGCGCGACCTCGTTGACCGGGAGCGTGCGTACGGGCGGCTGCGGGACGCCGAGCTCCGACAGCCACGCGGCGAGCTGCTCCGACGAGGCCACGTACACGATGCGGCCCAGCCCGACCCACGCGTGGGCGGCGGCGCACATCGGGCAGTGCTCGCCGGAGGTGTAGACGGTGGCGGCCGCCCGCTCCTCTGGTGTCAGGTGCGCCGCCGACCAGCGGGCCAGCGCGAACTCCGGATGCTGCGTGTTGTCGCCGGCGGCCACCCGGTTGTGGTCCTCGGCCAGCACGGCCCCGTCGCCGGAGACCAGCACCGACCCGAACGGCTCGTCGCCCACCTCCAGCGCCCGCGCGGCCAGCTCGACACAGCGGCGCAGGTGCGGCATCTCCGATTCAGCGATCATGAGTCCCCCATCCTAGACGGCCGCCGAGCAGGGCCAAGAACATACCCCAACAGATCACAACAAAAGTAACGGTCAGCCGAATGTGCAAGATCTTTCACTGTTTCCGCACGTCACGTACAAGAACCGCACTCTTCGGGCTACTGAAAATCGGTTGAACCCTCGTATTAGCCTAGAAAGGATGCCTCCCGATACGCACATACCTCAACGTCCCCTGCTCTCCTCCAACTCCCTGTGGCGGATGAAGTCCTACCTCCGCCCCTACGTCGTCAGATTGGTGTTCATCTGGCTGGCGGCGATCGTCGGCATCGCGGCCGGCATCGCGCTCCCGCTCATCAGCGAGAAGGTCATCGACGGTCCCGTGGCCCACGGGGACTCCGGCGCGCTGCTCCCCCTCGGGCTGCTCGCGATCGGCGTCGGCGTCGTCGAGGCCCTGCTGATCCTGCTGCGGCGGTGGGCCCAGGTGAAGCCGGTGCTCGGCCTGGAGACCGCGATCCGCGACGACCTCTACGAGCACCTGCAGCGGCTGCCCATGGGCTTCCACGGCGACTGGCAGTCCGGCCAGCTGTTATCCCGGGCCACGACCGACCTGTCGACCATCCGGCGCTTCCTCGGCTTCGGCATGCTCTTCCTGGTCATGAACATCCTGCAGCTGATCACGGTGACCGTGCTGCTGCTGAACAAGTACTGGCCGCTCGGGCTGCTGGTGCTGGCCTCGGCCGTGCCGATCGTGTGGCTGTCGCTGCGGTTCGAGAAGCGCTACATCAAGACCTCCCGCCAGGTGCAGGACGAGCAGGGCGACCTCGCCACGCTCGTCGAGGAGTCCGCCCTCGGCATCCGCACGATCAAGGCCTTCGGCCGCCGCCACTACGTCTTCGACCGCTACGACGAGGGCGCGCTCAAGGTCTACGGCACCTCCATGGACAAGGCCCGGCTGCTGGCCAAGTTCTTCGCCTTCCTCGAGATCATCCCCAACATCACGCTGGCCCTGGTGCTGCTGCTGGGCGCGCTGGCCGTCGGCACGGGCTCGCTGACGCTGGGCGCGCTGGTCGCGTTCACCACGCTGATGCTCCAGCTCGTCTGGCCGATCGCGAGCCTGGGCTACATCCTCGCCATGGCCCAGGAGGCCATGACCTCCGCCGACCGCCTCATGGAGGTCATGGACACGGTGCCCGCCATCGAGGGCGGCACGCGGACCATCGACGGGCCCCGCGGCCACCTGCGCTTCGAGGGCGTCGGGTTCCGCTTCCACGACTCCGAGGAGCCGGTGCTGCGCGACGTCTGGCTGGACGTGCGCCCCGGTGAGACGGTGGCCGTCGTGGGCGCGACCGGCTCCGGCAAGACCACGCTGACCGCCCTGGTGCCGCGGCTGATCGACCCCACCGAGGGCCGCGTCACGATCGACGGGTACGACGTGCGCGACCTGGAGCTGACCAGCCTCCGCTCGGTGGTGGCCACGGCGTTCGAGGAGCCGACACTGTTCTCGATGAGCGTGCGGGAGAACCTCACGCTCGGCCGGCTCGACGCCACCGACGAGGAGCTGGCCGAGGCCATCCAGACCGCGCAGGCCATGTTCGTGTACGACCTGCCGTGGGGCCTCGACACCCGCATCGGCGAGCAGGGCCTGTCCCTGTCCGGCGGCCAGCGGCAGCGCCTGGCCCTGGCGCGGGCCGTGCTGAGCCATCCGCGGATCCTCGTGCTCGACGACACCCTCTCCGCGCTCGACGTGGAGACCGAGGCGCTCGTGGAGGAGGCGCTGCGGCACGTGCTGCGTGACGCGACCGGCATCGTGGTCGCCCACCGCGCCTCGACCGTGCTGCTGGCCGACAAGGTGGCGCTGCTGCGGGGCGGCACGATCACGCACGTCGGGCTGCACCACGAGCTGCTGGCCCAGGTGCCCGAATACCGCGAGCTGCTGGCCCAGGACGCCGACTTCGACGACGCCGCGGAAGGAGCGCTGCGATGACCACGACCACCACGGCGTCCTGGCGGGGCGTGTCCTCCGAGGACCAGGACGAGCTGCCGGAGAAGGTGTCCGTCCTGCTCCGGGAGCGCTCCCGGCGGCTGCTCGGCGCGCTGCTCAGGCCGTACCGGAAGAAGATCGGGCTGCTCGTCGCGATCGTCGTCGTCTCCAACGCGGCCGGGCTCTCGATCCCCTTCCTGGTCTCCATCGGGATCGACGAGGGCATCCCGCCGATCACGAGCGGGGCCGGCCCCGCGGTCCTGCTGACCGTGGTCGGGGTGATCCTGGCCGCGGCGATCACGCAGGCGCTCACGCGCCGGGCGTTCCTGACGCTGTCCGGCCAGATCGGCCAGGGCACCCTGCTCGAACTGCGCAGAAGGGTGTTCGACCACTTCCAGCGCCTGTCGCTGAGCTTCCACGAGCAGTACACCTCCGGGCGGGTCATCTCGCGGCTGACCTCGGACGTCGAGGCCATCGCGGAGCTGCTCCAGTCGGGGTTCGACGCGCTGGTCAAGGCCGTGCTGACCATGGCGGGCACGGCCGTGCTGCTGCTGGTGCTGGATTTGCACCTGGGCCTGCTGGCGCTCGTCCCGCTGCCGTTCCTGCTGCTGTTCACCCGGTGGTTCCGGCGGCAGTCGGCGATCGTCTACCGCCGTACGCGGGAGACGGTGGCGCTGGTGATCGTGCACTTCGTGGAGTCGATGACCGGCATCCGCGCGGTGCAGGCCTTCCGCAGGGAGCCGCGCAACCAGGAGATCTTCGAGCAGCTCAACGACGACTACCGGGGCGCGAACGCGCGCAGCATGCAGCTCGGCGCGACGTTCATGACCGGGATCAAGCTGATCGGCAACCTGACGATCGGCGGGGTGCTGCTGTACGGCGGCTGGCTGGCGGTGCAGGGCGAGGTCAAGGTCGGCGTGCTGGCCGCCTTCCTGCTCTACCTGCGCCAGTTCTACGAGCCGATGCAGGAGGTCAGCCAGTTCTACAACACCCTGCAGTCGGCCGGGGCGGCGCTGGAGAAGCTGTCGGGCGTGCTGGAGGAGGAGCCCTCCGTGCCCGAGCCGCGCGAGCCGGCCAGGCTGCCGGACGGCAGGGCGCGCGGCAAGGTGCGCTTCGAGGGCGTCAGGTTCGCCTACGTCGAGGAGATGCCGATCCTGCCCCGGCTCGACCTGACGGTCCCGGCCGGGCAGACGGTGGCGCTGGTCGGGGCGACGGGCGCGGGGAAGACGACGCTGGCCAAGCTGATCTCCCGCTTCTACGACCCCACCGACGGCCGCGTGCTGCTCGACGGCGTCGATCTGCGCACACTGGACGAGCCGGCGCTGCGCGCGGCCGTGGTCATGGTGACGCAGGAGAACTTCCTGTTCAGCGGTACGGTCGCCGACAACATCAGGTTCGGCCGGCCCGACGCCACCGACCGGGAGGTGCGCGAGGCGGCCAAGGCCATCGGGGCGCACGAGTTCGTCTCGAGCCTGCCCGACGGCTACGACACCGAGGTGGGCAAGCGCGGCGGCCGGATGTCCGCCGGGCAGCGCCAGCTCGTCGCGTTCGCCAGGGCGTTCCTCGCCGATCCCGCCGTGCTGATCCTCGACGAGGCCACCTCCAGCCTCGACGTGCCGAGCGAGCGGCTGGTGCAGCGCGCGCTGCGCACGATCCTGGCCGACCGGACGGCACTGATCATCGCGCACCGGCTCTCGACGGTGGAGATCGCCGATCGGGTGCTGGTGATGGACCGGGGCGAGATCGTCGAGGACGGTCCGCCGGACCGGCTCATCGCGGCCTCGGGCCGGTATGCCGGGCTGCACCAGGCGTGGCTGGAGAGCCTCAGCTAGCTCCCTAGTGGTGCGCCATGGCCACGGCGTTCGCGTACAGCTCGTACCCGACGAACAGCGCCAGGGGCACCCCGAGAGCGATCAGCAGCCTGCCGGGCAGGTGGGTCCGCGGCGCGGACACCCTGCCCGGCTCCGGCGTCGCCGCGGCGAACACCGGCTCGGGCTCCGGATCGGGGGCGGGCACGAGTTCGGGATGCCGCGCCAGATACCCCCTGGGGAACGAGGTCACGTGGTACGCGCCGCAGAGCGGGCAGCAGGTGCCCGACCAGGGCGGCGGCACGGTCACTCCCGCGCTGAGCCAGAGGTCCACCTCGTTGCCGTGCACGTCTGTGAGATGTCTGACGACGAAGTTCTCTTCCCAGACATGTAAGCAACGAAGGCATTCGAAAGGCCACGTCTCGCGGGTGTCGAATCCTTCGGTCACTGGGACCACCCCCCGGCTTCTGATCGCCGTCGATCCCGAGTGTCCGCTTGACTTCGCGCGCCCGCAAGACGGGCTTTATGACACTTTCCGCTATGGAATGCTCACCAAGTGTCAGGTTAGTCGTTCGTAGATGGACTTCCGAACCGGGCTGAGCAGCGGAGTCGCGTCCGGCGCGGGGGGTTCCGCGGGCGGGATCAGCTCCGGATGTCGGGACAGGTAACCGTCCGGGAAGGTCGTGGCCTGCTGACAGCCGCACCTCGGGCACATGACGCCCCCCGGTGACGGCGGCAGCACGGGGAGCCCGCCGTGCAACCAGATCTCCCGCTCGTTTCCGTGACGGTCGTCGATGTGCCTGACGAGGTACTCCTCTTCCCATACGTGCCAGCAACCGCGGCACTCGAAAGGCACGATCCTGTGTTCTTCTTCCAACGAGGTCACCCCCTCACCTCCGAGTGTGTGCCTCCTTCTCCGGATCTGGCAACCGCGCTTACCGAATCGCCAGAACGAAGACGATGGCGCCGGCCACCACGCACATGGTGCCGAGCCAGGCGAACAGCACGTCGAGCCCCGGGTTCAGCGGCTTGCCGCCGTGCAGCGCCTCCTGCACGCGGCGGAACCGCGCCCCGGTCCTGATCAGCAGCACGGCGCCGCAGAGCGCGGCCAGCGCGAACACCACCATGGAGGCCACGGGCAGGCCGTGCCTGAGGGACAGCCCGGCCGCGCCGAGCCCGCCGGTGGCCAGCGCCACGGCCGTGCGCACCCAGGCCAGCCGGGTGCGCTCGCTCTGCAGCCCCTCGTCCCAGATCTCCTTCTCCGGGGTCATTTGATCCGGCCTCGGACTCAGGCGGCCAGGATGATCAGCACGAGGGCGATCACGGCCACGGCCGCCACGCCGTACCCGAAGACCGCCGCGAGCGCGGGGGGCGGCAGCGGTGCCTGCTGCCGCAGGGCGCGCTGGATGTTGCGCCAGCGCGGATACGCCATGCCCGCCGCGAGCGCGGAGAGCGTCACCAGCACCACGGCCAGCGCGGTACGGATCCACGGCACGAACACGTGCTCGGGCACCGCCGCCATCGCCACCCCACCCGCACTGAGCGCCAGCGCCGTGCTCAGCCAGGTGAGGAAGGTTCGTTCATTGGCCAAGGTGAAACGCGGGTCGGGTTCCATGGGAAAAACGGTAATTCGTCCCCATTTCCCCTAGAGAAGTTGGGATTCAGCCAGTACAGGCCTTGGCCACCTTCTCGGCATAGGCCGCGCTCTCGGTGAGGACCTTCTGGGTGGCGTCCACGGCGTCGTTGACGTTGGTGACGTTGATGCCGCTCAGCGTCTTGGCCAGGTCGTCGGAGGCTTCCTTGATCGTGGTGTTGGCGGCCTTGTCGGCCACGTCGTTGAGCTTGGTGGCGGCGTCGTCGAGGGCCTTGTCCATGGCCTTGGGATCGTCGGCGAGCGTCTTGAGCTGGGCACCCAGGTCGGCGACGATCTTCGGGGCTTCGAGGCACGCTTGGGCCTTGTCGATGGTGCTGTTGACCTCACCGCATCCGGCGGCGAAGACACAGACGGCGAAGGCGGCCAGGGGCACGAATCGGCTCTTGAGGAGTCGCATACCTCGACCCTACCCAACGCATTCCAAAGGTTCCCTTGACATCTCGGCGCTGGGCGGCATGGGGCTGGCGGGGGTGCTCGGTGGGGTGGCCGGGGTCGTGCCCGCGTTGTGCGTGCACGCGGCCGGGCTGATCGTCGCCGGAATCATGGTTCTGACCAGTGCTCATGCGTGAACCGATATCGACTTCTTCGCGATATCGCTATTAGACACGTGGTGATCGCATCTGCTTTGCTCCTTGCCCATTGACGGACGACCGTAAGGATCAAGCATGCGAAACCGCCGCTTCACGGCAGCAGCCACGTTGACCATTTCCTTCCTGACGGGCGGGGCCCTCCCGGCGGGCGCGGCCTCGGCCACGAGCTCCGTGCAGTCGCTCTCGGGCGAGGCCCAGGCCCGCAAGGAGCTGCGCGCGCTGGAGGCGTCGTTCAAGGGGCGCATCGGCGCGTACGCCATCGACACCGCCACCGGCAGGACGATCGGCTACCGGTCGAACGAGCGGTTCCCGCTGCTGTCCACGTTCAAGGCGATGGCCTGCGCGGCCGTGCTGCACAAGGCGCGCACCTCCGACCCCGGGCTGATGGAGAAGGTCGTGCGCTGGACGGCCGACGACCTCAAGCCGAACTCCCCCACCACCGAGAAGCACGTGGAGGACGGCCTGACCGTCAACCAGCTGTGCGAGGCGACCATCACCCTGAGCGACAACACCGCGGGCAACATGGTGCTCAAGCAGATCGGCGGGCCGGCCGGCCTGACGCAGTACTTCCGCACGCTGAAGGACCCGATCTCCCGCCTGGACCGCTGGGAGACCGAGCTGAACGACTGGATGCCCAAGGAGAAGCGCGACACCACGACCCCCGCGTCCATCGCCCGCGACCTGCGCGCGGTCACGGCCGGGAACGCGCTCACCGCCAAGGACCGGGAGCAGCTCAACGCCTGGATGATCGCGACTAAGACCGGTGACGCCCGCATCCGCGCCGGCCTGCCGAAGACCTGGACGATCGGCGACAAGACCGGCACCAACTCGGCTTTCGGCGGAGGGAACGACATCGCGGTCATCTGGCCCAAGAAGGGCGCGTCTCCCATCATCATGGCCATTTACACGAACCGCGCGGCGGGCGAGACCGGCGATGACACGGCGATCGCCCGCACGGCCACCATCCTGGCCCGCGCTCTCGGCAAGCTCTGATGCCCGGGGGGGCGGCGATTTCGATACCCCATTCGCACCCGCGCTTAACCTGAAAATAATTCTTTCCAATTCGGGGGGATAATTCCGGACTTAAGGTGCCAGTTGCCCTCTGACCAGGGGAATCTTCATTCGATTCCGCTTGTGATCGCCAATTGAGGGGGTATCCTCTTGGCAAAGAAAGCGGGACCGGAGATCCCTACAATCCCCGGTCCCTTACCTCCAAGGTAAGGGAGATCAACATGAGCTTCAAGGAACTCTGCTGCAACCTCGGCACCGAGTTGGACAACGAGTTCATCCGGCTCCGGGCGGACCAGGCGGAGCTCGGGCAGCAGCTCACCGAGCGGATCAACGGCGTGGCCAACCACGTCAAGATCCTCGACGCGAAGGTGACCGGGCTGGACGCCAAGGTCACCGTCCTCGACGAGCGGGTCACCGCACTCGACACCAAGGTCACCGTCCTCGACGAGCGGGTCACCGCACTCGACGCCAAGATGGACACGAAGTTCGAGGAGATCGACGCCAGGTTCGACTCCGTGGACGGCAAGATCAACAATCTGCAGGGCAACCAGAACGAGATGATGAACATCCTCATCGACATCCAGCGAAAAGTCAGCGCCAACTAGCGCCTGCCCCGCCGTGAAAGGGCGGACTCGTGAAACACACGAGTCCGCCCTTCGCGTTCGCTAGAGCTTGCTGTAGCAAGGACCGTCGAAGGTGTACCCCTGCGCCGTCGGCCCCGTGAAGAAGTCCTTGACGATCGTCACGCCCGTCGGCGCCTGCTCGTCGACCTTGTTGATCAGCGTCTGCCTGAACACCGCGGCGCTCGACGCGTCCGCGTAGTTGCCCGCCTCTGGCGGGAGCATGCCCTCGTAGTCCACCGTCCTCAGCGTCTTGACGGCCGCCAGCAGCCCCTTGCGGCTCACGTCCCCGCCGGCCACCATCGCGTCCAGGGCCGCCTTCATCGGGTACGCCCAGGCCCATCCCGAGGTGTATCCGTCGTTGGGCGTCACGCCGGGCAGGGCGTCGCGCATCGCCTTGTGCCCCGGGGTGTCGGCGCCCCATGGCTTGCCCGGGGCCGACTGCTCGTACAGGGCCTTGAGGGCGGGGGCGGCGGGGGACTTCAGCAGGGCCGGGTTCCAGGTGGGGCCGGTGCCGATGAAGCGGCCCTTGTAGCCGGCCGCGGCCGCCTGGCCGATGATCGTGGCAGCGTCGGCCGGGCCGGTGGTGAGGATGACCAGGTCGGGCTTGTTCTTGGTGATCTCGGTGATGGCCCGGCCCTGCTCGGTGGCGCCCGAGGGGGTCTCGACGTTGGTGAACTTCAGGCCGTTGCGCTCGGCGGCGATCTTGGCGCCGGCGGCGGCGTCCGCGCCGTAGTCGCCGGCCAGGTGGACGGCCATGACCGACTTCGGCTTGTACGTGTCCATCGCGTAGTCCACGGAGTTCATGGCCTCGACGCAGTAGTTGGAGCCGCTCTCGATCATGACGTCCTCGAACTCCCAGGCCGAGGTCCATGAGGCGGGGGCGGCGACGACGCTGTTGGCCTTGAGGTCGCCGAGGATGGCCGCGGTCGTGGGCGAGCCGAGCGTCTGGGCCAGCGCGAGCACGTGGTCCTTGATCTCGTTGTAGACCTGGCGGTGCACCTCCGGGTTGTACTTGTTGTCCCGTACGTACTTGGTGACGTCGACCTCGTACTTGCCGCCGATGCCGCCGGCCTTGTTGACGCGGGCCCAGAACGCCTTCTGGGCGTCGGTGATCGGCACGGCCAGCGCGGCGAAGGGGCCGGAGGTCAGGTCGGAGATCGTACCGAGGTAGATGCAGCCCTTCTTGGCGTCCACCGCGGTGGGACAGGGTGCGGTGGTGACACCTGGAGCCTGGGCGCCGCCCTTGCTGCCCTCGTCGTCCCCCCGGAAGACGCCGCACGCGGACAGAAGGGCCACTATCGCGATAAATCCCGCTGCATAGCGACTCTTCATGAAAAATCACCTTCTAGTAGGAGAAAGGCCATGACTTCCAGTAGTTGCGGACCCGGATCCACAGGCCGAACAGGCCCCGTGGCTCGAAGATCAGGAACACCACGATGAGCAGCCCGTACAGCACGGTCTCGACCTGGAACACGTTCGGCGTCAGCGTGGTGTCCGCGCTCACGAACGGCACCAGCGCCGGCAGCGCCCTGGTCAGCGGCTGCAGCAGCGAGATGAACAGCGCCCCCGCGATCGACCCCGACACGGTGGCCACGCCGCCGATCAGCACCATCGCGATGAACTGCACCGACAGCAGCAGGCTGAACGACCCGGGCTCGACGTAGCCGGAGATCGTGTAGAGCAGGCCCCCGGCGCAGCCCGCGTAGAACGACGAGATGCCGAAGGCCAGGACCTTGTAGCGGGTGAGCGGCACCCCGATGACCTCGGCCGCGATGTCCCGGTCGCGGATGGCGGCGAAGGCGCGGCCGACGCGCGAGCGGGCCAGGTTTCGGGCCGCCAGGGCGAAGACGACGAGCAGCGCCAGCATGAGCACGTACAGCGACTGCTCCCTGGTGCCGAGCGGCCCGTCCTGGTCGAGGCGCACGCCGAAGAGCTGCGGGACCGCCGCCTCGCGCCCGACCCCCGGCCCGCCGGTGAGGTCCTGCCACTCCTTGAAGACGTGCTCGCCGAGGAACACCAGCCCGAGCGTGACGACGGCCAGGTAGAGGCCGCGCAGGCGGGTGGCCAGGGGCGCGACCAGCACCCCGGCCACGGCGGCGACGAGTCCGGCCGCGGGCAGCCAGATCCAGATCTCCGCGAGGCCGAAGCCGATGCGCTCGCCGTCCACGGGGCCGGACACGGCGGCGGCGGTGTAGGCGCCGATGGCGACGAAGAACGCGTGGCCGAGCGAGACCTGCCCCGCGTAGCCGGTGACGATGTTGAGACCGATGGCGCCGATGGCCAGCGCGTACGCGCCCGCCAGCACCTCCAGCGACCGGTCCTGCAGCAGCACCGCCAGCCCGAACGCCAGCAGCACCAGCAGCCCCGTCCACACCCGCTTCGCCGGGGTGTCGAGCAGCGCCATGTCCTGGGCGTAGGAGGTGTAGAGCAGCGGCCGCCCGCGCACCCGGCGAGACCGTCCGGTCGGTATGTCAGGAACGGCGGAGCGCGCCGCGGATCGCGTGCCGGTCATACCCGCTCGACCTCCCGGGTCCCGAACAGGCCATAGGGCCTGACCAGCAGGACGATCAACATCACCACGTACGGCGACACGACCGCGAAGTTCTGCCCCAGCCAGGGCGCGAACTCCCCCTGGTACGACTGGAACAGCGACTCCACGACCCCGACCACCAGCCCGCCCACGACCGCGCCGCCGAGCGAGTCGAGCCCGCCCACGATGATCGCCGGCAGCGCCTTCAACGCGACCACCCAGGTGAGCTGCTCGATCCCCTGCCCGGTCCCGACGAACATGCCGGCCACGGCCGCCAGGAACCCGGCCAGCGCCCACGACAGCGCGAACACGGCCCCCACCGAGACCCCCTGCGCCAGGGCGGTCTCCTGGTCGAACGCCGCCGCCCGCATCGCCAGCCCGTACCTCGTGTAACGGAAGAACGCGAACAGCAGCGCCACCAGCACCGCCGTGACCAGCAGCATGGCCAGCCAGCGCCGCTGCACGACCAGCGACCCGAGCGACACCTGCGTGAACCCCCACGGGTCCCCGACCTGCCGCACGTCCCGGCCGATGAAGCCGTTCACCACCACCCGCACCACCACGTCGATGCCCAGCGTGATGATCGCCACGACGAACACCGGCCGCCCCACCATGGGCCTGATCGCGACCCGCTCGATCCCGAGCGCCACCAGGGCGATGAGCAGCGCCGACAGCAGGACGGCGGCGTAGAAGCCGGTCACCTCGGCCAGGTAGCTCACCGCGACGGCCCCGGCCAGCATCAGCGCGGGCTGCGCGAAGCTGATCACCCGCGTGGCCTTGTAGATGATCACGAACCCGAGCGCGAGCAGCGCGTACACCGAGCCGTTCCCCAGGCCCCTGATCACGGTCTCGAGCAGCCCCTTCACCGGGCGTACATCCCTTCCACCAGGTCCTCGAAGAGCTTGGCGACGGCGGCGCGCTTGACCTTCTGGGTGGCGGTCAGCTCCCCGTCCTCGTGGTCGAGCTCCTTGGGCAGGAACATGAACCGCCGCACCTGCTCGACCCGGGCGAAGCGGGTGTTCACCTCGTCCACGATCCCCCGGACCAGCTCCCGCGTCTCCGGCTTCTCCGACAGATCCCGATAGGTCGTGTACGGCAGCCCGCGCCGCCGCGCCCACTCCCCCACCGTGTCCGGCTCGATCCCGATGAGCGCCACCAGGTACGGCCGCCGGTCCCCGATCACGATGGCTTCCTTCAGGTACGGCGACGCCTTCAGCGCGTTCTCGATCTCGCTGGGCGCGACGTTCTTGCCGCCGGCCGTGATGATGATGTCCTTCATCCTGTCGGTGATCCGCACGTGCGTGCCCTCGACGAACTCGCCCACGTCCCCGGTGTGCAGCCACCCGTCCTCGTCCAGCACGTCGGCCGTGGCCCGCGGGTTGCGCCAGTAGCCGGCGAAGTTCCCCGGATGCCGGGTCATGATCTCGCCGGTGGCCTCGTCGATCCTCAGCTCGACGCCGGGGTGCGGCTCGCCGACCGTGCCCAGGCGCACCCTGCCGGGCCGGTTGGCGGTGGCGATGGCGGTGTTCTCGCTCATCCCGTACACCTCGTGCATCGGGATGCCGATCCCCATGTAGAACTTGAGCACGCCGGGCGCGATCGGCGCGGCCCCCGAAGCCGCGTACCTGACCCGCCGCATCCCGAGCCGCTCGCGCAGCGAGCGGTAGCAGAACACCCAGCCCACCCCGTACGCCAGCCGCGTCCCGAACGTGTGCCGGCCGCCCGTGCGCACCAGCGCGTCGCCGATCCGGTCGGCCACCCGCAGCCAGAACCGGGTCACCGCCCGCTTGACCGGCGAGGCCGACTCCAGCCGGATGTCGACCTGGGCCAGGACCTTCTCCCAGATCCGCGGCACCCCGAACAGGATCGTCGGCTGCACCTCCCGCAGGTTGGCCTGCACGGTGTCGATGGACTCGGCGAAGTTCACCTGCACGCCGGCGGCCGAGTTGAACCACACGGTGAACGTCCGCTCGGCCACGTGGCACAGCGGCAGGTGGGACAGCGCCAGGTCGCGCTCGGAGGGCGGCGGGGAGGTGAAGCCGCCGCCCAGGACGAGCGTGCTGACGGCGAACTCCACGTTCCCGATCGTGAGCATGACGCCCTTGGGCGGGCCCGTGGTGCCCGAGGTGTAGATGAGCGTCATCACGTCGCCGGGCTCGGCCTCGGCCATGCGGCGCTCCACGGCCTCAGGGTGCCCGGCGCGGTGCTCGGCCCCGAGGGCGAGCAGTTCGGGCCAGGACATCAGGACGTCGTCGTCGTAGCGGCCGCGGATGCCGCGCGGCTCCAGGTAGACGATGCGCCGCAGCTCGGGGCACTCGCCGAGGACCTTGAGCGCCTTGTCCACCTGCTCCTGGTCCTCGGCGATGAGGATCTTCGCGCCGGAGTCCGCGAGGAGGTAGGCGACCTCGGCGGGCGGGTTCGTGGGGTAGAGACCGACGGTGACGCCCCGGACGGCGACCGTGCCGAGATCGCCGTAGAGCCATTCGGGGCGGTTCTCGGAGTGGACGGCGACGCGGTCCCCGGGCTCGACGCCGAGGGCGAGCAGGGCGTGGGCGACGAGCTCCACCTGGGTCCAGTACGCGGCCCAGGTGACCTCCCGCCAGATGCCCAGGTCCTTGTGCCGCATGGCGACCGCGCCGGGGGTGCTGCGGGCACGGTCCCGCACCCTGGTGACGATGCTCATGCGGCTCCTCCCAGGTACGCCTCGATGACCTTGGGGTCCTGCTGGACCTCGGCCGGGGTGCCGAGCGCGACCGGGCGGCCGAAGTCGAGCACGAGCACCCGGTCGGCCAGGTCCATCACCAGCGCCATGTCGTGGTCCACGAGGACGACCGGGATTCCCAGCTCGTCCCGGATGTCCAGCACGAACCTGGCCATGTCCTCGGTCTCCTCCAGGTTCATGCCGGCCACCGGCTCGTCCAGCAGGAGCAGCCGGGGCTCCATGGCCAGCGCTCGGCCCAGCTCGACCCGCTTCTGGATCCCGTACGGCAGCAGCCGCACGGGGTGGCGCCGCCAGGCCTCGAGTTCGAGGAAGTCGATGATGTCCTCGACCTGGGCGCGGGCGGCCAGCTCCGCGCGCCTGGCCCGCCCGTACCAGAACAGCGCGGCCAGGGCGCCATAGCGGAAGTGGTGGTGGCGGCCGAGCATGAGGTTGTCCAGGACGGTCAGGTTGTGGAACAGCTCGACGTTCTGGAACGTCCTGGCCAGGCCCATGGCGGCGATCTCGTGCGGCCGTTTCGGCAGCAGGTCCTCGCCCAGGAACGTGACCCGGCCGCGCTGGGGCCGGTAGACCCCCGAGAGCACGTTGAAGATCGAGGTCTTGCCCGCGCCGTTCGGCCCGATGATCGCCAGCAGCTCGGCCTGCCGGACCTCGAACGAGACGCCGTCGACGGCCTTGACGCCGGCGAAGCTCAGGTGCACGTCCTCGAACGTCAGGAGAGCCATCGTTTCCTCCGCTTGTAGTGCTTGACCTCGCGGAAGGACCTGACGGCCCCCAGGTAGAACTCCTTGATGTCCTCGTCGGCGAGCAGTTCGCCGGACGGCTTGTCCATCACGACCTTGCCGGTCTCCATGACGTAGCCGTGGGAGGCGATGGACAGGGCCATCGTGGCGTTCTGCTCGACCAGCAGGACCGTGGTGCCCTGGCGGTTGATCTCGACGATGAGGTCGCGCACCTGGGCGACCAGCGACGGCGCCAGGCCCAGGCTGGGCTCGTCCAGCAGCAGGTACTTCGGCCCGGCCATGAGGGCGCGGCCGACGGCCAGCATCTGCTGCTCGCCGCCCGACAGGTAGCCGGACACGCTCCTGCGCCGCTCCCGCAGCAGCGGGAACAGGCCGTAGACGCGGTCCAGGTGGGACTCGGCCGCCGTGTGGCCGCCGACCTTGAGGTTCTCCTCGACGGTCAGCTCGGCGAGGATGCGGCGGCCCTCCATCACCTGGCTCACCCCGCGCCGCACGATCTGGGCGGGTCTGAGGTGGTGGATGGGCTCGCCCTCCAGCGTCACGCTGCCCTTGGTGATCTCGCCGTCGTGCACGTCGAGCAGCCCGGACACGGCACGGAGCAAGGTCGTCTTGCCCGCGCCGTTCGCGCCGAGCAGCGCCACGATCGCCCCAGGCGGCACGCTGAGGCTCACGCCGCGCAGCACGAGCATCACGTCGTCGTAGACGACTTCGAGGTTGCGGACCTCCAGCACACCCGACTCCTCGGGATGGTGTGGCGTATGTCACTCCCTGATGAGCACAATGTCCACGCTTGCCCGGCGGCCGACAAGAGGGGTGGGCGAAATTTGATCGTGCTGCTGGTCCTAGGATTTCTCCTATGGCAATTTGCGAGCATCTTTCCCAGGCGGACGATCCGGCGGCGAAGACGCCGGAGGGCTGCGAGGAGTGCCTCGCCGTCGGGGGCCGCTGGGTGCACCTGCGGCGCTGTCTGGAGTGCGGTCACATCGGGTGCTGCGACTCCTCGCCGGCCAAGCACGCCACCCAGCACTACCACGAGACGGCCCACCCGGTGATCCAGTCCTACGAACGCGGCGAGGACTGGCGCTGGTGCTTCGTCGACAGCGCGATGGGCTGAGCGGCGCGGCTCTTCCCGGCTAGCGCTCCAGGATCGCCTCCTCGAAGTCGAGCTGCGCCATCACGTCGCGCATCACCTCGTCGTCGAGGCGGCGTTCGTCGCGCAGCCGGACGAAGACCTGCCGCTCTGCCTGGAGCATGTCACGGCGCAGGCGGCGGTAGAGGGCGCTGGGGGTCTCAGCGCCACCCTGCCCCGTGCCGCCGCCCAGTCGCTCCCAGGCGCTCAGCGAGCGGCGCCAGGACTTCTCCCTGAGCTGGTCGATGACCTGCTTCTGGATCTCGTCGGGCTCGCCCTGCTCGGCGATGAGCCGCGTGAGCTCCTCCAGGCCGGCCTCCAGCGCGGCCTGCTGGGCCGCCGCCTCGGCCAGGCGGTCTTCGTACTGCTCCTGCTCGCTCGACACGCGCAGCCGCCTGATCAGCGCGGGGAACGTGGTGCCCTGGATGAGCAGCGTGCCGATCACGGTCGTGAACGTCAGGAACAGCAGCATCGCGCGGTCCCGCGCGGGGATGTCCGGCGGGAGGGCGAAGGCCGCCGCCAGCGACACCACGCCGCGCATGCCGGCCCAGCCGAGGATCACCGTCTGCGGGCCGGTCGGCACGTTGCTCCTGCGCAGGAGCTTCATCAGGCGCGTCACCACGAACAGCCACACGAACCTGCTGACGATCGTCACCGCCAGCACGGCGGCGGCGTAGCCCGCGACCGCCCACGGGTCGTAGCCGGAGATGCCCTGGATGACGGTCGTGAGCTGGAGCCCGATCAGGGCGAACACGACCGCTTCCAGGAAGAAGTCGGTGACCTTCCACACGGCGTCGGACACCAGCCGGGTGCCGAACCCCTGCAGGTGCATGCGGTTGCCCAGATAGAGGCCGACGATCACGACCGCGATCACGCCCGAGGCATGCACGCTCTCCGCCGCGAGGTAGGTGGCGAACGGGATCAGCAGCATCAGCGTGTTCTCGACCAGGGAGTCGCGCGTGTGCCTGAACAACCAGGCCATCGCGAACGCCACCACCAGCCCGATCGCCACGCCGCCCGCCGCGGCGAGCGCGAAGTCGCCGAGGCCGTGCCACATGTCGAAGGTGCCGCCCAGCGCGGCCCCGACGGCGACCCGGTAGAGCGTGAGCGCCGTGGCGTCGTTGAACAGGCTCTCGCCGACCAGGATCGTCAGCGCCCTGCGCGGCAGACCCAGCCGGCGGCCGACCGCGACGGCGGCCACGGCGTCGGGCGGCGCGATGATCGCGCCCAGCGCGAACGCCAGCGCGAGCGGGAGCTGCGGCAGCAGCAGGTGGACGACCAGCCCGACGGCGGCGGTGGTGAACAGCACGAGCCCGATCGACAGCAGGGCCACGGCCCGCTTGACGTCACGCAGGCGCAGGTAGGAGCTGTCGAACGCGGCGGAGTAGAGGAGCGGCGGCAGGAACACGTACAGCACGAGCTCGGGCTGCAGCGGCACCGCCGGCACCAGCGGCGACACCAGCAGGCCGGCGGCCACCAGCAGGAGGGGGGCGGGCCAGCCCCTGCGCCGGGCGACGGCCGCGACGCCGATGGCGCCGCCCGCCACCAGCAGCAGTTGCAGGCCCATGGTCGGGTTCACGGGAGGAGCGTACCTGGCCCCCGGACCCGGCGTGTCACCACTCCCGGCGGTCGCTCCGCTCGTGGTAGTCCGGCTGCTCGCCGGGCCGCAGGCGTTCGCCGGTGGAGAACATGGGGTCCACGACGTACGGGCGGGACAGCGCGTCGGGCTGCTGGTGCTCCTGGCGGCCCATGGACATCAGCGGGTCCACCGGGTTCGGCGCGGGACTCTGCTGGTAGGCGGCGTAGTCGTCGCGGACGGGCTGCGGGGCGGGACGGCGCCGGCCCGCGCCCGGGATGCCGTGCATGGGGGTCCCCAGGCCCGCGGCGGCCGGGGCCTGCGGCGGTGGCGGCGGTTGCTGCTGCTGGTAGGCGTAGGGATCGGCCGGGTAGGGGTCGTTCTGGTACGGGTCGTTCTGATAAAGGTCGGGCCGGTGCTGGGGCTGCTGAGGAGGGGCCGGCTGGTGCTGGGGCGGCTGGTGGGGCGCGGCCGCCTGGGAGGGGAAGCCGAGCGGGTCGGTGCTCAGCGGCGCCGGGCGGCGCTGGTCGCCGGGCATCTGGTAGACGGGCTCGTTGTCGATGTACTGGGGACCCATGAAGGGGTCGGCCTGGGCGGCGGGGCCGCCGTACGGCTGCGGCTCGGCGGCGTACTGCGGGCCGCTGTAGGCGTCACCGGCGTACTGCGGACCGCTGAGCGGGTCGCCGCCGTACTGCGGGCCGCTGAGGGGATCGCCGGTGTACTGGGGCCCGCTGAAGGGGTCGCCGGTGTACTGCGGGCCGCTGAGCGGGTCGCCGGTGTAGCGCTGCTGCGGGGCCGTCGTCTCCACGTACTGGGGGCCGGTGAAGGGGGCCCGCTCGCCGTAGGCGTCCCTCGGAGCCTCGCCGTAGGCGTCCCTGGGCGCCTCCCCGTACGCGGGGGGCATGGTGTCCCTGGGGGCCGTGGTCTCGCCGTAGGAGGCGACCAGCTTGTCCTGGCGGGCCGGAGGGGCGCCCCTGGCCACGAGGACGTCGTTGGGCGACAGGGCGGCCGTGGGCCGTTCCTCGGGCTGGTGCTGCGCCTGCGGTGGCTGCTGGACGGGTGGGGTCGGCCGCTGGTACTGCCCGGTGCCGGGCATGACCTCCGTGCCCGGGTCGTGCGCGGGCACGGCGGGCTGCTCGCCCGTGGCCTCGGCGAAACCCTCGTCGAGAGTGTCGAGCAGGCGCCCGACGTCCTCCATCGGCATGCGGAAGCTCGCGGTGCACATCTCGCCGCGCCAGAGGCTCAGGACCAGCGTGCCCTCATGCCACGTGACGCGAAGACACCGCTCCTGACCTCGCGCATCGAAGAACACTTCGCCGAACGACGGCAACGGGACAACTTCCGACATGGCAGACATACTGCTTTAACCAGCCTTTTCCCGTCCACTCAACCCCGGAAAACCCTCTTGAACCGGCCTTCCCATCTACACCGGGAACCCCTTTGATCACTCTGTGTGAAGGCCTTCTCTGACCCGTCGGAGTCCCGACCGCCCAGTGTGCCACGGGTGCCGACGCGAGGGTCCGGGAACGCCGGGATGCATCTGGCCGATCACACCGCGTTCGGCACGGCGACCCCGGAATGCGGGTAGCGTTTACTGCCGTGCCGGACTCCCATCTCCCGTCTGCGGACGAACTACTCATGGTTGCGGTAAACGCTCTCGGAGGGAGCGAACGGCAGGGCCAGTTGACCATGGTCCAGGCCGTGCAACAGGCCATCGACGGTGAGGAACACCTGGCGGTCCAGGCCGGCACGGGCACCGGGAAGTCGCTGGCGTACCTGGTGCCGTCGATCCGCCACGCGATGGACAGCGACTCGCCCGTCGTGGTCTCCACGGCCACGATCGCGCTGCAGCGCCAGCTCGTCGACCGCGACCTGCCCCGGCTGGCCGAGACGCTGGGCAAGGAGCTGCCGCACGAGCCGACGTTCGCGATCCTGAAGGGCCGCCGCAACTACCTGTGCCGCTACAAGGCGACGGCGGGCTGGCCCGAGGAGGACGAGCAGGACCAGCTCTTCGACCCCCGCGAGGTGAGCGCGACCGGCCGCATGGTGCAGCGCATCCAGGAGTGGGCCGACGAGACCGAGACCGGCGACCGCGACGAGCTCGTGCCCGGGGTGAGCGAGCAGGCGTGGCGGCAGTTCTCCGTGAGCGCGCAGGAGTGCCTCGGGGCCAGCCGTTGCCCGAGCGGGGCCGAGTGCTTCGCCGAGATGGCCAGGGCGCGGGCGGGCGAGGTGGACGTCGTGGTGACCAACCACGCGCTGCTGGCCATCGACGCCATGGGCGACCTGCCGCTGCTGCCCGAGCACGAGGTCGTGGTCGTGGACGAGGCCCACGAGCTGGTCGACCGGGTGACCTCGGTGGTGACCGGCGAGCTGTCGGAGCTGACCGTGGCGCTGGCGGTGCGCCGGGTGGGCAGGCTGATCGAGCAGGCGATCGCCGACCAGCTCATGGAGGCGGGCGAGGACCTCAAGGCGCTGCTGGCCGCCGCGCCGCCCGGGCGCATCGACGAGCTGCCGCAGGTACTCGGCCTGACGCTGGCGCTGGTGCGCGACTCGGCCGCGCGATGCGTCACGGCCCTGGGGCCGCGCGGCGCCGACAAGGACGACCCCGACAAGGCGGGGCAGCGCAAGGCCGCGTTCTCGGTGCTGGACGAGGTGCACGACACGGCGGTGCGCATGCTGGAGGCGTACGGTCACGCCTCGGAGTCCGACCGCGCCGAGGTGGTCTGGCTCGACGGAAGCACCGACCGGCGCCCGCCCACGCTGCGGGTCGCGCCACTGACGGTGAGCGGCATGCTGCGCGACAAGCTGTTCGGCGAGCGCACGGTGATCCTCACCTCCGCCACCCTGGCCCTGGGCGGCACCTTCGACGCGCTGGCCGCGCAGTGGGGGCTCGGCGACAGCAAGGGCTGGCAGGGCATCGACGTCGGCTCGCCGTTCGACCACCCCCGCGCGGGCATCCTGTACGTCGCCAAGCACCTCCCCCAGCCCGGCCGCGACGGGCTGCCGCAGCAGTACCTGGACGAGATCGTCGAGCTGATCGAGGCGGCCGGGGGGCGCACGCTGGGCCTGTTCTCCTCGATGCGCGCCGCCAAGGCCGCCACGGAGGCGCTGCGCGAGCGGCTGGACGTACCGCTGCTGTGCCAGGGGGACGACTCGACGATGCTGCTGGTCAAGCAGTTCGCCGAGGACGAGCCCACCTGCCTGTTCGGCACGCTGTCGCTGTGGCAGGGCGTGGACGTGCCGGGGCCCTCGCTGCGGCTGGTCATCATCGACCGGGTGCCGTTCCCGCGCCCGGACGACCCGCTGACGTCGGCCCGGCAGCGCCACGTGGCGGCCAGGGGCGGCAACGGCTTCATGGCGGTCGCGGCCAACCACGCCGCCCTCCTCCTCGCCCAGGGCGCCGGCCGTCTCCTGCGCGCCCAGGACGACAAGGGCGTCATCGCCGTCCTGGACCCCCGGCTCGCCACGGCCCGCTACAGCGGCTTCCTCCTGGGCTCCCTCCCCCCGTTCTGGCGCACCACCGACCCGGCCATCCCCCGCGCGGCCCTGAAGCGCCTGGCCACCGAATCCCCCACCTGACCCACCCGGCGCTCCTGAACGGGGGCGCCGGCGGCAAGCGGGACGTGCGCCCGCCATCCCGCCGAACGCGAGCCCGATCCACCCGGCGCCGGTGCGGCGAGCAGCCGTGCGGTGGGAATCGGCGCAACGCGGGCGGCGGGAAGGGGGGAAGCACGGAGCCGGTCCGGCTTTTCACCACCCAGCCGGTCAAGCGTGCGCACCGTAACGGCGCTCAGCCGGTGAAGGGTCAGCGGCCGTTTCCTGGAGGGCCCTGCTCATGGTCGCGCTCGCACGGGGCTCCGCTGGTCACGCAAGCTGCCGCTCTCCGCCCCAGGCTCGCCGCTCCGTCAGCCGAAGTGCGGCGGGTGGCCTGCCCGTGCGCAGCCGTAAAAGAACTAAAAAGCAGTAAGGTCAGGACGCTTGGGAGAAACCCCGTCGCCGGAGGAGACGCCGCGCAGGCGGCGGGACATCCAGGGGACGAGGTGCTCGCGGATCCATTGGGCGTCCTCGCGCCGCCGCGCCCGGGGGTCGACCGTGCGGGACGGCCAGTCCTTGCGCCAGTCCTCGAACGGCACCCCCAGCACGTCCAGCACCCGCGCCGCCACCAGCCGGTGACCGTCCTCGTTCATGTGCAGCCGGTCCGCGCTCCACGCCCGCCAGTCGCGCAGCCCCTGCATCGACCACTGATCCACCAGCCGGCACCCGTAGAGGTCGGCGATGGAGCGCACGTGCAGGTAGAAGACCGCGAAGCGACCGCGCAGCCGCCGCATCAGCGGCGTGTCGCGCGGGTCCACCCCCGTGAACAGCAGCACGTCCGAGCCTCCGGCCCGCAGGTCGCGCACGGCGCGGGCGAGCTTCTTGGCCATCACGTCGGGGTCGGTGCCCGGTCTGAGCAGGTCGTTGCCCCCGGCGCAGAGGCTGACCAGGTCGGGGGCCATCTCGACGGCCACCGGCACCTGCTCGGCGACGATCTGGTCGAGCAGCTTCCCGCGCACGGCCAGGTTGGCGTAGCGGAAGCCGGGTTCGTCGGCGGCGAGCCGTTCGGCCACCCGGTCGGCCCAGCCACGGTAGTGACCGTTATGACCGGGGTCGTTCAGTCCTTCTGTGAAGCTGTCGCCGAGGGCGACGAAGGACTTGTAGTGCCTCATGAGGTGGTGTTCATCTCCGCGATAGCGTGCAGCGCAAGGACGTATGACTGTAGTCCGAAGCCCGCGATGGTGCCCGTCGCCACCCCGGCCACGACGGAGTTGTGGCGAAACTCTTCCCTGGCGGCCGGGTTGGAGATGTGAACCTCGACAAGCGGTGCCGTGCGCATGGCGATCGCATCGCGCAGGGCGTAGGAGTAGTGGGTGAAGGCGGCCGGGTTGAGCACGACCGGGATGCGGCCGTCGGCGGCCTCGTGGATCCAGCCGATCAGCTCGGCCTCGTCGTTGGTCTGGCGCACCTCGACGTGCTCGCCGAGCTTCCTGCCGGTGTCGCGGCAGAGCGTGGCGAGGTCCTCGAACGTCTCGGCCCCGTAGATGTCGGGCTCGCGGGTGCCGAGCCTGCCCAGGTTGGGCCCGTTGAGCACGAGGATCATGCGGAGATCTCCTTGTAGGCGGCTTCGAGCAGCTCTTCCGAGGGGCCTTCGAGCCGGCCCGGCTCGGCCAGGCCGTCGAGCACGACGAACCGCTGCTTGGCGCCGCGGTTCTTCTTGTCCAGCCGCATGTGGTCGCGCAGGGATTTCCAGGCGTCGGCGCGGTAGGCGGTGGGCAGGCCGACGCTCGTGAGGATGGATCTGGTGCGTTCGACCAGGTCGGCGCGGCCGGCGAGCTTCGACAGCTCGGCGGCGTAGACCATGCCGATGGCGACGGCCTCGCCGTGGCGGATGGCGTAGTGCTCCTCGCGTTCGATGGCGTGGGCGAGGGTGTGGCCGTAGTTGAGGATCTCGCGCAGGCCCGCCTCGCGCAGATCGGCGCCCACGACGTCGGCCTTGACCTGGATCTTGCGCTCGATCAGCTCGCGGGTGTGGGGGCCGTCGGGCCGCGTGGCGGCCTCCGGGTCGGCCTCGACCAGCCTGAGGATCTCCGGGTCGGCGATGAACCCGCCCTTGATGATCTCGGCCAGGCCGGCCACGTAGTCGCGCCTCGGCATGCTCGCCAGCGTGGACAGCTCGCACAGCACCCCGGCGGGCGGCAGGAACGTGCCCACGAGGTTCTTGCCCTCGGGCGTGTCGATGCCGTTCTTGCCGCCGACGGCCGCGTCGACCATGGCGAGCAGCGTCGTGGGCACGAGCACGACCTGTACGCCGCGCAGCCACGTGCCCGCCACGAACCCCGCCAGGTCGGTCGTCGCACCCCCGCCCACGCCCACCACGGCGTCGGAGCGGGTCACGCCGCTGCGGCCGAGCGCCGACCAGAGCCCGGCGGCCACCTCGACGGTCTTGGCCGCCTCGCCGTCGGGCACGGGCAGCTCGACGACCTCGTAGCCGGCCTCGCGCAGCACCTCGCCGACCGGGCCGGAGATCTCCGGCAGGGTCTCCGGGTGGATGACGGCGACCGTGCGCACGCCGGGCTTGAGCAGCGTGGTCACCTCGGCCAGCACCCCGGTGCCGACCACCACGTCGTACGGGCTGTCACCGCGTACGTGGATCCTCGTGGCACTCATGCGGGCAGCCCCTTGATGATCTCGTCGGCGAGCTCCTCCGGCTCCCGCTTGTCCGTGACCACGGTCGCCACCGCCAGCCGCTCGTAGACCGGCCGCCGCTCCTCCATCAGCTTCTTCAGCTGGCTGCGCGGGTTGAGCACGAGCAACGGCCGGGCGGAAGCGAGCCCCACCCGCTGGACCGCGTCCGCCAGCCCCACCTGCAGGTAGACGACGTGGTGGCTCGCCAGCAGCGCCTGCGTCTCCTCGTTGAGCACGGCGCCGCCGCCGAGCGACAGGATCCCGTCGTGCTCGGTCAGGGCGCGGCGCACGGCCTCGTGCTCCAGCTCGCGGAAGCGGGCCTCGCCGTCCTCGACGAAGATGTCGGAGACGGGCTTGCCGGCGACGGCCTCCACGTCGGCGTCGGTGTCGCGGAACCCGACGCCGAGCCGCTCGGCGAGCAACTGCCCGAGCGTCGTCTTACCGGACCCGGGGGGACCGATCAATACAACCCTGCTCATTTGATCACCATTGACGACAGGTAGCCGGACAGGTTGCGGGCGACCTCCTCGACGGAGTCGCCACCGAACTTCTCGAGGGCCGCGTCGGCCAGCACCAGCGCGACCATGGCCTCGGCCACGATGCCGGCGGCCGGCACGGCGCACACGTCGGAGCGCTCGTGGTGGGCCTTGGCCGCCTCGCCGGTCTTGACGTCGATCGTGGCCAGCGCCCTGGGGACGGTGGAGATCGGCTTCATGGCGGCGCTGACGCGCAGGATCTCGCCGTTCGTCATGCCGCCCTCGACGCCGCCCGCGCGGTTGGTGATGCGGCGCACGCCGTCTTCGGCGGTGTATTCGATCTCGTCGTGGGCCTGGGAGCCGGGCCTGCGCGCGGTCTCGAAGCCGTCGCCGACCGCCACGCCCTTGATCGCCTGGATGCCCATGAGCGCGCCGGCGAGCCTGGAGTCGAGCCTGCGGTCCCAGTGGGTGTAGCTGCCCAGGCCGGGCGGCAGGCCGTACGCGAGGACCTCGACGACGCCGCCGAGCGTGTCGCCGTCCTTGTGGGCCTTGTCGATCACGGCGATCATGGCCGCGCTGCCCTCGGCGTCGGAGCAGCGCACCGGGTCCTCGTCGATCCTGGCCAGCTCGCCGGGGCCGGGCAGGGTTTCCGCCGGGCTCTTCGCGCCGCCGATCTCGGTGACGTGGCTGACGATGTCGACGCCCAGCGCCTGCTTGAGGAAGCGCCTGGCGACCTCGCCGAGCGCGACGCGGGCGGCCGTCTCGCGGGCGCTGGCCCGGTCGAGCACCTGCCTGGCGTCGTCGAACCCGTACTTCTGCATGCCCGCCAGGTCGGCGTGGCCGGGACGCGGCCGGGACCGGGGCGCGTTGCGCGCGAGGCCCTCCAGCTCGGCCGGGTCGACCGGGTCGGCCGCCATGACCTTCTCCCACTTGGGCCACTCGGTGTTTCCGATCCGGATCGCGACCGGGCTGCCCATCGTGCGGCCGTGGCGGACGCCGCCCACGATCGTCACCTGGTCCTGCTCGAACTTCATCCGGGCACCCCGGCCATAACCGAGCCTGCGGCGGCGCAGGGCCTCGTCGATGGCGGCCGTGGTCACCTCCACCCCGGCCGGCAGGCCTTCGAGGATGGCGACGAGTTCGGGGCCGTGGGACTCTCCGGCGGTCAACCAGCGCAACATGCGTACAAGTCTTCCATGTGCTGCCTAGTGAGATGTCCCGCGTTCACCAGCCGAGACAGAGTGTCGTGAACGCGCCCAGCAGCATGAACGGCCCGAACGGGAACTGGGTGTGCCGCGTCCCGCGCCTGGACAGCAGGAGCGCCAGGCCGTAGAGGGCGCCGAGCAGCTGGCCGCCGAAGGCCGCGACGATCCACGCCTGCCAGCTCAGCGCGGCGGCGGCCATCCCGATGAGCCCGGCCAGCTTGACGTCCCCAAGCCCCATCGCCTCCGGCCTGATGAACCAGAGCAGCCCGTACACGGCCGTCAGCGCCACCCCGCCGGCCAGCGCCCTGGGCAGCTCTCCCGTCGGCGCCAGGGCCAGGGCCATGATCGGGTACGCCGGGAGCGTGATCGCGTCGGGCAGCAGGCTGGTACGCCAGTCGACGACCGCCAGCGCGGTGCCGATGAGGGCGAAAGGTACGTACGGCAGCCCGAACCGCCAGGCGACCAGCGCGGCCACGGCGGCGGTCACCAGCTCGACGCCCGGGCCGGGTCGCTGGATCACCGCGCCCAGGTCGTAGTGGACCGGGCCCTCGTCGTAGGAGTCGGCCAGCCCGCGGATGTGGCGTCCGCAGATCAGCCCGGCGAGCGCCATGAGTGCGACCACGAGCCGACCTTAATGCGCCACCCCGTCCACGCGGGGCCCTATCAATCCACCTGCTACGGCTTTGCCGCGCGCCCATCAACCCTCCGCAGGCGGCATGCGCCCGGCCATCGGCCCCCCTAAGGCGGACGACACGCGCCCGCCTCGGCCGGACCGACCCACGCCCGGCACAGCTCCGCCGATCGGCACCCGGCCCCGCGGGGCGTACGTCATCAGCCCTTTCTGGAGAACCACCGCCGGCGCCGGACGGGCTCCACCTTGGCGACGGTCACACCGTCGAGCCGATCGACGGTCCCCGACTCGACGGCCGCCAGCGCCTCCAGCACCGCTCCCTCGATCACGAACTGCACCGGCCCCGCCACGTCCACCACGACCGCCGCCGCCTTCTCCTGCACCGCCGCCCGGCACACCTGCAACGCCGTGGCCTGGATGGGCCGGGCGTCGGGCCGCCATCGGGCCAGCGCCTGGCTGCCGGTGAACGCGAGCACCGCCTCCCTGCCGTCCGCCCCGACGAGCTTGGGCAGCGCCATCTCGCTCTCCTTCTCCTGCCGCAGCCCGTGCGCGCCGACCTCGCTCTCGGTCAGCAACGCCACGACGGGCACCAGCAGCCTGGCCCCGCTGAGGGCGTTCAGCACGTCGGCGGCGTCGGCGGTGCCGGCCTGATAGGAGGCCAGGGCGGCGGCCACGGCGGGCGCGGCGCCACCGTCGTCGTCGGGATCGAGAGGTCGCGGGATGCTCGGCACAACCCCCGAGATTACCCGCGCCCGCCCCTGCCCCCGAGCCTGGCCCACAGCGCCCGTACGCCGGTTCCCCGCACGGCGCCCACTCCCGGCCGGTGGCGGCCGCCCCGGCTGTCCCACCGCCGCAGGGTCATCGCCAGCCACGGCATCTCGCTGAGCAGCTGTACGGCGAACCGTATCCTCGGCCACCTGCCCGGGAGTGCCTGCAGTTCACCCAGCCACTCCTCCAACCAGCGGGCCCGCCATTCGCGTGGAAGCAGGATCGCGCCCGCGGCGATGACGCCGAAGGATGCCCGAATGCCTTCCCGGCCGGGGAGGTTGGCGATGGCGAGCCGTTCGAGCCGGCGCCTCGCCTCGGGCAGCCAGCGCAGCGTCCGCAGGTTGTGCAGCCGATCTGCCAGCTTGAGCATCAGCACGCGCTCGCCCGTCTCACTCGCCCAGATCACGGGCACTTGCCGGGGATCCCGCAACGCGGCCATGTCGCGTACCAAGCGCACGATCGGCCCGCCGAATTCGCGCACCAGTTCCCGCTCCGGGCAGTCGGTGTCCTCCGGCACGTCGTGCAGGAGGGCCGCGCACAGCACCTCGTGGTCCATGCCCAGCTCGGCCAGTATCGTGGCGACGGCGACCGGATGGCTGATGTAGGGCTCGCCACTGCGCCGGCGCTGACCGCGATGCCAGTGGGCGGCCGTCAGGTGGGCCTGTTCGACCATCCGCAGCCGCTCGCCGTTCAGCGTGTCACCGACGGCCTCCAGCAGTGGCCGAAGCGAGCCGTTCATCACCCGCCCCCGGCCGGGCCCGGGCGGTTCAGCCAGCCGGGCACCTGCTGCCTGCGCGACCGGTACGCCCGCGCGACGGCGTCACGCGCCTGTTCCGCGCCGTCCGCGGTGATCCGGTAGTAGCGGCGGCGCGGACGTCCCTCCGCGACGTGCGTCTCCGGGTCCTCCCACCGGCTCTCCACCCAGCCGATCTGCTCCAGTCTGGCCAGGATCGGGTAGACCGTGCCGCTCGGCAGCTCCGCCAGCTCGCACACCTCGAGCCCGTAGCGATCGTGCCCGGGATCACGGAGCAGGGCTCGGAGGACAGCCTGGGTCGGCATGGTCATCCGCAGGCTTCTCTTCATATCTCGTACTCTACATAGCTAGAAGAAGGCCCACCCTGACCACCGTGCTCGACCTGCCCGGGTGGTGGGTGGCGGCGGGCGCGGTCGTCCAGACGATCTGGAACCACGTCACCGGCCGTGACCCCGAGCACGTGGCCGACGCGTTCGGCCTGGTGCTGCGGCCCAATCCCAGGCAAGCGCCCAGGCACGTGTACGAGGCCAAGGTGGCCCGGTGGACCGAGGAATGGCCCGGGCTCACCGCCCTCCCCTGGCCCTGAGCCCGGGTTCCCCGGCCCTGCCCCGATCCCCAGGGCCTCGATCCCCAGGGCCCTATGGCCGTCTATCCCAGGTCGGAGATGGCCGCGACCGGGCCGCCGCCCGAGGGACCCTGGTGGACGGCCGCCACCGAGACGAACACCGCCGGGTCGCCCGTGACCGAGGCCGCCACCCCGCCCACCGTCGCCTTGATCTGCCGGTGCCAGTGCACGTCCGAGTCGTCCAGCATGATGTTGCGCCGTCCGCGAACCCGTCCCGACGGGTCGGCCTCGCACTTCATGAACACGTTCACCAGCCGCCCCCCGAGGTCCGACGGGTGCGGGCGCTCCGGCAGCGGCAGCCCCGAGTCCCTGATGGCCTCCCAGATGCCGTCGGCGTCCAGGGCGTCCTTCATGACGCTGTGGCCGACGCGGTAGCGGCCGCCGATCCCGCGTACGTTCCCCACCAGCACGATCTGCGCCCGGTCCAGCTCCACCCCGGATGAGCACGAGGCCACGGACGAGTACAGCGACAGGTCCTTGTGGATCTGGTCGGCGCTCGGCATGTCGATCTCGCCGAGGGCGACGGCGATGCCGAGGGCGGTGGTCGAGTTGGACAGGTCCATGGAGGGGCCGGTCTCCTCGATGGCGGTGTCCTGGCCGCGGCTCTTGGCCTCGGTGATGGTGGCCAGGGTGAGCAGTGGCGTCTTGGTCTGTACGTAGTGGACGTCGCGCGGGTCGTCGATCCCGGCGATCTTCATGGCCTCGCGTACGCCCGCCGCGACCTTCTCCACCATGGCGGGCCTGCCGATGTCCTCGGGCAGGATCACCTCGCTCATCGCCACGCCCACCGACAGCCGCGGCTCGTCGGACGGGAGCGCGTCGGCCGTGGTGGCGAAGATGGTGGCGTGCGGGCTGAGCACGCCGTCCGTGCCGCCCGACCACACCAGCGGCACGCTCTCCGGCGCCGGATGCCCGTGCTCCGCCAGCACCTCGCGGAAGGCCCGGTCGGCGAGGATGCGCGTGTAGTCGTTCACGCCGCCGTTGCCCTCGGTCTTGCCGACGACGGCGAGCACCCGGCGCGCCTCGATCACCCCGTCGGCGATGAGCCGGGCGAGACCGGAGGCGTCGGTGACGCTCTCGATCGGCACCTTGCGTACTTCAATCGGGTCCGGCATATGACGCCCCTTCTCCGTTACCGGTCCTCCCCGCCCTCGCGACGCTATCCGAGCCGGTCAGCGGGGTTCATGGTCAATGTCTGCCCATGAAGCCCGCCGACGATGTCAAGGTGCGCTCAGCGCCACGGGCCGGGGAGCACGCCGGACGCCGGGCGATATGGTCGCCGGTGTGATTCGCGAAGCACACGTCAACGGGATCAAGCTCGTGTACCGGGAGGAAGGCGACCCCACCGCTCCCCCGCTCCTGCTCATCCACGGCCGGACCGCCAACCACAACGACTGGAACGGCATCACCCAGCACTTCGCGGCGCGCTACCACGTCATCGCCCCCGACCTGCGCGGGCACGGGGTCAGCGACTACCAGGGCCCGTACGAGGTGCCGGAGATGGCCGAGGACGTCGTCGCGCTGCTCGACCACCTGGGCATCGGGCGCGCCACGCTGGTCGGGCACTCGCTCGGAGGCGTGGTGGCCTACCACGCGGCCATGAACCACCCGGACCGGGTCGAGCGGCTCGTGCTCGAGGACGCGCCGCCGCCGCTCCCCTTCAAGAACCGCCCGCCGGTCGTCGAGGACGATTCGACCGGATTCGACTGGCGCATGATGCACGACACGGAACGGCAGCTGGCCGGCCCCGATCCCGCCTGGCTGGACGGGCTCGGCAAGATCACGGCGCCGACGCTGGTGTTGAGCGGCGGGGACCAGAGCCCCGCCAACACCGGGGAGGTGGCGGCGCGGATCCCGGGGGCGCGGCTGGTCACGATCGACGTCGGGCATCTGATCCACACCACGGCCCGCAGCCGGTTCCTGCAGGCGGTGGACACCTTTCTGGACGGCTGACGGGCCGCATCTCATCACGCCGTAACCCCGGTGTCACGTATGCACGGCAGGGTAGGGGCGTGGTTGACATGCACGTACATCAGCGTCTGGGCAGACTGAGGCTGATGGCCCCCACGATCGGCCAGTGCGCGATCGGAGCCGCGATCGCCTGGCTCGTGGCCAAGAACCTGCTGGGCCACAGCCGCCCGTTCTTCGCGCCCATCGCCGTCGTGGTCTGCATCGGCGTGGCGCTGGGCCAGCGGCTGCGGCGGGTGGTGGAACTGGTCGTCGGGGTCACCCTCGGCGTCGGCGTCGGCGACCTGCTGGTGTCGCGGATCGGCTCGGGCGCCTGGCAGATCGCGCTGGTGGTGGCGCTGGCCATGGCCGTGGCGGTGCTGCTCGACAGCGGTTCGCTGATCGTCCTCCAGGCGGGCTCGTCGGCCGTGCTCGTCGCCACGCTCCTGCCGCCGAGCGGCAGCGGCGGGTTCGACAGGATGGTCGACGCCCTGGTCGGCGGGCTCATGGGGCTCGCGGCCGTCGCCCTGCTGCCCACCAGCCCGGCGGCGCTGGCGAGGAGGCACGCGAAGGGGACGTTCGGCGCGCTGGCCGACGCGTTGCGGCAGATCGCCGAGGCCATCGAGAACCGCGACGCGCGCGTGGCCTCCGACGCGCTGGAGGAGGCGCGCGGCAGCCACAAGAACGTGGAGGAGTTCAGGCAGGCGCTGGAGACGAGCAAGGAGATCGCCACCATCTCGCCGCTCCACCGCCACCGCCGCCCCTTCCTGGACGGGTACGAGCAGGCGGCCGTGCCACTCGATCACGCGCTCAGAAACGCCAGAGTGCTGGCCAGGCGGGCCATCGTGGCACTCGACGGCCCCGGCGCCCTCCCACCCCGGCTGCCGGGCGAGCTGCGCGAACTGGCCGACGCGACACTCATGCTGCGGGACGACCTCGCCGCCGGACGCTCGCCGGAAAGGGCGCGCCGGGCGATCCTGTCGGTGGCCTCGCGGCAGCGCGCGGAGCGGTGGGGCTTCTCGGCGGACGTGATGACCGCCCAGCTCAGGTCCATCATCGTGGACCTCCTCCAGGCGACCGGCATCGATCGGGACGAGGCGGTCGCGACCCTGCCGCCGCTGGACGTCCACCCCGACGACCCATCAACCGACTCGCCCGACCCCGGCGCGGAGAGCGATCCCCCAAGCTCTGAAAAATCCCCACAACACCCGACGAAAAGGACGTAGCTGGGGCAAACGTGACCTCAATGTCATATAGATCCGCCTTAAGGTAGAGGGGTGCGAACCAGGCTCAGCGATCATGTGAAGGAACGACTGGGCACGTTCGGCCTCATGGCCCCCTCCATCGCGCAGTGCGCGGTGGGCGCCGCACTGGCCTGGATCATCGCCATGGAGCTGCTCGGCCACCCCCGCCCGTTCTTCGCGCCGATCTCGGTGCTGATCTGCGTGGGCGTCGGGCTGGGGCAGCGGCTGCGCAGGGTGGCCGAGCTGGTGATCGGCGTCAGCCTCGGGGTGGGCATCGGCGACCTGCTGGTGTCCTGGATCGGTTCGGGCGCCTGGCAGCTCGCGCTCGTGGTGGCGCTGGCGATGGCCGTCGCGGTGCTGCTGAACAGCGGGGCGCTGTTCGTCGCGCAGGCCGGGTCGTCGGCCGTGCTGGTGGCCACCCTGGTGCCCGGCGACGGGGCCGGCGGGCTGGACCGGATGGCCGACGCGCTCACCGGGGGCATCGTCGGGGTCATGGCGGTCGCGCTGTTGCCCGCCAGCCCGTTCACGATCGCGGCCAAGCACCTGTCCGGGGTGCTCGACGCGCTGTCCACGGTGCTGGAACGAGCGGCGGAGGCGATCGAGAAGCGGGACGTGGAGCTGGCGGCGGAGGCGCTGGAGGAGGCGCGGAACACGCAGGAGGCGGTGGAGGAGTTCGAGCACGCGCTGGAGACCGCCAAGGAGATCACGATGCTCTCGCCGCTGCACTGGCACCGGAAGGCCAGGCTGGCGCGCTACGAGACCGCCGCCGTGCCGGTGGATCTGGCGCTGCGGAACGCCCGGGTGCTGAGCAGGCGTACCCTCGCCTCGCTCGGGGAGGCCAGCCCGCCGCCCACCGCCCTGGCGGAGGCCCTGCGCGAGGTCTCGGAGGCGGCGCTGCTGCTGCAGCTGGAGCTCGGCGCCGGCCGCGAGCCGACGCTGGCGCGCCAGGCGCTGCTGGCGGTGGCGGCGCGGGAGCGGCCCGACGGGCTCGGCTTCTCGGCGCACGTGATCATCGCGCAGCTGCGTTCGGTGGTCGTGGACCTGCTGCAGGCGACCGGGATGGAGCACGAGGCGGCCACGGACACGCTCACCCCGCTGGACGAGCCCCGCGACGAGACCAGCCGCCGCTGACGGTCGTACCCGAGCAGGAACGGCTCGCCGTCCCGCGTCCCGGCCGCCCACGCGCTGGTGGGGCCGCTGGCGATGACGTCCCACAGCCGGCTGCCGGGGTCCTCACCGACGTAGGTGTAGCGCCAGCCGCCGGGGTCGGCGTCGCCGAGGGGGTGACGCGATCGGTCGCCGGCGGCTGGATCAGCGGGGGACGAGGTGGAAGAACGAGCCGTCCATGGGGCCGAGGTCGTGGTGGGAGATCTCGTCCAGCCGGGCCGCCGCCTCGTCCGGGAGGTCGAGGTCGAACGCCGCCAGGTTCTCCCGCAGCTGCTCCACCGATCGCGGGCCGATCAGCACCGAGGTCACCCCGGGCCGCCGCGCCACCCAGGCCAGGGCCACCGCTGCCGGTGCGGCGCCGAGTTCGGCCGCGACCTTGACGAGTTCGTCGGCGATGTCCAGATTGCGGTCGTTGAGCAGCGATCGGGCCCAACGGTTCGCGCCGGGGAGGGAGTGGCCGAGCAGCCTGCCCATGCGGCTGTCGGGGTCGGGGGTCTCGACGTGCCGGTAGCGGCCGGTCAGCACGCCGCCGCCGAGTGTCCCGTACACGACGGCGCCGATCCCGTGCCGCTCGCACGCCGGCAGGATCTCCGCCTCGATCACCCGCTGGATGAGCGAGTACTGCGGCTGCAGGCTCACGAACGGCGTGCCGCCCACGCGGGCGGCGGCCCACTGCGACTCGACGAGCTGGGTCGCGGTGAAGTTGGAGCAGCCGAGGTAGCGGACCTTGCCCGCCCTGACGAACCCGTCCAGCGTGGCCATCGTCTCCTCGATCGGCGTCGCCGGGTCCCACTGGTGGCACTGGTAGAGGTCCACATAGTCGGTGCCGAGCCGGCGCAGGCTGGCGTCGAGGGCTCTGGTGAGGTGGCGGCGCGACAGGCCGCGCCCTTCCGTACCCACCGGCATGGCGCCCTTGGTGGCCAGCACGACCCACTCGCGCCTGCCCTTCAGCGCACGGCCGACGATCTCCTCGGTCTCGCCCCGGTGGTACAGGTCGGCGGTGTCGATGAAGTTGCCGCCCGCGTCGAGGAACGCGTCGATGATCCGGCCCGCCTCGGCCTCGTCACTGGCGGCCAGGCCGTACTCGGTGCCGAAGTTCATGGTGCCCAGGCAGGCCCTGGAGACGCGCAGGCCGGAACGGCCGAGATTCAGGTAGTCCAAGGGATTCCCCCTAGAATCGGAATGGTTGTTCCGGATGTTGACCATACGGAACAACGGTTCCGGTTGTCAACGAGGAAGGGGCTCTCCGTGATGCGTGCGGACGCGCGACGCAATCGCGCCCGGGTGCTGGAGGCCGCCGAAGTGGTTTTGGCCAGGGACGGGCTGTCCGCGTCGATGCGCGAGATCGCCTCGCTGGCCGGGGTGGGGGTGGGGACGATCTACCGCCAGTTCCCCACCAAGGAGGACCTCTACCAGGCGATCGTCGTCGACCGGATGGCGCGGCTGGCCGCGCTGGCCGACGAGCTGGCCACGGCCCCGGACGCCGGGGAGGCGTTCTTCGAGTACTTCACGATGATCGTGGAGGATTCGACCGTCAAGAAGGTACTCGTGGACGCCCTGGCGGCGGCGGGGATCGACGCCAAGGCGGGGATGCCGGACATCCGGGGGGCCATCGAGACGCTGCTGGTGCGGGCGCAGGGCGCCGGGGCGGTTCGGGGGGATGTGGGGATGGCCGAGTTGCTGGCGCTGTTGAGCGCCACGTGTCTGGCGGCGCAGCACAACGGGTGGGACGAGGGCCTGCGGACGAGGACCCTCGCCATCGTCTTCGACGGCCTCCGACCCTCGCCACCGACCCGATGACGCCCGTTAGGTGGAGAGGCGTTTGAGGCGGGTCACGGCCTCGTCGATGACCTCGTCCTTCTTGCAGAACGCGAACCGGACGAAGTGCCGCCCCCGGTCGGCGTGGTCGTAGAAGACCTGGGTCGGGATGGCCACCACGCCGGCCAGGTCCGGGAGGCGGCGGGTGAGTTCGAGGCCGTCGGTGAAGCCCAGGGGGCGGATGTCGGTCTGGACGAAGTACGTGCCGGAGGGCCGCAGGACGGAGAACCCGGCGGCCGCGAGGCCCTCCATGAGGCGGTCGCGCTTGTCCTGGAGGCCGGCGCGCAGCGCGGACACCCACTCGAGCTCGTGCCGCAGCCCGTACGCCACCGCCATCTGCCACGGCGCGCTCGACGTGAACGTGAGGAACTGCTTGACCGTCTGCAGCGCCGTGACCAGGGCGGGAGGGGCGCAGATCCAGCCGGTCTTCCAGCCGGTGACCGAGAACGTCTTGCCCGCGGACGAGATCATCACCGTGCGCTCGCGCATGCCGGGCAGCGTGGCCAGCGGGATGTGCTCGACCCCGTCGAACGTCAGGTGCTCGTACACCTCGTCGGTCACCGCGATCAGCCCGCGCTCCTGGCAGAGCTCGGCGATGACCTCGAGCTCGGCGCGGGTGAAGACGGTGCCGGTGGGGTTGTGCGGGGAGTTGACGAGGATGACGCGGGTGCGCGGGGTGACGGCGGCGCGCAGCTCGTCGGGGTCGAACGTGAAGCGCCCGTCCACCGGGCGCATCGTGACGGCGACCAGGCGAGCCTGGGCGAGCGCGATCGAGGCCGCGTACGAGTCGTAGTACGGCTCGAAGGCGATCACCTCGTCCCCCGGCTCGCAGAGGGCGAGCACGGCCGACGCGATGGCCTCGGTGGCCCCCACCGTGACCAGGATCTCGCCCGCCGGATCGTAGGAGAGGTCGTAGTGGGCGGAGCGGTGTTCCGAGATCGCCCGGCGCAGCTCCAGGACCCCCGGACCCGGCGGGTACTGGTTGGCGCCCGAGGTGATCGCCTGGACCGCGCGGTCGAGCATGGCCGCGGGCCCGTCGGTGTCGGGGAAGCCCTGGCCGAGGTTGATGGATCCGGTCTCGGCGGCGAGCGCGCTCATCTCCGCGAAAATCGTCGTGCCGAAGGCGCGCATCCTGGCAACAAGTGGTTCGGTCACGGCACTTAGGCTATGCCCGGCGGGAAAGCCGCTCATCATTCCGCCCCCTGATGTCGCGAAGGGCATGGGCGGTTCGCCGCGCCTTGTCGGTAGTCTCGACCCGTGATCATTCGGGTCGTGCTAGCCCTCGCTTTAATGACGCCCCCTGTCATGACCCCGTCGGACGCCGGCCCGAGCGCCTGCCCGGTCGTCATGCCACCCCGTACGACGTGCGGTTTTCTCGAGGTCCCCGAGCGCAGGGACGCGCCGGAGCGGAAGATCAAGGTGGGGTACGCGGTCCACGCCTCCACCGCCAAGGACCGCAGGCCCGACCCCGTGGTGTACATGAGCGGGGGCCCGGGGTCGGCGTCCATGCAGCTGACCGGGTTCCTGAGCCAGATGTTCCCCGATCGCGACGTGGTGACGATCGAGCAGCGCGGCAGCAAGTACTCCGAGCCGGTCCTGGGGTGCCCCGAGACGGCCGAGGCGCTGCTCGGACAGCTCAGGCGGCCCCCCGCCGACGTCGGCGCGGCGGCCGTCCGCTGCCGCAAGAGGCTCCAGGAGCAGGGCGTCGACCTGCGCGGATACAACACGAAGGAGATCGCGGCCGACGTGGTCGCGTTACGGGAGAAGCTCGGGTACGACTCCTGGAACCTGTTCGGCGTCAGCTACTCCACCAGGGTCATGATGGACGTGGCCGCCGCGGACCCCAAGGGCGTGCGGTCGGTGGTGCTGGACTCGTACCTGCCGGAGAGCGTCAACTGGTACGACGACGCCGACCGCAACCTGACCGACACGGCGGCGCGGCTGAACATGAAGGACGCGTTCGAGGCCATGACGACCCGGCTGAACGCCACCCCCGCGCAGGTGACGACGACCGACCCGCTGCTCGGCAAGGCGTTCGAGGCGCGGATCAGCGGTGACGACGTGGCCACGATCATGGCGGAGGCGCTGCACGAGGCGGACTTCGCGGCGGTCGCGCCCGCCATGGTCGGCGCGCTCGCGAAGGGCCACGACGAGCTGCTGCGGGCGCTGGCCGACGCGGTGGGCGAAGGGCTGGTGTCGCACGAGTTCGGGCTGTACCACGCGGTGCAGTGCCAGGACGAGGTCCCGTTCAACACATACACCACCAAATCCCGACTTTTCACCGTAAATGGGGACAAGGCGGTGTGTGATGCGTGGCAGCTCCCCAAGTCCAAGCCCGTCAACGCCACCACCAAGGCCCCCGTGTACGTGGTGGGCGGCCAGTACGACCCCACCACCCCCACCAGGACCACCAGGCCCGCGGCCGAGGCCCTCCCCGGCGCCCGCTTCGAGGAGTTCCCCCGCGCCTCCCACGCCGTCTTCCTGACCAGCCCCTGCGCCCGCCGCAAGATCGTGGAGTTCCTCGACGCACCGGCCGGCGGCGCGGCCTCGCCGTGCGTCGACGACGCCGCCGGGCAGCCGGGCGACCTGCACGTGACCGCCACCCCGTACCAGATCTCGAAGTCGCCCTGGCTGGCCGCGCCCTTCGCGCTGTTCGCCCTCGTCTGCCTGATCCAGCTGGTCGCGGGCGCGCTGCGGGGCCGGGCGCTGGCGGCGTTCGGCGGGCTGGCCGGCGTGGCCTTCGCCGGGCTGGTCGGACAGTCCGTGTACGCCCTGGTCACCCGGAACGAGACCGCGCTCGCCGTCGGCGTGCCCGGCACGGCCGTCCTCTACACCTGGATCGCCGCCGCCTCGGCCGCGCTGACCGCCGCCGCGCTGCTGCGCGACCGGCGCTGGCCGCAGATCGCGGCGACCGCCGTCGGCGCCGGATTCCTCATATGGTGGTTGGCCTGGTTCCTGTGACGCGCATCCGTGAGCTCGACGCCCTCCGCGGTTTCGCGGTGGGCGGGATCATGCTGGTCAACACCTGGCAGCACACCGCCAAGGACCCGCGCAACGGCGTCGACTGGGTCATCGAGGCGCTGTTCCAGAGCCGGTTCTACCCGATCTTCTCGCTGCTGTTCGGCATCAGCTTCATGCTGTTCCTGCGCGGCAACAGCCGCTGGGCGCTGCTGAGCCGGCTGTTCTGGCTGTTCTGCCTCGGGCTGGTCCAGCACACGTTCTACGAGGGCGAGGTGCTGACCTACTACGCCGTCTACGGCGCGGCGGTGCTGCTGCCTGCCTCGTTCCTGACCGGCGGCCTGCCGGTGCTGCTGCTCGGGGTGGGGGTGCTGGCGTGGGGGCTCCAGGTGGACGGCGGGGTGTTGCTGATCCCCGGCCTGTTCCTGATCGGCATGGGGCTGTGGCGGCTGAGCCCGTCCAGGTCGCTGCTGCTGCCCTCGTTCGCGGTCACCGCGCTGGCCGGCGCGCTGCTGACGGCCGCCTGGGCGAGCCAGGGCGGGTGGATCCTCTACAGCACGGCCGCGCTGGCGGGCGCGGCGGCGTACTCGCTGGGACTGCTGCTGGCGCTGCGGCCGTGGTTGTCGGCGGTGCTGGAGCCGCTGGGCAGGATGGCGCTGACCAACTACGTCACGGGCACCGTCGTGATCGTCCTGGCCACCCCGCTGCTGAACACCGACCCGACGCGCTGGTCGGTGGTGGCGCTGGCGGCGGTGACCGTGGCGGTGCAGGTGCTGTTCAGCAGGTGGTGGCAGGCCAGGTTCAGGTACGGGCCGCTTGAGTGGATCTGGCGGTGCCTGACCTGGTTTCGAGTGGTACCCAACCGGTTAGAGTCGGGCCGTGACCGAAATCGCCCTCTGCCAGATCCCGGTGTCTCCTGACCCGGCCACGAACCTGAAACGTGCCCGGGAGGCGCTCGCCAGGGCCGAGGGGGCCGACTTGGCGATCTTCCCCGAGGCCACGCTCACCCGCTACGGGCGGCGCATCACGGACCTGGCCGAGCCGCTGGACGGGCCGTTCGTGTCGGGCCTGGCGGAGGCGGCCAGGAAGCACGGGCTGGCGGTGATCGCCGGAGTCTTCGAGCCGGGCGACGACCGCGTGCACAACACGGCCGTGGCCATCGACGCGCAGGGCGCGGTGCGGGCGGCGTACCGGAAGATCCACCTGTTCGACTCGTTCGGCGCGAAGGAGTCCGACCTGGTCGCGCCCGGCGCGGAGCCGACCGTGGTGGAGCTCGCGGGGCTCAAGGTCGGCCTCGTCACCTGCTACGACGTGCGTTTCCCCGAACTGGCCAGGGCGCTCGTGGACAAGGGCGCCGAGCTGTTCGCGGTGATCGCCGCATGGGGCTCCGGGCCGCTCAAGGAGGACCACTGGGTCACCCTGGTCAGGGCCCGGGCGCTGGAGAACACGATGTGGACGGCCGCCGTCGGCCAGGCGCCCAACCCGGCCGAGTCGTCCGACGGCTACGGGGTGGGCCGCAGCATGCTGGTCGATCCCCTGGGCGTGATCCGCGCCGATCTGGGCACGGCGCCCGGCGTGCAGACCGTGCGGGTGGATCACGAATGGACAACAGCCGCCAGGGCGACCCTGCCGTGCCTCCAACACCGGGTTCTCTGAGGTTCAACCGATCGTAAAGTAGTACCGTGAGCGGAACGCAGATGCAGAAGGTTGTCCCGCCGCGTCTGCTCGTGCCATACCTGTCGGGCAAACGCACGGTGATCTCGGGTTACGTCTACCGCGTGCAGGACTGCGTCAGGCTGACCACGCCTGAGTCGCTCTATCACGGGCTCGACCTGTCCTTCGACGGGTCGGAGCTGTTCGGCGAGGTGCCCGAGCTCTACGTGATGCGCTGGTACGCGCGCGACGTCGACACGTACGCGGTGCCGTACGGGCCCCACATGGGTGGCGACTGGAGCGACGCGCCGCCGTTCGCCGGCAACGGTTTCACAACATCGTCGGATCACGTGGTGCCGCAGTTCCACACCGTTCCGATGCCGATCCCGGCCGGGACGGAGATCGTCCACGTCACCGCCGACGGCGAGCGGCCCTTCGCCGAGTACGACGGCCTGACTTGGCGGCCCGCCGCATGAGTGACGACGAGATCATGCCGGTCGCGTCCGGCTTCGTGGCGCGCTTCGACGGCCGCACGCTGCCCGCCGCCCTGGGCCCCGACAACGACCAGGTGGTGCTGTTCAGCGAGGTCGAGCTGGACGGGTTCGATCCCGCGTCGGGCTACTGGCGCAGGGTGGTGGCCAGGTCGCAGGTGGAGTGGCTCGTGCTGATCCGCACGGTGGGGGCGTTCGGCGGCGAGCCGTGCATCGTGATCGACGAGGACGACGACGGGCTGCACATCGCCTACACGGGGCACAGCGGGATGAAGGCGGAGGCGCTGGGCTACTGGCTGGTCGACCACGGCGCCTACGAGGTCGTGGTGCCCCGCGAGGAGGTCTTCTCGATCCGCGTCGAACGGATTCCGGTCCCCTAGTCAACCTGCCGCCGTTCCGGGTGTCTCTATGACGTGACCGAAACAGCGACCATGGCGCAGCCGTCGTTCGCCGACCTGTTCGCGGCCCAGTACCACTCCCTGGTACGCCTGGCCGGGCTGCTCGGCGCGGACGACCCTGAGGACATCGCCCAGGAGGCGTTCGCCCGGCTGCACACAAGGCGGTTGCGCGACGACGGGGCCGCCCTGGCCTACCTGCGCTCCATCGTCTGCAACCTGACGCGCAACCGCCTGCGCCACCTCAGCCTCGTACGACTGCGCCGCCCCGACCCTCCCGAACCGGCGCGCAGCAGCGAGCACGCCGTGCTCGTCTCCGAGGAGCACCGCGAACTGCTGGCCGCCGTGGACCGGCTGCCGCGCCGCCAGCGCGAGGCGCTCGTCCTGCGCTACTGGCTGGACCTGTCGGAACGCGAGATCGCCGACGCCATGGGCGTCTCGCCCGGATCGGTGAAGACGCACGCGAGCCGGGGCCTGGCGGCCCTGGGCAAGGCGCTGAAGGAGGAGGACGCGTGAACGACCTGGAAGAGCGCCTTCGAGCCGCGTTCGACGCCCGCGCCCGGAGCTACGAGCCCGACCCGAACGCCTGGGCGCGCATCATGGAGCGCCGGCCGCACCGCCGGCCGGCCCGGTGGCTGCTGGCCGCGCTGCCGGTGGCGCTGCTGGCCGTGTTCGTTCCTGCGCTGCTCAACGGGGGCCTGGGCAGGAACACCGCGATCGACCCGACCGGGATCTACCAGCAGCTCATGAAGGAGCGCACGCCCCTCGGCAAGGAGGCGTCCATCGACAACCCCTCCGAGGGCAAGCCGCTGCGGATCTGGTTCGCCAGAGGGAAGCTGGGCTATCCCGAGGTCTGCTACATCGTCGAGCGGGCCGCCGGCGAGCCGTACGGGGCCTGCGCCGACGCCGTCGAGTGGGAGGACGTGGACGCCTGGTTTGTGGGCAGCACGCTGCAGGACGGCGCCGGGACCGCAATGGACTGGGGGCTGGCGCTCCAGGACGTGGGCGCGGTGACCGGGGTCACGAAGGGCGGGCAGGAGTTCCAGGGCACGGTGCGGAGCCTGGACGGCGCGCCGTACCGGCTGTGGACGGTGACCTATCCGTCCCAGGATCCCATGTCCAAGATCCGGATCTCCAACGTCGACGGCAAGAACCTCGGGTGGTGGTCCCGCGACGGCCTGTTCCTGCCGGAGGGGCAGCCCATGAGCGCGCCCATGGAGCTGTCCCAGGGCATCTCCGTCCAGCCGTACCGGACGAAGGAGGGGACGCGGCTGACCTGGTCGCGACACGGCGCCGAACTCGGCTCTCAGCTGCCCTCCGCGACGGACCCGGTGGTGACCGTCAGCCCACGGCGAAACATGATCATCGGGTTCGCCCGCAAGGACGTCGCCAGAATCGAGGTCTCGTTCGGCGGCGGGAGCACGGCGAGCGTCGTGACCAGGCCCGATCCCTGGAACCTGGGCGTCACGCTGTTCGCCGCCATGAGCCCGTCCGACGACCGGGCCGAAAGTCGCCGCGTCACCGCCTACGACGCGTCGGGTAAGCAGGTCTGGAGCCAGGACGAGCCGGGCGAGGCAGCGCCGTTCGAGGACGACAAGGTCGCAGGCGAGGTGATGACCCTCCCGGGCACCGAAAGCTCCGGCCGCCCGGTACGCGTCTGGTTCACCCAGAGGACCGACGACGGGGACAGGTTCTGCTTCACCGGCGGGCCCGGGCCGAGCGACCGGGGCATGAGCGGCTGCTTCATCAGCTTCTCGCCGGACTCCTACTCCTTCCAGCAGGCGACCACCTACCTGCCGGACCCGGGCGCCGACATCTACTTCGGCCCGGCCCTCGCGGGCTGGGAGTCGGTCGAAGCGGTGCTCCACGACGGGCAGCGGGTCCGCGCCTCGTTCCTGCGCGGCGCGGGCGCCCCATACCCGGTCTGGCACGTCAGCGTCCCGCGCGGCACCGAGGTCGGGGGCTTCATCGTCAAGGCGAAGGGCAAGCCGGACAAGCAGGTGCCGAATTCCAACAAGGCTTGCACGAGGCAGGCCGCGAGGTCCGAGGCCACCCCTCAGCCCCTGCCGGCGGGCATCACGGCTCTCCTCGTGCCGGGCTGCGCGGCCTTCTGGGAGAACGGCGAGATGGTGCCGGCGCTGCCCGGGCCGCTACCCGGCGCGCGGCTGAGCGATCTGCTCGACGCCGAGCGGCCGGTCCAATGGGCCAGCCACAAAACGGCCTGGTACGGCTACGCACCCGCGGGCACGGCCAAGGTGGAGTTCCGCATGAAGGGCGGCGCCACCGCGACGGCCGAGGCCGTACCGGATTCGTGGGGGCAGAACGTGGCGCTGTTCGCGGCCCCGGCCCCCAAGGGAGGCGCCGAAGAAACCGTCGCCCTCACGGGCTATGACGCCGGCGGCAAGGAGTTGTGGCGATACGAGCTGCCCAATCGGCGCGCCCCGAAGTTCTAGCCGAGGTTGCGGAAGCGGGCCCGGCGGGCCGCGAAACGGTCCGCCGGGCTCAGCTCCAGCAGGTTCGCGATCTCGTACTCCAGCGCCCGCCCCACCCGCTCGCAGAACTGCCGCGGCTCGTACGCGGCGTCCGGCACCTCCGGGACGACCCGGTCCACGATGCCGTCGCGGCGCAGGTCGGTGGCGCGGATGTGCTGGGCCTGGGCGATCTCGGGCGCGAAGTCCACCGAGCGGTAGAGGATCGCCGAGGCGCCCTCCGGCGGCAGCGGCGACAGCCAGGCGTGCTGGGCGCAGAGCACCCGGTCGGCGGGCAGCAGCGCCAGCGCCGCCCCGCCCGCCCCCTCGCCGAGCAGCAGGCACACGGTCGGCGCGTCGAGCATGACCAGCTCGGCCAGGCAGCGGGCGATCTCGGCGGCCAGCCCGCCCTCCTCGGCCGCCTTCGACAGGTCGGCGCCCGCCGTGTCGACGACGGTGATCAGGGGCAGGCCCAGCTCGGCCGCCAGCCGCATGCCCCGCCGGGCCACCCTGAGCCCGGCCGGGCCGAGGGGCGAGTTGGTCCGCTGGACCCGCCGGTCCTGGCCGAGCACCACCGCCGGCGCCGTGCCGAACCTGGCCAGCGCGAGCAGCAGCCCCGGCTCGTTCTCACCCTCCCCGCTGCCGCTGAGCGGGGTCACGTCGGTGGCGGCGAGCTTGAGCAGCGTACGTACGCCGGGCCGGTCGTCGCGGCGCGAGCGGGTGATCGCCTCCCACGCCTCCACGGGCCGCAGGTCCTCCTCCGGAGGAGTGCCCGCCTCCACCCGCGACCTGTCGTCGGCGAGCACGCTGAGCGCCCTGATCGCGATCTCCCGCGCCTCCTCGGCCGGGACCACCGCGTCGATCAGGCCCTTGCGGTGGAGGTTCTCCGAGACCTGCACGCCTTCGGGGAACGGGTAGCCGTGCAGCGACTCGAACACCCGCGGCCCCATGAACCCGATCAGCGCACCCGGCTCGGCCGCCGTGACGTGCCCGAGCGACCCCCACGACGCGAACACCCCACCCGTCGTCGGGTGCCGCAGGTAGACCAGGTAGGGCAGGCCCTCGCTCCGGTGCAGCTGGATCGCGGTGGTGATCTTCACCATCTGGACGAACGCGAGCGCGCCCTCCTGCATCCGCGTGCCGCCCGACGCGGGCGCGGCCAGCACCGGCAGCCGCTCGCGGGTGGCCCGCTCGACGGCGGCCGTGAACCGCTCGGCCGCCGCCACCCCGATCGAGCCCGCCATGAACGAGAACTCGCACGCCACCACGGCCACCCTGCGGCCGCCGAGCAGCCCTTCGCCGGTGATGACGGACTCGTCGTAGCCGGACTTGGCGCGGGCCGCGGCCAGCTCGTCGGCGTAGGGGGAGCCGGGCGGCGCGGGGTCCGCGGGCGGCGCGTCCCACGACTTCCACGACCCCCGGTCGAGGATCGTTTCGATCAGTGTGCGCGCGTCCGGACGGCTCACTATCGCTCCCTAAATGTCGGCCAGCCTTGCAATGTTGACGCACGAAGAGATCGTCCGGTGCCGCGAAATGCGGATCATCGTTCGCGCTCTTCGAGCCAGGCGAGTACGGCGTCGCCGTCCTGACCGAGGGCGGGTGGCGCGGTGTGCTCGAACCCCTCGAGACCGTCGAAGCGCAGCGGCGGCCCGGGCAGCTCGATCGTGCCCAGCACCGGGTGCTCCACCTCGACGACCAGCCCCTGCGAGCGGGTCTGGTCCCAGGCGTAGACCTCGTCGAGCGTCCTGATCGCGCCCGCGGGCACGCCCTCCTCGCCCAGCCTGGCCAGCCAGTGGGCACGGTCGTGGGCCGCCAGGGCCTTCTCCATGTCCGCGATCAGCTCGTCCCGGTGCGCGAACCTGTCCCGGTTGGTCGCGTACTTCGCGGCGTCGGGGTCGATGCCGAGGAGCGTGGCGACCTTCTTCCACTGGCCGTCGTTGGCCGCGGCGATCTGCAGCATGCCGTCGGCGCAGCGGAAGGCGCCGTAGGGGGCGATGGAGGCGTGGTGGTTGCCGCCGGCCGCCGGCACCTTGCCGCCGACCGTCCAGGCGGTGCCGTGGTAGGCGTGGACGCCGGTGATGGCGGCCAGCAGCGAGGTGCGTACGACACGGCCCTTGCCGGTGCGCTCGCGCTCGTAGAGGGCGCCGGTGACGCCGTACGCGCCGTGGATGCCGGCGAGCAGGTCGGCGATGGAGGCGCCGACGCGGTAGGGCTCGTCGGGCGACGGCCCGGTCAGCGACATCAGGCCGGCCTCACCCTGGGCGATCTGGTCGTAGCCGGGCCGCCCGCCCTCCGGGCCGTCGTGGCCGAAGCCGGTGATCGACAGGATGACCAGGCGTGGGTTGAGCTCGTGGAGGCGCTCGACGGAGAAGCCCAGGCGGTCGAGCACGCCGGTGCGGAAGTTCTCGATCAGTACGTCGCTCTGGCGGACGAGGCGCTCGATGAGCCGCTTGCCGTCGGCGGACTTGAGGTCGACGGCGATGGACTGCTTGTTGCGGTTGGCTGCCAGGAAATAAGTCGAAATTTCGTGATCCGGTCCGACGAACGGCGGCCCCCACCCGCGCGACTCGTCACCCCCGTCCGGATGCTCCACCTTGATCACCCGAGCGCCCAGGTCACCCAGCATCTGCGCCGCGTGCGGCCCGGCCAGGGCCCTTGACAGATCGAGCACGACGATGTCACCGAGGGGTCCGAGCAAGATCAACCTCCTGCTTGCATTCGGGGCGAAAGAACATTCTCTCAGTAGCCCACACCACGTCTTCTACCCTGGGTCCGGTGAACCACCTGGCCGATCGCATCATGACCCTGCGCCCCTCGTGCGGCCCCGTCCGGCTGGTGGCCGTGGACGGGCCGGCGGGGGCGGGCAAGACGACGTTCGCGGGGCGGCTGGGGGCGGCGCTCGGCTGCCAGGTGATCCACAGCGACGACTTCCCCGTGCCGTGGGAGGAGGGGCCCGGCGGCTGGTTCCACGCGCTGGAGTCGCAGGTGCTGGTCCGGCTCCGGGACGGCGAGCCCGGGGGTTTCCGCAGGTACGACTGGGTGCGCGGCGAGTACGCCGAGCACGTGGCGGTCCCGGTCGCGCCGGTCCTGGTCATCGAGGGCGTCGGCACGGCCCGCGCCTCGATCGCCCGCCTGCTGGCCTTCACCGTCTGGATGGACGCGCCGCGGGCGCTGCGCTTCGCGCGGGTCATGGAGCGGGACGGGGCCGAGCTGGAGCCGCGGTGGCTGGAGTGGTTCGCGGCCGAGGAGAAGTGGTTCGCCGAGGACCGGACGCGCGACCGGGCCGACCTGATCGTCGAGACCGGGCCGGACCGGCCAGGGACGGGCGACGCCGCCGCGACCGGCTGATCGGAGACCGGCCAGAGGTGGCGGGAGCCGTCGAGACCGACCAGAGACGGGCGACGCCGTCGAGACCGGCTAGAGGTGGCCGACGTCGTTGAACCGGACGAGCCCGGAGCCGTCCCACACGGAGACGGAGGCGTTCAGCACCGGCGCGAACTCCAGGACGGCGGCCAGATCCGCGTCCGGGCCGCCCGCCAGGACGTGGCGCAGGCCCAGCACCACCGAGTCGTGGGCGACGATCAGCACCCGCCGCCCGGCCGCGTGCTCGCGCAGGTCGGCGAGGAGATCACGGAGCCGCGCCACGACGTCGGCCAGCGACTCGCCGCCGGGCGGCCGGAAGGCGTAGGCGCCCTCGGCCTCCCGCCGCGCCATCTCCTCGGGGAAGCGCTCTTTGATCGCGGCCAGGTTGTAGCGCGCGAACGCGCCCGCCTCCTGGTCCCTGAGCCGCCCGTCCACGGTGAGCGGGAGCGGGCCGGCGCCCCACGCCCGCAGGGCCACCCGCCACGTGTCGAGCGCCCGCAGGTAGGGCGAGCACCACACCACCTCGGGGGCCTCGGCGGCGGGCAGGCCCGCCAGCGACCGCCCGAACGCGGCGGCCTGGGCCCGGCCCAGGTCCGTCAGCGTGACCTCGTCGTCCCCGCGCTCGTAGACCAGGGGCGCCGACCCGGCCTCCCGGTGCGCGAGGTTGGCCTCGCTCTCCCCGTGCCGCACCGCCATGATCCGCGTCGGTCCCATCCCGACATCTTGTCACGGCACCCTCCGGCCAATTACGGTCAAGCCCGTTATATCGCTCTGGGAGGTCGTACGTGCGCACCATCCTCGCAACGCTCCTCGTTGCCTTATCCCTCTCGACTCCGGCCCGGGCCGAACCCGGCACGCCGCCCACTGACCGGCGCGACGCAGACGAAGACCACGGATGCATGGAGGTGGGTGAATGACGCATGTCCGGCAGCTACCGGCTCCAGAGGGACGCCGAGATCCTCCACACGGGGCGCCGCCGCGACCGCGGGGGCGGCGGCGCCGAGCACGGCGAGGGTGGCCGCCATGCCGCATGCCAGCATGCGCTTAATTAAGGTCATGGCCGAAACCAAAAAAATGGAGCTGGTTTCGCCCTCAACGACGAATTACGGCCAAGGATCTAATTGGCGAGCACCTTCGCGAGGGCCTCGGCGACGTCGCCGGCCGCCTCGGGGGCGTCCATGAGCATGGCCTGGCGTACCCACACCACGGTCCTGGCGGCCTCCTCGGCGCCCGGGCACGGCTCGACGCGGGTGCCCTCGGCGGTGAGGGCCTCCATCGTGCCGAGCGACGGGTAGCCGGCGTCGAGCGGCACCCCCTCCGCGGCCATGGCGGCCAGCACGAACTCCCGGTCCACCCCGGCGTCGAGGCGCAGCATGAGCAGGTGGCGCGAGTCGCGGGTCGTGCCCTCCGGCGGCGGCACCACGGTCACCTCGGGGACGTGGGCCAGCTCGCGCTCCAGGGCGGCGCAGAAGGCGTTCCTGCGGTCGATCTCCTCGTCGAGGCGGTCCAGCCAGGGCAGCAGGAGCGCCGCCTGGATCTCGGTGAGGCGCAGGTTCCAGCCGACGGACGGGTGGCCGTACCAGCGGCCGCCGGGCGCGCGGCCGACGTTGCAGGCCGACCAGACGCGGTCGTGCACGGCCTGGTCGCGGCAGACGATCAGGCCGCCCTCGCCGGCGGTCATCGCCTTGCTCGCCTGGAAGCTGTAGACCCCCGCGTCGCCCAGACCGCCCACGGGACGGTCCCGGTACGTGGCGCCGTGCGCCTGGGCGGCGTCCTCGACGACCGCGAGGCCGTGCCGGGCGGCCAGGTCGTTGAGCGGGTCCATGTCGGCGGGGCTGCCCGCCAGGTGCACGGGCATGATCGCCGCGGTCCTGCCGGTCACGGCGTCCTGCACGGCTCGCGGGGACAGGTGCAGGTCCACCGGGTCCACGTCCGCGACGACGGGGACGGCGCCGGCCAGCAGCACGGCGGTGGCCGAGGCCACGAACGTGTACGCCGGGACGATCACCTCGTCCCCCCTGCCCACGCCGAGGCCGCGCAGCGCGGCGAACAGGCCCAGCGTGGCGTTGCCCACGGCGACGCCGTACGGGACGCCGGAGCGGCGGGCGAACGCGCCGGCCAGGTCCGCCACCACGGAACCGCCCTGCGTGGCTCCCCACAGGCCGCTCTCGAGCACCTTGGTGACGAGCTCGCGCTGCGCGGGGTCGAGGGGCGGCGGCCAGGCGGGCCAGGGGGCCGAGCGGACAGGAGTGCCGCCGTGGATGGCGAGCGTCACGGGGAGACGTCCCTTCACGAGTGGACCTTCACGAGTGGACCTCACAAGGCGAGCCCCTTACGGGCGGGCCTTCACGAGTGGCCGAGCAGGCGGGCCAGGTTGGCGCCCTGGATGAGGGCGCGGTCGGTGTCGGTGAGCGGGGCCAGGGCGACGCGGCCGTAGCCGGTGCGCAGGTCGAGGAAGCAGGCGTCCGAGCCGAACAGCACCCGCTCGGCCCCCGCCAGGGCGGCCAGCCGGGCGATCCACCGGCCGGTCATCTTCGATCCGCACGTCTCCAGGTAGACGTTCGGCAGGTCGGCCACGAGACGGGCCGCGCGGCCGAACCCGTACGCCCAGAGCCCGGTGTGCCCCATGATCAGCGGCACGTGCGGTTGCCGGGCCGCGACGGCGGCGAACTGGGCGGGGTCGCTCCAGGGCGAGTCCGTCTGGCCGTGCGCCAGGACCGGCAGGCCGAGCCGCCAGACCGGCTCGTACAGGGGGTCGTCCAGGCGGCACTGGTGCACGTCGGGGTGGAGCTTGACCCCCCACACGCCGTCGCGGGCGAGCGGGGTGCGGTGGTGCGGGTTGTAGACCTGCCACACCCCGAACCGGCCGGGGAAACGCCCGGCGATCTCCATGGCCAGCTCGTTGCCGCGCACGGCGTCGGGACCGACCGCGAGCAGGTGGCTGATGCCCATCGCGGTGACGCCGATCCGGTCCATCGCGGCCACGAGGTGTTCGGCGGTGGGATGGGGGATGAGGAAGTCGGGCCAGGTGCCGACGTGGCCGTGGGCGTCGAGGATCACAGCAGCTCCTCCAGCGTCCCGGCGGCGATCCGCTCGATGTCCTTCTGGGGCAGGTCGAGGTGGTCGAGCAGGAAGCGGGGACCGCAGTCGTCGGACACCGGCGCGCCCGTGCCGAACACCAGCCGCCCCGCCCCGAACAGCGCCGCCAGCCACTCGACGCCGCCCTGGGTGTTGACGGTGCCGATCTCGGCCCGCACGTTCGGCGCCTCGGCCATCAGCTCCGCCAGCGCGCGCAACCGGCGGTAGCCGGGATTGAGGACGAGCACGGGCAGCTTGGGCAGGCGCTCGGTGAGGTGGCGGACCTGGGCGGGCGAGGTCTCGTCGAGGTCGATCGCGACGGGCAGGCCGATCTCGGCCAGCCACCGCAGGGCCCACGGTCCCGTGAGGTCGAAGCGGTGGCGTTCGGGGCAGAGCCTGATCATCCGTACGCCCCATGCCGCCACCTCGTCCGGCCCGTCCGGCTCCCCGGCCCCCGGCACCACGACGGGGACGGGGATGAGCCGGGGGTCGTCGAGCGCGAGCAGCGCCTCGTTGCCCGCCTTCGGGTCGGAGTAGAGGCTGAGCGTGTGGGTGACGCAGGCCAGGCCGATGCCCAGCCGGTCCATCTCGTCCCGAGGGTCCGTCGGCAGGTCGTCGAACGGCACGGGACCGATGAGCCGGTGGGCATCGATCACATATTTCGGCACAGACCGAAACTAGCAGAGATTACGGAGTGACGGTCAAGGACGGGCAGCGCGGATCGAGCCGGATCCTGGCCAGGTCGCGGCCCACGAGCCCCCAGGCCCGCCAGGAGCCGGGCTCGAAGTGCAGCTGCGGGTTGGTGTACCACTCGTCGCCGAGCCCGGTGGCCAGCAGCTTGGCCTCGGTGCCCAGCTCGTACGCGTTCCCGCCGCCGAAGAACGTGGACGCGAACACCCTGCCCCGGTGCACGGTCAGCTCGCCGTACCCGGAGAGCTTGCCCTGCCGCACCACTGCCTTGGTCGCCAGATCCATGGCGATCCAGGTGCCCGAGTCGCGCTTGTAGACGCCGTACAGCAGCCCGTCGTGCACCTTGATGTCCTGGAACGTGCGGTGTCCCGGGATCGGGTCCACCTGCCAGAGCACCTTGCGGGCGCGCAGGTCGAAGGCGGCCACGGACGCGGACGTCTTCACCGGCGGGGTGCCGCCCCCGCCGAGCACGTCGCCGCCCAGGTAGACGACGCCGCCCCGGGGATCGACCGACAGGCTCATGAGGCTCTGGTCGGGGATGACGCCCTCGTAGACGTCGATGCGGCCGGTGCGGGGGTCGATCACGGACAGGGCGCCGTTCAGCTTGGCGCCGAGCGGGGCGCTGGCGACCACGAGCTTGTCGGTGGCGGGGTCGTACTCGATGTCCCAGGGGCGCTGCTGGCCGTGGCCCAGGTAGCCGACGCTGCGCACGCGGTCCGTACGCAGGTCGACGGAGACGATCTGCCCGCTCGGGTAGATGGCGGCGTAGATCTTGTTGCCCTTCCGCACAAGGTCCTTCGGCTCGCCGGGCATCCGGAACCTGCGCTTCTCGCCGGTGCGCAGGTCGCGTACCTCCATGGAGAAGTGGCCGCCGACGTAGACGGCGCGGTTGGGCACGACGAGCATGCTCTGCGGCCGCTCCGGGCCGCTGGGCAGGCCGGCGTCGATGAGGTCGACGAACTCCGACTTGCCCGTGCGCAGGTCGAGCCACCACATGCCGCCGCTGCCCGAGAAGCCGAGCATCGTGTTGTCGTCGAGCTGCTGCAGCCGTCTGGTCTCGTCGCCAGGGGACGGCGGTTCGGCGACCTTGGTGAACGCGGTCTCGCCCACGCGGTAACGGTGGACGGCGCCGTCGGGCCGGGAAGTGGCGTAAACGGTGTCATCTGCGGCCACGGTCAGCATGTCGATCGTGCCGCCGGTCAGGGTCACCCGGCGCTCGTCCGTGCCGTCCGAGCGGATGTCGATCAGCGTATCTCCGGCGGCGGCCAGCACCCGGTCGCCGTGCACGGCGACGGCGCCGATGCCGGTCGGGGCGGCGGCCAGCTCCTTCACCGTGCCGTCCGCCCGGGTGATCCGGACGAGCCGGCCCTTGTCGAGCAGCCCCGCGTACACGTAGGTGGCGTCGGCGGCGACCGCGCGCACGTACCGCTCTCCCTGGACCAGCACGCCGAAGTCGCGCACCGCGCCCGTGCCCGGCACGTACTCGCGGACCCGGCCGTCCGGGTAGGTGCCCACGTAGAGGGTGCCGTCGGGCGCGGCGGCGAGGCTCCAGACGAAGCCGCCGTTCTTCCCGAACGACGCCAGCCGCTCCACGGCGCCCGTGGCCGGGTCGAAGCTGTAGAGGTCGGGCACCGGGTAGGTGCCGACGTAGATCTTGCCACCGGACACGGCCGTGGCCCAGGCGCCCTCGGGCTCACCGGCGGCCGGGCCGTCGGGCAGGGTGACGCTCCTGACGACCTTGCGGGTGGCGAGGTCGATGTCGGCCAGCACGGGGGGCTTCAGGCCGCGGGTCACCACGTAGGCGTGCCCGTCGAGCACGGAGGCGCCCACGATGGCGCCGGTGACCGACGCCGGGCCGAATCGCTCCACGGCCGGGGTGTCACAGGCCGTCGCCGCCCGCGCGACCGGGCCGGTGAGGAGCGCGGGTAAGAGCGCCGACAGAATTACCAGGAGGGATCGGAGCATGGGCGCACCTCGCGTTCATTGCTGAGCAATTATGGGCCAGACCGTAACTTTATAAGCACAGTTCGTCAATGGCATGATGTGCGGCATGGCGATTGAGGATGGGTCCGGTATTCCGTTCGACGCGTGGCGCCTGGTCGGCGGGCTGGAGGTGGCGCTGGACGTGGACGTGCTGTTCGGGGCCTACCCCGACCGCGACGGCCCGCCCGGCGCCCCGGACCAGGTGCTGCGGCTGCTGGGCGAGCACCGGATCAGGGCCGCGGCGGTGGCGAGCCTGCGGGCCGCGCTGTTCGACGTGCGCTCGGGCAACGACGAGCTGATCGGCGTGCGGTCTGGCAAGGACGAGCTGATCGCGCGGGCGGCCCCGGAGGTCGTCCCCGTCGGAGCCGTGGACCTGCGCGACCCGATCGGCGCCGCGCGCGAGCTGGAGCGGCTGGCCGCCGGAGGCGTCCGGGCCGTCCGGCTGTTCCCCGACGAGCAGGGCGTCGAGGCGGGCTTCCCGTCCGTCAGGCACGTCGCGCGCCGGGCTGCGCGGCTCGGCCTGGTGGTGCTCACCGGCGGCGACGTGCGCAGGTTCTGGCAGCCCTTCGCGGGGCTCGGGGCCGACGTGGTCTTCCTCGACACGCACTTCTACCACCTGGGCGACTTCCTGGTGGCCGCCGCGGACGAGCCCGGCTTCCACACCTCCACCCGCCTGCTCAACTCCCCCGACGCGCTGGAGCTCGCCGCCGCCGAGCTCGGCGGCGACCGGCTCCTGTACGGCTCGCGCGCCCCTCACTACGAGCCGCTCGTGCCCCTCCTGCGCCTGGCCACCAGCGGGCTGAAGCCGGAGGAGATCGCCGCCGTGGCGGGCGGCAACGCGGAACGGCTCCTGAGGAGGCCACAGTCATGATCATCGACGTGCACGCCCACTGGGGCCCGTGGTTCTTCACCATGGACGTGGCCGAGGCCAACCTCGCCACCATGGACCGCTACGGCATCGACCGCGCGATCGTCTCCGCCACCGAGGCCGTCATCTACGACGCCGCCGCCGGCAACCGAGCCCTCGCCTCCTACCTGGAGACGCAGGACCGCCTGCTCGGCTACGTCACGGCCAACCCGCGCCGGCTGCGCGAGGCGGAGGCGGACCTGGCGGCGTACCTGCCGGGCGGCCGGTTCGTCGGCGTCAAGATCCACACCGACTACACGGGCTCCCCGGTCGGCTCCGCCCAGCTCCGCGACGCGCTCACGCTGGTGGCCGCGACCGGGCGGCCCGCGCTCGTGCACACCTGGGGCACGTCCGTGCTCGCCCTGGCGGAGGTCTGCGCGGACATCCCGGACCTGCGGGTGATCGCCGGGCACATGGGAGCCGACGGGTTCCGGTACGCCGTCGAGGCCGCGAACGCCTGCGACCGCCTCTACCTGGAGCCCTGCTGGTCGCACTTCCCCGCCGGCCGCATCGCGGAGGTGGTGGCGGCCGTGGACCCGGCGCAGCTGCTGTTCGGCACCGACGCGACGCTGATCGACCCCTCGTCGGCGTTCGGGGCGGTCGCGGCGGCGGGGCTCACGGGTGAGACCGCCGAGCGGATCGCCTGGCGCAACGCCGCGGAGCTCTTCGCTCTGGACATTACGGCCTAGCCCGTTATAGCGTGCGGCCCAAACTTCACCAAGGGAGCCCGCGCATGATCCCCCGCCGTCGTTTCCTCCAGGCGGCCGCCGCGACCACGGCGGCCGCCACGTTCACGACCACGCCGGCCCGCGCCGCGACCCACCAAAAAGCCCAGCCCGAAGGCACCCTCACCGACCTGGGGCCGGCGAGCGTCGCCAGCCCGCTGGGCAACGGCGAGTTCGTCGGCGGCGTGCTCTACGCCGGCTCGCGCGGCCTGTCGCCCAACGTGGTCGGCGCGTTCGACCTCGGCCAGGATTCGGTCACGACCCATTTCGACATCCCGACTGGCGTGGGCATCTGGGCGATGTGCAAGGTCGGCACCGACGTCTACGTCGGCACCCACGCGAGATCCGACCTGTACAAGATCGACACGATCGCCGGCCAGGTCACCAAGGTCGCCGAATACCCCGACCACTACATCTGGACCATGGCCTCCTCCCCCGACGGCAAGGTCTACCTGGGCACGTCGGAGCCCGGCCGCGTCTGGGAGTACGACCCGGCCACCGGCACCAGCCGCGACCTGGGCCAGCCCGCCCCCGGCGAGGCGTACGTCCGCAGCATCCAGGCCGACGACACGTACGTGTACGCCGGGATCGGCGCCAACGCCCACCTGATCGCGATCGACCGCAGGACCGGCGAGAAGCGCGAGCTCCTGCCGTCCGCCGTGGCCGACCGCGACTGGGTCTCCAGCATGGGCATGTCGGAGACCCACCTGGCCGGCGGCATGAACTCGCTGGGCGAGCTGCTCGTCCTGGAGAAGGCCGCGCCGCAGAACTACAAGGTCGTCAAGGCCACCGCGGCCGGCGAGAAGTACATCGTCGCGGTCCTGATCCACGACGGGTACGTCTACTTCGCCGGCCGCCCCTCCGGCACGTTCTACCGCTACCACCTGGCCACGGAGAAGCTGGAGGTGCTCGGCGTCCCCTACTTCGAGGCCCTGACCCACCGCATCCTGGCCCACGAGGGCCGGATCTACGGCATCCAGGACAGCGCGGTCTTCGTCTACGACCCGGCGACCGGCTCGCTCGACTACGTCAACCTCGTCCAGCGCGGCTTCAAGGCGGCACCCGAGGAGCCGATGTCCGTGCACTCCGACGGCCGGCGCGTCTACGTCGGCGGCAAGGGCGGCGCCGACGTCCACGACCTGGCGACCGGCAAGGTGACCCGGCTGGGCATCTCGGGCGAGCCGAAGACGCTGCTCACCGTCGGCGACACCACGTACCTGGGCATCTACACCCAGGCGGCCCTGTACGCGCACCACCGCGGCAAGACCGAGGCCGACCTGATCGCCCGCACCGGCAACCAGCAGGACCGCCCGCGCGACCTCGCCTACGACGCCACGACGGGCCTGATCGTGATGCCCACCCAGCCGGAGCCCGGCCACATGAACGGCGCGCTCTCCCTGTACTCGCCCCGGAAGGGCACGTACGAGACCTACCGGCCGGTGGTCGAGCGCCAGACCGTCTACTCGGTCGTCGCCCGGCACGGCGTCGCCTACCTGGGCACCCTCATCCAGGAGGGCCTCGGCCTGCCGCCGGTCACGACGACCGCCCGCCTGGCCGCCTTCGACCTGCGCACGCGCAAGCTGCTCTGGCAGCTGGAGCCGATCCCCGGCGCCCGCATGATCTCCTCGCTCGCCCTCGGCCGGAACGGCACCCTGTACGGGATGGCGAGCACGGGCGAGGTGTTCGAGTTCGACCTGCGGAGCAGGAAGGTCACCAGGACGATCAAGGTCGGGACGAAGGGCGGCGAGCTGTTCGTCACCGGCCGGGTGGCGTACTGCACGGACGGCGGCTCGATCTACAAGATCGACCTGGTCGCGTTCACGTCGAAGGCCATCGTGGACGGGCTGGCCGGGCAGTGGTTCGGCGGCGAGCCCAAGCTGGCGCTCGACCCCTCCCGCCGGGCCCTGTACGCGGTGCGCGCCCGCAACCTCGTCCGGGTGGCCATCGCCGGCCGCTAATGAGCCGCCTGGCTCATCGCCACGATCACGGCCCGCTCCTCCGCCGGGAGGGGCGGGCCGTACGGGTCATGGGAATGCGTCTCGGGCACGCGCCCCTCGGCGGCGGCCAGCCAGAGCATGCGCTGCACGTAGCCCTCCATGGGCTCGGTGAACGTGACCTGCGCCAGCCGGTCCAGCCGCCCGGACGCCTCCTCGAACGCGCGCAGATCCTTGCCCGCGAACGCCTCCAGGACCGCGGCGGTCACCCCGACGCTCGCCGCGGCGATGCCGACCAGGGCCGCCTCGGCCCCCCACAGCAGAGACGGGCCGAACATGCGGTCCTCCCCCGTGATCGCCAGCCGGTCCGCCTCCCTGGCCAGCGCGATGGCGCGCTGGCAGCCCATCGCGTCCGACAGCAGCGCCGTCTTCAGCCCCGCCACGCCGGGATGCGCCAGCAGCTCACGCAGCGTTCCGGCCGGGCACGGGCGCGTGTAGAGGTCGAACGCGATCATCGGCAGCCGGGCCGCCCGCCACACCTCCTCGTGCAGCGCCACCCGGTCACCGTCCGACGGGAAGACGAGCACGCCGTCCGCCCCCAGCTCGGCCGCCACCCGCGCCTGCGCCGCCGGGTCCTCCGCCCCGCCGCCCACGCCGGCCAGCACCGGGACGCCCGCTTTACCGGCGCAGGCGACCGCGCGCTCGATCACGGCGGCGCGGACGTCAGGGGCGAGGTACGGGCCGCGGCCCGTGTGGGCGAGCACGGCCAGACCGGTGGCGCCGTCGGCCACCAGGCCGGCGAGGTAGCGGGAGACCAGGTCGAGGTCCACCTCGCCGGACGCGGTCATGGGGGTGGCCGCGGCGGGGATCAGCGCGCCGCGGAGCCGGTCACGAAGGTTTCGTACAGCGATGTCCACCCGCACGACCCTATTTCAGGCCGGTCATCGCGATGCTGTTGACCAGGTACCTCTGCAGCAGGAAGAACACCAGCAGGCACGGCACCACCGACACGGCCGCCGAGGACATGAGCACCGACAACTGCAGCTCCTCGGTCCGCAGCGTGGTCAGCCCGACGGTCAGCGTACGGGTGGCGTCGCTCTGGCCGACGACCAGCGGCCACAGGAAGTCGTTCCAGTGCCACAGGAACACGAACACGCCGAGCGTCGCCAGGATCGGCCTGGTCAGCGGCACCACGATCGTCCAGTAGACCCGCCACTCGGAGGCCCCGTCGACCTTGGCCGCGTCGAACAGCTCGTCCGGCAGCCCCAGGATGAACTGCCGCATCAGGAAGACGGCCTGCGAGTTCGCCAGCGTCGGCACGATCAGGCCCCAGAACGTGTCCACCCCGTCCAGGCTGTTGACCAGCACGAACGTCGGGATGAGCGTGGCCTGGAACGGCACCATCATGGTGGCGAGGAACGTCCAGAACATGGCCTCGCGGCCGGGGAAGCGCTTCTTGGCGAACGCGTACCCGGCCATGGACGAGGTGAGCAGGATGATCACCACGGAGACCACGGCGTAGATCAGCGAGTTGATCGTCCACGTGACGAACCCCGACGACTCCAGCACCCGCGCGATGTTGTCGAGCGTGAGCGAGTCCGGCCACCGGGCCGGCACGGTCGGCCGGCCCGCCGGCGAGAGCGCCACGATGAACATCGCCACGAACGGGCTCACGGTCAGCACGGACAGCACCGCGAGCAGGGCGGCCAGCGGCCACTTGCCCCGCCACCACCGGCGGCGGGCCGCGCGGGCCGTCCGCACCTCGGTGACGGGCCGGGACGCGGTGATCGTCATGTGTTTCCCCGATCCAGGAAGCGGCGCTGGACCAGCGACACGATCAGCACGATCGCGAACAGCACCATGCCCCACGTGGCGGCGTAGCCGAAGTCGAACGATCGGAAGCCGTGGTCGTAGATGCCGAAGATGAGCGTGTAGGTGGCCCGGGCCGGGCCGCCGCCCGTCATCACGTACACGGTGTCGAAGGTCTGGAAGGCGCTGATCGTCTCGATCACCACGACGAAGAAGATCGTGGGCTTGAGCAGCGGCAGCGTGATCCTGCGGAACCGCTGCCACGCGCTCGCCCCGTCCACCGTGGCCGCCTCCAGGTAGGAGGACGGGATCGACTTCAGCCCGGCGAGCAGGATCAGCATCGAGTAGCCGAACCCCTTCCACACCGACACGACGGCCAGCGCGGGCAGGATCACGGCCGACTGCTCCAGAAACGCCACCGGGCCGAGGTCCGCCTTGGCCAGCAGGCCGTTGATCAGCCCGTCGAACTCGTAGATCCAGCGCCAGATGATGCCCGCCAGTACGAAGCTGGTCACGTACGGCAGGAACAGCATGCCGCGGAACAGCCCGCGCATGAAGACCACCTGGTTGAGCAGCAGCGCCGTGCCGAGCGCCACGAGCAGCGTGAGCGGCACGTAGATCGCCACGTACACGAGCGTGACCCGCAGGCTCAACCAGAAGTTCACGTCGTCGAGCAGCCGGGCGTAGTTGTCCGTGCCGATGAATTCCCAGTCGCCGCCGATGTTCCAGTTCGTCAGGCTCATCCCCGCCGCGCCGAGCGACGGGAAGATCCGGAAGATCAGGAACAGCACGAGCACGGGCAGCACGAACAGCAGGCCGGTGACCGGGTCACGCAGGCGTTGGCGCACCAGGTGTTTCCTTTCTGGCGGGGTGCGGGGCTCAGCCGGTGCCAAGCAGCTGGTTGGCCTCCTTGGCGGCCGCGTCGAGCGCGGTCTTGGCGTCCTCCTTGCCGAGCAGCGCCGCCTGGATGTGCGGCGCGAGCACGCCCATGACCTGGCGGGCCTTGGGGTGGGTGTCGCCGGGGAAGGCGTACTGCAGGGACTTGGCGAACTCCTTGGAGGCCGCCGACTGGTCGGGCACGGTCACGTCCGTGCGGGCGGGGAAGAAGCCCGACTCCTTGGCCAGCCCGCCGGACACCTCGGGCGAGGCCAGGTAGGTGGCGAACTTCTTGGCGGCGTCCTTGTTCTCGGTGTGTTTGGCCAGCACCAGGGCGCCGGGGATGCCGAACGCGACGCGCTTGGTCCCTTCGAGCGGCAGGCCGATGCCGACGTTCTCGACGCCGATGGCCGCGCCGAGCTGGTCGGCCATGCCGGCGGTGGCCGCGTGGTACATGGCGGTCTTGCCGGCTGCCAGCGGGCCGCCCTCGATGTCGTTGGCCTTGCTCGCGGTGTTCTCCGGCAGCCCGCCCACGGCCTTCAGGTCGAGCAGGAACTGCAGGCTGGCCACGCCCTCCTGGCCGTTGAAGGCGACGCTCTTGCCGTCGGCGGAGAAGACCGTGCCGCCGTTGGCCCACAGGATCGGGTAGAAGCTCTGGTTGAGGCTGACATCGGGCTTGCCCGGGTAGTCCAGTACGGCGACCTTCTTGGCGGCCAGCTTGGGCGCGGCCTCCTTCAGCTCCGCCAGCGTCTCCGGCACCTTCTCGACGCCCGCGTCGGCGAACAGCTTCTTGTTGTAGATGGGCGCGGTGATCGTCTGGTAGATCGGCACGCCGTACAGCTTGCCGTTGACGGTGAGGGCGGCCAGGGAGTTGGGCAGGTAGGAGGACTTGGCCGGGGCGACGATGTCGTCCACCGCCTCGACCGTGCCCTGCTGGGCGTACTGGGGGATCTGGTCGGGACCGAGCACCACCAGGTCGAAGCCCTTCTTCGAGACCAGTGCGGTGGTGACCTTCTCCTGGCGGCCCTCCCAGGGCTGCTGGTCGATCTTGACGTCGATCGTGGGGTTGGCGGTCTCGAAGTCCTTCTCCACCTTGCCCCAGAACGCCTGGGCCTTGGCCTGGTCTCCGATGACGGGATACATCCACAGGGTCACGGTGCTCTTGTCCGAGCCGCTGCTGGATCCGCACCCGGCGGCCGCGAGGCTCAGGGCGGCCGCGAGGCCGACTGCCGCTGCCTTCTTCATCGGCGGCTTCCTTTCAACTAATACCGGTCCTGACCGAAACCTAATGAGCGCGTCTTGACCGGGTCAATCCCTGATACATGAACGTAACTACGGTCGAGCCCGAAATTTCGTGATTTCCTGGGCGATCAGCTCGACGTGGCCGGGGGTGTAGGCCTCGTTCCAGTCGATGACCAGCAGCGTACGGTCCACCATGAGCTCCGCCTGCGGGCAGGGGTTGGGCCGGTAGTCCTCGAGCGGATAGCGGGAGGAGCCGTAGATGGCAGCGTCCCACACGGGCGCCCTGTTCAGCGGCTCGGCGAGGTAGCCGGCCCGCGCGGGGATCCCGGTGGCGGCCAGGTGGGCGGCCAGCTCGGGCGCGTCGCCGTCCGGGCACACGATCGGGAACAACCACCAGGCGTGGCCGTCCGGGCGCGGCAGGCGTACCCCTGGGAGGCCCTTCAGCGCGTCCAGGAGCTGTCCGGCCGTGCTGCGGCGGGCCGCGACAACGCCGGGGAGTTTCGCGAGCTGAGCGCGCGCCACGGCGGCCTGGAGCTCGGTCATGCGGTAGTTGATCCCGAACGCGGCGTGCGACCGGCCGGCCGCGCGGTCCCAGCCCTTGTCCGAGAACAGCCGCATCCGCCTGGCCAGCTCGTCGTCGTCGGTGATCGCCACCCCGCCGTCGCCGCAGGTGATGTGCTTCCACTGCTGCAGGCTGAGGCAGCCGACCTGGCCCGCCGTGCCCGCGAGCCCGCCGCCGGGCAGCTCGGTCAGCCAGGCCTGCGCGCAGTCCTCGATCAGCGTCAGGCCGTGCTCGTCGGCGAGCGCGCGCAGCTCGCCGACCCTGGCCGGCGCGCCGAACAGGTGGACCGCCATGATCGCCTTCGTACGGGGGCCGATGAGCGCGGCCACCGCGTCCGGATCGAGATTGCCGTCGGAGGGATCCACATCGGCGAAGACAGGGACGGCGTTCTGCGCCAAGATGGGGGCCACGGTCCCGAAATCCGTGATCGGGGTCGTGATGATCTCGTCTCCGGGGTCCGGCGCGGCCGCGACGACCGACAGGTGGAGGGCCGCGGTGCCGGAGCTGCAGGTGATCGCGTGACGGGAGCCGTAGACTCGGGCGATCTCACGCTCCAGCGCCCGCGCCTCGGTCCCCCAGACGGAGTTGAGCATGCCCGAGCGGATCACCCGCTCGGCGGCGGCCACCTCCTCGTCGCCGAGCGTACGGCCGTCCGCTTCTGCCATGGACGGGAACTTCACCGGGCACCTCACAAGATATGATTGCGGTCTTGACCGAAAATAGCGAGAGGGAGGCGTGGGTGGGAATCGTCATCGGGGTCGTCGGCCCGCACGACCTGGTCGACGACGTCGCGGCCGTCTGCGAGGAGCAGCCGGGCGTCAGCACGCTGCGCCTCGACTACGACCACGAGTCTCAGGCGCCCGCGATCGTCGAGGCGCACGCCTCCTCCGTGGAGGGGTGGCTGTTCACCGGCATAGTGCCCTACATGCTCTCGCGTGACGCCGACGCGCTCACCCGCCCGGCGGCGTTCGTCGACTACTCGGGCGCGACGCTGCTCAGCGCCCTCGTACGCCTCCAGCACGAGGGCCAGGACATCACCCGGCTGTCGATCGACACGCTGTCGGCCGCCGACGTCCAGACCACGTTCGCCGAGGCCGGGCTGCCCACCGGCGATCTGCGCACGCTGCCGTACCGGCCGGAGATGACCTCCAAGAAGGCCGTCACCTTCCACCGGAAGGGGCCCGCGCACGCGGTGATCACCTGCCTGAGCTCCGTGCACGAGGCCCTGCGCGACGAGCGCCACGTGCTGCGCCTGGTGCCCTCCGTCCATTCGGTACGGGTGGCGCTGCGCCAGCTCATGCTGACCGCCGAGGGCCAGGCCCAGGAGGACGCCCAGATCGCGATCGGGCTCGTCGAGGTGGCCAACGAGGAGGGCCTGCTGCGCGAGGCCACGGCGCTCGGCGGCACCCTGGCGGCCTTCCGCGGCGGCACGCACCTGCTGGTGACGACCCGCGGCCCGCTCCACGACGCCACGGGCGGCTTCACCGGGCTGCCCATGCTGGCGCGGCTGGCCGGCCAGAACGACGTCGTACGCGTCGGCTTCGGCCTGGGCCGCAGCGCGGCGGAGGCCGAGAGCCTGGCCCGCCGTGCCCTGGCCAGGGCCCGCCGGATCGGCGAGGTGGCCGCGGTCCTGTCGCTGCGGGCGGACACGGACATCGTCCTGGAGTCGGTCACCCCGGCGCCCACGGGAGCGCAGAACCTCTCGGTCATCGCCCGCCGCGTCGGCCTGTCGGTGCCCACGCTGGAGAAGCTCCTGGAGGCGCGGGCGGCGGCGGGGGACGAGCCGCTGACGACCCGGGAGATCGCCGAACGGCTGGCCGTCCAGCAGCGCACGGCCCGGCGCATGCTTCATCGGCTGGAGCTCGCGGGCCTGGCGGAGCGCACCGGCAACCTCACCAGCGGCACCAGCGGCCGCCCCCTGACCCTCTACCGCCTGACCCTCTGACCCCCGCACCCCGGGCGCAGGGGTGGTGGGTGTGGGGGTGGCGGGGAGAAGGGGCATGGGGTCAGGAGAGCCAGCGGTCGAGCCCGGCCGAGACGAAGTCGTCGTCCCGGAGCCACGGGTACGCGCCCCAGATCCGGTCGATCTCCGCGAGCTGCCCCGGCGAAAGCTCCTCCGCCGGGTCCAGGCACCACCGCCCCGCCAAGAGCCCCTGCCGCCGCAGCACCTCGTGGATGCCCGGAATGCACCCATGGAACCCGTTGGCCGAGTCGAAGATGGCCGCGTTGGCATCCGTCAGGTGCCCGTCCAGCGTGAGCAGCCGCCGTACCGCCGCGTCGTCACCGCCCCGGGCGAGCTTGGCCTCCTCCAGCAGTTCCACGGCCCGCCGCACCCACACGGCCCACTGCCCGAGCAGCCCGCCGACGAATTCGACCTCCACCTCGCGCCCGTCCACGACCACCCGGTGCGAGGTGATGAGGTCGGCCAGGATGTGGTCGTCGTTGCCCGTGTAGAGCGCCACCTCCCCGGCCCGCCCCGCCCGTACGACGCCGTGCAGCACGTCCAGCGTGCGATAGCGGTCGAAGGGCGCGACCTTGATGCCGACGACGGACTCCACGGCGGCCAGCCGCGTCCAGAAGTCACGGGACAGGGTGCGCCCGCCCACCGCGGGCTGCAGGTAGAAGCCGATCACCGGCAGCACCTCGCCCACGGCCCTGGCCCGCTCGATGAGCGCGTTCTCGTCGAGCTCCCGGTAGGGGCTCAGCAGCACCATGTGGTAGCCGAGCGACCTGGCCAGCTCCGCCTCGGCCACCGCCTGGGCGGTGGGCCCGGTCGCCCCGGCCACCAGCACCACCTCGCGCTCGACCTCCTTGGCGGTGCGGGCCGCCAGTTCGAGCACGGGCGGCAGCAGGCCGGTGCCGTGGATGGCGAACTGCGTCGTGTGCACGCCCACCGCCAGCCCGCCCGCGCCCGCCTCGACGTAGTAGCGGGTCAGCGCCCGCTGGCGGCGCTCGTCCAGCTTCCTGTCCTCGGTGAGCGCGAGCGGGTGCGCCGGGATCACCAGGCCGCGCCTGAACAGGTCACGAACGGACGTCTGCGCCTGTGGAGCCGTGCTGAGCACGTGAGGTCCCCCTTGGTGTTTGTCGGTGTGGGCGAGCAGAGTGGCGGGTAGGGTGCCGGAGCCGGTCAGAAACGGCCGTCACGGCGTTCGAACTTGGTGGGTTTGCCGAGCAGCGGCCCGCCGTCGGCCACCCATCGCGCCGTGTGCTCGATGAGCTCGGCGGGCGTGAGCTCCGGGTAGCCGAACAGGCGGTGGCAGCGCCCCGCGTTCGACAGCAGCGCGGTCGGCGCCTCCTCCCCGGTGAACACGGGCTCCTTGCCCAGCGCCGCGCCAAGGTCCAGGGCGATCCGCCGCACGGAGAGCAGCTCGGGCCCGGTCACGTTGAGGAGGTACGGCGGCGCGGAGGCCAGGGCCAGCGACCGGAGCGTGACCTCGTTCGCGTAGCCCTGCCAGACCACGTTCACCTGGCCCGTCGACAGGTCGACGGGCTCCCCGGCGAGGATCTTCTGCGCCAGGTCGATGAGCACGCCGTAGCGCAGCTCGACCGCGTAGTTGAGGCGGACGAGCGACAGCGGCGTGCCGTACGTCTCGGAGAAGTGCGTCAGCACCCGCTCGCGCCCCAGGCAGCTCATGGCGTAGTCGCCCACGGGCCCCGTCGGGGAGTCCTCCGTGCTGCCGCCGCCGGTGACGGGGACGAGCGGGTAGACGTTCCCGGTGGACAGGGCGGCGATCCGGCTGTGCCGGAAGCGGTCGGCGACCCTCCCGGGCAGGTACGCGTTGGTGAACCAGGTGGCGTGCTCACGCCCCTGCGTGCCGAACTTGGCGCCGACCAGGAAGACCACGTTCGGCGCGTCGGGCAGGTCGCGCAGCGCCTGCTCGTCGGCCACGTCGGCGGACACCACCGTCGCGCCGTCCTCGGCCAGCGACTCGGCGAGCCCCGGCTCGGAGAAGCGCGAGACCGCGATGATCCGCCGGTCCCCGTTCGTGGCGTTGAGGGCCAGCCGTACCAGGCTCGGCCCCAGCTTGCCGCCGGCGCCGAGGATCAGGATGTCGCCGTCGAGCCCGCTGAGATCGTCCACCAGCCCGGCGCTGGGCCGGGCCAGTCGCTCCTCGAGTTCCGCTGTCGTGCGCACGCGGGTATCTCCTCCGTCTGTTATTTACGGTCCAGACCGTAACTGTCGCAGACTTCGGCTGTCAACGGGTACGCACAACTGGGTCAGGCGACCTCACGGGCTGTGACCAGCACATCGAGGATCGCCCTGGTCTGCTCCCACGGCACCGGGCTGGGCGCGCCGCGCACCATGGAGAGGAACGCGTCGATCGTCCCCTCGTACCCGAGCCCCTTGACCGGGTCGTCGCCGCTCTCGATCACGATCGACTCGGAGCCGTCGCGCCTGTGCACGGTGACGGTGTAGGCCTCACCCTCGGAGACGCCGAGGATCTCCACCGTCCCCGTGACGCCGCTCCCCCACCGCAGCGCCATCACGCCGGTGTCCTCGGAACGCAGGCCCTGGTAGTGCCGCTTGGCCCCGGCGGCGCCCACCAGCCGCACGTCCGGCCCCAGCAGGGCGACCAGCAGCTCGACGCCGTGGATGCCCATGGTCACCATGGTCCCCCCGCCCTCGCCGGGCGTGTCCTGCCAGGCGTTGTAGCCGTCGGCCCACAACCCCACGTCGTGCCGTACGGTGGCCCGCACGGCCAGCACCTCGCCGGGATCGACCCGGACCCCGGCGAACGCGGGGGCGAACCTCAGCACCGAGCTCGACAGCACCCGGTCGCCGATCGCCAGCCGGTCGAGCGCGTCGAGCTGGACCCTGCTGGCGGCGGCCGGCTTGTTCACGAAACAGGGGGCGCCGGTCCCCAGGACCCGGGCCAGCGCCTCGGGCACCTGCGGGTTGGGGACGGTCAGCACCACGCCGTCGGGCCCGGTGGCCAGCGCCTCGCCGAGGCTGCCGGCCACCTTCGCCGTCGGGTGCTGGTCGGTGAAGCGCCGCAGCCGCTCGGGGTCCTGCTCCCACACCACCAGCTCCGCGTGGCGGGCCAGGGTGTGGGCGTCGGTGTACGGATGGCTGGTGGCCAGCCCGGCCAGGACAATGCGCACGACGGTATCTCCCTAAAGCTCGTCCACCTCGGCGTACGCGCGTCCGCCCGAGAGCTTCGCGTACCCGGGCCCACGGTCGAAGAAGCGGTCGCCCGGAGGGCGCAGGCGGGCGCGCAGCTCGGCGGTGCCCTGCTCGTCGATGCGGTCGCCGTCGAGCACCACGCCGTAGTCGCCCAGCGCGCCCGCGATCGACACCTTCCCGTCCCGCACGTCGGCGGCCACCGCCCGGGGGTCGCGGTCGTACGGGGAGCCCCAGCCGCCGCCCCCGGTCGTGCGGATGCGGATCAGCTCACCGGCCTGCACCGGATGGTCGTCGACCAGGCCCTCCATCTCCTTGCCCGCGATCTCCACCCGGAACGGCCGCCCCGCGAGGCCGCCGTTGACGCCCCAGCAGGACAGGATCGAGCGGTCGGCGATCGACATGTAGGAGGCGTCCCTGAGCATCCTGATGTGCTTGTCGTAGCCCAGCCCGCCCCTGAACATGCCGGGCCCGCCGGAGTCGCAGGCCAGCGCCAGCCGCTCCACCCGGAACGGCCAGCGCGCCTCGGCGAACTCCACCGGGATGTTGCGCGAGTCGGGCACCACGTGGATGGTGTCCTCGCCGTCGGCGTACCAGCGGCCGCCCGAGCCGCCGCCCAGGACCTCGCGCATCAGGTACGGCTGGTCGTCGGCGTCCGTGCCGTACACGCCGGTGTAGCGGATGGTCTCCTGGTCGGCGGGCATGCGGCCGTTCGTGGCCTTGGCCAGCACGCCGGCGAGCACGCCGAGCAGGCGCAGGATGACGAACGTGCGGGCGTTCGTGGGGGCCGGGAAGACCGGGGTGAGCAGGGTGCCCTTCTCCGGGAAGATCATCTTGATGAGGGGCACGACGCCCTCGTTGACGTCCAGCTCGGCCATCCGCTCGGGCGTGTCGGCCAGGTTGCGCAGCACCGGGGCCAGCCACTTCTTCAGGAACACGCCGTCGGCGTAGTCGCCCGCGTGGTTGATCGGGCCCTTGGCCTGCGGCGACGTGCCGGTGAAGTCGATCGTGAGCGGGGAGTCGGCGGCGTGGTCGACCGTGAGCGTGATCCGCTGGGCGTGCAGGCGGGGCTCGTCCACGCCGTCGTGCTCGGCGTAGTCCTCCCACACGTACGTCCCCTCGGGGATCTTGGCCAGCAGCTCCCTGCGGAACGTCTCGGTGGTCTTGGAGATGATCGCGTCGAAGCACTCCTCGACGGCCTGCCTGCCGTACCGGTCGAACAGCTCGCCCAGCCGCCGCGCCCCCATCAGGCAGGCCGAGCACTCGGCGTCGAGGTCGCCGGCCAGCGAGTCGGGCATGCGGGAGTTGCGGGTCATGATGCGCAGCGCGGCCTCGTTCGGCACGCCCTGGTCCCACAACTTGATCGGCGGCACCATCAGGCCCTCTTCGAACACCGACCGGGCGTGCGAGGGCATGGAGCCGGGCACGGACCCGCCGATGTCGTCGTGGTGGCCGAACGCCTGCACGAACGCCACGACGGCGCCCTCGTGGAAGACGGGCACGGTCACGCACAGGTCCGGCAGGTGGCCGATGCCGCCCTCGGAGAGGTAGACGTCGTTGTGGAAGTACACGTCGCCGGGCTTCATCGTCTCGACCGGGAAGTCGCGCACCACCGGCTGGACGAGCGCGCTGTAGGAGCGGCCGGTGAGCTTGCGCAGCCGTACGTCGTGGATGCCCGCGCGGAAGTCGTGCGCGTCGCGGATCATCGGCGAGCGGGCCGTACGGGCGATGGCCGTCTCGACCTCCTTCTCGACGGACGCCAGCGTGCCCTCGACGATCTCCACCAAGATCGGATCAGTCACGGCGGACCTCCACATTTCCGTACTCGTCCACCTTCGCGGTGAAGCCTGGGTGGATCGGGATCGTCGAGCCGTACTCCTCGATCACGGCCGGCCCGATGACCGTGGCGCCGGGGCCGAGGGCGGAGCGCTGGTGGATCGCGGTGTCGCGGGTCTCGTCGAAATGCACGGGACGTACCGAGGTGGCGCCCTCGCCGGCCTTGTCCAGGCGGCGGATGGCCGGGCGGGTGATGGGGCCGATGCCGGAGACGCGCAGGTTCACCCATTCGACGCCGTGGCGGGGGTCGTCGCGGTACGCGTACCCGTACAGCTTCTCGTGGGCCGCGTGGAAGCGCTCGACCACCTCGGCCTGCCAGTCCTCGTCGATCTCGCCCGCCGGGGCCGGCACCCGCACCTCGTACGCCTGGCCGTAGTAGCGCAGGTCGGCGCTGCGCAGGTAGACCGGGTCGTCGAAGCCCTCCCGGTCGAGCGCCTCGCCCGCCTGATGCTCCAGGTCGTGGAAGATCTCGACGGCCTTGCCGAGCGAGAGGTCGCGGGTGACGTACGTACGGACGTAGTCGTTCTTGACGTCCACCGTCAGCAACCCGAACGCTGAAACGTTCCCGGGATCGCGCGGGACGATCACGGCCGGCAGGCCGAGGATGTCGATCAGCCGGCACGCCAGCAGCGGCCCGGACCCGCCGAACGTCACCAGCGGGAAGTCCCGCACGTCCAGCCCGCGCTTGACGGTGAGCTGCCTGATCGCGTTGCTCTGGTTGAACGCGCTGATCTCCAGGATGCCCGTCGCCGTCCGCTCGGGAGTGAGCCCGAGCTTGTCGGCCAGCGCCTCGATGCCGCCGCGCGCGGCGTCGGCGTCCAGCGGGATCTCGCCGCCGAGCAGGTGGGGCGGGATCCGGCCGAGGAACACGTGCGCGTCGGTGACCGTCACCTCCGTCCCGCCCCTGCCGTAGCAGATGGGGCCGGGGTCGGCGCCCGCGGACCTGGGGCCGACCTTGAGCGTGCCCTCGGGCGAGATCCACGCGATCGAGCCGCCGCCCGCGCCGACGGTGATGATGTCGATCATCGGGATCTTGCACGGGTAGCGGCCCACGGAGCCCTCGGTGGTGATCGAGGGCTCGCCGTCGATCACGACGGCCACGTCGGTCGAGGTGCCGCCGCCGTCCAGCGTGATCACCGACGGGTGCCCCGCCGTGGAGGCGATGAGCGCCGCGCCGAGCGCGCCCGCCGCCGGGCCCGACAGGACGGTGGTGATCGGCTGGTTGACGACCTCGCGGGCCGACAGGATGCCGCCGTTGGACTTCATGACGGAGAACGGCTTGCCGAGCCGGTTGGACAGGCTCGCGATGTAGCCGCGCATGGCGGGCTTGACGGCGGCGTCCACCAGCGTGGTGACCGAGCGCTCGTACTCGCGGTACTCGCGCAGCACGTCGCTCGACAGCGAGATCACCGCCTCCGGGTGCTCGCGCCAGAGCACCTCGCGCATGCGGCGCTCGTGCTCGGGGTTGGCGTAGGAGTGCAGGAAGCAGACGCCGATCGCGTTGATCCCCTTGGCCCGGAACCAGCGGGCCACCTCCACGGCCTGCTCCTCCGAGAACGGCCACACCTCCTGCCCCAGGTGGTCGAGCCGCCCCCCGACGGTCTTCACCAGGTGCACGGGAACGATCCTGGGCGGTTTGACCCAGAAGTAGGAGTTGCCGTAGCCGTCGGGCACGCTCTGCCTGGCGATCTCCAGGACGTACTCGAAGCCCTCGGTCGTGATGAACCCGAGGTCGGAGATCCGGTCCTCGAGCAGTTGGTTCGTGGCCACCGTGGTGCCGTGGACGATCGAGCCGATGTCGAGCTCACCGAGCTTCTCGATGCCCGCGACGAACCCGTCCGCCGGGTTGGCGGGCGTCGAGGGGGTCTTGGTCGTGAGGATCTCACCGGTCGCCTCGTCCACCGCGACCACGTCGGTGAACGTTCCTCCGGTGTCCACTCCGATACGCACGCTACGCATGGCTCCTCAGCTCGGTGACCACTGTTCCTCCTGCGAACTCCAGAGGAGAAATGTCCCACGAGGTCATGGAACAAGCCAAGCCACTAAGCTGGCCCCCCGTGACTGAACTGTCTGCCTTGTCTGCCGTGCCGTCTGGCGCCCGGGATGCCGTGCTCAAGTTTTACTTCGGCCCCATGGACTGCGGGAAGTCCACCTTGGCACTCCAGATGAATTACAACCACGGACGCCAGGGTAGGCGTGGTCTGGTGCTGACCAAGCACGACCGCTCCGGCGGCCCCAAGATCACCAGCCGGATCGGCCTCGGCCTGGAGGCCATCGAGGTGGAGGACTCCCTCGACATCGTGGAACTGGTCACCTCCCACGACCGCATCGACTTCCTCATCTGCGACGAGGCCTGCTTCTACACCGTCCCGCAGATCGAGCAGCTCGCGGACCTGGTGGACGAGCACTGCGTGGACGTCTACGCGTTCGGGCTGGCCTCGGACTTCCGCTCGGTGATGTTCCCGGCGGCGCAGCGGCTGTTCGAGCTGGCGGACGAGGTGTGCCGGCTGCAGGTCGAGGTGCTGTGCTGGTGCGGCCGTCCCGGGCAGCTCAACGCCAGGGTGGTGGGCGGGGTCATGGCGCGTACGGGCGAGCAGGTCGTGATCGGCGACACCGACGCCTCGCCGGTGCGCTACCAGGTGCTCTGCCGCCGCCACCACCGCTCCGGCCGGCTCGGCGAGGGCGAGGGCCAGGGCCGGAGCGTCCTCACACCAGGCGGTCCAGCAGGTCTCTGAACAGCCGCCGATCCTCCTCCGGCAGGTCTGCCAGGAACTCCTCCTCCGCCACGCCCACGGCGCGGGTGGCCGCCTCCAGGACCTCGCGCCCGTGGCCGGTCAGCTCCACCATGTTCTTGCGCCGGTCGGCGGGATGCGGCCGGCGCCCGACGAGCTTCTTGCGCTCCAGGCCGTCCAGCAGCGCGACCATCGTCGTCCGGTCGATGCCCAGCCGCTGGGCGGCCTCCAGCTGGGAGAGCGGCTCCGGCGTGCGGAGCACCGACATGACCCCGAACTCCCGCCCGTCGATCTCGTACGGCTCCAGCGCCGGCCCCGTCAGCTCCCCCAGGCGCAGGTTGGCGTGCTTGAGCAGGTAACCGAGGCGACGTCGCGACACGCCTCGATTGTCACACAACCCTTTCGCCGGACGGCTATCCGGCGGCCAGCTCCTCCAGGCGGTAGGGAAGGTACGCCGAGTCGTCCACGAGCGCCGAGGCGCCCCGCCACCACCCGAACCACTCCCCGCTCCGCCACATCCAGTCCACGCGTTCGATGGCGGCCACCACGTCGCCGACCGTCTCCCAGCGCTCGCCGAGCTGCTCCCGGGTGGCGCCGTGCCGCACCGCCCAGGCCCGCAGGACTCCCCCGGCGGCGGCCGGGACCTCGCGGGCGTACGGGTCGGGGTCCTCGCCGGGCAACCGGTGCGGCCCCAGCCCGGCCGCCACCCCCCAGCTCCACTGCGCCTCGGCGGGCCGGGAGTAACGCAGGGAGTGGAAGTCGAGGTTGGACCCGAGATCCTCGTCGGGCCTGCGGGTGACGACCGCGTCGAGCCGCCCGCCGGCGTCGAAGTGAACGACCAGCCGCTGCCCCGGCTTCACCCCGGGCGGCAGCCGGAAGCGGTCCTCGGCATGCCACGAGTTGAGGTCGACCTCGGCGACGGGCCGGCCCCACAGCTGGTCGGCGGCGTCGTCGGAGATCCAGGCGGCCAGCATCTCCAGCGCGGTCAGATCGGTCCAGGGCTCGATCGCGACCGCCGTGCGCACCACCTCGTCGGGCGCCGGCAGCTTGCCGCCCCTGGGCCGGATCCACCACTCCTCGCCCAGCTCGCGGGTGCCCACGAGCAGCGCGGCGATGGCGGCCAGCTCGGCCGAGCGCCGGGTGAGCGAGGCTCCGAGCGCGAGCTCCAGCGTCCGCCCGGTCCGCTCGTCCCCGAGCACCGGGCGCACGTCGACGATCAAGGTCTCGGCTGTGGGGCGCTCGTCGCCCAGCAGGTTGCGAACGACTCTCCTGGCTTCGGTTCGTGCGTCTTCCGCGTGTGCCTGCCGCATACCAGCCACGCTACGCCTGGAGATCCTTTTCCGCGAGAGCCCTCATGGGCGCCGGGAGGCTCGTCCGATGAGCCAGCCCACCGCGACGCCCGTGAGCGCGATGCCCGCCCCCATCCCGAACGACGCCAGCATCACCCACGGCCGCGTCTGCGTGTGCGGTCTGGGGACCCGCCCGTACACGGCGCCGCCCGCCGGGCTCACCGCTTCCGCCTCGGCGGGCGCCTGCACCCCGGCGGGGACGGCCGCCGCACACAGGTGATCCTCGACGGCCGCGAAGAACTCCCCCGCCGTCCGCTTGGCCACCGACCCCAGCATGCGCTGCCCGACCCCGCCGATCATCCCGCCGATCACCGCGTCGGCGTCGTAGTCGACCCGGGTCCCGTCGTCGACCTCGCTCAGCCGCACCACGACGGTGGCGTCCACCGTTCCGGGCGCCCCCTGCCCGCGCGCCTTGAGCGTGAAGCTCTCGGGCGCGAGCGGGTCGGTGAGCGACACCTCCCCCTGGTAGACGCCCTTGATGGACGCGACGCCCGCGTTCACGGTCATCCGGTACGTGTCCGGCCCGGTCTCCTCAAGGCACTCGCATCCCGGAATGGTGCTCGCCAGCACCGCCGGATCCTGGAGCGCAGCCCACACCCGATCCCTCTGAACGCCGATCACGGCAGTACCCGCCACCTTCATGTCGCCACTCTAAGCAGCCGGGACCAGGTGGATAAGGGCAACACCTGACAGAGGAAGACAAGACTTGAGGATCATGCCTGGCAAGATGGGGCCCCATGCGCGCGTTGAAGATCATGCCCCGTCCGGCCGCCGTCGCCTGCGTGCTGGCCCTCCTCGCCGCGTGCACCCCCGCCGAGACCGCGAGCGTCCACCGGCCCGGCACCACCTCCGCCCCGAGTTCCCCGTCCGCACGGCCCGAGGCCACCCGGCACGGCCCGCCGGGCGAGCAGCCGCGCACGGGCGAGGTGCGCCCGGTCGAACACGCCGGCGACCTGCCGCCCGTGATCAGCTCGATCCCCACCAGGCGCAAGGTCGTCTTCCTGACCATCGACGACGGCTGGGAGCAGGATCCGGGCTTCGTCAAGCAGGTACGCGACCAGCGCATCTCCATCACCGCCTTCGCCATGCGCGACGCCGTGGAGGCCAAGGGCACCCCGGACCCGGCCGGCGGCCCAGGGAAATACGTAGGTGCCGGTAAATGGGGATATTTCCGGCAGCTCCGCAACGCCGACGTCGCCATCGAGAACCACACCCTCACCCACCCCAACCTCCGCCTGCTCTCCCAGGACGCCCAGCGCCGCGAGATCTGCGGCTCCTCCCAGGTCATCAGGAAGGAGCTGGGCGCCAGGCCCACGCTGTTCAGGCCCCCGTTCGGCAACTACAACACCGACACGCTCAGGGCCGCCAAGAGCTGCGGCATCGAGGCGGTCCTCCTCTGGACGGCCACCGTCCAGCCGGGCGGCAAGATCGCCTACCAGGTGCCCGACAAGCGCCTGCGCCCGGGCGACATCCTGCTCCTCCACTTCCGTCCCAATCTGGCCGGGGACTTCCGCATCCTGGTCAACAAGATCAAGCGCCGCGGATTCGAGCTGGGCAACCTCCAGGCGTACCTGGCCGCCATGGCTGTCGACCGGTAGGCGTACCCCTGAATCACCCCGGCGGCGGACGCGCCGGGGCCCGTCCGCACGGGATCCTCGATGCGGCAACAACCAACGGGGAGCGATGTGACCAAGCTCGCATCGCGTTGCTCTACGAGCTGTAGTACTACTTCAAGTAGATAAACTACACGCTGTAGAGCTCAGGGAGTCGGCGGGGAGATGGACGCACTTGACCTGGCACGGTGGCAGTTCGGGGTGACCACCGTGTACCACTTTCTGTTCGTCCCCTTGACCATCGGTCTGGGGATCTTCGTGGCGGGCCTGCAGACGGCCTGGCACCGGACAGGGAAAGAGCACTACCTGAAGCTCACGAAGTTCTTCGGGAAGCTGTTCCTGATCAACTTCGCCATGGGCGTGGTCACCGGCATCGTGCAGGAGTTCCAGTTCGGGATGAACTGGAGTGAATACTCCACGTTCGTCGGCGACGTCTTCGGGGCGCCGCTGGCCATGGAGGCGCTGCTGGCCTTCTTCATGGAGTCCACGTTCCTGGGGCTGTGGATCTTCGGATGGGACCGGCTGCCGAAGAAGGCGCACCTGGCGTGCATCTGGGCGGCCGCCATCGGGTCCAACTTGTCGGCGTATTTCATCCTCGCGGCCAACGCCTGGATGAAGCACCCCGTCGGCTACGAGGTCGTGGACGGCAGGGCCAGGATGACCGACCTGTGGGCCGTGCTGACCAACTCCACGGCGGTGGCGCAGGTGCCCCACGTGATCGGGGCGGCGTTCATCGTGGCGGGCGGATTCGTGCTGGCCGTGAGCGGCTACTGGCTGCTCAGGACGCGCGCCCCGATGTGGCGCGGCGCGGCCCGCGCCGCCCTCGTCATGACGGCCCTCGCGGGCGCCGTCGTCGCGGGCACCGGCGACATGTCGGCCAGGCTGATGTACGAGCAGCAGCCCATGAAGCTGGCCTCCGCCGAGGGCCTGGAGCGCGACACGGCCGGCGCGGCGTTCTCCCTCGTCCCGGGCATCGAGATCCCCAAGGTCCTCAGCTTCCTGTCCGCCCACGACCCGAACGCCACCGTCCAGGGCACCGAGGACCTGCAGCGCCGCTTCGAGCAGCAGTTCGGCCCGGGCGACTACCGGCCTGACCAGCCGGTCGTGTTCTGGTCGTTCCGGGTGATGATGGGGTTCGGGATGGCCACGGTGGGCCTGTCGGTGCTGGGCCTCTGGCTGACCCGGCGCAGGCGTGAGTTCCCGAGGTGGCTGTCGCGGGCGATGCTCCTGGCGGTGCCGCTGCCGCTGGTCTCGGTGATCGCCGGGTGGCTGCTGAGCGAGATCGGCCGCCAGCCGTGGACGGTCGCGGGCGAGCTGCTCACCGCCTCCAGCGTGTCGCCAGGGGTGAGCCTGGCCGAGGTGGCCACGTCCCTGACGATCTTCACGCTCCTGTACGGCGCGCTCGCCGTGGCCGAGGTCGTCCTGCTGACCAGGCATGTCCGCAAGGGCGTCGAGGAACAGGCGCCCACCCCCGCCGCCGCCGAGCGGCGCGAGCCGTCGCTGATGTACTGAGGGAGCAGACAATGATCGAGTTGTGGTTCGTCATCATCGCCTTCCTCTGGACGGGCTACTTCGTGCTGGAAGGCTTCGACTTCGGCGTCGGCATGCTGGCCCCGCTGGTCAGCCGCAACCCCGGCGAGCAGCGGCAGAGCCTGCAGACCATCGGCCCGGTGTGGGACGGCAACGAGGTGTGGCTGATCACCGCCGTCGGCGCCATGTTCGCCGCGTTCCCCGCCTGGTACGCGGGGGTGTTCAGCTCGTTCTACCTGCCGGTGACCCTCGTGCTGGTCGGCCTGATCGTGCGCGGCGTCGGCCTGGAGTGGCGCGGCAAGGTGAACGACCCGCGCTGGTGCGACCTGGGCATCGTGGTGGGCAGCGCGCTCCCGGCGTTCCTGTGGGGGGCGGTCTTCGCCGACCTGGTGTTCGACAGCGTGCCGGCCGCCCTGCTGGGAGGCGCGTTCTCGCTGGCGGTGTGCGCCCTGCACGGCGCCGTTTTCCTGGCGCTCAAGACCACCGGCCCGGTACGCCGTCGCGCCCGCGTCGTGGCGATGGCCGCCAGCGGCGTGGCCGTTCCGGTGGCCGTGGCCGCCCTGTCGAGCCTGGGCACGTTCCCCGCGCTGGCCGCCATGGCGGCGCTGGCAGCGGCCACGGCGCTGATCTGGCGCCGCCGCGAGGGCTGGGCCTTCGCGGCCACGGCGGGGGCGATCGTGCTGTCGACCCTGGCGGTCTTCATGGAGCTGCGCCTGCGCCCGTTCCCCGGCCTGACGCTGGCGGAGGCGGCCTCCGGGCCGTACACGCTGACGATGCTGAGCTGGATCGGCCTGATCACGCTCCCGTTCGTGCTGGTCTACCAGGGGTGGACGTACTGGGTGTTCAGGAAGCGCGTCCGGGTGGAGGGCACCCTCCTCACGCACGGCTAGGTGACAGGGGCGCCACCGAGGTAGAGGCGGCCGAGCCGGGGGTCGGCGGCCAGCTCGCGGGCGGGGCCGGAGATGTGGACGCGGCCGAGGTCGAGCACGCACCCGACGTCGGCCATCTCCAGCGCCCGGCGCGCGTTCTGCTCCACCAGCAGCACGGCGACGCCCGTGCGGCGCATCAGGTCGATCTGGTCGAAGACCACCTGCGTGTTACGCGGGTCGAGCCCCATCGACGGCTCGTCCAGCAGCACCACGGAGGGCTCCAGCATGAGCGCCCGCGCGAACTCCACCTGCTTCTGCTGCCCGCCCGACAGCAGCCCGGCCATGCTCCCCCACCGCTCGCCCACCACGGGGAACAGCTCCTTGACCGCCTCCATCCGGGCCTGGAGCTTCGCGGAGTCGCGCACGGTGAAGCCGCCGAGCCGCACGTTCTCGGCCACGGTCATCTCGCGGAACACGCTGTGCCCCTGCAGCACGTGGGCGAGCCCGCGCCCGAGCAGGCGCTGCGGCGACAGGCCCGTCACGTCCTGGCCGGCCAGCAGGACCCGCCCCGACCGGGGCGCGAGCAGCCCGCTGGCGACCTTGAGCGCGGTGGACTTGCCCGCGCCGTTCGGCCCCACCAGGCAGACGACCTCGCCGGCGCGCACGGTGACGGTCAGGCCGCGCAGCACCGGCGCGGCCCTGCCGTAGCCTGCCTCGACGTCTTCCAGTGCCAGGAGGGTCTCAGACACCGAGGTACGCCTCCAGCACGCGCGGGTCGTCCCGCACCTCGGCGGGCGGGCCCGCCGCGATCGGCGCTCCCCGGTCGAAGACGATCACGTGGTCGCACATGCCCATCACCATGTCCATGTTGTGCTCGACGACGAGGAACGTACGGCCCTCCGCGTTGAGGTCGCGTACGAGCGAGACGATCCGGTCGATCAGCGCCGGGTTGACCCCGCCCGCCGGCTCGTCCAGCAGCACCAGCTCGGGCTCGGCCATGAGGACGGCGGCCAGCTCCAGCAGCTTCTGCTGGCCGTAGGACAGGTCGCGGGCCTCGGCGTCCTCCAGGTGGTCGATGCCCATGCGCCGCAGCCAGTGCCGGGCCCGCTCGACCTCGCCCTGGTCCCGCAGCCCGGCCAGCAGCTCGCGCAGGCGGGTGCGGCGGACGGCGACCAGCATGTTCTCCAGCACGGTCAGGCGCGGGAAGACGCGGCAGAGCTGGAAGGTGCGGCCGATGCCGGCGTGCGCTATGCGGTGCGGCGAGTGGCGGGTGATGTCGCGGTCGCGGTAGAGCACCCGGCCGGAGTCCGGCTTGATCATGCCGGTGACGATGTTGAAGAACGTGGTCTTGCCGGAGCCGTTGGGGCCGATCAGGCCGTTGATCCTGCCCTCCTGGAGCTCGACGCTCGCGCCGTCCACGGCGAGCACCCCGCCGAACGACTTGGTCAGTCCCTCGGTGCGCAACGAAGTCACTGTGTCACTCATCGGGCCACCCCCTGGAGCCGCTGTTCGGCCGTCTCGTCCGGGATGGAGGGCCCGGCGCGCCTCCTGGTGAGCCGGGCGAGGATGCCGTCCGGCATGAACAGCACGACCAGCACGAGCAGCAGGCCCGTCGCGGTCAGGTGGATCTGCGTCTCGCCCAGCGCGATCAGAAAGTACTCGCCGGCCGGGGCCACGATGAGCGCCCCGAGCAGCGGCCCGAACAGGTGCCTGACCCCGCCGAGCAGGCTCATCAGCACCATGTACGACCCGATGAGGATGGAGAAGACGAAGATCGGGTCGAGGCTGCCGAACCAGACCGCGTAGAGCCCTCCGGCGAGCGACACGAACAGGGCCGACAGGGCGAAGGCCGTCACCTTGTACGCCCCCGTCGGCACCCCCAGGGACTCGGCCTTGTCCTCGTCCTCCCTGATCGCCCGCAGGCCGGCGCCGAACCGGGAGCGCGAGACGTACCACCAGGACAGCAGCGCGAGCCCGAGCAGCGCCAGGAACAGGTAGAAGAACACGATGTGCGTCTGCCCCCGGTGCAGGTCGGGGAAGGGCGAGGGGACCTGCAGCCCGGTGGAGCCGCCGGTGAGCGAGCGCCAGCCCTGCACGACGAGGTTCATCATCGACACGAGCGCGATCGACACGATCACGAACGACGCGCCGCGCACCCGCACGGCCGCGACGCCGACGAACACGGCGAACGCCGTCACGGCGACGGCCGACACCAGCAGGGCCGCGACCCACGGCACGCCCAGCCGCACGATCAGCAGGCCGGTCCCGTACGCGCCGAGGCCGAAGAACGCCGAGTGGCCGAGGGAGACGTATCCGGTGAAACCGCCCAGCAGGTTCCAGGACGTGGACATGGCCGCGTACATGACGGTCAGCGCGCCCGCGTACACGAGGTAGTAGTTGGGGACCAGCCACGGATAGGCCAGCGCCAGGCAGGCGACCAGCAGCGGGATCCCTCTAGAAGCGATGCGCAAGCCGGCCTCCGAAGAACCCCTGGGGGCGCGCGAGCAGCGTCAGGAAGAGGAAGACGTAGAACATCATCGTGGCCCAGGTGGCGTCCACGGTCACCAGCACGAGGCCCTCGACCACGCCGAGCAGGACGGCCGCCAGCGCCGCGCCGATCACGCTCCCCAGCCCTCCGACCACGATGATGGCCATGAGCTTGCCGATCCACACCCAGTGCGAGGCGGGGAAGAACGGCGTGATGAGCGCGAGCACGGTGCCGCCGACGGCCGCGGTGGCGAGGCCGACGCCGAAGCCGTACCCGGCGACCCGCTCGGTCTGGACGCCGACCAGCCGGGCCGCCTCCCGATGCTGGATGGTGGCCCGCAGCGCCTGCCCGAACCGGCTCTTCACCAGCACCGCGAACAGCACCGCGAGGGTGAGCGCCGCGACGAAGAAGGCGATGATCTTGTCGTACGGGAGGTGCACGCCGCCGATCGTCAGCGACTTGGTCGCGTACTCCATGCTGACCGACTTGTAGGACCCGGTGTAGATCGTCCCGAGCAGCCCCTCGATCGCCAGCGCGATCCCGAACGTCAGCAGCACCGACATCATCGCCAGGTTGTCCGGCGCCAGCCGCGCGACGAGCAGCCGCTGCACCGCCACGCCCAGCACGAAGAAGAGCGGCACGGTGACGGGCAGCGCCAGGAACGGGTCCACGCCGAACGTCGTGTGCACGGTGTAGGTCAGATAGGCGGCCAGGAACAGGAACGCCGGGTGGGCCACCATGACCACCCGCATCACCCCGAAGTACAGCGACAGGCCGGAGGCCAGCAGCGCGTAGAGGCCTCCGGTCAGCACGCCCAGGGCCAGCCCCTGCAGGAGCAGGCTCACCATGGCTTCTTCGGGTAGACGAGGTCGGCCGTCTTGGCCTGCTCGGGGAGCACGATCTCGACCTTTCCGCCGACGTACTGCTGGATCATGTGCGCCTGCTCGGGCCTGCCCTGGTCGTCGAAGGAGAGCTTGCCCACGACCGTGTCGAACGTGCCCTGCCTGATGTGGTCGGCCAGCTTGTCCTGGCACTCCTTGGTGGCGTCGACGCACTTGGCGGCGTTCACGGCGGCCTCGACGACCTGGCCGACGGTGAAGCCGTTGGCGGTGTCCTCGTTCGCCTCGCCGTTGAACATCTCCTTGTGGCGTTTGATCATCTCCTGGTTGCCGGTGAAGGTGGCCGTGGCCGACCAGCCGACGGGCGAGATGATGCTCTCGGCCGCCCCCTTCACCGCGGCGGGGAACTCCGGCTCCGTCGGCCCCGTCGAGAACGCCGCCAGCTTGGGCTGCACCTTCAGCTCCTGCAGCGCGCGCACCAGGCCCACGGAGTCCTCGAACTGCGTGCCGCCCACCACGATGTCCGGCTTGGCCGCGGCGATCTTGGCGGCGATGGGCGAGAAATCGGTGGTCTCGGGCGGGTAGACCTCGTCCACGACCGTCTTGATCCCGGCCGCGGCCAGCTTGTCCCGCAGCCCGTACGCGGTGCCCTGCGCGAACGGGTCGTCCAGGCTCGCGTACGCCGCCGTCTTCGGCCGCTTGTCGGCCGGCAGCTTGATGATGTAGTCGGCCAGGTAGTTGTAGTGGTCGCTGGCGATCGCCGGCGCCGCGTAGAACAGCCGCTTGAAGCCCTGCTCGAAAACCTCCTTGGCGGCCCCGGCCGGCTCCACGAACAGCATGTTGTACGACTCCGCGACCTTCGCCGCGGGGATCACCAGCCGCGACGAGAACGGTCCGAAGACCAGGTTGACCTTGTCCTGGGTGATGAGCGACTCGTAGTCGGAGCTGACCCGGTTGGGGTCGGAGGCGTCGTCGCGGAAGATCAGCTCGACCTTCCTGCCCAGCAGGCCGCCCTTGGCGTTCACCCGGTCGGCCCAGACCTGGTAGCCGTCCTTGATGCCGTTGCCGGGCTCGGCGAAGTCGCCCGTGAGCGGAAGGGAGATGCCGATCTTGACCGGACCCTGCTGCTGCCCCGCCGGCTGAGCCGTCCCCGGCTCGTCGGTCTTGGCGCAGGCAGTCAGGGCCAAAGCGCACATCGAAGTGATCGTCAGGCTCTTGAGTACTCTTGCCATCGAGGAAATCCCCCGTCAGAAGAGGCGCCACGAAAGCGCTTACGTAAGCGCTTTCGGTTACGATTACACGAGATCCGGCCCCGGACAAGGGGGGTTCTCAGCGCATGACCGAGCGATCTCATCCACCCCGCCTCGTCGACGTGGCCAAGGCCGCGGGGGTCTCGCTGGCCACGGCCTCCCGGGCCCTGACGGGCAGCAGCGGCGTCAGCGCCGAGGTCGCCGCCCACGTCCAGGCGGTCGCGTCCCAGGTCGGCTACGTGCCCAACAGCCACGCGCGGGCCCTGGCCGGCGGGCAGGCGTCCATGGTCGGGCTGATCGTGCACGACGTCGGCGACCCCTACTTCGGCGAGATCGCCAGGGGCGTGCTGCGCGAGACCGAGAGCCGCGGCTACATGGCGCTCATCAGCCAGACCGAGCGCGACCCGCGTGCCGAGCTGTCCCGGGTCCGGGCGTTGCGCGCGCACCGCGTGACCTCGATCGTGCTGGCCGGGTCCGGCTACGTCGATGCGGCGACCGAGGCCGACATCGCCACCGAGGTGCGCTCGTTCACGGCGGCGGGCGGCCGGGTGGCCGTCATCGGCCGCCACCACCTGCCGGTGGACGCCGTGCTGCCCGACAACGCGGCCGGCGGCTCCACGCTCATGCACCACCTGCTCGACCTGGGCCACCGCCGCCTCGGCGTGCTCGGCGGCCCGGCCAACCTGACCACGGTGGAAGACCGGCTGGCCGGGCTGCGGGCGGCGCTCGCCGCGGCCGGGCTCGACTGGCGCTCGTTCCCCGTCGTGCACGGCGACTTCACCAGGGAGGGCGGCGCGGCCGCCACGGCCCGGCTGATGCGGGCGCACCCCGACCTGACGGCCGTGGTCGCGCTCAACGACCCGATGGCGGTGGGCGCGCTGTCGTGGCTGCTCAACAACGGGCGCAGGGTGCCCGGGGAGATCTCGGTGGCCGGGTTCGACGACGTGCCGGTGGCGCGCGACGTGTATCCGGCGCTCACCACGATCAGGCTGCCCATGGTCGAGATGGGCAAGCAAGCGCTTGAGCTAGTTCTCAAGCCGCCCGCCTCGCGCCCGCGCCGCCGCCGCACCGCGCACGAGCTGGTCGTACGCGCCTCCACGGCCCCACCGCCGCCTTGACACCGGTCCACCGACCCTCTTGACAGCCGGATCTTCCGGGTTAGTTTCTTTACGGAAGCGCTTTCGGAAGCGCTTACGTTGAGCCATTCGGCGAGAGGATCCTGGATGTCAGCCTTTCGCACCCTCCTCCTGACGGCCATGCTCGCGCTGGCCGTACCGATCCCCGCGCAGGCCGCCACCGCCACGGTGGCACCGGACTGCGGCCCCGGCCAGGCCAAGGTGAAGCACGTCGACGACGGGCGCAACTGGGCGCCGGTGACGCCCGCCAAGTGGCAGTTCCCCGGCGACCAGGTGATCCTCGCCGAGGCCGGCGTCGCCCGCCCGGGCCCGCGGCGGCCCTTCGAGTACGCGGTGCTGAAGACGGGCCCCGAGTTCGGCTCGGTGCGGATCGACGCGCAGGTCCGCCTGGACACCCCGACCAGCGTCAGCAACCGCGACGTGATCATCGTGTTCGGCTACCGGTCGGACACGGAGTTCTACTACGTCCATCTCTCGCAGGACAACACCATCTACCCGCATAACGGGATCTTCGTCGTCAACAACGCGGACCGCCTGCGCATCGACGACCAGTGGAACGGCCAGGTGGGCGCGCCGCCCGCGGTCACCGACACGGCGTGGCACCGCGTCCGCGTCACCCACTGTGTCGAGACCGGCCGCATCGCGGTCTACATGGACGGCGCCACGACGCCGCTGATCACGGCCACCGACCGCACGTTCGCGTCGGGCCGGGTCGGCTTCGGCTCTTTCGACAACATCGGCAGGATGCGCGACATGGCCGTCAAGGGCACCCCCGCCTGCGACAGCGCCGATCAATAGCCCCCGACTCCCCTGGTGGTGAACAGGTATGCCGAAAACCCTCCGGTGCCTGATCGCCGCGGTGCTGGTGACCGCGTTATGCGCGCCGCCGGCAGCCGCGCAGGCCGACCCGACCCCCGTCGACGACCCCATCCCCGAGAAGCCCACCGCCTCGGGGCTGACGCTGACGCTGGAGGAGTTCGCCTCGTTCCCCAAGACGGAGACGACTCCCGAGCCGACCGACCCGCGCCTGGTCCGCACGGCCAGGATCAACTACCTGGGCGAGCTCCCCGACGGCTCGCGCCGCCTGTTCGTCAACGACCTCAACGGCAAGCTCTACTTCCTCGACAAGGGCCAGCCGCGCGAATACCTGGACGTCGGCGCCACTTTCGCGCCCGACTTCGTCTCCGGGCGCGGCCTGGGCAGCGGGTTCGGCTTCGCCGCCTTCCACCCCGAATTCGGCAGGAACGGCAAGTTCTACACCGTGCACACCGAGTGGGGCAACGCGCTGACCACGAAGACCCCCGACCTGACGCCGCAGCCCAGCACCAAGTTCCACGGCGTCATCACCGAGTGGACGGCCACCGACCCGAAGGCGAACGTCTTCTCCGGCACCCGCAGGGAGGTGCTGCGGCTCGGCTTCAGCGGCCAGATCCACGGCATCCAGCAGATCGACTTCAACCCGACGGCCCGCAGGGGCGACAAGGACTACGGCCTGCTGTACGTCGCCGCCGGTGACGGCGCCCGCGGCGTGTCCAGCGACGACCCGCAGAACCTGGCCATCCCGCAGGGCAAGATCCTCAGGATCGACCCGGCCGGCACGAACGGCGCCAACGGCAGGTACGGCATCCCCGCCGCCAACCCGTTCGCCGGGCAGGCCGGCAAGCTCGGCGAGATCTACGCGTACGGCATGCGCGACCCGCACCGCTTCAGCTGGGACCCGCAGGCCGGCAACCGGCTGTTCCTCGGCCACATCGGCGAGCACGCCATCGAGGCCATCTACGACGTCGGCGCCGGCGACAACCTGGGCTGGAGCGAGCGCGAGGGCTCGTTCGTGTTCAGCAAGTCCGACCGCTGCCACCTCTACACGCTGCCGGACGACGACGCGCAGTACGGCTACACCTACCCGGTGGCCGCCTACGACCACGACCCGCCGCCCGGACACTCCTGCACCTCCGACAGCGGCCACGCCGTCACCGGCGGGTTCGTCTACCGCGGGCAGAAGCTGCCGCAGCTGTACGGCAAGTACCTGTTCGGCGACATCGTGGACGGCCAGGTCTTCTTCACCGTCGCCTCCGAGATGGACGAGCGCACCGGCCGCCGGGCCACGATCCACAAGCCGCGGCTGGTGGACGCGTCCGGCAGGCAGCTGACCATGCAGGACCTGGCCGGGAGCACCCGCGTGGACCTGCGCTTCGGCCGGGACGGCGCGGGCGAGCTCTACGTGCTGTCCAAGGCGAACGGGAAGATCTGGAAGATCACCAAGGCCGGCTGGACCCCGCCGAACGTGCTGCCGACCCTGCGCGACCACGTGGTGGCCGCGTACGACTTCGAGCACCCGCTGCCCGCCGACCCGGCCCAGGAGCAGGACCAGGGCCTGTCCGGCACGAACATCACGCTGGTCAACGGCGGCGCCGCCATGCGCGTGGCCGACCAGGCCTACCGGGGCAGCACGTACGCGCTGCAGACCCGCCAGGTCGATCCGGCCACGACCGGCAACGACGACTGGAAGGCCGGCGTCTACGGCGTGGACGGCGTGCCGACGCTGCGCGCGTTCAACGGCGTCAAGGGCGCGACCGTCATGGGCTGGTTCAAGATGCTGGGCGACGGCCCGGCGCCCAACTCCAACACCGAGGACCCGGCCGACTTCTTCAACGCGATCGGCCTGGCCGGGGTGCTCAGCGGCAACTCCCAGGGGCACGACGTCCGGGCCCTGCTCGAGCTCATCACGGTGAACGGCGAGATGAGGGTCGTGGCACTCGCCCGGCGCGTGGACGGCAGCGCCTCCCAGACGTTCGCCGCGAACAAGCCCTGGCGGGAGGTGCTGCCTCGGGACCAGTGGGTGTTCCTGGCCGCGACGTTCGACTTCGACAAGGGGACGATGAAGCTCTACAGGAACGGCCGCCCGCTCGACGGGTTCTACTCGGTCACCGGCGACCCATGGGGTATCGAAGGGGACCCCGAGCCGGACGTCACCTCGGCGACGGACCCGAGAGGCATCAAGATCGGCGGTAGCTATCCGCAGAACACCAGGGAGCAGAACCCCTGCGACTGCCGGATGGACGGCCTGACGTTCCTGGACCGTGTCGCGGCCCCGGCCGAGGTCTGGGCCCAGTACGAGTTGCTGAAGCTCCGCTAGCCGATGGTCTTCATCTGCTTCGTACGGTGATCAGTGAGGTGGAGGTCGCCGCCGAGCCGCTCCTTCAGCAGGTCGAGCACCTTGCGACTGGACAGCACGGTCCAGAGGTTGCCGACCAGGTGGGGGTTGTACTCGGGGGCGGCGTCCATCCAGGCGTCCTTGCCCGCCTGCGTCTTGAACGTCGTGACGAAGAACTCGCCATCGGGGGTCTTGCAGTAGCCGGTGCGGATCTCGGCGGCGTTGACCTGCATCTTCGGCTTGCAGCCGACCTTGGCCGAGAGCTGCTCGACGGTGAGGGGGGCGGCGTGGCCCTGCTTTCCGGCTGCTGCGACATAGCCGCCTCCGCTCCCTGAGGAGCATCCGGCGACCAGTCCGGCCAGCAGCGCGAAAGCGGCCAGACGTGGAAGTGTCGTCATGTGCGAAGGTACGCGGGCCCACCAGCCCCGGTTCACCTCATACCGATTGGTTACTTCGGTGGCGCCGGCGTCTGGGAGACCCTGTGGTCCATCAGATGCAGATCGCCGCTGAGCGGCTCCTTCAGCTGCTCCAGCACCGGGAGCGGGCCCAGGACGGTCCACTGCGGGCCGACCAGGTGCGGGTTGTACTCCGGCGCCCGGTCCATCCACTCGTCCTTGAGCTTCTCGCTGGCGAACGTGTTGACGAAGAACTGACCCGCCTTGGTCTTGCAGTAGCCGGTGCGGAGGTCGGAGGCCTCGACCTGCATCTTCGGCTTGCAGCCGACCTTGGCGGAGAGTTGCTCGACGGTGAGAATTGCGGCTGGTTTCTGCGTTTCGCCCGCTGCGACGTAGTCGCCCCAGCCCCCTGAGGAGCATCCGGCGACCAGTCCGGCCAGCAGCGCGAAAGCGGCCAGACGTGGAAATGTCGTCATGTGCGGAGGTACGCACCCTCGATCACCCCGGTTCACCCCGAATCAGCCCAAACCTGAGCGATTCCATCAGCGCAGGATGACGCAGCCCTGATCGCGGAGCCGTCGGAGCACCTCAGGCTCGCCGTCGAGCTTGTTCCACCGCAGGTCGAGCTTCTCCAGCGGGGGCAGGCTCGCGGGCAGCTCACGCAGCCGGTTGTTGCGCAGGTCGAGGTGCCTGAGCCCGGGCGGCAGGCGGTCCGGCAGCTCGCGGAGGTGGTTGTTGCGCAGGTCGAGCACGCGCAGCTCGCCCAGCTCGGCGATGGAGGCGGGCAGCCGGGTCAGCCGGTTGCCCTGCGCGTGCAGCTCCCGTAGCCCGGCCAGGCCGCCGATGGCCTCGGGCAGGGACTCCAGCCGGTTGTTGTAGAGGCGCAGCTCCACCAGCGCGGCCATCCGCCCCAGCGACTCGGGCAGCCGGGTGAGCCGGTTGTCGGTGAGGTTGAGGTAGGCGAGCCGGTCCAGCCGCCCGATCGCCTCCGGCACCTCGGTGAACCGGTTGTCGCTCAGGTAGAGGTAGTCGGTCAGGTCCAGGTCGCCCAGCTCGGGCGGAACGGAGTCGAGCCGGTTGTGCCCGAGGTCCAGCATGCGCAGCCGGGTCAGCCCGCCGATCGCGGCCGGGACCTCGGTGAGCGCGCTCTCGGCGAGGTTGAGGGATTCGAGGGCGGTCAGCTTCCAGAGCGAGCCGGGCACGTCGGTCAGCCCGTTGCCGCCCGCCGCGAGGTGCCGCAGGGCGGGGCTCAGCCGGTCGGGGATCGCGCCGACGCGATTGCCGTACAGGAAGAGCACCTCCAGGCGCGGCGGGCAGCCGGGGAAGGACGTCAGCTCGTTGCCGTCCAGGTGCAGCGCGCGCAGCGCGGTGAGCCCCGACAGGTCGGGCAGCGAGCGCAGCCGGTTGCCGTCGAGCCGGAGCTCCTCCAGCTCGGTGAGCCCGGCCACCCAGGCGGGCACCTCGGCGATGTCGTTCCAGGCCAGGTCGATCAGGCGGACGTCGGCGGGAACGGCGGGGAATTCGGTCAGACCGGAAGCGGGCGCACGCATGGCGCCGATCATCCCACGGCGCGGGTCATCGGTCGGCGCGGGTCATCGGGCAGCGGGTCATCGGTCGGCGGGTCATCGGTCGGCGGCGCGCAGGTCGAAGAGCTCGGACGGGGAGATCGGCATACGGTCGATCTCGATGCCCTCGGCGTCCTCGATGGCCGAGGCGATCACCGCGGAGACGGGGATCACGCCCGCCTCGCCCGCGCCCTTGACGCCGAGCGGGTTGAGCGGCGACGGCGTCTCCAGGTGGGCGGTCTCGACGCGGGGGATCTCGGTGGCGTACGGCATGAGGAAGTCCATGAAGGAGGCGTTGACGAGCTGGCCGTGCGAGTCGTACACCATGCGCTCGTAGAGCGCCCCGCCGATGCCCTGCGCCACTCCCCCGTGGATCTGGCCCTCCACGATCATCGGGTTGATCAGCCGGCCGCAGTCGTGCACGACCGCGTAGCGCACCACCTTGATCTCGGCCGTGTCCGGGTCGGTCTCGACGATCGCCGCGTGCATGCCCGACGCGAACGTGGACCTGATCGGCGAGTAGTAGTCGCGCCCCTCCAGCCCCGGCTCGTCGCCCTCGGCGACCGGCGGCCGGTCGGGCGACGCGGTGCCGGAGAACTGGGTGGCCTTGGCCGTCTCGTCGTCGAAGGCGTAGCGCAGCGGGTTGGCCAGCACCGCCACCGTGGACAGCGGGATGGACGCGCTCGGCGTGCCGGCCACGTGCACCATCCCGTCGGTGATCTCCAGGTCGGCCGGGTCCGCCTCCAGCGCGTCGGCGGCGATCCGCAGCGCCTTGTCGCGTACTTTCCGGCAGGCCAGCGCGATGGCGTTGCCGCTGACGACGGCCGCCCGCGAGGCGAACGTGCCCACGGCGTAGCCGAACCTGCGGGTGTCGCCGGTGACCACGCTCACCCGCTCGATGGGCACGCCCAGCTCGGTGGCGACGATCTGCGCGAAGGCCGTCTCGTGCCCCTGCCCCTGCGAGGTGAGCCCGGTGGACACGTGCACCCGCCCGTCGGAGGTCACCTGCACGTGCCCGCCCTCGTACGGCCCCACGCCGGTACCTTCGACGTAGCACCCGACGCCGATGCCCCTGCCGGGCCGCGCCTCGAAGGAGTCCCAGCCGATCAGCTCCTTGATCATGCGGAGCATCTCGGGATAGTCGCCGCTGTCGTAGATCAGCGGCCGGCCGTCCTGGAACGTCATCCCCTGGTCGTACGGGAACTCGTCGGGCCCGATGAAGTTGACCTCGCGTACCTCGGTGCGGTCCTTCCCCAGGTAGCGGGCGATCTTGTCCATCGTCCGCTCCATGCAGAACACGCCCTGCGGCCTGCCGGCCCCCCGGTAGGGCGTGACCTGCACGGTGTTGGTGTAGACGGCGGTGAACTCGACCCGGTACGCCCCGATCTTGTACGGCCCCAGGAGCTGCGTGGAGGTGACGATCGGCACGATGATCCCGTAAGGCGTGTAGGCGCCGTGGTCGTGCAGGATCGTCACGTCCAGGCCGAGCACGCGGCCGTCGTCGTCGAAGCCGACCCGTACGTACTGGACCTGGCCGCGCTCGTGGGCCGAGGAGATGAAGTGCTCCCTGCGGTCCTCCGTCCACTTGATCTCGCGCCCGAGCGTCATGGCGGCCCACGGCACCAGCACCTCCTCGGGCCACGGGTGCACGATCTTCACCCCGAAGCCGCCGCCCACGTCGGGCGCGATCACCTCGACCTGCGGCAGCGGCAGCTCCAGCGCGGCGGCGACGGCCATGCGGACGCTGGTGGAGGTCTGGGTGCTGGAGTAGACGCGCAGGTCCCGGCCGTCCCACCGGGCGTACACGCCGCGCCCCTCCAGCGGCATGCTGGCGCTGCGCTCGATGTCGAGCCGGAAGGCCAGCGTGTGCGGCGCGGTCTCGATCGCCTCGCGCGCGCCGCGCCCGTCCGTCCCCGCGACCTCCTGGACGAGGTGCGCGCCGACGTTGCCCGGCACGTCCTCGTGCACGAGCTGGGCGCCCTGCACGGCCTCCTCCAGGCCGACGACCGGCTTCAGGAGCTCGTAGTCGACCTCGATGAGCGCGCAGGCGTCCTCGGCGGCGTACCTGTCCGCCGCCACGACCATGACCACCGGCTCGCCGACGTGCCTGACGATGTCCCTGGCCAGCGGGTACGCGGTGCGCCCGTGCGTGAGCGCCGGGTGCGGGATCAGCAGCGGCAGCGGCCGGCCGACCCGTCCGGGCAGGTCCTCCCAGGTGTAGATGGCGACGAGCCCTTCGACGTCGAGCGCGGGGCCCACGTCGATGTCGCGGATGCGGGCGTGCGCGTGCGGCGAGCGCACGAACGCGGCGGCCAGCGCGTCGGGGCCGAGGTCGTCGAGATAGCGGCCCCTGCCGGTGAGCAGCCTGGGGTCCTCCCGCCGCTGCACGGGCTCCCCGAACAGCCTCGTCGTCATGCTTCCTCCGCCAGCAGCTCGGCGGCCCGGTGGACGGCCTTGACGATGTTCTGGTAGCCGGTGCACCGGCACAGGTTGCCCGAGATGCCTTCCAGCACCTCGTCGTCCGTGGGGGTGGGGTTGTCCCGCAGCAGGGCGGTCACCGTACACAGGAACCCCGGCGTGCAGAACCCGCACTGCAACCCGTGACACTCGGCAAAAGCCCGCTGGACTGCGCTCATGGCCTCACTCCGTGAGGCGGGCTCGGTCGCCCTGGTGCCGTCGCCGGCCAGCCCTTCGACCGTGGTGATCTCGGACCCGTCCACGCTGACCGCGAACGTCAGGCACGACCGGATCGGCTCCCCGTCGAGCAGCACGGTGCAACAGCCGCAGACGCCGTGCTCGCAGCCGACGTGGGTGCCGGTCAGGCCGAGGTCGTGGCGCAGGCAGTCGGACAGCAGGCGTCTGGCGGGCACGCCGACCCGCCTGGCCGTGCCGTTCACGACGAGCGTGATCTCATGCTCCACGATCCCCTGCCTCCCTGGTCGCGTTCCGTACGGCCCGCTCGGCCAGCACGCCCACGAGGTGGCGGCGGTAGGCGGCCGAGGCGTGGATGTCGCCCTCGGGTTCGACCCGGTCCCGTACGATCCGCGCCGCGTCCGCGGGGCTCTCCGTCACGTCCACGACCATCGGCACGGGGCCGACGCCGATGCAGGCGAGCCTGGCGGCCTCGACCCGGCCGTCCTCGTCGAGCGTGACGACGGCGCAGACGCCGGCCAGGGCGTAGTCGCCGTGCCGCCGGGCCACCTCCTCGAAGGCTGCCCCGGTACGCGGACCCAATGCCGGGAAATATGCCGACACGGCCAGCTCGCCCGGCTGGACCGCCGACTCCATGGGCCCGACGAAGAACTCCTCGGCGCCCACGTCCCGTACCTGCCCCTGCCGGGCCACCCGTACGGAGCCGCCCAGGACGGCCAGCACGGCCGGCAGCTCGGCGGCCGGGTCGGCGTGCACGAGGCTGCCCACCACGGTCCCCCGGTTCCGGATCACCGGATGGGCGACCAGCCGCAGCGCCCGGCTCAGCAGCGGATGCGCCCCGGCCCGCTCCGCCTGCGAGTGCCGGACCGTAGCCCCCACCCGGACACCGTCCCGCTCCGTCTCCATGGCCGACAGCCCCTGGACGCGGTTGATGTCGACGAGATGCTCGGGAGCGGCCAGCCGCATGTTGAGCATGGGGATCAGGCTCTGCCCTCCGGCCAGCACCTTCCCGCCCACCTCCGCGAGGGTCCGGAGCGCCTCGTCGAGGTCGCGGGGGGCGTGGTACTCGAACGGGGGCGGTTTCACCCGGCCTCGCTCCCGGCCGGCCGGGCGGGCCGTCCGGCGATGGCCCGCAGCAGGTGGTATCCGCCCAGCACCACGATGGTGCCGAGCGCGATCCCCTCAAGGGTGAAGTCGCCGCCGATGAAGTGGCTCACAGGTCCGATGGCCAGGATGATGCCCGCGCCGATCGGAACCATGTTGACGGGGTCGGAGAAGTCGACGCGGTTCTCGATCCAGATCCTGGCGCCGAGGAGGCCGATCATCCCGTACAGGATGACGGTGACCCCGCCCAGCACGCCGCCCGGGGTCGCGGCGACCAGCGCGCCGAACTTGGGGCAGAGCCCGAACAGGATGGCGATGATCGCGGCGATGTAGTAGGCGGCGGTCGAGTAGACCTTGGTGGCCGCCATGACGCCGATGTTCTCGGCGTACGTGGTGGTGGGCGAGCCGCCGACCGCGCTGGCGACCATGGTGCCCACCCCGTCGGCCATCACCGCCCGGCCCACGTACGGGTCGACGTCCGCCCCGGTCATCTCGCCGACGGCCTTGACGTGCCCGATGTTCTCGGCGATGAGCGCGATGACGGCGGGCAGCACCAGCAGCACGGCGGAGGTCTTGAAGTCGGGGGCGTGGAAGTTCGGCACCCCGAACCAGGGCGCCGACGCCACGGAGTCGAAGTTCACCCGGTCGTGCGGGAAGGCCGTGGCCACGCAGTACGTCCCCTCGACCGGGCAGCTCGCGCCCGCCGCGTCCCGCAGGTTGGCGCCGGGCAGCACGGACGTGACGGCCCCCGCGGTCTTGTCCAGCACCCACGACAGCACGAACCCCGCGATCAGCCCGACCAGCACCCCGATCCGGCCGACGAACCCCTTGAAGAACACGATCACCAGGAAGGTGACCAGCATGGTGATGAGCGCGACCCAGTGGTCCTGCGGCCAGTAGACGTCCGCCACCACGTACGCCAGCCCGAACCCGATCAGCATGACGACCGCCCCCGTGACCACGGGCGGGAACACGCGATGGATGATCTGCACCCCGAGGAAGTGGACGGCCAGCCCCGCCAGCGCCAGCACGAACCCGGCGACCAGGATCGCACCTGTCACGATCGCGTCCGCGCCGGCCGTGTCACCGCCATAGGCGGCCCTGATCGCCAGCACCCCGCCGACGAAGGACGCGCTGGTGCCGAGATAGCTGGGCACCTTCCCCTTCACGATCAGCAGGAACAGGATCGTCGCGACGCCTGACATCATCACGGCGACGTTCGGGTCCAGCCCCATCACCAGGGGGAAGACGAACGTCGCGCCGAACATCGCGATCACGTGCTGCGCCCCGAAGCCCACCATCCTGGGCCAGCTCAGCCGCTCGTCGGGTCTGACCACCTCTCCGGGCGCCAGGTGCTTGCCGTCACCGTGTTTGGTCCATCCCAAAACCATGAGAGCCCCTCTTGTCCTGGGCCGGCGACACGTTCCGTTGCGGGCACATTAGGCCCGCCGCAACGCTCCTACACGGGCATGATCTGCCAAATCTACGCGCAGGGCCAGTGAAAACCTCGCGCACACGCGATCCGAATTCACTGTGAGGTCAGTTCCAGTGCTGCGGGCGGTGGTAGACGCACCCGTCGGATGCCTGGACGACGTTGGGAAGCTGAGACCGGCGGATCACGGCATGACCCAGCGGGAACCACGCGTCGCTGACGCGCTGCAGAACTTCGGAGCGCCTTCGGGGCGGAAGCACGGTGACCACCCGTGTCTTGGTCCCAAGCTCGTCATTCAGCCGCCTGATGGCATGAACCGCCGCGCATAGGTCAGAGTCGGCCGACACGAGCATGACCGCGTCCACCTGGCGTGTCGCGACATCCGCCACCATGGCCGCGCCGAGCGCCACATCGGACTGCTTTTCGGCGTAGGTCCGGCGCGTCGCTCCACAAGAGTGGCACTGCACCGACTGCTGCTGGTATCTCCCCATGACGACCTGCACGCCGAGGCTTGCCGTCGCGGCCAGATACGTCTCCTGCCGTGCCACGGCCGGGGGATCGTTGCGGATCGCCGCGGTGAAGTAGCTGACACCCACAAGGCGCTGATGCGGCCGCAGCAGGTGCGTCGCCATGGCGCGCAGATCGAGCCAGAGATGCCGCCGTCTCCCGAGCTCCCTCAGGCCGTAGTACAGGTTGAACCCGTCGACATAGACGCCGACGCGCTCGATTCCGGGATTCGACTTGTCGCTCACCGCTATCACGCCCTAACATGGAGTCACCCGCCCGGGGGTACGTTCCCGGGTATGACGGCCCCCGACAGGGGGCCGTTTCTTTTTGCCAGTGCGCCCGATGTTAGTAAACAGTGAGTAATTGTGCGGTGACTTTTCGTCAACAGGTTCCACTACTCCACGTGGATGGAGAACCCCTCCCCGCTGACCACCTGCCCCGAGCGGATCTTGGCGCGCTTGCGCAGCTCCACCTCGCCGTCCACCAGCACCAGACCCTCGGCGATCAGCAGCTTGGCCATGCCGCCCGTCTCCGTGATCCCGCAGTACTTCAGCAGGTCACACAGCGGGATGTACTCGGAGCGCAGTTCGAAATCCACAAGCCCCAACCCTAGATGCCGCGCATCCGCAGCACGTGCAGGGCCAGGGTCAGGTTGAGGCGCAGGTGCGGGTCGTCGGTGAAGTTGCCGAGCAGGCGCTCCAGCTTCCCGATCCGGTAGCGGAGGGTGTTGTAGTGGAAGTGGAGGCGCCGCGCCGTCTCGGCCACGTTCATGTTGGTCTCCAGGAGCACCTGCAGGGTGCGGCGGAGGTCGGCGTTCTCGGCGTCGGCGTCGGCCGCCAGCGGGCCGAGCGTCTCGCGTACGAAGGCGTGCAGCTCCTCCGTGTCGTTGACCAGGGACAGCAGCCGATAGACGCCGAGCTGGTCGAAGTGGGCGACGGCGCCGGGCCCGTGCAGCTGGCGGCCCACCCGGGCCGCCTTCAGCGCCTGCGAGTACGCCTCCGGCAGCGTCTCCGCCCCCGGGCTGGGCCGGGAGGTGCCGGTCGAGAACGTCGCGGGCGGCACGTCGGCGAAGCCCGAGGCCGCGTCCTTGGCGACCCGGGTCGCGTCGATCGAGGCGTCCACCACGGCCACCACCTCGTGCGAGAACCCCGCCACCGCCCCGCGCGGGTCGTGCCGGCGCATCGCCGCCGTCCAGCACGCCACCAGCCGGTCCTGCGCGCTGCGCTCGTCCCCGTCCGGGTCCAGCTCGGCCACCAGTACGGTCACCGGCCGCGCCAGGTCCCACCCGAACGCCCGCGCCCGGGCCGTGACCCGCTCCGCCGTGCCCGCCCGGCCGGTGAGCACGTCGCGCAGGAAGTCGGCGCGGTACTTGCTCTCGACGGCGTTGACCGCCTCCTGCCGGGTGACGACCAGTGCGGCCACGGTCGCGGCGCGTTCGAGGATGCCGACGTCGCTGTCGCGGATCGCCCCGGACGGGCTGTAGGCGACGATCCGCCCGTGGTGGTGGCCCCCGGCCAGCACGGGCACCGAGGCGAACGACCGTACCCGTCCCGAGGTGGACGTACGGGGCGGGCCCTCCAGGGAGATCGACTCGCGCAGGACGGCCACCTGTTCGGCCGGACCCGCGGTGGCCAGCACCCGGCCCGAGCCGTCCACCGCCGCCACCGACACGTCGAGCAGCTGGGCCACCTCGGCGGCCACCTCGTTGAGCCCGCCGCCGGCCAGCACCACCTGCACCAGCGCCCGGTGCGCCTCCTCGGCGCGGGCGAGCACGGCGGCCTGGCGGTTGAGGATGTCGGTCAGCACCTGGTTGAGGATGTCGTCGAACCCGACGTCGTTCGGCAGCAGGATGAGCGGGAAGCCGAGCCGGTCGGCCTGCTCGACCATCTCGTCGGGCAGCTCGTCCACATACCGGCCGAGCTTGATCGCCAACGCCGACAGCCCGCGCTCGTCCAGGTCGGCGACCAGCCGGCCGAGCGACTGCGGCGTGTTGCGCAGCGGGTAGCCGGTGGTCAGCAGCAGCTCGTGCGGCTTGACCCAGGCCAGGATGTCGGGGACCTCCATGACGTTCAGCCGTTGCACGATGCGGCCCAGCCCGCTCTCCCCCGCGATCAGCCTGGCCTCGGCGAGGGTGGAGACGCCGAGCACCTCTCCGACGGAAACGCCGTGAATGATCGTCCCGGTGCTGGCGAGACGGACGGGGGGCTCCATGTGGAGATTGTGACCCCAGAAACCGTCTGTCAGGAAGAGCCAACCTTCCCGCTGACTGTTGGCAAATTTACCCGTACGGAGGGTTCCCCGGCCGTTTTACGGTCAGGTCCAAGGTCGGATGGGAGGTTCGGTGACCGTAAGTACTCATGCGAGGCGTACCCGCATCCACGTCACGGGCGCGGCCAGCACGGCGGTACGCCCCGTCCTGGAGTCGCCGCGCCGCCCCGCGCGGGTGCTCGCCGCGTTCCCGGCAGGGGTCTATCTCGAGGTCAGGACCGACCTGGAGCCTTCGGTGATCGCCGTCATCACGGGGGCGGCCACCCGGTTGCCCAACTCCGTGCTGCTGGCCGGCCCGCTGCCGAGCGTCACGGTGGGTGACGAAGCCTCGGTGGGCGACCGCAACATCGAGCTGGGCCCGCTGAGCCTGGGCGTGCGCCGCTGGTGGGACCCCGCCCCGCCGCTGGGCCGGATCGATCGGGCCCGGCTCGAACAGGCCGCCGCCCGCTTCGGCGACCCGCCACAACCCGGGCTGGCCGGGAACGGCGCCGTCGAGCTGCTGGCCGACAGCTGCGCGAGGGGCTGGCTGCTGGGGGCCGTTACGGCGGCCGAGCGGCTCATGGGCCTGGGGCCCGGCCTGACGCCGAGCGGCGACGACGTCCTGGCGGGCCTGCTGGTGACGCTGCGGCACCTGGGCGCGGCGGCCGGGGCGGAGCGGGCGGTCTGGCTGGCCGACTGGCTGGCGGCGACCGTGACGTTCGACGCGAGGACGCGTACGACGCCCATTTCGGCCACGCTCCTGCACTGCGCGGCCAGGGGCGAGAGCAGCCCCGAGGTGACCGCGGTGCTGCGCGGCATCACGGGCGGGCAGGCCCTCGAACCGGCCCTGCGCCGCCTCCACGGCCTCGGCCACACCTCGGGCTCCGACCTGGCCCAGGGCGTCGCCATCGGCGTGACCGCCGTCCTCGCGCTGAGCGGGCCCCGATGAGCGCCGACACGGTGCTGGTACGGAAGGGCGCGTACGTCGACTCCATCTCCCTGATGCGCATAAGCCGGGCGCTGACCGAGATGTCGGGCGTGGAGGCCGCCATGGTCGCCATGGCCACCGACCTGAACCTCGCCGTCCTCCGCGACCTGGGCTTCACCGTCCCGCAGGCCGGCCCCGGCGACCTCCTGATAGCCGTACGCGCCCGCGACGCCGGCGCGGCCGTCGAGGAGGCCGACCGGCAGCTCGCGAACTTCGACCGCCCGCAGGCGACCACGGCCGACCAGCCCCCGCTCACCACCCGCTCGGCCACCGGCATCCCGGCCGACCTGGTGCTGGTCTCCACCCCGGGCGAGCACGCCTTCGCCGAGGCGCTGGACGCCGTCCAGGCCGGGCTCCCCGTCATGATCTTCAGCGACGGCGTCCCCGTGGCCCAGGAACGGCGGCTCAAGGAGCTCGCGGAGGCCGCGGACGTCCTCGTGATGGGCCCCGACTGCGGCACCGCCGTGATCGGCGGCGTCGGCCTGGGCTTCGCGAACGTCCTCACCCCCGGCCCCGTCGGCGTGGTGGCCGCGTCCGGCACCGGGGCCCAGCAGGTGACGTCCCTGCTCGACTGGGCCGGCACCGGCGTCAGCCACGTGCTCGGCGTGGGCGGCAGGGACCTGTCGGCGGAGGTAGGAGGCCTGTCCACCTTGCGGGCCCTGCGCATGCTGGACGAGGACCCGGCCACCGAGCTGATCGTGCTGATCTCCAAGCCGCCGTCCCCCGAGGTGGCGGCGACCGTACGGGAGGCCGTGGGACGCCTGCGCACGCCGGTGGTGCCCGCGCTGCTCCCCGAGTCCGACCTGACAGAGGCGACCGAGCGGGTCCTGCGCGCGCTCGGCCGGCCGGTGCCCGAGTGGCCCTCCTGGCCCGCGTGGTCGGGCAAGCAGAGCCGGACCAAGGCCATCAAGGGCGTCTATTCCGGCGGGACGCTCAGCACCGAGGCCGCGCTGGTGGCCGGTAAGGGTGAGTTCGTCGACTACGGGGACGACGCCTACACCAGGGGCCGGGCGCATCCCATGATCGACCCGACCCTGCGCGTCGAGGCCTTGGCCCGCGCCCAGGAGACGGACCTGGTGCTCATGGACGTCGTGCTCGGCCACGGCGCCGACCCCGACCCGGCCGCCTCGCTCGCGCACGCCGTCGCCCGCACCCCCGCCACCGTCGTGATCGCACTCATCGGCACCGAAGGCGACCCCCAGGACCTGCACCGCCAGGCCGCCGCCTTCCGGGAGGCGGGCGCGGCCGTCTTCACCTCCAACGCCCAGGCCGCCCGGCACGCCAGGAGCCTCATATGAGCCCGCTGTCCGTCCCGTCCCGCGTCATCACGGTGGGCGCGGGCCTGCTCGACGAGGCGCTCAGGGCGCAGGCCGTCGAGACGACGCCGGTGTCCTGGCGCCCGCCGCTGCCCGGCACCGCCGAGGCCCTGGCCGCGGTGCTCGCCGACCCGCGCAGGCAGGCCGCGAACGAGCTGGCCGTGAGCAGGCTGACCTCCGCCCGCCCGCACCTGGTGGGGGTGCGCCGGGCCTCGGAGGTGCTGGCGGCGGGCACGTTCCTGCACGCGGGCCCGCCCATCACGTGGGAGCGCGCGTCGGGCCCGATGCGCGGCGCGCTGATCGGCGCGATGCTGCTGGAGGGCCTGGCGGGCGACGAGCACGAGGCCGGGCGCAGGCTGGCGGCGGGCGAGATCGCGCTGCGACCGTGCCACGAGCACGCCACCGTGGGCCCGATGGCGGGCGTGGTCAGCCCGTCCATGTGGCTGTTCGAGGTACGCGACGACGAGCACGGCGGCACCGCGTACTGCTCGCTGAACGAGGGCCTGGGCAAGGTGCTCCGGTACGGCGCCTACGGGCCCGAGGTGCTGGAGCGGCTGCGCTGGATGGACGCGGTGCTCGGCCCGGCCCTCGCGGCGACGCTGGAGCGCACGGGGCCGATCGACCTGCGCTCGCTGATGGCGCAGGCCCTGCAGATGGGCGACGAGCTGCACAACCGCAACCGCGCCGCCACCTCGCTCCTGCTGCGCGAGCTGGCCCCGGCCGTGGTCGAGGCCGCCCCGGGCGCGGCCGCGGAGGTGCTGCGCTTCATCAACGGCAACGACCACTTCTTCCTGAACGCCGGCATGGCCGCCGCCAAGGTCAGCACGGACGCGGCCCGCGACGTGCCCGGCTCGTCCATGGTCGTCGCCATGGCCAGGAACGGCACCGACTTCGGCGTCCAGGTCTCGGGGCTGGGCGGGCGGTGGTTCACGGGACCGGCCGGCGTGCCCGACGGGCTCTATCTCGGCTCGTACGGGCCGGACGACGCGAACCCCGACATCGGCGACTCCACGATCACGGAGACCTCGGGGCTGGGCGGGTTCGCGATGGCGGCGGCGCCGGCCATCGTGCGTTTCGTGGGCGGCGAGGTGTCCGACGCGGTGCGGGCCACCCGTTCCATGTACGAGATCACGCTCGCCGAGCACCCGGGGTACCAGATTCCGGGCCTCGGCTTCCGCGGCACGCCGGTCGGCATCGATGTAGCTCTCGTCGCGAGAACGGGCCTGCTGCCCGTGGTCAACACCGGCATCGCGGGCCGCGTCGCGGGAACCGGTCAAGTAGGAGCAGGCCTGGTCAAACCCCCTGTAGAGGCATTCACTACTGCATTGATCGCATTGGCGGAACAAGCCATCTGAATGGCGATATTTCCCCAGGTCAAAGCTTTTGTAAGGATGCTCCAGCTTCCCTTGCGCATGCCCCGCCGATATTGTAACGAACCACTTTAAATTGCTCGTAGCGCGGGATGGGGGCGGGATCATGGCAGCCGACCGCTTGCTCAGCGGCCCCGGCGCGGAAGGGGGCGCCCCGAGCGGCGCCCCCCAGAGCCAGGGCCGTCTGATCGGCCGGCGTTACCGGCTCATGTCACCTGTCGGCAGGGGCGGCATGGGCATGGTGTGGCACGCCCACGACGTCCTGCTCGACCGGGACGTGGCGGTCAAGGAGCTGATCCTCCCGTACGGGCTCGACCACTCGGGCATGCAGGGAGCCCACCGGCGCGTGCTGCGCGAGGCCAGGTCGGCCGCGCGGCTGACGCATCCCGGCATCGTCACCGTCCACGACGTGGTCGAGGAGGACGGCCGCCCGTGGATCGTGATGGAGCTGGTCCGCGCGTGGTCCCTGGAGCAGGCCGTACGCCAGAGCGGGCCGCTGCCGGTGCTGCAGGCGGCCGAGATCGGCATCCGGGTGCTCGACGCGCTCAGGCACGCGCACTCCGCGGGGATCCTGCACCGTGACATCAAGCCCGGCAACGTGCTGCTGACCCAGGACCGGGTGGTGCTGACCGACTTCGGCATCGCGGCCATCGAGGGCGACGTGGCGATCACGCAGACCGGGCTGCTCATGGGGTCGCCCGCGTACATCCCGCCGGAGCGCCTGTCCGGGCAGCCGATCACGCAGGCGGCCGACCTGTGGTCGTTCGGCGCGACGCTGTACGCCGCCCTCGAGGGGCGGCCGCCGTACGAGGGGCCCGACCCGGTGGCGGTGCTCGGCGCGGTGCTCACGCAGGAGCCGATCGCGCCCCAGCGGGCCGGCTCGCTGATGCCGGTGGTCGAGGGCCTGCTGCGCAAGGACCCAGCCCAGCGGCTGACCTCCGACCAGGTCATCGAGATGCTGGAGGCGGTGCTGCGCGCGCACGGCTCCGTCCGCCCGCGCCCGGCCGAGTCGCTGCCCACCGCCGGGCCCGCCCCGGGGGACATGCCGGCCTCCGGGCTGCTGGACTCCCCGTCGGGGCCGATGCCGTCGCGGATCGTGGAGACGCCCTCGGGTCCGATACGCGTGCCGTACGACCCGATGAGCAGCCCGTCCGGCGGTCACTCGATGCCGTTCGACGGCCTGACGAGCCCCTCCGGCAGCCACCGGACCGACCAGCTGGTGCCGCCGCCGCCCGAGTTCGGCGGTCCCTCGGGGGCGCAGCCCGCTTTCGGCATGCCCTCGGGTCCGCACCGGGCTCCCAGGGGCCGCGGCGACGAGTCCGGCCCGCAGCCGGCGCCGATCCTGCCGCTGACCACGGACAGCCGTACGTCGTCCGCCGCCACGCCGTGGCCGCTGGCCTCCGCCGAGGACCTGCGCGAGCAGTCGCGCGACCTGTCCCGCGACCTCGGCCACAACCGCCTGGCCACGCTGCCCAGCACGGCGCCGCGCACCGGCAAGAGCCGGCGCAGGCCCGACGAGGACGACGGGATATGGGTGCGCCGCGGGCGGCCGACGCCGCTCACGATCATCAGCACGATCGTGGCGGTGGCCGCCGTCGTGGGCGCCGTCATGCTCCTCATGCCGGGCGGGTCGCCGTCCCCGCAGACGGCCACGTCACAGGCCGCGACGTCCTCACCCGCCAAACCCGGGAACGCCGAGCCCTCGGCGATACCGTCGGGCTACACCGAGCACGGCACGGCCGGGTTCGCCGCCGCCGTGCCCGCGAGCTGGAAGCCTTCGACGTCGGGCGGGGTGACCACGTTCAGCGGGCCGAAGGACTCCGGCATGCGGATCATGGTGCAGAAGGTGAGCCCGCAGACCGACGGAGGGCTGTCCGAGCTGGGCCGCCAGGAGGCCAAGGGCGGCGTGGAGGGCTACATCCAGGTGCAGCTCCAGGCCGCCGACTACCGCGGCTGGCAGGCCGCCGACTGGGAGTACACCTACACCACGGCCAGCGGCGTGCCCATGCACGCGCTCACCCGGTACGTCACGATCGACGACATCACCGCGTACAAGATCACCTTCGACCTGCCCGAGCTCAAGTGGGACGACCAGGCGGAGACCCGCAAGGTATTCCTGGACACGTTCCGGCGGGATGGCTGACGTATTGCACCATTCAGTCCAAAACGGGTAATGTTCGAGATGTGGGGCGACCGAGGAAGTTCGAGGAGGAACGCGCCGTCGAGGCCGCGATGCGCGCGTTCTGGTCCGCGGGCTTCGAGGCCACCTCGACGGCGGACCTGTGCGCGGCCACCGGACTCGGGCGCAGCAGCATCTACAACACCTTCGCCAGCAAGCACGACCTGTTCGTGAAGGCCCTGACCCGCTACATGGACCAGCGCAACGCCACGCTCGCCGAGACGCTGGACGCCGACCTGCCGCTCAAGGAGAAGATCAGGACCGTCCTGTGGTGGGCCGTCGACCCCGAGCCCGGCGAGCCGCCCGGCTGCCTGGTGGTCAACTCGATGACCGAGCTGGCCCCGCACGACCCGGAGATCGCCGAGCTGCTGCGGCGCGACAACGACCGGCGCCGGCAGATGGTCCGGGCCGCCATCGAGACCGGCCGCTCGCGGGGCGAGCTCGACCCGGACAGGGACCCGCTCGCGCTGGCGCACTTCGTCTTCGCCACCGTCAGCGGCCTGCGCGTGGCCGCGCGGGGCGGGACGGACCGGGACGGGCTCGAGTCGATCGCGAAAACCGCCCTGGGCGTTTTCTGATCTTTTTTTACGCCCTCATTTTGAACTGACCAATCCAAAAAGGAGAAACACCATGCCCTTGGCCATCTACATATTGGGGCTTTCGATCTTCGCTCAAGGCACTTCGGAGCTCATGCTGGCCGGGCTGATCCCGGAGATGGCCGCCGACCTGCGGGTGTCCGTGCCAGAGGCGGGGCTGCTGATCTCGGCGTTCGCCATGGGAATGCTGGTGGGGGCGCCGGTGCTGGCCGTCCTCACGATGCGCTGGCCACGGCGTACGGCGCTGCTGACGTTCATGGCGGTCTTCGTCCTGTCGCACGTCGCGGGCGCGCTGACGTCGAGCTACACCGTGGTGTTCGCCACCCGCGTCGTGGGCGCGTTCGTGTACGCGGGCTTCTGGGCCGTGGCGGCGAGCACGGCGGTCGGCCTGGTGCCCGCCAACGCCCGCGGAAAGGCGATGAGCGTGCTCGCCGGCGGCCTGACGGTCGCCACCATCGTCGGGCTGTCGCTGGGCACGGTCATCGGCCAGCACCTCGGCTGGCGGGCCGCGTTCTGGGCGGTCGCGGCGCTGTCGGCGCTGGCCGGAGCGGGCGTGCTCAGCACCATCCCGGGCGGCCGCCCGGAGGCCGGCGCGACCCCGCGCGTCTCCGACGAGCTGCGCTCCATGATCAACCCCAGGCTCTGGCTCGCGTACGGCACGACCGCGCTGACCACGGGAGCCCTGCTGGCCTCCTTCAGCTACCTGAGCGTGCTGCTGGTCGGCACCACGGGCCTGGATCCCGCCTGGGTGCCCGCGGTCCTGGCGCTCTACGGCGTCGGCTCGCTGATCGGAATCACCATCGGCGGCCGGACCGCCGACGCGCGGCCGTTCCCGTCCCTCTACCTCGGCGTCGCCGGCCTGATCGTCTGCTCGGTGGCGCTGGCCCTGACCGCGTCCGTCCCCGTGACGGCCATCGCGCTGATCTTCCTGCTCGGCGCGTTCGGCTTCGGCATGAACCCCGCCCTGAACACCCGCGTCTTCTCCCTGGCCAAGGACGCCCCCACCCTGGCCGCCGCGGTGAACGTCTCCTCCTTCAACGTCGGCATCACCGTCGGCCCCTGGCTCGGCGGGCTGGCCATCGGCGCGGGCCTCGGCTACCCGTCCGTCGCCTGGATCGGGGCCGCGATCGGCGTGCTCGCCCTGGCCACCGTGGCCGTGGCGGGCGTTCTGCACCGCTCGCCGGCGCCGGAGCGCGGTGGGGTACCTTCGGCCGTGTCAACGACCACCGGTTGAGGCCGGTGGCTTGCTCTCACGGCCCCGTCTGGCTGAAGGGAGGCCGGTAGCGTGTGGCTGGTTGACAGCAGCCCAGCCCGCAGCGCCGCGTGCGGCGATGTTGCGGGCCGCGATGTGATCGGCGTGCCCAGCGAGGCCACACCCAGTGCAGACGAACCGACCCCGCGTCGGCCTATTCGCCTTACTCATACACCCGCACTCTGGACAGCGCTGAGAGGTGTGTGCGGGGTCGACCAGTACGAAAGCGACCCCGGCCCGCGCGGCTTTGTAACGGGTGAATGCCATCTGCTGAGCAAACGCCCAGCTGTGCAGGGTGCGCCGCTGGAACCGATGAGCCCTTACCCGCCCGCGGATGCCCTGCAGATCCTCCAAGGCGATCCCGCGGCCGGTGCGTTCGGCTTCGCGCACCACGTGTTTCGAAAGCTGATGGTTGAGGTCGGTCATCATCCGATGCTCACGCCCGGCCAAGCGACGCAGGACCCGCCGCGCCGCACTCGTGCCCTTCCTCTGCAACCGTTGGCGTTGCCGATGCCGCCGCTCCCGCAGCGTACGGACGTGGCCGTTGCCGGTGATCGGCCCGGCCAGGGCGGAGCCGGGGAGCACGGCCCCGTCTGACGTGACCGCCAGGTTCGCCACCCCTTGATCCACCCCTAGAAAGCCGTGAACCGGCTCACGCGTCCGGGGCTTGGGCAAGGTGATGGCAACTTGCAGCAGCCATACGCCGCGCCGACAGATCAGGTCGGCCTCCCCGAGAGGCAGCGCGTTGACAGCCTGGAGGTCCTCTGGCCGACCTGTGTATGGCACGGCCACACGTCCCGTGGAGGTCCACAGCGACACGGTCCGGGCTTCACGGGACCAGCTCATCAGGCGCGCGTCGTACGGGATGGCGCCGTGCCGGCGGAAGGTGTGGGCCCGTTTCTTGGTGGCTCGCCGGTTGCCGTAGGCACCGGCCACCCGGGCTATCGCCCGCACCGCCGCCTGCGCGCCCAGCCCGGCGAACTGCGCACGCGCGGAATGGTAGGCCAGCCGATGCAACTGGAGGACGGTGAAGGTACGGTGCTGCCAAGCCAGACGGGAAACAAAGGTGGCCGCCTGATTACAGACCAGCACCGTCGCAGTCAGGGCGTCAGCCTGAGCAGGTGTAGGCATGAGCCGCAACTGCACCACCGACGGCAGGCCTGCCAGCTTGGCCGTGGAGCGGCGGACCGCCATTACACACTCCCTGTCGTGGAAGAGTCACTCACCGCGAACACTATCGAGCGTTACTAAGGCTTTCCATACTGTTTTCGAAAGGAGGAGTGGCGCTCCCTCCCCATCCTGAAAGACCAGGGTGTCCGCGCCACAGCTCAGATGAATTTGGCGAGCATCCACTTTTACCCCGTCAAGTCCACCGCGGGGCACCAGGTCCACGAGGCCGAGGTGCAGCCGTGGGGGCTCGCCGACGACCGCCGCTACCTGATCACCGACGAGCACGGCGAGCTCCTGACCGCCCGTCAGGAGCCCCGCCTGCTGGCCTGCGTGGCCCGGGTCGACGGCGGTTCGCTCACGCTGACCGGCCCGCACGCCGCCCCGCTGCGGGTCACGGCGACCGCCGTCATGTCCACGGTCAGCGTGGGCCGCACCCCCGTGGAGCTCACCGACTGCGGCGACGACGCGGCGGGCTGGCTGTCCGGGCTGGTGGGCCGGCCCGTCCGGCTCAGGTGGCTCGACGACCCGACCCGCCGGCCGGTCAATCCGGAGTACGGGCGGCCGGACGACCGGGTGAGCCTGGCCGACGGCTATCCGCTGCTGCTCACGTCCAGCGCCTCGCTCGCCCTGCTCAACGACTGGATCGTGGAGACCGCGCTGGAGCGCGGCGAGGAGGCGCCGGAGCCGCTGCCCATGCACCGGTTCCGGCCGAACGTGGTGATCGACGGCGTCGGCACGCCGTTCGCGGAGGACGAGTGGAAGCGGGTACGCATCGGCGCGGTCGACTTCCGGGTGAGCAAGCGGTGCGACCGGTGCGTGCTGACCACGATCGACACGTCCACGTACACGAAGGGCAAGGAGCCCATCAGGACGCTTTCGCGGCACCGCAGGTGGGACGGCAAGGTGTGGTTCGGCATCAACCTGATCCCGGACATGCCCGGACGCATCGCCCAGGGAGATTCAGTCACCATTCACTGAAATATCGCCCTTTGGGGTGATGTCAGGGGCTATGCGAGACTTCACGAGTGACCAGTGCCCCCACAACGCCCACTGTCTCGTCCTCTGACCGAATTCGCGGCGTCCAGCGCCGCACCTTGACCGTCCTGTCCGCGACGCAGATCGTGAGCGGGGTGGGGGTCGCCGTCGGGCTCGCGCTGAGCTCGGTGGTCGTGGACGAGCTCTCGGGCTCCACGGTGATCAGCGGCTTCGCGGGCACCGCGACCGTGCTCGGCGCGGCGCTGCTGGCCCTGCCCACGGCCAAGGCGTCGGGCAGCGGCGGCCGCCGGGCGGGCCTGTCGCTGGCGTACGCGGCGGCGCTGGCGGGCTGCCTGATCTCGGCGCTCGCGATCAGCCTGCGTACATGGCCGCTGCTGCTGGCGGGCCTGGTGCTGGTGGGCGGCGGGAGCGCGGGCAGCCTGGCCGCGCGTTACTCGGCCACGGACCTGGCGCCCAAGGGCCGCTCGGCCAGGCACCTGTCACTGGTCGTCTGGGCCGCCACGATCGGCTCCGTGGCCGGCCCGAACCTGGCCAAGCCCACCGACCAGATCGGCATGCGGCTGGGGCTGGTGGAGAAGGCGGGGCCGTTCGTGTTCGCGGCGCTGGCGTTCGCGGTGGCGCTGGCCCTGATCTTCTGCCTGCTGCGCCCCGACCCGCTCACGCTGGCCCGCTCCCTGAGCGAGGGCACGGACACCGGCCGCGGCCCCAAGGGGACGATCCGCACCGCCTGGCAGACCCTCCGCACCACCCCGACGGCCCGCCGCGCCCTCGTCATGATCGCGGTGAGCCACACGGCGATGGTGTCCGTCATGTCCATGACCCCGGTCAAACTCCACCATGACGGTTCGAACCTGGACGTCATCGGCCTCGTGATCAGCCTGCACATCGCGGGCATGTACGTGCTGTCGCCGGTGGTGGGCTGGCTGGCCGACAAGGCGGGCAAGGTGCCGGTGCTCGTGCTCGGCATGGCCCTGCTGCTGAGCGCCGCCACGCTCGCCGGCACGGCCGGGCATGCGATCTGGCAGGTGACGGCCGCGCTGGTGCTGCTCGGCCTCGGCTGGTCGTGCGGGCTGGTGGCGGGCTCCGCCCTGGTCACGGAGTCCGTCCCGCTCGAACGCCGTCCCGCCGTCCAGGGGCTCTCGGACCTGCTGATGAACGTCTGCGGCGCCACGGGCACGATCGTCGCGGGCGCCATCGTGGGGATGCTCGGCTACGGCGTGCTCGGCCTGGTCGTGGGCATCATGGTGGCGCTCGCGGGCATCTGGCTGACCATCACCTGGCGCGCCGACCGCTCTTAGGCACTCGACGCGGCCGTCACTTCGCGTCGGCGTAGGACGAGACCGCCACCGCCTCCATGGGAAAGCGCACCGGCGTCGCCCCGAACAGCAGCCGGGTGGCCTCGACCGCGGCCGACGACACCGCGGCGATCACCTCCTCCGCCTGCTCCGCCGGGCAGTGCACCATCACCTCGTCGTGCTGGAAGAACACCAGCCGCGCCGGCTCCGGCAGCAGCCCGCGCAGCACCGCCATCAGCGCCAGCGCCCACTCGGCCGCCGTGGCCTGCACCACGAAGTTGCGCGTGAACCGCCCCCGGTCCCGGGCCGCCCGCGTGCCCTCCGGCCCCGACACCAGCTCCTTCCACCTCGGCGAGGGCGGCGGGCTGGTGCGCCCGAGCCAGGAGCGCACGAGCCGCCCCTCCTCCCCGTCCTTGGCCGCGTCCTCCACGAACTGGTAAGCCCTGGGGAAGCGCTGCCGCATCACCGCCAGCAGCTTGGGCGCGTCACCGCTGGTGCCGCCGTACATGGCGGACAGCATCGCGATCTTGGCCTTGTCACGCTCGCCGCCGAACGACTGCGCCAGCGCCGAGTACAGGTCGATCTCCCCGGCGGCCCTGGCCAGCCCCACGTCGCCGGCCATCGCGGCCAGCACCCGCGGCTCCAGCTGGGCGGCGTCGGCGACGACCAGCACCCACCCCTCGTCGGCCACCACCACCCGGCGCATCACCTTGGGGATCTGCAGCGCCCCGCCGCCGCTGGTGGCCCAGCGCCCGGACACCACGCCGCCCACCACGTACTCGGGCCGGAAACGCCCGCCCCGCACCCACTGGTCGGCCCACACCCACCCGTGGAAGCTGTACAGCCGGGCCAGCTCCTTGTAGGCCAGCAACGGCTTCACGGCGGGGTGGTCGATCTGCTTGAGCTCCCACGACCGGGTGGTCTTCAACGCCACCCCCGCCCCCTTGAACGCCTTGACGAGCTGCTGCACCGAGTCGGGATTGACCGGCTGGCCGAGGGCCGCGGTCACCTCGTCGGCCAGCGCCTGCAGCTTGGCCGGGCGCATGCCGTGGACGGGCCGCGGCCCGAGCAGCTCGGTCAGCAGCTCGTCGTGCACGTCGCGCCGCCAGGGCATGCCGTCGTACGACATCTCGGCCGCGATGAGCGCCCCCGCCGACTCGGCCGCCACCAGCAGCCGGAACCTGCCCGGCTCGGGCAGCGCCTCGATCCGGCGCAGCTGGTCGGCCAGCACCTCCGCCACGGCCTCGGCCGCGAGCGGCTCGGGCGCGAACAGCGTGCCGGGCGCGCTCGGCTGCTCCTCCGGCACCGGCAGCCCGTGCAGCCGGGCGTGGGCGGCCCGGGCCGAGCGGCTCTCGCCGTAGCGGCCCTCGTACGCCAGCAGCAGCCCCTCGGTGAGCGCGACGTCGTGGCAGCGCGAGACCCGCGCGCCCGCGCTCAGCAGGTCGGGATAGACCTCCCGCGCGTCGGCCCACACCCACCGCGGGCGCTCGGCCTCCTCCAGCTCGCGTACGGCCCCCGCCAGATCGGCGGGACGCCGAGCCGAGCCGCCCACGGGCAGCAGCGTCTCTCCTGCGACCACGACATGCACGTGGTCAAGAGTGCCAAACGGCTACGACAAAGCGATGCGCACCTCGTCCTCCACCGGCGGATCGGCCTCCTGGGCCCGGCAACCCGTGGCGGCGAAGCACCGCACGGTCAGCGCCTCGGGCGTGACCGACAGGTGCAGGAACTGCTTGAAGAACGGCGGTGTGTCCCAGTCGGACAGCTCCGACAGGTAGCGGTGGAACACCTTGTCGACCGGCAGCCTGAGCGGCCACGGCCACGCCCCGAGCAGCCGCGCCGCCCACCGCATCCTGCGGGTGATCGTGACCGGGCCCTGGGGGGTTCGGACCGGCTCGTTCTTGATCTGGTCCGACATGACGCACAAGGCCTCGGAGGGCGTCAGGTAGATCCACTTCATCCGCAGGCGGTGCGCGTACAGCTGGCTGTAGAAGGACAGGGAGTCGCCGCGCAGCGGGTAGCACCTGAAGTCGTCCTCGTGCACGCCCTTGACGTCGACCCTCTGGATCGTGTGCGTGGCGTGCATGAAGGCGCCGCCGCCGCCGGACACGATGTACTGGATCACCCGGTCGCCCACTTTGATCGGGTAGCGCTGGTAGTTGTGCACGTCTCCGCCGATGGCCGCGACGTACCGGTTCGCCGGATCGCGCACGATGTCGTCGATCGTGCCGCCTTCCTCCAGTGGTGAGGGCTTGTAGACGTTCCCGGTGTAGATGGGCTTGCCCGTGACGAGGATCTTCGGCCGCGGATCGCGCGAGACGCGCCGCAGCCACGCGGTCTGCCCCTTGTCGATGATGTTCTTGATGCCGGTGTCCACGCCGACGATCAGCAGGCTGTCGCTCTCGATCACCCAGTACGGCCCCGGCTGCGTGACCTGCTGGGACGGCTTGCCCCTGAGCTCCCGCGCCCGGGCCAGCGCCTCTTCGTCGATGGCCTCCGGCTTGCGCCACAGCAGGCCGCGCAGCCACCGGTCCGGCTTCGGCTTGAGCGCCGGCGCGTCGCAGAAGACCCGCATGAAACCGCCGAGCCCGTCGTACCAGTCGTGGTTGCCGGGGACGGCGTAGATCGGGGCGTCATAGTCCTTGTACGGACGGAAGAACTTGTCCCCGTACTCGTTTCCCGATCCCGTCGGATAGATCACATCACTCGCAATGACGGCGAACGACGTGTCTTCCCCCACTTTCAACATCCCCGGAACAACGGCGTACTGGGACGCGTCTCCCTCGCCGGTATCACCGAGCAGGAGGAAACTGAAATTTCCCCCGACCGGCGGTTTGATGCGAAATTCCGGATCAATCCCCCGCGCTTCCTGAGCCTCCACCCATCGCGCCCGAACCTCTCCCGACGGATCCCCGAACAACCCCGCGAGGATGTCGTTACGCGATCTCCACAGCGTCACCAAATTCAGCCAGGTAAACCCGTGATCGTTAGGTCTGAGCTGCGCGAACGTCCCCGTCTGTGTGCAGGCCCATCCTGCTCCCTCCTCTGACACCCTTGAGGAAAGTTGCTTTCCTCGCTCGGCCGCGACTTCCACCATGACCACATACTTACCGCGATCACCCATTCGTGCACCCGGAACGCTCCGTACCGTAAGGAACACAGAAGGTTCGCAATGGTGTACCCTCAACCCCCCAAGCAAGCGGTAGGGACGTCGAGGGGAGTGCTCCATGAGCCGTAACGGCCCTGATGACACGACCCGGAGCGGCACTTCCGACGTTGAGGCCATCGAGGGTCTGCTGGCATACGCGCAAACCCGGTCATCCCGCTGGAGCGGGGCGGCCCTCAAACGGGTCAGCGAAGCGGTCGCGCGCAGCCGTGCCCTCGACGCACGTGCTCCCGGCGCGCACACGACCCTGCTGGCCCGCAGCCTGCTCGCCAAGGCGAAACTCCTGCTCAAGCGGGACCGGGCAGCGGAGGCGCTCCCCCTGGCGCAGGAGGCGGTGGCGCTCGCCCGGCTGACGGGCGGCGCCCCGCTGGTGGTGGCCCTGTACTGCCTGGCCACCACCCTCGAGTCCCTCCACCGCTACAGCGAGGCCGCCGCCGCGATCGCGGAAGCCGACCGAATCCTCCCCCCGGACGAACCCTGACCCATCCGAGCCAACGGGGGCGAGTGGGCGGGAGTGGGCCGGGCTACGCGGCCGGGGGTGGGACGAGGGCGCCGGGGTTGAGGATTCCGGCGGGGTCGAGCCGGTCCTTGACCGCCCGCAGGATGCCCATCCCCACCGGCCCCACCTCGGCCGCATAAGCGTCCCGGTGGTCACGTCCGACCCCGTGATGGTGGGTGATCGTGCCGCCGGCCGCCACGATGGCCGCGTTCACCGCCTCCTTGGCGTGCTCCCACTGCGCCACCGGGTCCCCCTCCTGCGCGACGACGACCGTGAAGTACAGCGAGGCGCCGGTCTCGTACACGTGGGAGACGTGGCACATGACGAGCGGCGAGCCGAACGCGCCCGCCAGGGCAAGCCGCACCGCGTCGTAGAGCCGTGGCAGGTTCGCCCAGAAGCCGGCCGTCTCCAGCGTCTCGACGGTGGCCCCGGCCCCGAGCAGCGAGTCGCGGAGGTACGGCGCGGAGAAGCGCCCGTGCTCCCACGCCTGCCCCGGCTCGGCGCCCAGCGGCTCGCCTCCCATCCGGGTCAGCACGGCGGCGGCCCCGGCCTGCCGGGCGGCCGCCGAGCCCCATCCGGAGACCGAGGCGGGGGTGCTCTCGTAGCCGGCGATCAGGAGGCAGCCCGAGCCGCCCGCCCCGATGGCGTCCGGCTTGGCGAGGCCGATCATGGTCTCGGTCTCGTCCGAGAGCCGGAGCACCGTCGGGAGCGGCCCCTCCTGGGCGAGTGCGCGCACCGCCGCCGTCCCCTCCGCGAACGTCCCGAACCGCCACCCCTCGTACCGCCGCTCGTCAGGAGCCCGCCGCACCCTCAGCCGCAGGGACGTGATGACCCCGAAGGCGCCCTCGGAGCCCAGCACGAGCTGGCGCAGATCGGGCCCGGCCGCCGACTTGGGGGCGCGCCCGAGGTCCAGGGTGCCGGTGGGCGTGGCCACCGTGAGGCCCACGACCATGTCGTCGAAGCGCCCGTACCCGGCGGAGGCCTGGCCGCTGGAGCGGGCCGCCGCGAAGCCGCCGAGGGTGGCGTACTCGAAGGACTGGGGGAAGTGGCCCAGCGTGAGGCCGTGCGCGGCGAGCAGCCGCTCGGCCTCGGGGGCGCGTACGCCGGGCTCGAAGGAGGCCACGAGGGACTCCGGGTCCACGGAGAGCAGGCGGTCGAGCCGGCCCAGGTCGAGGGCGATCAGCCCCGTGAAGCCCGAGCCGGAGCCGGTGAGTCCGCCCACCACGGAGGTGCCGCCGCCGAAGGGGATCACGGCGACGCGTTCGGCGGAGCACAACCGCAGCAGCTCGGCCACCTCCTCGTGCGAGCCGGGCAGCACCACCGCGTCGGGCGCGGCCGAGCCGTCCCCCGCGCGCATCCGCAGCAGGTCGGGGGTGGACTTGCCGCGCGTGTGGCGGACGCGGGCCTCGTGCGAGGTCAGCACGTACGCGGAGCCGACCACCCCGGCCAGCGCGCCGAGCAGCGACTCGGGCAGGGCGACCGGCGGCAGGCGCACCGATTCGAGGCCGACGGCGGGGACGTCCGGGGCGCGGACGCCGAGGAAGTCGCGCAGGAGCGCGCGGACCTGCTCGGGCAGTTCGCGGGCGAGAGCCGGGTCGCCCCAGCCGGACCACAGCATCGGTTCTCCAGTCACGCCTACACTGTGACACATGACGTCGATTCGTCACAATGATGGGGTGCTGGACGCGGCCCGCGACTGCGTGCTGGCCTATGGCGTGCGCAGGACGACGCTCACCGACGTGGCGCGCCGGGCGGGGGTGTCGCGGATGACGATCTACCGCCGCTGGCCCGACGTGCGCACGCTGGTCGCGGACCTGATGACCAGGGAATGGGTGCGGGTGGTCGAGGAGCTCGACCTGGCGGACCCCGTGCGCGCGGTCGTCGAGGGGGTCAGGGGGCTGCGCGCCCACCCGCTGTGGCGGAAGATCGTGGAAGCGGATCCGGAGCTGCTGCTGCCCTACCTGCTCGACCGGCGCGGCGCCAGCCACGAGGCGATACTCGAGGTCCTGGAGCGCGCCGTCGGGGATCCGGGCAGGGCGCGGGCGGTGCTGCTGGTGGCGCAGTCGTTCCTGCTGTCGGCGCCCACGATGCTCGGCCCGGTGACCATGGACGAGCTCGACGGCGAGCTCACCGCCCTGCTGGAGGCCTATCTTGGATAGCTCGCATGGAGGCACCTTGGACAACAGCTCGCTGAACGCCCGCAGAAGATCCCGTGAGCTGCGCCGCGTCGCGGAGGAACGGCTCGACGTGCTGGTGGTCGGGCTCGGCGCGACCGGCGCCGGCGCCGCGCTGGACGCCGCGTCCCGGGGGCTCAGCGTAGCGGCGATCGACGCGCACGACCTGGCTTTCGGGACCTCCAGGTGGAGTTCCAAGATGATCCACGGCGGCCTGCGCTATCTGGCCAAGGGGCAGGTGGACGTCGCCTACGAGAGCGCGGTCGAGCGCGGCATCCTGCTCCGCACGACGGCTCCGCACCTGGTCGCGGCCCACCCGTACCTGCTGCCGCTGACGAAGGCGGTCTCGCGGCGGCAGGCGGCGCTCGTGATGAGCGGCTACCGGCTCGGCGACGGCCTGCGGGCCGCCGCGCGCACGCCGCGCCGGCTGCTGCCCGGCCCGACGCGGCTGAGCGCGGCCCGCACGCGCACGCTGGCGCCCGTGCTCGACGGCGACGGCCTGCGCGGCGCGCTCCTGTCGTGGGACGGCCGGCTGCTGGACGACGCCCGCCTGGTCGTGGCGATCGCCAGGACCGCCGCCGCGCACGGCGCCCGCGTGCTGACCCGCTGCCGCGCGCTGCGGCTCACGGACGGGCCCACGGACCGGGGCGCGCTGGTACGCGACGAGCTGACGGGCGAGGAGTTCGACGTCCGCGCCAGAGTGGTGATCAACGCGGCCGGGGTGTGGGCGGGCGGGCTGGATCCCGAGGTGAAGCTGCGTCCCTCGCGCGGCACCCACCTCGTGCTGACCCAGGGGACGCTGCCCGGGCTGATCGCCGGCATGCATGTGCCCATTCCCGGAGAGACCAACCGATTCGCGCTCGTACTCCCCCAGCGCGACGGCCGCGTGTACGTCGGCCTCACCGACGAACCGGTGGACGGGCCCGTCCCCGATGTTCCGGAAGTGCCCGAGGAAGACGTCAGAACGCTCCTGGAGGTGCTGAACGGGGTTCTTGAGACTCAGGTGACCCGGGAGGCGGTCGCGGGCGCGTACGCGGGCCTCAGGCCCCTTCTGGCGGCCGACGGCCACACGGCCGACATCTCCCGTAGACACGCCGTTCTCGCGCATGACGGGATCGTCACGGTCGTCGGCGGCAAGCTCACGACATATCGGCGGATGGCCGAGGACGCGGTGGATGAAGCGGTCTCGTCCGGGAAACTCCGGGCGCGCCGGAGTCGTACCAGAAAGATCCCGCTCGCCGGGGCGGGCCCGCGGCCGTCCGGGGTGCCGCACCGGCTGGCCGAGCGGTACGGCAGCGAGGCGGAGGCCGTGCACGAGCTCGTCAAGGCGCACCCGGAGGAGGTCGGGCTCGGCATCACCGAGGGCGAGCTGGTCTGGTCGGTCCGGCACGAGGGCGCGCTCGACGAGGGCGACCTGCTGGACAGGAGGACCAGGATCGGCCTGGTCAAGCAGGACAGGGACCGCGCGCTGCCCGCGACACGGGACGTGTTGGACCGAACCGCCCGCGACTGACCCCACCAATCCGTTAGGTTAGTCTTACCTAATTCGGGTTGGAGAGGGAGAACAGGCGTTGGCAAGGGGCTGCGAGCATCCGAACGGGTGCCACACCGGAGGGGTTCCGACGTTGGCCAGCGCCACCGTGGGAGCCCGGCTGTGGCTGCTCGTCGAATACACCGGCGCCTGGCCGTCGCACCTGGAAAACTTCGAACTTCCTGAAAAAATCTCCGAACTGGTCCGCCGGGCGCTCGAGCGCGGTATCAGGCCCCAGTTGATCCGCCGGCCGGGAAAGCGAACCCGCCCACAGGAGCAGGGGATCCGTGTGCTACTCGCGTACGCGGTAGGAGACCGGCCCTGGTTGGCGAGCGGTGTCGTCGCAGGTCCCGACGATCTTGACCTCGACGCGCTCGTGGCGGGAGTGGTCCCGGAGTCCTGCATACTTGAAGACGAGCCGGTATTTCTGGTCTGCACGCACGCCAAGCGCAATGCGTGCTGCGCCCGCATTGGACTACCCCTCGCTCGCACGCTGGCCGATTCTTTGCCGGACAGAGTGTGGGAAACGTCACACGTTGGCGGCGATCGCTACGCCGCCAACCTGGTGTGCTTGCCACACGGAATTTTCTACGGCAGCATGTCTCAGGCTGCTGCACTGGCAGCGGCCAACGCGTACCGGTCGGGCGAGGTCATTCTCGACCGCTACCGGGGACGCGCAGGCATCCCTGAGCCATTGCAAGCCGTGGAGCACTTCGCCCGAGCCCATACGGGAGAGTGTTCTGTCGGCGCGGTGGCCGTGGAATCCTCCAGGTCGGACGGTGACGTCACCGAAGCGCTCGTACGCTGCGGGGACGTCCGGTTCCAGGTTGTGGTTGAGCCATCGGCGTTCACAGCGCCGTGTGGTACGGCTTGCGCCGAGACGATCACCACCTACCGGCTGGTTTCGCTGGACAGGCTCACGCCTGTGCGGTACGCCACGCCCGCTCTCGCCTGAACAGGGAACATCGCGGCCCAACGTTGCGTTGGAACAGTGACGCCATAAGCGTCCAATGCGGCCCAATTACCGAAATACCTCTCACGAAGGTGGTTTTCTCATGTCTCAGGTACGTCGGCAGCTCGCCCGCCCGCGCCCCAGCTGGGGTTGGCAGGATGATGCCGCGTGCCGGGGTGAGGACCTCGTGCTCTTCTTCGGCCCCGACGGGGAGCGGCAGCCCGAGCGTGACGTACGTGAGCGGAAGGCCAAGGCGATCTGCGCCCAGTGCCCCGTCCGCAACGAGTGCCTTGACTACGCGCTGTCCCGTCCGGAGAAGTACGGCACGTGGGGCGGTCTCAACGAAGACGAGCGCGCCTCCGAGCGTCGTCGTCGCATGCGCCGCGCGGCCAGCGCCGGCATCTCCGCCGCCTGACATACCCGGCAGCGTCACCATCATCGCGTGATCAAGCAGTTGTCCCGATGAACCGGAGCCTGGCCCTCCATGCACAGGCTCCGGCGAACCCGGTCGGGACAACTGCCTGATCAGGCAGCACCTCCGAGAACACCGGCCCGCACGAGCAGCGGCACCACCTGGTCGCGCACGGCAGGCGCGAGACGCGGCACGTAAGCGTCACGCCCGTCCGTCCACCCCAGCGCCGCCAGCTCAGCGGCCGGCCTCGGATCCCCCGAAACCCTGGCGGTGAAGACCGTCATGCGCATGGGCACGCCCTCCAGCGCCGCCACGTCCTCCACGTGGTCGAGCAGGGCCAGGTCGTGCGGGGTCACCCCGAGCTCCTCGGCCAGCTCGCGCGCGAGCGTCTCCTCCGGCTCCTCCCCCGCCTCGGGCTTGCCCCCCGGCAGGTAGAAGACGTCCGGAGCGGCCTGCTTGCTCACGACGAGCAGCCGCCCCCGGTCCACGACCGCCGCGGCGACCACACGCAACACATCCATGCCCGACAGCATCCCACGCGCCACCGACAAACCGGGCTCTCCGGAGATTGTCGCACCCGGCCGGTAGGGTGCCCGGCATGACAGAATCCGAGCTCTCCCCCGTGACGGCCGACGACCTCGACGAGGCCGTCCGGCTGGCCGTCGCCGCCCTCCGCGAGGCGCCCGAGACCGCGTGGGACCGCAAGGCCGGCACGCTGGAGTGGACGTGCTGGGAGACGGTCGAGCACCTGGCCGACGACCTGTTCGCCTATGCCGCCCAGCTCGGGCTCAGAATGCCACCGCTGGACACGTACGTCCCGTTCATCCTGGAAAGTCGCAGGCCGGAAGGCCCCGCCAACACCATCCACGCCGACCCCAAGGCCGGTCCCGTCGGGCTGCTGCAGGTGCTGGAGTCGTGCGGCGCGATGCTGTCCGCCATGGTGCGGACCACGCCGCCGGAGGTCCGCGCCCACCACGGCTTCGGCGCGGCCGACCCCGAGGGCTCGGCGGCGATGGGCATCGTGGAGACGCTCGTCCACACCCACGACCTGGCCGACGGGCTCGGGCTCGGGTGGGCGCCGCCGGCCGGGATGTGCACCCGAGTGCTGGGGCGGCTGTTCCCCGACGCCCCGCGCGACACGGATCCGTGGACGACCCTGCTGTGGGTCACCGGGCGCGCCGACCTCCCCGGCCGTGAGCGCCCGGTGAAATGGCGCTGGTACAGCGCGCCGCGGTCCTGAGCGGCGCGCGCTCCCCTAAACGTCAGACCTCAGACGATCAGATCGTCGAATTCGCCGTCCTTGGCCCCCAGGACGAACGCGGTGATCTCCGCCTGGGTGTAGACCAGCGCGGGACCTTCGGGAAAACGTGAGTTACGCATGGCTATCTCCCCCGTGGGCAGGTTCGCGACTTCGACGCAGTTGCCGTTGGGGTTGCTCCGCTTGCTCTTGCGCCAGACGACAGGAAGGCGGCCGGCGGACGTTCCGTTCCGGAACTCATGCATGGGGGCAGCTCCTCGCGATCTTACGGATGCACGTGCATCCGCGTTTGCGAGGAGACAATACGGTAACGCGTCGGTCTCCATATAGCGGACGACCAAAAAGCCAGATATGGGGTGGGTCACAGGGATATCAGCAGCTCATCGGGAAAGCAGGCGTTCCAGGAAGCGCCTGGTCTCCTTGGGCTCCTCGGCCTGGATGCTGAGCCGGTCCATGACTTCCATGTAGTTGTCGGAGTCGGCGGGTTTGTCCAGGTAGAGGGCGCTGGTGAGCTGCTCCATGTAGACGACGTCGGGCAGCTCGGGCTCGGGGAAGCGCAGGATGCTGAACGGGCCCCCGGCCGCCGCGTGGCCGCCGCGGTCGAACGGCATGATCTGCACGGTGACGTTGCGCTCGGCGGTGAGGTCGAGGAGATGGGCGAGCTGCGCGCGCATGATCTCGGAGCCGCCGATCGTACGGCGCACGACGGCCTCGTCGATCACCGCCCAGACCGTCAGCCCGCTCTCCAGCCGCCCCTGCCGGGTGGTGCGCACCGCCACGCGGCGGTCGAGCTCCACCCTCGGGGCCTTCTCGTGGGCCAGTTCGATCACGGCCCTGGCGTAGTCGGGGGTCTGGAGGAGGCCGGGCACGAACTGGTTCTCGTACGTACGGATGCTGGAGGCCGCGCCTTCGAGGCCGATGTAGACCTCGAACCAGGGCGGCAGCACGTCGCCGTACTTGTGCCACCAGCCGGGGGCGTTGGCCTGCTTGGCCAGGGCGAGCAGCGGCTCGCGATCGGCGGGGTCGGTGACGCCGTACAGGGTCAGCAGGTCGGCCACGTCGCGCTGCTTGAAGCTGACCTGGCCGAGCTCCAGCCGGCTGATCTTGGCGTGAGATGCGCGAATCGAGTACCCGGCGTCCTCGCGCGAGATACCCTTCTCCGTGCGGAGCCTGCGCAGCTGAGTGCCCAGCAGGATCCGCAGCACCGTCGGGCTTCCCGGCGAATGGTTGAGAAGCTTCCCTTCCGCGCTCTCTGCGCTCACCCTGCCGCTCCTAGGTCATCTGCACGTGCAGATGCGATTCGCATCCGTAAACGACGAAAAGTCTTGCATCGGTTAGCACTCCCCGTAAAGATGGGCATTGGATCACCAGACCGCGCTTCGGGGGCCAGAATGACGACTTTCGACGCTCGGCCGCAAGCCGCCATCGGTTCCCGGCCACCAGGATGGCTTTTTTCCATTCTGGTCGAGGGGCATGCCTGGGAGTGCGACGCGGTGTTCCCCTTCCATCAGCGGGTCGCGCTCGAGCCCGCCTGCGTGGCGACGGCGCGGCGGTTCGTCGATCAGACGCTGACCACGTGGGGGGTTTCGGAGCCGGCCTTCGACGCTCAGCTGGTGGTGTCGGAGCTGGTGACCAACGCGATGCGGCACGGCGGCGGGGCCGCGCAGCTCCGGCTGCTGTCGCACGGGGCGGAGCTGGCGTGCGTGGTGACCGACCACAGCCGGACCGTGCCGGTGGCGGCGGCTCCCGACGTGTTCTCCGAGTTCGGGCGGGGGCTGCGGCTGATCGACGCCCTCTGCACCGCCTGGGGCTGGTTGTCCCCCGGCGGCCCCCGCAAGCTCGTCTGGGCCGTGCTCGCCGCCTGACCCCCCGTACGTCCTCATCGCCGCGCCCGGTCGAGCAGTTCGAGCACGTCGGCGTCGGTGAGCTGGTCGAAGTGCTCGTACCACTGGCCGACCGCCCTGAAGTCGATCGGCGTCAGCAGGACCACCACCTCGTCGGCCTCCCGCCGCAGCGAGCCGACGGTCTCGCGGGCCCCGACCGGCACGGCCAGCGTCACCCTGGCGGGCTTGGCCGTGCGGACCGCCCTGAGCGCGGCCCGCGCGGTGCCACCGGTGGCCAGGCCGTCGTCCACCACGATGACCTCGCGCCCTTCCAGTGAGGGCAGCGGGCGGTCGCCGCGGTAGGCGAGCACCCTGCGGGCCAGCTCGCGCCGCTCCTTCTCCACCACGTCCGCCACTGACTCGGGCGTCATGCCGAGGCGGCGCAGCAGCGTGTGGTCGAACACGGGTTCGCCGCCCTCGGCTATCGCGCCCACGCCCAGCTCCGGGGTGGGCGGATAGCCGATCTTCCTCGTCACGAGGACGTCGAGGGGGGCGCCGAGCCTGCGCGCGATCGGCAGGGCCACCGCCACGCCGCCGCGGGGCAGGGCGAGCACGACGGGGTCGCGCACGTCCTCCAGGCGCTCGGCCAGCAGCTCCCCGGCCTGGGCACGGTCTGCGAAGAGCTCCATGACCAGTGCCCTACCCGCTCAGACGCGCTCCTCGCCTCACCCGCGGCGGCCGGGCCGCTAGGGCCGGCCGCGGCCTGAGCGGCGCATCTCCTTGGTGATGAGCTTCCACTTGTTCAGCTGCTCCTTGCGCAGGCGGGCATCGGTCCTGGAGGCCATCCAGGCCGCCTCCCGCTGCAGCTTGCGCCAGCTGTCCAGCCGCCGCTCCGGCAGCTCACCGGTCTCCAGGGCGGCCAGCACCGCGCAGCCCGGCTCGCCGGAGTGCCCGCAGTCGCCGAAGCGGCAGAGTCCGGCCAGCGCCTCGATGTCGGAGAAGACCAGGTCGACGCCGTCGGCGATGTCGTACAGGCCGATCCGCCGGATCCCGGGCGTGTCGATGACCAGCCCGCCGCCGGACAGCGGGATGAGCTCCCGGTGCACGGTGGTGTGCCGGCCCCGCCCGTCGGCGGCGCGCACCTGCTGGGTCTCCATGACGACCTCCCCGGCCAGCGCGTTGACCAGGGTGGACTTGCCGGCTCCCGACGGGCCGAGGATCACGGCCGTACGGGAGCCCTCCAGGTAGCCGGCGACCAGCGGGACCCCGTCGCCGTGCAGGGACGAGACCGCGTGCACGTCCACGCCGGGCGCGGCCACCCGGACGTCGTCGAGCAACTGGTCGAGACCGTCCTCGAACAGGTCGGACTTGGTGATGAGCACCACGGGCGTGCCGCCGGACTCCCAGGCCAGCGCGACGAGGCGCTCGATGCGGCCGAGGTCGGCGAAGTCCGTGGAGTGCATGGACGGCTCGGCCACGAAGACGACGTCGACGTTCGCGGCGAGCACCTGGCCCTGGCCGTCGCCGGACAGGCCGCCCACCGAGTCGCGGCTCACGCCGCCCCTGATGAACGCGGTCGTCCGCGGCAGGACCTCGTCGAGCTCGTAGCGGCCCTCAGGGAGCAGCCTGAGCGCGACCCAGTCGCCCACGCACGGCAGCGCGACCGGGTCGGCGGCCGCCGCCCTGCGGACGCGGGCGCCGTACTTGACGTGAAGCTGACCCTCGGCCGCGATCACCTCGGCGGCGCCGCGGTCGACGCGGGCCACGCGGGCGGGGACGGTGTCAGCGGGCAGCTCGGCGGCGCGGTGAGCGGTCCAGCCGAGCAGGGAAAGATCGTGATTCAACGCAGTGAAACCTTTGATCGAGAAGGGAAACCCGGCAGCTCAGTGGAGCCCGGGGAGGTGGACGAAGGGCACACGGAACGCGATGACCCGCATAGTCCTCACCTCCTCGATCAGTTGCCGCAGACTCTACGCACCTCTCCCGCAGGGACGCAATCGGATTAAGTATGGCGATCTGTTGAACCCTGCCTGGGCGGCTGGCCGTACCACCTGCCGACGGACCCGAGAAAGGGGAATGATGCACACCAGCACTTATCCCCCGCCCTCGGCCGAGGGAGCCGCCCCCATGGGGAAGCCGCGTTTTCGACACTGGATCCGCCGCGTACGGCCGGATGACGGGGTGCCAAATGACGGGGTGTCAAATGACGAGGCGGCAGTGTCCGCGCTCTACCGGGAGTATCACAGGCCGCTGCTGGCCTTCGTGATCAGGTTGACGGCGGGCGATCGGCAGTGGGCGGAAGACGTGGTGCAGGAGACCATGATCCGGGCTTGGCGCAGTGCGGAGCAGCTCGATCCCGAGTCGGTCTCGCTGATGCCCTGGCTGGCGACGGTCGCCAGACGTATCGTGATCGATGACCGGCGGCGCCGGGACGCCCGCCCTCGGGAGTCGGGTGACGGGCCGCTGGAGACGATGCCCGTGCCTGACGAGATGGAGGGCCTGCTGCACCAGGTGGTCGTGTCAGAGGCACTGAAGACGTTGTCGCCGGCACACCGCGAGATCCTCAACGAGACGATCTTGCGAGACCGGTCGGTCAACGACGCCGCCGAGGCGCTTGGCATCCCGGTCGGCACTGTGAAGTCCCGGGTCTACTACGCCGTTCGCGCGCTGCGGATCGCACTTGAGGAGAGGGGGGTGACGGCGTGACTTCGAGAGTCGAGCACACAGACGTGGGCGCGTACGCGCTCGGTCTGCTGGAGGAGGACGACAGGCACGCCTTCGAGGCCCATCTCCTCGGCTGCGCCCCCTGTCGCGCCGAGCTGTCCGATCTGTCCGGCATGGCCAGCATGCTGAGCGGGATCGGCCCGGTGGAGGACTACGGGGCGCCGTCCCCCGAACCGGTGATCGACCTGCTCCAGCGCAAGAAGCGGACGGACAGGAAGACCCGCAGGGGGACGTTCGTGATCGGGATGGCGGCGGCGGTCACGCTGGTGGCCGGCGGCCTGACGGTCGGCACGCAGCTCTCCGTCGGCGACGTCCCTCCGATGGCCGCCCAGGGGCACGGCAGCCACATGGGCCCCGCCGAGCAGTTCTTCGCCGACGGCACGCCCATCGAGGGGAAGGGCGTCGACGGGGTCACCGGCGGGCTGGTGGTCGAGTCGAAGGCCTGGGGCACGCACGCCGCGCTCAAGCTGGCCGGGGTGAAGGGGCCGCTCGAGTGCGAGCTGGTCTCGGTCGGCAAGTCGGGTGAGCGCCGGGTGATGACCGGGTGGTCCGTACCTCCAGCCGGGTACGGAGTGCCGGGTTCGCCCGATCCGCTCTACATGCACGGCGGCAGCGCGACGCCGCTGAAGGACATCGATCATTTCGAGGTGGTCACTTCGGCAGGCAAGAAGCTGCTCACCATCACCGCCTGACCCGACAGGCGCTCCAAGCCCTCCCGCCGCTGGTGGGAGGGCTTTTTCATGCCTTCGGGCCTGTGTGCAAAATTACGGATTCGCGGGTTGAACCTCCCCCGATACCCGGCGCGTACTGCCTGCCGTACCAACCGGAATATCAAACCGTTTAAGAGGTTTAGCCATGTTCATCCGAAAGTTCGCGATTCCTGGCACGCTGCTCGCCGCCGCCCTGCTCGCCTCCCCCGCTTCGCCGGCGAACGCCTCCGGTGACGACGTCTATCTCGCCGCCGGCCTGCGCGGCGACAACGAGGTGGGCGTCAAGGGCGACGCCGACGGGCGTTCGACGGTCGTGATCAGGATCAGCGGGAACGAGGTCACGTTCGCGGCCCGCTGGAACAAGATCGGCACGCCCACCGCCGGCCACGTCCACCTGGGCGCGAAGGGCGCCAACGGGGACGTCAGACTCGAGTTCTTCACCAAGCCGCTGCCCGCCGGCGTGCTCGGCGTCACCGGCACCGTCAGGGCCGACAACGAGCTGGTCAAGGCGCTCATCGACAACCCCGGCGGCTTCTACGCCAACCTGCACGACGCCAACCACCCCAAGGGCGCGGTCCGCGGCCAGTTCCACCGGCTGAACAAGCCGATCGACCTCAACGGCGTGCTGCAGGGCAGCAACCAGGCCACGCTCTCCACGCGCGCCGACGGGGCGCAGGAGGTGCCGGAGAACGACGGCAAGAAGCGCGGCGACCAGGACGGCCAGGCCGGCTGGTGGCTGCGTCCCGGCGGCTCGTCCATCGCGTACACGGCCTTCTGGTCGGGCCTCGGCGCGGTCACCAACGGCCACCTGCACAAGGGTTCCGCAGGCGGGAACGGTCCAGTGGTCGCCGACCTGTTCGCGGGCGCCCTGCCGGAGAACCTCACCGGCGTCGCGGGTGAGGCCCCGGTCGCCGCCGGCGTCGTCAAGCGCATCGCCGCCCACCCCGACCGCTACTACGCGAACCTGCACACCTCCGACTTCGACGGCGGCGCCGTGCGCGGCCAGCTGTCCGACCGGCCGTTCACCCACCCGCGCGCGCTCACCGCCGACGTGCTGCGCGGCGCGCAGATCTACTCCTGCACGGCGCAGCCGGGCGGCGGGTACGCCTTCACCCAGCTCGGCGTCTCGGCCAAGCTGCGGCGCGGGATCGACCACTCGTTCGTGACGCCCGCCGCCGGACCGCCGCAGTGGATAGCTCCGGACGGGAGCGCGGTGCGCGGTGCGGTCGTCACCAAGACGCCCAACGGCGACGGCAACATCCCCGAGCTCGTGCTGGACGCCACCCAGGCGGGCAAGGACAGCGGGCTCCTCGCGCACGCCACCCAGATCTTGCGCCTGAACACCACCGGCGGCGTCGCGCCGTCCGGCGCCTGCACGCCGGGCTCCGAGGCCCGGATCCCGTACGGGGCCGACTACCTGTTCCTGGGCTGAGGCTTCCGGGGGACGATTCGGTCCCGTCCCCTGGAACGCCTTCCCCGGTCGATCCGGCCCACGTCCCCCGGGCCGCCGGTCGGCCGACCGCGAGCGGGGCACTCCGGCCCGCCCCGCTCGCACCGAACGCCCCGCCGCACTCCGGGAGCCCGTGCGGCGGGGCGTTCGCGTCTGCCCGCAGTCGTCCCCGGCACCGCCGTCCGCACATGGTCGCCCCGCAGCGCCGTCCGCGGATAGCGGCGGGCGGGTCGGCGGCGACTCGGAGGCGGTGCACCGAGTCGCCGGCGACCTCCGGAAGCCGTGCGCCGGGCCGGTGGTGTCGCCCCGGAGGAGACGCCGGCCCGGAGCGGCCGGGTGGGCCCGGCGTGAGGTGGATCGGTTACAGGCCCGGGGCCGGGAACTGGGCGGTGAGCTCGCTGACCTCGTGGTGCACGCGCGTGATGACGTCCTCCGCGTCCCCCTTGGCCAGGGCCGTGACGACCTCGTCCATCCAGGCGCCGATCTGGCGCATCTCGGCCTCGCCCATGCCCCGGGAGGTGACGGACGGGGTGCCGATGCGGATGCCCGACGGGTCGAACGGCTTGCGGGGGTCGAAGGGGACCGTGTTGTAGTTGGTCTCCAGCCCCGCCCGGTCGAGCGCCTGGGCGGCGGGCTTGCCGCCGATGCCCTTGGGCGTGAGGTCGAGCAGGATCAGGTGGTTGTCGGTGCCGCCGGAGACCAGGTCGAACCCGCGGGAGGCGAGCTCGTCGGCCAGGGTCCTGGCGTTGGCGACGACCTGGTGGGCGTAGTCGCGGAACGACGGCTGGGCGGCCTCGTGGAGCGCGACGGCGATGGCGGCGGTGGTGTGGTTGTGGGGGCCGCCCTGCAGGCCGGGGAAGACGGCCTTGTTGAGCGCCGTGGCGTGCTCGTCGGCCGTGGCCATGAGCATGGCGCCGCGCGGCCCGCGCAGCGTCTTGTGCGTGGTCGTGGAGATCACGTCGGCGTGGCCCACCGGGGACGGGTGCGCGCCGCCCGCCACCAGGCCGGCGATGTGGGCGATGTCGGCGGCCAGCACGGCCCCGACCTCGCGGGCGATCGAGGCGAAGCCCTCGAAGTCGATGGTGCGCGGGATCGCGGTGCCGCCGCAGAAGATCAGCTTCGGCCGGTGCTCGAGGGCGAGCCGGCGCACCTCGTCGAGGTCGATGCGGCCGGTGTCCTTGCGCACGCCGTAGCGGACCGGGTTGAACCACTTGCCGGTCGCGGAGACGGACCAGCCGTGGGTGAGGTGGCCGCCGAACGGCAGGCCCATGCCCATGACGGTGTCGCCCGGCTGCAGGAACGCCATGTAGATGGCGAGGTTGGCGGGCGAGCCGGAGTAGGGCTGGACGTTGGCGTGGTTGACGCCGAACAGCGACTTGGCCCGCTCGATGGCCACGGTCTCGATCTGGTCGATGACCTGCTGGCCCTCGTAGTAGCGCTTGCCCGCGTAGCCCTCGGAGTATTTGTTGGTGAGGACGGTGCCGGTGGCCTCGAGCACGGCCTTGGACACGTAGTTTTCGGACGCGATGAGCTTGACGGTGTCGGCCTGGCGGCGCTCTTCCGCCTTGATGAGCTCGGCGATCTGCGGGTCGACGCTCGCGAGAGAACTCATGATTCTCCTGTCATCGTTGACAATTGCGAAGACCCAGGCGCACGGCCTCCGCTCCTTTCGCTCCCCGGTGGTCGATCCCACCAAAATGCGCCAGTCGCGTCTCCTCGTAGACGATAGCGGATGTCACGGGGCCCATCCGTCGTGTCACGATGAGCTGACCGCCACGTTCCTGATGACCCCGAGCAGCACCAGATCGACGTCGACCCGGTCGGCGTCCTGCGGCACGCCCTCGAAGATCGCGTACATCCGGAGCTGCGCTCCCGCGGGGAACGGCGCCATCGGCAGGTCCGTGCACGCGCAGGTCTTGTCCTTCCAGGCGGGGTAGATCGGCCGGCCGACGCCGGGCGGGATGAGGTTCACCCGCGAGACGGTGGAGTCGAGGGCGCCGCCGCCGAGTTTGCCGGCCAGGGGCGCGTTCTCGGTGCCGACGTTCTTGACCGTCCACTGCAGGCGCACCGTGCCGCCCTGGCGGGCCAGGGAGTCGATCTGGACGCTCAGCGTGCTGCCCGCGGCCTGGAGGGTGCTGCGCGCGGCCGGGGTCCCGGCGTCGTTGCCCGGCGGCTCCCAGGGGCGCACCACGGCGAGCGTGACGGCCGCGCCGAGCGCGGCGGCGAGCAGGCCCACGGCGATCGGCATCCACGGCCGCTTCCTCGGGGCCGCCGGAGGGCCGGTGAGCCCCGGAGACGGAGACGTCCCGGGCGAGGCCCATGCCGCCCTCGCCCAGCTTGCGCACCAGGGTGTACGGCCCGACTCTCCGCTGCGCCTCCATATCGGGGGGACTCTATTTGGTACGGCTGACGCCCGGCCAGAGCCGGTCCACCTCGGCGTTCAGGATGGCCCCGATGAGCACGGCCAGGGCGGTGATGTAGAGCCAGAGGAGCACGGCGATGGGCGCGGCCAGGGACCCGTAGACGGAGACGGGCGAGAACCAGGCGGCCAGCACGGCCCGCAGCACCGCCGCGCACACGATCCACAGGAACAGCGCCAGGATCGCGCCGGGCAGCTCCCGGTACCACTTGGTCCGCACCGGCACGCTGACGTGGTAGAGCACGGTCAGGAACAGGACCGAGCCGATGATCACGACCGGCCAGTAGAGGATGTCGATGAGGACGCCGTACTGGGCGGGCAGGGCGTCCCTGAGCAGGGTCGGCCCGATGACCAGGATCGGCATGACGATGATGCCGATGATCAGGCCGACGACGTAGAGGCCGAACGACATCAGCCTGGTGCGGATGATGCCGCGCTCCTCGCCGAGCCCGTAGGCCACGGAGATGAGGTCGACGTACACGTAAAGAGCTCGGGAGCCGGACCAGAGCGACAGCAGGAAGCCGACCGAGATGATCGACACCTTGCTGGCGTCGTCGCTGAGGACGTCGGTGAGGAGCGGGTTGATCACCTTGTTCACGGCCTCTTCCGTGAACAGCACCCCCGCCTGCGCGATCACCCACGCCTTGACCTGAGCGACCACGCTGGAGCCCAGCCAGGTGCCGAGCTTGGCCAGCACGCCGATGAGGCCCAGCACGAACGGCGGCAGCGACAGCAGCGCGAAGAACGCCGCCTCACCTGCCAGGCCGGTGACCCGGTAGGTGACGCCGGCGTTGGTGGCCGCGCGGACGATCGCCCACGACTTCGTGTCGAGCACCCAGCTCAGCCTGGCCCTGGCGTTGGAGACGAGCCCTCTCTTCGGCCGGGGAGGCGCATCGGTGGACGTCATGGCACCCAACGGTATTCGCAGTGACTCTTCGGGACAGCTTACGTCCCGGAGTCTGCCTGCCCTAGTCGTTGTCAACGATGCGTGCGCCCAGCGGAAGCAGGGAAACGGGGACGAGCTTGAGGTTCGCGATGCCCATCGGGATGCCGATGATCGACAGGAACAGCGGGATCGACGTCACGACGTGCCCGATGGCCAGCCAGACGCCGGCGACCACGCACCAGATGACGTTGCCGATCAGGGAGAACGCGCCCGCGTCGGGGTCGCGCACCACGGTCCTGCCGAACGGCCACAGCGCGTACGCCGCGATCCGGAACGACGCGACGCCGAACGGGATCGTGACGATCAGGATGCAGCAGATGATCCCGGCCAGCGCGTAGCCGGCGGCCAGCCAGAGTCCCGCGAAGATCAGCCAGATGACGTTCAGAATCGTGCGCATACCTGAAGGATCTCACCGGCCGGTCCGCCCGCGTCATCCGGCAAGACCCTGACTTCACCCTGACCTGGGCGCCCGCCCCTTGCCGGGCGGCCCGGCGAATGCCTGCGCGATCTCCATCCAGGCCCGCGCGGGCTCGCCGGTCAGCTCCAGCGCGGTGTCGGACAGGTGGACGCGCTGGGTGACGGCCAGGCAGAAGTCGAGGACGGTGCCGCGGACGAGGCCGTCGGCTCCCTCGGGCCCCGCCGACCACGTGGTCCCGTCCGGCATGGCCAGCTCCGCGCGTACGGTCTCCTCGGGCACCGGCAGGCCGCGCGCGATGAAGCTGAAGGGCCGGGCGCGGAAGCCCATCATGGCCACGTGGCGCAGCCGGGCCGTCGGCTCCCGGGTGACGCCGAGCGCGTCGGCCACGTCCTGGCCGTGCGCCCACGTCTCCATCAGCCGCGCGGTCACGAAGGAGGCGGCCGACATGGCGGGGCCGAACCACGGCACCCGTTCGCGCGCGTCCAGCGTCGCGAAGACCTCCAGGCTGCGGGAGCGGGCCGCGCGGAACCACGCGCGCAGCTCCGCCGGCGGCATCCCGCGCGACTCAAGGGTGAGGTCGTCCACGGACGTGAAGCCCGCCGGCGAGGCCTGGAAGCCGCCGGGGTCGGTGGCCGCGCGCACGGCGGCCTCGTCGAACCAGGCCAGATGGCTCACCTGGTCACGGATCGCCCAGCCCTCGGCGGGTGTGGGCCGCTCCCAGTCCTCGTCCCTCAGCGGATCGAGCAGAGCTTCGAGGGACGCGGTCTCGGCACGCAGGTCGTCGAGCAGCTCGGCCATGAGATCCACGCCCGCCAGCCTAACCCGAACAACGTTCTAGGAGAATAATCGTCTTGTGATCTGTGAGAGCTGCAAGGACAAACGCCACGAGGACTGCCGCGGCGGCTCCTGGTGCGACTGCCAGCACCAGGTCCAGGAGAAGCCCCACGAGCCCGACCTCAGCTGGAAGAGCCAGGGCTGAGCGAGCTGGACAGTCCCACACTCTGGACCCTGTCTTGGACAAACGGGACGGCCAGAGTATCTTCTAGGTATGCCAGCGGACCCCATGCTCGTCGGTCGACGCCACGTCGACCTTCAGCGTGTCCGCAGTGCCATCTGTTGCGACGCCCGCCTGTAACCCCATCCTTTTCACCGCTGAGCGCGTCGCACACCTCCTCTCCACCCCTGCCCTCGATGACGAGGCAGGAGGAACCCTGCGCGCGCCCATGAACCGAAGGACGCGCAATGAGCACCCCTGCCAGCCGCACTCCTGCCAGCCGGCACCACAAACGCCCGCGCGGCGAAGGCCAGTGGGCTCTCGGTTACCGTGAGCCGCTCAACAAGAACGAAGAGAACAAGAAGAACGACGACGGCCTCAACGTCCGCCAGCGCATCATCGACATCTACTCCAAGCGGGGCTTCGACTCGATCGACCCGGCCGACCTGCGCGGCCGCATGCGCTGGTACGGCCTCTACACCCAGCGCAAGCCCGGCATCGACGGCGGCAAGACCGCCATCCTGGAGCCGGAGGAGCTCGACGACCGCTACTTCATGCTGCGGGTGCGCATCGACGGCGGCCAGCTCGACCTCGCCCAGCTGCGCACGATCGCCGACATCTCCAACGAGTACGGCCGCGGCACCGCCGACCTGACCGACCGCCAGAACATCCAGCTCCACTGGATCGAGATCGAGTCGGTGCCGGACATCTGGGAGCGCCTGGAGGCCGTGGGCCTGTCCACCACCGAGGCGTGCGGCGACACCCCCCGCGTGATCCTGGGCTGCCCGCTGGCCGGGATCGACGCCGACGAGGTGCTCGACGCGACCGAGCAGATCCACGAGGTGCAGGACCGGATCGTGGGCAACCCGGCGTACTCCAACCTGCCCCGCAAGTTCAAGTCGGCGCTGAGCGGCTGCACCGCCCACTGCACGGTGCACGAGATCAACGACATCGCGTTCGTCGGCGTGGTCAACGAGCAGGGTGAGGTCGGCTACGACCTGTGGGTGGGCGGCGGCCTGTCGACCAACCCGATGCTGGGCAAGCGGATCGGCGTGTTCGTCCGGCCGGAGCAGGCGGTCGACGTCTTCGAGGGCGTGGTCGGGATCTTCCGCGACTACGGCTACCGGCGGCTGCGGCACCGGGCCCGCATCAAGTTCCTGGTCAACGACTGGGGAGTCGAGAAGTTCCGCGACGTTCTCGAACAGGAGTACCTCAAGGAGCCGCTGCCCGACGGGCCCGCCCCCGCGCTGCCGCGCGGCAGCCGCCGCGACCACGTGGGCGTCTTCCCGCAGAAGGACGGCAACTTCTACGTCGGCTTCGCGCCCAAGGTGGGCCGGCTCGACGGCGACAGGCTGCACCTGATCGCCGACATCGCCGAGCGGCACGGCTCCGGCCGGGTCCGCACGACCGTCGAGCAGAAGATGGTCATCCTCGACGTCGCACCCGACCAGGTCGACTCGATCGTGGCCGAGCTGGAGGCCAACGACCTGCGGGTCCGGCCGTCCACGTTCCGCCGCCAGACGATGGCCTGCACCGGCATCGAGTACTGCAAGCTGGCCATCGTCGAGACCAAGGCCGCGGCCGCCGACCTGATCGACGAGCTGGAGCGACGGTTGCCGGCGTTCGAGGAGCCGCTGACGATCAACGTCAACGGCTGCCCCAACTCCTGCGCCCGCATCCAGGTCGCCGACATCGGCCTCAAGGGCCAGCTCGTGGTGGACGAGAACGGCGACCAGGTCGAGGGCTTCCAGATCCACCTGGGCGGCTCCCTCGGCGTCAACGCCGGCTTCGGGCGCAAGGTGCGCGGCCTCAAGACCACCGCCAAGGCGCTGCCCGACTACGTGGAGCGCGTCGTCAAGCACTACGACGCCCAGAAGAAGGAAGGCGAGTCGTTCGCCGACTGGGTGCAGCGGGCCGACGAGGCGGACCTCAAATGAGCGAGCGAGCGGTCCCGTTCCACTGCCCGTACTGCGGCGACGAGGACCTCGAACCCTACGAGGGGGACGGCGGCTGGTACTGCCGCGCCTGCGCCCGCGCCTTCAAGCTCAAGTTTCTCGGGATCGGAGTGAAGATATGACGCTCGTGGACATCGAGGTCGGCCTGAAACAGCAGCGCGGCACCCTTGACCTGCAGGACATCGTCGAGTCCGCCGCGACGTTCCTCGAGGGCGCCCCCGCCCGCGAGATCATCCGCTGGGCGGCGGCGACGTTCGGCGACCGGCTGTGCCTGACCTCCTCGATGAGCGACGCCCTCCTGATCGACCTGGTGAGCAGGGTCAAGCCCGGCGTGGACGTGCTGTTCATCGACACCGGCTACCACTTCGCCGAGACGATCGGCACGCGTGACGCGGTGCGCCAGGTCTATGACGTCAACGTGATCGACATCAAGCCGTCGCGGACGGTCGAGGAGCAGGATCGCGACCTCGGCCCGCGCCTGTTCGGCCGCAACCCCGACCTGTGCTGCTTCCTGCGCAAGGTCGAGCCGCTCAACCGGGCGCTGGAGCCGTACCTGGCGTGGATCTCCGGCATCCGCCGCGACGAGTCCTCCAGCCGCGCCGACTCCAAGGTCGTCGAGTGGGACGCCAAGCGGCAGATGGTCAAGGTCAACCCGATCGCGGCCTGGACCCAGGAGGACGTCGACAACTACATCGCCGACAACGGGGTGCTGATCAACCCGTTGCACTACGACAACTACCCCTCGATCGGCTGCGCGCCGTGCACGCGGCAGGTCGCGGAGGGAGAGGATCCGCGCAGCGGACGCTGGGCGGGCCTGGGGAAGGTCGAATGCGGCATTCACCTGTGATCCCCAGCAGGGGATCCGTCCCGTTGGCAGGCGGGGCGGCCCCCGGCCGCGTGCCACTGGTGGCGGTGGCGCACGGGTCGCGAGATCCGCGTGCCGCCGCCACCGTGGCCGCGCTGCTCGACCGGGTACGCCTGGCGCGCCCTGAGGTGCCCGTACGGGTGGCGTATCTCGACCACTGCACTCCCGCACTGGGACAGGCGCTGAGCGGCCTCCAGGAGGCCGTTGTGCTGCCGCTGCTGCTCACCGAGGCCTACCACAGCCGGGTGGACCTGCCGGCGGCGCTGAACGAGGTCCGGGCGCGCGAGCCGCGCCTGCGCGTGCACTACGGCAGCACGCTGGGGCCGCACCCGCTGCTGCTGACGGCGCTGGAGCGGCGCCTGGCCGAGGCGGGCGTGCGCGCCGGGGACCCGGAGACCGCGGTCGTGCTGGTGTCAGCGGGTTCGAGCGACGCCAGGGCCAACGCGGTGATCGCGGGGCAGGCGCGGGCGTGGCGGCGTTCCGGCTGGTGGACGGTGTCCGCCGGCTACGCGTCGGCCGCCGATCCGTCGCCCGCCGAGGCCGTGGCCGCGCTCAGGCGGGCGGGCGCGCCGAAGGTCGTCGTCGCCCCGTACCTGCTGGCGCCCGGCTACTTCGCGGACAAGGTACGGCAGACGAGCCTGGAGGCCGGGGCCGCGGTCGTGTCGGACGTGCTCGGCCCGGCACCGGAGCTGGTGGAGGTGCTCCTGGAGCGTTACGAGGCGGCCCAGCGGCAGCCGGTGTCCTCCCTGGTCGGCTGAGCCGGGGTCAGTAGCCCCACCGGTCGCCGCGGTCCCCACGCGCCTGCCTGCCCAGCTCACGGGCCTGCCGGTTCAGCTCGCGGGTCTCCTCCCGCATCTGCCGGCCCAGCGCCCGCCAGTCCTCGCCGTGCAGCCGCCGCCAGTGCTCCCGCCAGGCCGCGAACGCGCGCTGCACCGGCTGCGCCCGCGAGTCGCCGATCACCTTGACGTCCCCCATCACGGCGTACGCGCGCACGCGCACCACCGGGACGTTCATGCCGGGGGCCGCCTGGAGGACGTCCACCCGCTTGTCGCCCATGACGGCCACGCCGTCGAGGTCCACGTTCACGCCGTCGGGGACGATGATCTTGACGTCGCCCATCACGGAGACGGCCATGATGTCCACCATGTCCGTGCGCACCTCGGCCTCGCGCAGGTCGAGCACCACGTCGCCCATCACGGCGACCGCGCCGAGCTCCTGGTCGATCCGCCAGGTCCCGCGCCGCTTGGAGTCGCCCATGAAGCCCACGAACCACCGCCGCTTCCTGCCCGCGGGCACCGGGGCGGGCGCCGGCGCCGGCGCCGGCGCGGCTCCCCCCGGCAGGTCCTGGGTGAGCAGGGCCAGCTCGGCGTGCGTGGTCGCGGAATAGGCGGCCTCGGTACGGTCGGTCAGCTCGGCGAGCGTCAGCCTGCCCTCCACCGATGCGACACGCAGCTGCTCGACGACGGCCTCGCGCTCGGCGTCCGAGGCGCGGAGCCCACCGGGATCACTCATACTCGCAACATATCGCGTCTTGCTCGGAATGCGACTCCTCCCCGAGAAGGAAAACATGTCATCCCTTGTAGGTGTTTGAACCTAGACGCCGCTTTGGCGCGTACCAAGCGATGACACGGGGCTCTGGCTTGGCCCGGGGCGCGGCCGGACCAGGCTAGGGTCCCTGTCATGCATGAGGAACAGCTCTACCGCGCGGCGTTGAACGGCGAGACCGAGACCGTGGGCAAGCTGCTCACCGGCGGCGCCGATCCCAACAGCCCAGGTGAGGAGGGGTTGCCGCTGTGCGCGGCCGCCGCCTGGGACCGCGTGGAGGTGGCCGGCGCGCTCCTGACGGCCGGCGCCGACGTGAACGGCCGGGAGGAGGGCGGCTGGACGGCGCTGCACTGGGCGGCCTCCAACGGCCACGCCGCCACCGCCAAGGCGTTGATCGAGGCGGGCGCGGAGGTCGACGCGGCCAACGAGTCCGGCGACACCCCGCTCACGCTGGCCGTCCGGCGCGGCGCGCTGGGCGTGGTGCAGGTGCTGCTCGAAGCGGGCGCCGATGCCGAGAAGTACGACGGCGACGGCGACACGCCGCTCGAGATCGCCGCCTCCTGGGTGGGCGTGCACCTGGAGAGCGCGCTGCTCGACCAGATCGAGAAGGAGGGCTGGGAGTACGTCGTGGCCCGCCAGTACGCCAAGGACGGCACCGAGCTGGTCACGGTGGCCGGACGCGCGGCCGACGGCTCGGAGAGCGAGCAGGTGCAGGCGCAGCGCGGCCACGCCGCCGTCGCGACCCTGCTGGAGGACGCGACGGGCACGTACACGCCGGTGGAGCAGCTCGTGGCGCGGGCCGTCGCGCACCGCGACATCGACGAGGACGCCGAGACCTGGTGGATCGTGGCCGACTCGCTGGGCAAGCGGGCGGACGACGAGACGTACGAGGCGCTGGTCCGGCTGTGCGGGAGCGAGGACGCCAGGGAGCGGGAGTTCGGGGTCGACGCGATCGCCCAGTTCGGGTTCGCGGAGGGGGAGAAGCCCTACCTCGACACCACGCTGCCGCTGCTGCAGAAGATGGTCACCACGGAGGGTAACCCGCAGGTGCTGCGGTCGGTCCTGGCCGCGCTCGGGCACCAGGGGGACGCCCGCGCGCTGCCGTACGTGCTGGACGTCATCGGGCGTCCGGGGCACAAGCGCACGATGACGGACGCGATCGCGCTGGCCGACGTGCTGCCGCCGGGCCACGAGGAGGGCCTGGCGCTGCTGATCGCGATGACGGAGGACGAGGACACGGAGGTGCGCGACTGGGCCACCGCCGGGCTCGCCGGGCTGTCCGAGGACACGCCCGTCATCCGTGAGGCCCTGGCCGCCCGCCTCGCCGACGCCGACCTGCGCACGGTGGCCGAGGCCACGCGCGGGCTGCTGACGCGCGGCGACGAGCGCGCTTCGCAGGGGGTGGAGCGGGTGCTGGCGGAGAGCGACGACGAGTACGAGCGGGACCTCGTCACCCGGCCCGTCACCGGCTGACCCGCACCCTCCCGCCGGGCCGGGGAGCGCTCAGTCGCCGTTGAGCACGCGCGTCACCCATTCCAGGGTGCCGGTGCGCAGGGCCTCCTCGGCCAGCCGTTTCCCGGTCGGGGTCGTCAGGGCGTCCAGGGAGCTGTCGATCCAGCCCTGGACGTTCTGGTGCCCCTGCTCCCGGTATTCGACCGCCTGGATGAGGCATTCCAGCTTGTCCGCGTCCCGGGCGCAGACGGCTTCGAGGCTGGCCTTCTCCTCGTACTCCCCCACCGCGTCGGCGACCATGTCCGCCACCTCCGCGGGCAGGCCGCGCATCTGGTCGGCGGTGACGTCCTCGTTGGAGGCCGCCTTGAGGTAGCGCTTGCCGATGTACGGGATGTCGGTGATGCGGGTCTCCTGGGTGTCGTGGAAGAGGCTCATGAACGCGGCCCGCTCCGGATTCGCGCCTTCGAGCCTCGCGATCACGCCGGCTATGACTGCCGCGCGGAACGAGTGCTCGGCGATGCTCTCCGGGTCCCGTACGCCCGCCACCAGCCACCCGGTCCGCTTGTAGCGCTTGAGCAGCCCGAACTCGTACAGCAGCCCCGCCAGTCCCGTCGCGTCGTCCACCACGGGGATCCTCCTCTCCTACGGCAAATGCCGTGGCCGTTTCGCCGGCCACGGCATTTGTCATCGACCGTTCTCCGAAAACGGGAGCTGTTTCAGCTCACCGGCTAATTCTCGGTGCCGAAGATATCCCGCCAGTCGTCCCCGTTGGGCCACCAGCTGTCGTTCTGGCCCGTCTCGTCCTGGCCCGTCTCTTCGGGGCCCTCGAACAGGTCGTCGTCCTTGACCGGGTGCTTGACCGGCTGCTCCTTGACGGGTGGCGCCACCACCGTCGGCCTCGTCTCCTGCACCGGATGGTGGTGGTGGTGGTGTTGGGGACGCGGCTGACGGATGCGGATGATCTCTTCGTCGTCGCGACGGTGGTGGCGGCGACCGCCCCAGCCGCCCCAGCCCCACGGGCCACACCAGGGGCGCCAGCAGCCTCCCCCTCCCCATCCGCGACGACCGCAGTGCTTGCCACAGAGCGGCGGCTTCTCGTTCGAGATGACCCCGACGCCCGCCGGGACGGCGGCGCTGTTGGGCACCGCGCTCGCCGCGGCCGCCAGACCCGTGGGCAGGAACAGGGAGCCGACGATGGCGCCGGCCAGCGTTAGTGTCGCGGCCCGCCCATGGCGAGGCGTCCGCGATTGCCGACTTTCAGTGTTCACGTGCATTCGTTTCCGTTCATGGGTAGATCGGCCCGAAATCCAGTGCCCACTATCTCCGCAGGCACTCAGACAGGGGCAGACGTACCCATGTGAATATTCTCCCCTAACTATGTAAACCCAAATAACCTGTCAAAACCCCGCGGGGTCATTAAACGATGGTTTTGCGAGTTACTTAAAGGACCTCGCGCTATATCCCAGGGCATTTCCCGCCCAATTCCCCCAGAATGGACAGCGCCGCCGGTCAGGGGCCGGAAAGCGCCGGGGCCGCGGTCAGGACGTCCCTGGCCAGCGGCAGGTCGCCGGCCAGCTCGGCCGGGAACTCGGCGGGCTCTCCCCTGCCGCCCAGCAGGAAGCAGAACGCGACCACGTCCGCCGTGATGTGGGCGTCCGGCGTGCCGGGCCGGGTGTCCTCCACGCCCAGCGGCACCTGCCACTCGCCCCCGCCCGCGCCCGTCAGCGTGAGGTGGAGGGTGCGGCCGGAGCCGTCCATGCCCGACAGGAGCATCGTCCAGGGCAGCAGGCGCGCGCAGAGGTCGGCGGTCGGGTGGATGTGCTCGGCGATGGGGTCGGGCAGGCGCAGCCGGGCGGTCCGGGCGGCGTCGGCCGTGTGGATCCAGGTCTCCAGGCAGCGCGCCAGGAGCTGGTCGCGGACCGGGACCTCCATGCCGTCCAGGGTGGCCGGGGTCGTGGGCGGCAGGTCGGCCAGGTGGCGGCAGAGGGCGTCGGCCTGGGCCCGCCAGTCCCTTCTGGTCTGCTCTGGGCTGCGGGTGCGCTCGTACGCCTGAACGTCGCTCGTACGTCCCGTCGAATCGGTCGCGCCCATGGGCGGCCCCAGGACGGGGGCGCCGACGGAGGCGGCCAGGAGGCCGTCCTTGGCGGCCAGGTGGGCGACGAGCTCCTGGAGGGTCCAGCCCTCGACGATCACGCGCGACCAGTCGTCGTCCACGGCCGAGGTCAGCAGCGCGTCCATCGCGGCCACCCGGCCCGCGTACGGCTCCGCCCAGGTCGCGGTGGGGGCCGCGGGCCTGCGCCGGGCCCTGGCCCCGGCCAGGAGCTGGGGCCGCAACGAACGGGCCGGCACCTCCGGGTCCTCCATCATCGCGTCCAGATAGAGGCGCTCGATGGGGTCCATTACACCTCTTCCTCCGCAAGCGCGTCCGCCAGGCGTCTCAGCGCCAGCCGGATGCGCGATTTGGCCGTGCCCTCGGGCACGCCCAGCTCCTCGCTCACCTGCCGATAGGTCCTGCCGCCGAAGTAGGCGAGCTCCACCGCCTCCCGGAGGCCGTCGGGCAGCGAGGTCACCGCCTGCCGCACCCGTTTGGCCTCGTCCGAGGCCAGGACCGTGTCCTCCAGTCTGTCAGGTTCGCGCTCGAACAGCCTGGGTCCGAGTGCCGACACCCGCCGCCGTTCCTCGGCGCGCACGTGGTCGACCGCGCGGCGGTGCGCGATCGTCGCGAGCCAGGCGCGTAAGGTGCCGCGCTCCGGGTCATAGGACAGGGGACGCTCCCAGAAGACCAGGAACACCTCCTGAGTGATGTCCTCGGCGATCACCCGGTCCCTGGTGACCCGCAGCGCGAGCCCGAAAATCAGCGAGGAGAGCCGATCGTAGACCTCGCCCAGCGCGGACTCATCGCCGCCGACCACCCGCTGGTGCAGCAGGCGGTCGTCGTACGGTGCCTCCACTGGCACCACGCTCCCGTGTAATCCGGACCAGAAGGCGGCGGGGGCGCCGCGACCCGAGCATGTCATTATTCGCCGGAAAAGTAGAGCTGGATGACCGAGAGGCAGGGAGTTTGCCGGCGCGCGATAAGGTCGGAGGACCAATACGGAGGGAGCACGTCATGGCCACCACTCGCACCGCCACCACCCAGTGGAAGGGCAACCTGATCAACGGTTCGGGCACCGTGTCGCTCGACACCTCGGGCGTGGGCACGTTCGAGGTCTCCTGGCCGTCCAGGTCCCAGGAGGCCAACGGCAAGACGTCCCCGGAGGAGCTCATCGCGGCCGCCCACTCCTCCTGCTTCTCGATGGCGCTCTCGCACGGGCTGGCCGGCGCCGGCACCCCGCCGGAGTCGCTGGAGACCAGCGCCGACGTGACGTTCCAGCCGGGTGAGGGCATCACGGGCATCGTGCTCACGGTGAAGGGCCACGTTCCCGGCATCTCGGCCGAGCAGTTCGCGGAGGCCGCCGAGACGGCCAAGGCCAACTGCCCGGTCAGCAAGGCCCTGACGGGCACCATGATCACGCTCAACGCCGAGCTGCTCTGACGGTCGCCGCGACCTGCCCGGCCCGGAGGCCGGGCACGTGGAGACCCCGGTACGGAGGGCGATCGGCGCATTGAGAGACCAAGAGCGTGTTCGCGTGCGACAATTGGGCCACATGCGCGAGGTCTGGCCGGGCGAGCCCTATCCACTCGGCGGCACCTGGGATGGCGTTGGCACCAGCTTTGCGGTGTTCTCCGAGGTCGCCGAGCGAGTCGAGCTGTGCCTTTTTCATGACGACGGCACCGAGGAGCGCGTCGACCTGCCCGAGGTCGACGGGTTCGTCTGGCACGGCTACCTGCCGGGCATCCAGCCGGGCCAGCGCTACGGCTACCGCGTCCACGGCCCGCACGACCCGTCGCAGGGCCACCGGTGCAACCCCGCCAAGCTGCTCCTCGATCCCTACGCCAAGGCCATCGACGGCGAGCTGACCTGGAACCAGGCGCTGTTCCCCTATTACTTCACCGATCCGACCCGGCGCAACACCGAGGACAGCGCCCCCTACATGCCGAAGAACGTGGTCATCAACCCGTTCTTCGAGTGGGGCAACGACCGGCCACCGCGCATCCCGTACCACCAGACCGTGATCTACGAGGCCCACGTGCGCGGGCTCACCATGCGCCACCCCGACGTGCCGCCCGACCTGCGCGGCACGTACGCGGGCGTGGGGCATCCGGCGATCATCGATCACCTGCTGTCGCTGGGGGTGACGGCGGTCGAGCTGATGCCGGTCCACCACTACATCCCCGAGCACTTCCTGGTCGCCCGCGGGCTGACCAACTACTGGGGCTACAACACCATGGCCTACCTGGCCCCCCACGGCGGCTACTCCAGCGCGGGGACGCGGGGGCAGCAGGTGCTGGAGTTCAAGGCGATGGTGCGGGCGCTGCACGAGGCGGGCATCGAGGTCATCCTCGACGTCGTCTACAACCACACGGCCGAGGGCGACCACATGGGGCCCACGCTGGGGTTCCGGGGCATCGACAACGCGGCCTACTACCGGCTGCACGACGGCGACCGGCGCTACTACCTCGACTACACCGGGTGCGGAAACTCCCTCAACGTACGCTCGCCGCACGCGCTGCAGCTGATCATGGACTCGCTGCGTTACTGGGTCCTCGACATGCACGTGGACGGGTTCCGGTTCGACCTGGCCTCGGCGCTGGCCAGGGAGCTGCACGACGTCGACCGGCTGAGCGCGTTCTTCGACCTGATCCAGCAGGATCCGGTGATCTCGCAGGTCAAGCTCATCGCCGAGCCGTGGGACGTGGGGCCCGGCGGCTACCAGGTCGGGAATTTCCCGCCTTTGTGGACGGAGTGGAACGGCAAATATCGCGACATCGTGCGCGATTTCTGGAGAGGCACCCATTCCGCGCTCCCCGAGTTCGCCTCCCGCCTGACCGGCTCCGCCGACCTGTACGAGTCCTCCGGCCGCCGCCCGGTCGCCTCGATCAACTTCGTGACCTGCCACGACGGTTTCACCCTCAACGACCTGGTCTCGTACGACCACAAGCACAACGAGGCCAACGGCGAGGACAACCGCGACGGCACCAACGACAACCGCTCCTGGAACTGCGGCGCCGAGGGCCCTGTGGAGGACCCCGGCATCGTCCAGCTCCGCCACCGCCAGCGCCGCAACTTCCTGGTCACCCTGTTCCTGTCGCAGGGGGTGCCCATGCTCTCCCACGGCGACGAGATCGGCCGCACCCAGCGTGGCAACAACAACGCCTACTGCCAGGACAACGAGCTGGCCTGGGTCGACTGGTCGATGCTGCACACGGAGCCGGAGCTGCTGGAGTTCGTCAGGGCGCTGTCGAAGCTGCGCCGCGAGCACCCGGTCTTCCAGCGCCGCCGCTTCTTCCACGGCCGCCATCCCGAGGACGGCAAGCGCGACCTGGTCTGGCTCACCCCGGGCGGCACGGAGATGACGGCGAGCGACTGGCACATCGGCTACGCCAAGTCGCTCATGGTCTACCTCAACGGCGAGGCCATCACCGAGCCCGGGCCGCGCGGCGAGCGGATCGTGGACGACTCGTTCCTGCTGCTCATCAACGCCCACCACGAGAACATGTCGTTCACGCTGCCGGGCGAGGAGTGCGGCACCGGATGGGTCCCCGTGCTCGACACCAGCCACGAGACGATGGAGGACGCGTTCGTGGACGAGGGCTGGCAGGCCGGCGACCTGGTCGCCGTCACGGCCCGTTCCCTCCAGGTCCTGCGCCAGCCGCGCTCGCGGTGAGCAGCATCAGCGCGAACGTCGCCACCCCCGCCAGGCCGTGCAGCGTCACCGCCAGCACCGGGAACCGGCGCCCGCACGTCGCGTGCCGCCCGGCCCCGAGCCAGCGCGTGGACATCGTGAACCCCAGCAGCGCGGCCACCGCCAGCCCTCCGAACGCGGCCCACGCCAGCGCCCTACTCCCCGTGACCAGCCCGCCCACCCAGCACACCAGCGCCGACACGGCCAGCGTCGGGTGGGAGAACACCAGCGCGGCCGGGAAGCGGGTGACCTTGGCCCGGCGCAGCCCGTCCCCGGAGAGCCAGAAGTAGAGCAGGTACACTCCGGCCAGCGCGGCGATCGCCCACGCCACAGCGGTGATCAGACCCACAGGGCCTCCCTCCCCCGATCCCCTTCCGCCACGTAAGCACGTGAACGCCCGCGCGTCCTTGGATACACAAAAGTGCTATACGCCCCATATCCCGAAATGCCCGCTCGCATCTGCTAGCTTTACCTTTCCGGCCGGACGTTGCTTCCGGCCGGAACGTGGTTGTATGACCATTTCTCTGGCAACCGTGCGGCCCGTGTGCGCCGCCGACCACCCCACCGTCGAACGGCTCTGGCTCATGTTCCGCCACGACATGGCGGAGTTCCAGGGCGGGCTGCCCAACCCCGACGCCACCTATCACAGCGACCGGCTGCGCTCGGCGCTCGAGGACGACGACTGGGCGGCCTACCTGTTCACCAGCGACGACCGGCCCGTCGGATTCTCGTTCGTGCGCGCGCTGTCCGGCCCGGCGCGCGTGCTGAACAGCTTCTTCGTGGTACGCGGCGCGCGCCGGTCCGGGATCGGGATGGAGGTCGTGCGGGAGGTGATCTCCCGGCACCCCGGTCCCTGGAAGATCGCCTTCCAGGACTCGAACGCGGCGGCCGTCGCGTTCTGGCGGCGCGTCGCCATCGAGATCGCCGGTGAGGCGTGGACGGAGGAGCGCCTGGCCGTGCCGAACCGGCCCGACGTTCCCCCGGACGCGTGGATCTCCTTCACCACCGCCTGACCAGCCCAGGAACCGGGCGGGGCCCGCGACGAGCGGGCCCCGCCCCAGCGCGAGCTCCCGCGTGGGCCAACTGTCGGTGGGGTGTGCCAAGGTAGAGGAGTGCGGCGCATCTATCCCGACATACAGGACAACACGGACATCGTGCAGGCGTACGCCTACCCCGAGGGGCGGCCGTGGCTGCGGCTCAACATGGTGGCCAGCGCCGACGGCGCGGCGTGGCTCAAGGGCCGCTCGGGCGGGCTGTCGAGCGCGGGTGACAAGCGGATCTTCCAGACCCTGCGCGGCCTGGCCGACGTCGTCCTCGCGGGCGCCGCGACCGTGCGCAAGGAGGGATACGGTCCCGTCCCCCCGCGTGACTGGTGGGGCGAGATCCGCGCGGGCAGGCCGGAGGTGCCGCCCATCGCGGTCATCACCCGCAGCCTGGACTTCGACCTCGACGACGAGCTGTTCACCGAGGCGCCCAGCCGGACGATCGTGATCACCTGCGAGGCCGCCCCGCACGAGCGGCGCAAGGCGGCGGCCAGGCACGCCGACGTCATCGTGGCCGGGGGCGAGAGCGTCGACCTGGTGCCGGCCGTCACGGAGCTGCACGAGCGCGGGCTGACCAGGATCCTGTGCGAGGGCGGCCCCAGGATCAACGCCCAGCTCGCGGCCCAGGACCTGGTGGACGAGATGTGCCTGTCCATCAGCCCGCTGCTGGTGGGGGGCGGCGCGGCGCGCATACTCAACGGCGAGCCCTCGGAGGTCTCGCTGCGCCTCAGCCAGGTGCTGGAGGAGGAGGGGGTCCTCTTCTGCAAATACGACAGGGAGCAGAGCCATGACCGAGCCGACTGAGCCCACGGAGCCGACCGGGCTCGCGGAGCCCGCCGAAGAGCAGCCGGTGCCCAACCTGCCGGTGCGCCCGCCGGTGCCGCCCATGCTGGCCAAGCCGGTCAAGGCCATGCCCAAGCAGAACGGCTCGCTGTTCTACGAGCCGAAGTGGGACGGTTTCCGGTGCATCGTGTTCCGCGACGGCGACGAGGTCTATCTGGGCAGCCGCAACGAGCGGCCGTTCACGCGCTACTTCCCGGAGCTGGTCGAGGCGGTCAGGGCGGAGCTGCCGGACAGGTGCGTGGTGGACGGCGAGATCGTGCTGCCGAGGGGGTCGCAGCTCGACTTCGACGCGCTGCAGCAGCGCATCCATCCGGCGGCCTCGCGGGTGAAGCTGCTGTCGGAGCAGACGCCGGCCCAGTTCGTCGCGTTCGACCTGCTGGCGCTGGGCGACGAGTCGCTGATGGAGACGCCGTTCTCGGAGCGCCGCGCGCGACTTGAGGGGATATTTTCGGAAAAGGGCGAGTCCATTCGGCTGACCCCGGTCACGACCAACGACGAGCAGGCGGCCGAGTGGTTCGAGATGTTCGAGGGCGCGGGGCTCGACGGCATCATCGTCAAGCCGGGTGACCAGCCGTACATCCCCGACAAGCGCACGATGTTCAAGGTCAAGCACGAGCGCACGGCCGATGTGGTGATCTGCGGCTACCGCGAGCACAAGTCGGGCCCGATCGTGGGGTCGCTGCTGCTCGGCCTCTACGGTGACGACGGCCGGCTGCACCACGTGGGCGTGGCGGCCTCGTTCCCGATGGCGCGCAGGGCCGAGCTGGTCGAGGAGATAAAGCCGTACCTCGCGGAGCTGAGCGAGCACCCCTGGGGCCACTGGGCCCAGCAGGCGGCGGCCAACATCGGCCAGCCCGCCGCCGGGCCCGCGACGGGCGGGCAGCGGGTGCCCGGCGCGGTGTCGCGGTGGAACGCCAAGAAGGACCTGTCGTTCATCCCGCTCAGGCCGGAGCTGGTGATCGAGGTGGCCTACGACCAGATGGAAGGCGACCGGTTCCGGCACACGGCGCAGTGGCGGCGCTGGCGGCCCGACCGCACGCCGGAGTCATGCACGTACGAGCAGCTCGAACGTCCCGTGAGTTACAACCTGGACGACATCCTTGCCCGGTAGCCACGCCACCCGTTATATCTCGACATATGAGTACAGGGGATGAGTTAAAGGCAGCTGTGTCCGCCCGCCGGGACCTCGGGCCGGAGTTCGAGGACGCCGTGGTCGAGTCCTTCCTCGACAAGATGGGGCAGGAGGTCGACCGGCGGGTGGATGAGCGCATCGCGCAGCGGGCGTCGAAGGCGCCGGCACGCGACCGGGCGCCCGACGGGCAGCGACTCGCCCTGGCGATCGTCTCGCTCAGCCTCGGCACCATCTCCACCCTCCTGCTGGTCCTGCTGGGGGACGACAAGGCGGCCTACCTGGTGCCGATCTGGGTCGGGATCATCATCATCAACGCGTTGTTCAACTCGGGGAGGTCGAGCGGCAAGAGCGGCTGACTCCGGCGGCCCGCGCCTGATCCTTCACTCCGGGGAGGCGCCGGTCTCCACCGACCAGCTCCGGCGTGCGTTCAGCGTGGCGGGCTCGAAGCCGGCCAGCTGCTTGTACCGCAGGGCGATCTCCTCGCGCTCGGCCAGCGGCAGGACGTCCTCGACGTCGGCGAAGCCTCGCGGGGCGCGCTGGTGGGCCAGCTTCAGGACGACCTCGGGCCCGTCCTTGCGGTTGGCCAGCACGACGTTGTTCGTGACGGGCCGGCGCTGCTCCTCGTAGAACTCCAGCCCCCGGCCGGTCGCCAGCGCGTAGGCCAGGACGCGGGCGTCGATGATGGCCTGGGTGCCGCCGTTGGAGCCGGTGGGATACATCGGATGCGCGGCGTCGCCCATCAGCGTCACCTTCTCCGTCGACCAGGACGGTAACGGGTCCCGGTCCACCAGCGGATACTCGAACACCTTCTCCGCCGCCGCCATGAGCCCGGGGATGTCGAGCTCGTCGCAGTGCCAGTCCGCCACGTGCGGGAGGACCTTCTCCAGGCTCACGGGCCGGTTCCAGTCGCCCCGGTGCGTGGCCTCGGTGGCCCTGTGCTGGATGCCCCAGTTGATCAGCTGCCTGCCGTCGGGGTCCGGCGGCGCGATGGGGTAGATGACGATCTTCTGTGCGCCGTCACCCGCCATGATCATGGACTTTCCGGTCATGAACGGCGTGCTGTACGAGATGCCGCGCCACAGCACGTCGCCGCTCCATAACGGCTCGCCCTCCTCGGGGAACAGCGCCTGCCGGACGCCGGAGCGGATGCCGTCGGCGCCGATGAGCAGGTCCGCGTCGTGGTCGAGCTCGGTGACGGGCGACCCGGTCACCACCGCCTCCGCGCCGAGGCGCTCCTGGACCGCCCGCAGGAGCATGAACTGCAGCCGGCCCCGGTGTATCGAGTACTGGGGCCATTTGTAGCCGGCCGTCAGCCCGCGCGGTTCGGACCAGATGCGCTGCCCGTACCGGTTGATGAAGGTGAGGTCGGCGGTCTCGACGCCGATCTCCGCCAGGCGGTCGGCCAGGCCGAGTTCGATGAGCTCGCGTACGGCGTGGGGCAGGATGTTGATGCCCACGCCCAGCGGCTGGAGCTCGTCGACCGCCTCGTGGATGACCACCTCGGTGATTCCCGCGGCGTGCAGGCTCAGGGCCGCGGTCAGCCCGGCGATGCCCGCCCCCGCGATGACGACGCGCATGGAGCGACATTAACCGAAGAAATGCGGAAAAAGGAGCCTATGTGAGCCAGATGAGCCCGGCGAAACGACCGCCCGGCTGCTCCCTGCGGTGCGAGTAGAGCTCCGCCGACTCGATCGTGCAGCGGGCGTCATGGCGTACGTCCTGGACCCCCGCGGCACGGAGCTGGGCCTCGATCCCGGCCCGCAGGTCGAGCGCGGGCGTCTCCCACGACGTCGTGGACCACGTCTCGGGGACGCGGGAGGCCACCCGCTCGCGCAGGTCGGCGGGCACCTCGTAGCAGCGGCCGCACGCGCCGGGCCCGACCAGCGCGACCATCCGGCCCGGCGCCGCGCCCTTGGCCGCCATGGCCGCCACCAGGGCGCTCGCGATGCCCGCCTCGGTGCCGGGGCGGCCGGAGTGCGCGGCGCCCACCATGCGCGCCACCGGGTCGGCCACCAGCACCGCCGGGCAGTCGGCCCCGAGCGAGGCCAGCGCCAGCCCCGGCTCGGTGGTGAACACGCCGTCGAGCGCGGGCGGATCGTCCCCGAAGGGCTCGCTCACGTACGCGACGTCGGCGCTGTGGACCTGGCGCATGAACACGACGCCCCGCACGCCCAGCTCGGCGGCCACCCCCGCCCGGTTGGCCCGCACGGCCTCCGGGTCGTCGCCGACCATCCCGCCGAGGTTGCGCGACCCGAACGGCGGGACGCTGATCCCCCCGTGGCGATCGGTGACGGCGACACGCACTCCAGGGGCCAGCTCCATGGCTCGATCTTAGAGCGCGAGGCTCACCGGCCCTGCCAGGTGGCCCGCTCCTTGGCGAGGAAGGCGGGCACGGCGGCGTGGAAGTCGGCGCTGCCGAAGACCGTGGCCACGATGTCGTCGCCGTCCGGCAGGCCGGCCACGCGCAGCCGCCTGACCGCCTCCTTGGCCGCCCACATCGACAGCGGCGCGTGGGAGAGCAGCCGCTCCTCCACCTCCGCCTGCCGCGCGGGCAGGTCGTCGGGAGCGCACAGCTCGGCCACGAACCCGGCGGCGTGCGCCTCCTCGGCCGTGTACATGCGGGCCCGCAGCAGCATGTCCAGCGTGCGGGCGGGGCCGAGGTGGTGGACGAGCAGCGAGTACGTGTTCATCGACAGGCAGTTGCCCAGCGTCCTGGCGATGGGAGCCCCGAACCGGGCACCCGGCACGGCCAGCCGCAGGTCGCAGGCGGCGGCCACGACCAGGCCCCCGCCCACGCAGTAGCCCTGGACGACGGCCACGGTGGGCACCTTGACGCGTTCGAGCCGGTCGATGATCCGCTGGACCTTGCGCTCGTACGCGATCCCGTCGTCCCCATCGACAAAGGTGGAAAACTGCGAAATATCGGTGCCCGCCACGAAGGCCCGCCCACCGGCCCCCGACAACACGAGCAGCTTGACGGCGGGATCCGCGTCGGCCCGCTCGCAGGCGTCGTAAAGACCGTCCCACATCGCCCAGGTCAGCGCGTTGTGCTGCTCCGGCCGGTTGAACGTGACCCGCAGCACGGGCCCGTCGGTGACGACGACTAGCTCGGTCACACCGTCTCCTTGACTCTTCGTGGGATGAGCTTCAGCAGCGAGGGCCCGGCCGCCAGCAGGGCGGCCAGCACGAGCACCGCCAGCGCGATCGGCCGGGTGAGGATGATCGTCAGGTCGCCGTCCCCCATCGCGGACGTCTGCACGAGCGCCTTCTCGAACAGCGCCCCGATCACCAGCCCGAGCACGAGCGGCGCCATCGGCAGATCAAACTTTTTCATGAAATATCCGATCAGTCCGGAAACGAACACGATCCACACGCTGAACATGTTGTTGTCGATCGAATAGGCCCCGACGAAGCTGGTGACCAGGATCAGCGGATACAGGTACCCGTACGGGATCCGCAGCATCTGCGCGAACAGCGGCGCCAGCGGCAGGTTCAGCACCAGCAGCAGCACGTTCCCGATGAAGAACGAGGCCAGCAGCCCCCACACCAGCTCCGGCTGCTCGTCGAAGAGCAGCGGCCCCGGCTGGATCCCGTACATCGTGAACGCCCCCAGCAGCACCGCCGTGGTCGCGCCGCCCGGGATGCCCAGCGCGAGGGTGGGCACGAAGTTGGCGTTCGCGGCGGCGTTGTTGGCGCTCTCCGGCGCCGCGACACCCTCGATCGCACCCTGCCCGAACTCGTCCCGGTGCCGCGAGACCCGCTTCTCCACCCCGTACGCGAGGAAGGACGCCAGCGTGGACCCGGCGCCGGGCAGGCAGCCGAGCAGGTAGCCGATCACGCTTCCCCGGGCGATCGCCCCCTTGGAGCGGGACAGCTCCTCCCGGGTGATCACCAGGTCCCTGAAGCGGGCCCGGATGGGCTCGGCCGCGCCCTGCCTGATCTGGTAGAGCACCTCCCCCACCGCGAACAACCCGATCATCACCTGGACGAACGGCAGCCCGGACAGCAGGTCCACGTCCCCGAAGGTGTAGCGGGGCAGCCCGGTGGCCGCGTCCACGCCGACGGTCGCGAGCAGGACGCCGAGCACGGCCATCGCCAGGCCGCGCAGCCGCGTCCCACCGGAGAAGCTCACGATGGTGGCCAGGCCGAGGACCATGACGGCGAGGTTCTCGGGCGGCCCGAAGTCGAGCGCCAGCTTGGCGAACGGCGGCGCCATCGCCACCAGCAGCACCAGCGAGACGATCGCGGCGGCGAACGACCCGATGGCCGCGATCGCCAGCGCCGCCCCGGCCCGTCCCTTGCGGGCCATCTGGTAGCCGTCGATCGCGGTCACCACGCTGGCCGCCTCGCCGGGCGTGGAGATCAGCACGGAGGTGATCGTGCCGCCGTACTGGGCGCCGTAGTAGATCCCGGCGAGCATGATGAGCGCGGTCAGCGGCTCGAACGACAGCGTCAGCGGCAGCAGCACGGCCACGCCGGTCGTCGAGCCCAGCCCCGGCAGCAGGCCGATGACGGTCCCGGCGAGCACGCCGACGAAGCACCACAGCAGGTTGGCGGGCGTGAGGGCCGCGCCGAAGCCCATGACCAGGTTGTCCAGCATCACCCGTCACCTCCGACGCCCAGCAGCCCGCCGGGCAGCGGGACGGCCAGGAACAGCACGAACACCGCGTAGATCACCACCGTGGCGGCCACGGCCACGCCCGCCGCCGGCACGACCCGCTGCTTCTCCACGAACGCCGACACGGCGAAGACCAGCAGCCCGAACGCCACCAGGAACCCGGTCAGCGGCACCAGCAGCAGCGCGACCAGCAGCATGGCGAACACGGTCCACAGCGTCCGGACGCGCCGGGGGTCGTCCGCCTCGGTGGCGGGCGCGGCACGGCGTACGGACTGCAGGAGGCAGGCGGCCGAGAGCACGGCCAGCGCCACGCCGCTCACCAGCGGCAGGAACCCGGGCCCCACCTGCCCGCCGTCCTTGGTGATGCCGTAGCCGAACGAGACGGCGGCCATGGCCGTCGCCAGGCAGACCAGCACCGCCCAGACGACGGCCTCGCCGCGGAGCAGCTGCCTCATGACGACTTCTTCAGCACCGGCGCGAGCGCCGTGTCGAGCTGTTCGAGGTATTCGCCGAAGTCGGCGCCGTACAGCTCGGCCTGCTGCAGGTAGTTGTCCTTGAGCCACTTCTGGAACTCGGCGGTCTTGGCCACACCCCTGGCCGCCTGCTCCCAGTACGCCTTCTCCCGCGCGTCCAGCCCGCCCGGCCCGATGAAGCCTCTGAACTGCACGTACGAGACGTCGATGCCCTGCTCCTTGGCCGTGCCCAGGGAGGCGAACTCAGGGTAGGTGTAGCGCTTGTCCGTGGTGACGCACAGGCCCCGGAGGTCGCCGGACCTGAACTGGCCGATCACCTCGCCCGGGTTGAGCAGGGCGACCTGGATCTGGCCGCCGAGCACGGCCGGCACCAACTCGCCGCCCGACTCGAACGGCACGCGCTGGAACTTCACGCCGGTCTTCTGCTCGATCATCGTGAAGATCACGTTGTCCACGCCGTACGCACCCGACATGCCCACGCTCACCCGGCCGCTCCTGGCCGCGCCGACCACGTCGGCGCACGTCTTGAGCGGCGAGTCCTTCTTGACCACGACGATGCCGCCGTCCTCGGCCAGCTTGGCGACCGGCGTGAAGTCCTGCCGGGTGAAGGACACCTGGCCGCTGAGCGGCAGCGACAGGATGGCGTTCTCGGTGGCGAGCAGGTACTTGCCATCGCCCTTCTTGCCGAGCAGGGCCGAGTAGCCGACCGCGCCCGAGCCGCCCTCGCGGTTCTCCACGGTGACCTTCAGCCCGGGCTGGGCCCTCTCCAGGGCGGCGGCGATGGCGCGGCCCGCCAGGTCGCTGCCGCCGCCCGCCGAGAACGGCACGATCATGCGGACGTCGCCGCGCGGCTTCCACGCGCCGCCCCCGGCGTCGGCGTTCGTGCCGCAGGCGGCGACCCCGAGCAGGAGCACGGCGACCCACGCCCTCATGACGCCTGCTCCGCGAGCTTGGCGGCGAACTTGTCCAGGTTGATGATGAAGCGTTCGTGAGTGCCCTCGCCGACCTTCCCGTTGGCGTCCTCGGCGACCACGGCGAACACGACGCGCCGCCGGTCCACCTCGGTCACCGTGGCGGTCGCGGTCACCTCGCCCCCTTTGAGCGTGGGCGCCACGTGCGCGATCTCGACCTTGCTGCCGACGCTGCCCTCGCCGTCGGCCAGGTACGGGGCCAGCGCCTCGATGGCGGCGTCCTCGATCAGGTGGACCAGGTTGGGGGTCGAGAAGATGTCGTGGTCGCCGCGGCGGGTGCAGTGCCGCTCCGTCACGACCCAGGTGAGGCCGGCGCTCACACCCGGGGTCAGCTGGTCGCTCATGAACTCTCCAAGGGGGTGGGGGATTGGGCCGCCGCGCCTTCGGCGAGCAGCCGGTCGATCTCCTGCTCGGTCAGACCGCACTCGCGCAGCACCTCCACGGTGTCCGCGCCGAGCGACGGTCCGGCGGGGCCGCGTCTCGTCGGCGTGTCCGAGAAACGCATGGCCGAGCCGAGCTGGCGTACGGGGCCCATCTCGGGATGCTCGGCATCCCAGAAGAACCCGCGCTGGTTCAGGTGCTCGTCTTCGAACACCTGGGAGTAGTCGGAAATGGGGGCGCACGGCACGCCGTGCTCGTCGAGCGCGGCCACGACCTCGGCCGTGGTGCGCCGGGTGGTGGCCGCCTCGATGGCCGGGATCAGCTCGTGGCGCAGGCCGTGCCGATCGTGCGCGTCGGTGTAGCGCTCGTCGTCGAGCAGGGCGGTCAGGCCGAGCGCCACGCAGAAGCCGCGCCAGGTCTTGGGGGTGACGGCGCCGACCGTGCACCAGCCGTCGGAGGTGCGGACGGCCTGGTACGGCGCCGTACTCTGGTGCGCGGACCCGAGCGGCCCGCCCACCTCGCCGGTGGCGAAATACTTGCCCGCCTCCCAGATGGCGAACGACACGGCCGACTCCAGCAGCGACACGTCCACGTGCTGGCCCTGGCCGGTCAGCGCGCGGGCGTGCAGCGCGGAGATCGCTCCGAGCGCGCCGTAGAGCCCGCACACCAGGTCCGCGATGGGCACGCCGACCTTGACCGGGTCGCCGCCCGGCATGCCGGTGACGCTCATCAGGCCGCCCCTGGCCTGGGCCATGATGTCCAGGCCGGGCAGGTCCGCGAGCGGGCCGTCCTGGCCCCAGCCGGAGGCGGAGACGTACACGAGGCCGGGGTTGAGCTCCTTCAGGTCGGCGAAGCCGAGCCCGAGCCGGCGCATGGCGCCGGGGCGGAGGTTCTCCACCAGGACGTCGGCGTCCTCGACGAGGCGGCGGAAGGCCGCCACGCCGAGCTCGGACTTCAGGTCCAGCGCGACCGACCGCTTGTTCCTGTTGAGCCGGGCGAACGGGGAGCTGTGCCCGGCCGTGAACGGGCCGACGGCGCGCACGCCGTCGCCTCCGTCGGGGTTCTCGACCTTGATGACGGTGGCGCCGAGGTCGGCGAGCTGCATGGCCGCGAAGGGGGCCGCCATGAACGCGCCGACCTCGACGACCCGGATGCCGGACAGTGGAGTGGTCATGTGTTACGAAAACCTCACTTCGGGCCGGATTGGTCTATTGTCTACAGAAGACAAGTGAGCTAGACAAGGGTTCTGCCGGAAGTTCTTCGGCACTATGGCGGCAGACGATGATCGCCTACGACAAGAGAGACCACGATGCGCATCGAGGCACCCCCCAGCATGGTTCAGCTCGCCACCGAGGCGCTGATGCGCATGCTGCTCAGCGGCAAGCTGCAGCCGGGCGACCGGGTCGTGGAGAACCAGCTCACCCAGGAGCTGGGCGTCAGCAGGCCGCCGCTGCGCGAGGCCATGCGCGTGCTGGAGCAGCAGGGGCTGATCACCCAGCAGCCGCGGCGGGGCGCGTTCGTCACGCAGCTCACGCTGCACGACATCTACGAGATCGTCACGCTGCGGCGGGAGCTGGAGCGGATGGCCGTGGACCTCGGCGTCCCGGTACGCGAGCCCGCCCGGCTCCGGCGCTGCCACGCCGCGCTCGACCGGCACCAGGCCGCCGCGCGATCCGGCGACTGGCTGGGGGTGCTGGAGCAGGCCGTCGAGTTCCACAGCTCGGTCATCGGGCTGTCCGGGCACCGGCGGCTGGAGGAGGCCTACCGGTCGATCCAGCTCCAGATGCTGCTCTGCATGGGCATGAACCGGCAGGTCAGGGCGTCCGGCGAGTCGCTCGTCGACGACTGGGAGCGGCATCGGCGGCTGCTGGAGGTGATCGAGGCCGGCTCGCCCGAGGCCGTGCACCGGGAGCTGGCCGGGCACGGTGACATGGCGTTCCTCGACGGCATCGAGGACCGGGTCGGCGGCCACTCCCCCGAGTCGCTGGCCTGGCTGAAGCGGGTCAGGGAAGGAGACACATGATCGAGGCTCTCCAGGAGGCGGTGGGCTGGACGGGGCCGCCGCGCGAGGACGTCGTCGAGCGGCGGCACCTGGCTTTCTACCTGCGCGCCGTCGGGGCGTCGGGCGACGAGGTGCCGCCCACGTTCACGGCGTGCTTCCTCGACGAGCCGCCGTCGCTGCCGGCCGCCTCGTCGTACGGGTCCGGCTGGCTGAACGGCGGCGACCGGTTCGAGTACCACGCGCCGCTGCGCGTGGGCGACGTGATCGTGTCGCGGCCGCGGTTCACCGGGGTCGTCGAGAAGAACGGGTCGGCGGGGCCGATGGCGCTGCTGACATTCGAGACGGAGTTCCACCGGCCGGACGGCGAGCTGGTGGTCAGGCACATCGGCACCAGGATCAGGAAATGACCGACATTCCCCCGCTGACGGAGACGACCACGCTGCGGAGGCTCGTCGAGTACGCCGGAGCGTCGGGCGACTTCTACGAGATGCACTACGACCTCGCCTTCGCCCGCTCGCTCGGCCACCCCGAGCTGGCCGTGCACGGGCTGCTCAAGGCCGCCTACCTGGGCAGGCTCGTCACCGGCTGGCTCGGCGGACGGGGGCGGCTGGCCGTGCTGGAGGTCAGCTACCGCGGCATGGACTTCCGCGACCGCGCCCACACGTGCCGGGGCCGGGTGGTGTCGACCGACGGCAACCGGGCGGAGCTGGAGCTGTGGGGCGAGGACGACACGGGCCGCCGCACCACGCTCGGCCGCGCGGAAGTGGTCTACGACGAGGAGTTCAGCGGCCGAGGCGGTGGACGGTGAGCGGGCCGCCGCCCCAGCGGCCGATCGCCTCGTCGTCGGCGAAGGCCAGCACGCGCATCATGTTGCCGCCGTCGCTGAGGTCCACGCTGCGGCGCAGCCTCCGTTGCAGCGGGCGGGGCAGGGCGGTCGTGCCGGCCTCGACCGTGTCGCCGTAGTGCGGGGCGAAGGAGACGCCCGCGAAGCCGGTACGGCTCAGCAGCCTGCGCACGGTCCACGGGGAGTAGAACATCAGGTGGTTCCTGGTGAAGCCGCTCCACGCCGGCCCGTACGCCTTGAGCAGCAGCGACTGGGCGTTCACGGTCAGGATGAGCAGCACGCCGCCGGGCGCCAGCAGGCGGCGGAAGCTACGGAAGTCGTCCAGCGGCCTGGGCAGGTGCGCGAGCACCGACCAGAGCGTGATCACGTCGAACCCGCCCGCGGCGATCTCCGGCACGTCCTCGGGGGCGCCCAGATACGCGCGGGCCCTGCTCAGCCGCTCGTTGGCCTGGACGACGGACTCCGGCGACAGGTCCACGCCCCAGGCGTCGAACCCGCGCCGCTCGGCCAGCTCCAGGAACAGCCCGGCCCCCGAGCCGAAGTCGAGCAGCCGGCGCTCCTTGCCCTCGTCGAACACCGGCGAGAACGCGTCCATGGTCAGCTCGTACCGGCGCTGCCGCTTGGCGGCGTACGAGCCGGTCAGGAAGGTGTTGTAGCCGGTGGCGTACAGGTCGCCGAGGCGTTCGGGCAGGATGTTGGGGTTGCGGTAGAGGAAGCCGCACGAGGGGCAGCGGACGACGTGATAGTGCCAGCCGTTGCCGGAGGGCTCGAACATCGGCTGCTGGCGCGACTCCCCGCACATCATGCAGGCCAGGAACTCCTCGTTCGCCTTCAGCGGCCTGAGCCTGCGGTAGTCCGTCAGCTCCATGACCGGGGCCCGCGTGGTCAGCAGCTGCCACTGCGCCTCGCGCACCAGGCGCTCCCCCGGACGGACGTACACCCGCTGCGCCCAGGGAATGCGGTCGTATCGGGAGCCATACACCAACCGGCTCAACAGTCGATATGCCATGCGAAGCGTCTTCCCCGACGCCAAGGACCGCTATGCGTGAAGATCCGGGCACTTTACGTGATCTTAGGGCTTCATGGCGAATGATGACAAGCAAGCATATGCTTGGTCCGTGTCTGACTATCGCAATCTCGTCGGCGGCGAGCTGGTCCCCGCAAGCGACGGCAGAACCCTCGACTCGGTCAACCCGGCGACCGGGGAGGTGTGGGCGCGGATCCCGGCGAGCGGGGCGCCCGACGCCGAGGCGGCCGTGGCGGCGGCCCGGCGCGCCTTCCCCGCCTGGTCGGCGCTGCCCGCCCTGGCCAGAGCGGGTTACCTGCGCAAGGTGTCGGAGGTGTTCGCCCGCAACGCCGAGGAGCTGGCCAGGCTGGAGACGCGCGACAACGGCCGCATCCTGCGCGACACGCTGAAGAAGGACCTGCCCGGGATGGCGTACCTGTGGCAGCTGGCCGCCGGGCAGTGCCTGGACGCGGCCAAGGGCGACACGGTCATCCTCGGCCCGGACACGCTCGGGCTGACGCGGCGGGAGCCGTACGGGGTGGTGGTCTGCATCATCCCGTGGAACTCGCCCGTCTCCACGTTCTCGGCCAAGGCGGCGTACGCGCTGGCGGCCGGCAACACGGTGATCGTCAAGCCGGCCGAGCAGGCGAGCGCGTCGGTGCTGCGGCTGGGCGAGCTGCTGGCCGAGGTGTTCCCGCCCGGGGTGCTGAACATCGTCAGCGGCCTGGGCGAGGAGGTGGGGGACGCGCTCGTACGGCACCGCGACGTCGCCAAGATCAGCCTCACCGGCTCGACGGCCACCGGCCAGGCCATCACCCGGGCGTCGGCGGACGCGCTGAAGCCGCTGACGTTCGAGCTCGGGGGCAAGTCCCCGAACATCGTCTTCCCCGACGCCGACCTGGACGCGGCCGCCCAGGGCGTCACCGTGAACTCCGTCTACACCGGCAACGCCGGGCAGGTCTGCGTGGCCGGCTCCCGCATCCTCATCCACCACTCGATCTGGGACGAGCTGCTGGAGCGCATCGCGCGCATCTGCGCCGAACTGGTCCTGGACGACCCGCTCGACCTGCGGACGACCATGGGCCCGATCGTCTCCTCGGCCCAGTACGAGCACGTGAGGTCGTACCTGGAGCTGGCCGAGAAGGAGGGGGCGAGCCTGCTCTTCGGCGGGCGGACGGGGGCGGAGGTGGTGCCCGGCCTGCCGGGCGGCTACTGGGTCTCCCCCACCCTCTACACGACCACGGACAACTCGCTCCGGCTCTGCCAGGAGGAGATCTTCGGCCCGGTGGCGGTGGCCATGCCGTTCTCCTCCGACGAGGAGGCCCTGGAGATCGCGAACGACTCCCGCTACGGCCTGGCGGCCGGCGTCTGGACGCGTGACCTGGGGCGGGCGCACCGTTTCGTGCGCGATCTGCAGAGCGGGACGGTGTGGGTGAACACGTTCCGGCAGATGCCGCCCGGCCTCCCGTTCGGAGGCGTCAAGGACAGCGGGTACGGGCACGATTCGGTCCTCGAGTACACCCGCGAAAAGGCGGCCATAATCCAGATTTAGTCGGATAGATTTACGCCTCATGAGCGAGGGGATCAAGGACGAATCCGAGCTGCCGGACGCAGCCGCGCAGTCCCGTGCGTCCGTACTACGCAGTCGTGCCGAATCGTACATCGCCCTGTCGAGGTATGACGCCGCGATCGCGGATCTGACGGAATCGATCGCGTTAGTACCGGACAACGCCCGCGCCTGGCGGCTGCGCGGCGAGAGCCATCGCGTCATCGAACGCTACGAGACCGCCCTGGAGGACTTCGACGAGGCGCTCAAGCTGGAGCCGGACAGCGCGTACGCGCTGGGCTCCCGGGGCCAGACGTACGCCGCGATGGGCCGCCTGGACGAGGCCATGACCGACTTCGAGCACGCCCTCACCCTCTCCCCCGACTCCCTGTGGATCCTGGAGGCGAAGGCCGACGTCCTGGTGGACCTGGACCGCCTGGACGAGGCCCTGGAGGAACACGCCAAGATCATCGCTCTGAACGCGGACCTGCCCTACTCCTGGGCCGCCCGGGGCGACCTGTACCAGCGCATGCACCTCTACGCCGAGGCCATCGAGGACTACACGAAGGCGCTGGAGGCGAACCCGGAGTACGTGCGCGCGCTGAGCCGGCGCGGCGAGGCGTACCGCATGATCGACCGGTACGAGGAGGCGCTGGCGGACCTGAGCCGCGCGGTGGAGCTGGACCCCGAGAACGACCGGGCCTATGGCAGCCGGGGGGCGGTGCTGAGCGAGCTGGGCGACAACGAGGCGGCGCTGAGCGATCTGAACCGGGCGATCGAGCTGGATCCCGAGTACATCTGGGCATTCCGCGTACGCGGGGAGATCCTGCAGGAGGCGGACCGCCACGAGGAGGCGATCTCCGACTTCACCCGGGCCCTGCACCTGGAGTTCGGGGACTGACCTCGCGGGCGGGAGTGGCGGCCAGGTGCGAGACCTGGCCGCGCCCCCGTCTATGCGTTGCGGGTCTCCAGCAACCGGTCGAGCCTGCGGCCGAGGTCGACCATGTCGTGCCGCAGGGAGTCGAATACCCCGAGGATCTCCGCGCGGGCGGAGATGAATTGATCGTTGGTCTGCCGTCGAAGACCTGTCAGTTCGTCGCCCAGGGCCGCGAAGTCCTGGGAGATCTCCAGCTGAACATCCGCGATCTCGGCCCGCATCTCGGCGACGGCGATGTCCGCCGAGGTGATCTTCGAGCCTTTCGCGCGTGTACGTCTCCCCGTTCGCAGGTGGGCATGGCTGTAGTCGTCAGAATCTGCGTCACCGGAACGCACGATCGCTTCGAACGCGTCGATGCGGAGCTTCAAAGCGCGGATCTCCGCCTCAATGTCCACGTACTCCTGCCTTTGCATGTACTCGGAAGGGATTCCGTGCCCCGATGACGCGGATCTCCGCTTCCCCTGAGACATCGTCGCAGGTAGCGCGAGATTGCGAGGCTCGGCGAGAACGCTCTGGGTGTGGTTTTCTCTGTCTCGGGAGTGCCAGAGATCTCTGCGGGGATGACGTATGTAAGCCGCGCGGTCGCAGGAAAAGACCAACCATCCGATGACTCTCCAAGGGGGATAAATGCGGAGGGATATGTGCATGATGGTCGGCATGATTGACAAGATCGCGTGGATCCACCTGGCGGACGGCAAGATCCTCAGTACCCGGTCACGGGGCAAGACCGTCTACTACCTCCCCGGCGGCAAGCGCGAACCCGGCGAGAGCGACCTCGACACCCTCGTCCGCGAGATCGACGAGGAGCTGTCGGTCGCCATCGTCCCCTCCACCGCCGTCCACCTGGGCACGTACCAGGCTCAGGCGGACAGCCACGCCGACGGCGTGATCGTGAAGATGACCTGCTACACCGCCGACCACGAGGGGACGCCGACGCCCAGCAGCGAGATCGAGGAGGTGGTGTGGCTCACCTACGCCGACCGCGACCGCGTGGCGCCCGTGGACCAGATCATCTTCGACGACCTCCACCAGGACGGCCGCCTGAGCTGACCCGATGTCCGTCGGGGCGCATCGGGCCGTCCGGGGGTCACCCCGGACGGCCGTCGGGTCGCCTACCCCGCCCAGGCGGGCAGGGGGAGGCGGGGCGCGGACAGGGGGCGCATGGCGATGCGGAGCAGGGCCAGCGCGTTGTCGTCGCCCGCGATGCGGTTGGCGCTGAGCTCGTCGCAGGACTGGCAGTGGTGGATGATCAGCCACTCCCCGTCCGGCCGGACGGTGATGCTCAGCGCCGCCATCCTGCCCCGGCAGGCCGCGCGGCGGTCCCCCGGGATCCGGTGGTCGACGTGCAGGCTCGTCAGGCAGTGCGGGCAGTGGTTACGGTGGGCGGTGCCCGGCGCGATCATCGGGACGTCCAGCCTGCAGGAGACACAGCGGAACGCGTCCGGGTGATGCGCCTTCTTGCGTTGCCGGGCCCTGTCCCGGGCCGGGTTCCTCCTGGGCATGTCACAGACCGCCGAACGCCTCGAGCGGGAACGGCGGCTGCGCCAGCGGCCGTACGGCCATGCGCATGAGGATGAGCTGGTTGTCGTCCCCGCAGATGGGGTTGGACGTCAGCTCACCGCACCGGGTGCAGCGGTGGATGAGCATCCAGTCGCCGGTGCGCAGGACCGCGATCGAGATCGGGATCATCCGCGCCCCGCACTCCGAGGGGCCGCCTTCCGCACGGTCGAGCACGTGCTGCGAGTGCAGGCAACTCGGACAGTGGTTGCGGCGGGTGCCGTCCGGTGCGGTCACGGCCACGGTCAGGCCGCAGCGCACGCACGGGAAGGTGTCGGTGTTCACGATGGAACGAGGTTTGCCGTTGGTGGACAACCTGGGTACTCCTTGCCGGAATGACTTTGTCGAAAGGCAGCAAGAGAGCGCCGAGCGAGCCTCGCGGTGTATGCGGGCATGCTGGTACGGCAGGCGGTCCGGCCGGTCAGAGGTGGGGTTTCAGAGGCAGGATCCGCCCACGGCACGACGAGGCGCGCAAGGCGCGGTGCCAGGCATTAATCCACCCCTCCCCAGATCATGAGTTCCATCGTCAGGACATCAGGGAGATTAGCGGGGCGAGTCCGGCGGCCGCGAATGGTTTTCCTGGCTGTCTGGTTTCCTGGCCGTCTGGTTTCCTGGCCATCGACCGAATGATCTTCTAGGTTCGGACGTATGGGCATCGGGACCACCGAGGAACACCAGGCGCTGGCCGACTCCGTACGGGGGCTCGCCACGCGCACGACCGAGCACGCGGCTCTGGCGGGGCAGGGGATTCTGGGGCTGCATCTGCCCGAGGAGTGCGGCGGGCAGGGGTATGGGCTGCTGGAGCTGTGCGTCGCGCTGGAGGCGCTGGGTGAGCGGCGGGTCCCGGGCGCGTACCTGCCGACCGTACTGACCTCGGCCGCACTTACCTGGCCCGGACCTGCCCGCCCGGCCGGAGGCGCCGTGACCGCCGCGTCGCTGATCGCGGGGCTCGCCGACGGATCCGTGACCGCCGCCGTCGCGTTCCCCGCCGAGGATGGCGATCCGGGACGCGTTCTGGCGCTGGGCTCGCCGGAGGCCGACCTCTTCCTCGTGCCGGTGGACGGCCGGGGATGGGCGGTGCTCGACCGTGCCGACGTCGTCGCCGAACCCGCCGACGGCGTCGACCTCGACCGGCCGCTCTGCTACGTCGCCGCGCGCACCATGCCCGCCGACCGGGTCCTCGGCGAGGTGCCGGTACGGGAACTCGCCGCCGTACTGCTCGGGGCGGACGCGTGCGGCGTGGCGGCGTGGGCCGTGCGGACGGCGGCCGAGTACGCCAAGGTACGCGAGCAGTTCGGGCGGCCGATCGGGCAGTTCCAAGGGGTCAAGCACCGGGTGGCCGCCGCGCTCGTGACCCTCGAACAGGCACGCGCCGCCGTATGGGACGCCGCCAGAGCCCTGGACGCCACACCCGGGGGCGGACCTGGGGGCGAAATCCGGGCGGAGGACGTCACCGGAGGCGGGCTCGGGGACAAGGCCCGGGCGGAGGACGTCACCGGAGGCGGGCTCGGGGACGAGGTCAGGCTGGCGGTGGGGGTGGCCGGGGTGCTGGGGACCGAGGCGGCCGTGCGGTGCGTGGCGGATGCGATCCAGGTGCTCGGCGGCATCGGCTACACCTTCGAGCACGACGCGCACCGCTACTACCGCCGGGCCCTGTCCGACCGCATGCTGGCCGGCGACCCGGGACCGTGGGCCGAGGAGGTGGCCGGGCTGGCGGCGGCCGGGGTGCGGCGGGCGATGGAGCCGGACCTGCCTGAGGAGGCGGGCGCCGTCAGGGACGCCATCAGGGCGGAGGCCGAGTCGCTGCGAGCCGAGGAGCCGCTGGCCCGGCTGGGCAGGTTCGCGAGGGAGGGGTGGATCATGCCGTACCTGCCCAGGCCCTGGGGCAGGGACGCCTCGCCGCTGGAGCAGGTGATCATCCATCAGGAGTTCCGCGACCTCAAGCGGCCGAACCTGGGCATCGCGGCCTGGGCCGTCCCCTCCATCGTCCGGTACGGCACGCGGGAGCAGCAGGAGCGGTTCCTGCCGAGGACGTTCACCGGGGAGATCGTGTGGTGCCAGCTGTTCAGCGAGCCCGGCGCCGGGTCGGACCTGGCCGGGCTGGCGACGAAGGCCACGAGGGTGGAGGGCGGCTGGTCGCTGACGGGTCAGAAGATCTGGACGTCCCTCGCGCAGTTCGCCCATTGGGGCATCTGCCTCGCCCGGACTTCTCCCGAAAAAGCGAAACATAACGGGATCACGTACTTCCTGGTGGACATGGCATCCCCGGGAGTCACCGTCAGACCGCTCAAGGAGATCAACGGGGACGAGGTGTTCAACGAGGTCTTCCTCGACGACGTCTTCGTACCGGACGACCTGGTCGTCGGCGCGGTGGACGAGGGCTGGCGGGTGGCCCGCGACACGCTCTCCCACGAACGTGTCGCGCTCGGCGACTCCTGGGGCCCCGGCTCGCAGCACACCGACATGGCCGAGCTGATCGCGACGCTGCCCCCGCTCCGGCAGTCGCAACGCGAGCAGGCCGGTCGGCTGTGGGCCGAGGGCCAGGCCATCTCGGCACTCGGCCTGCGCGTGACACTCTCCAAGCTGTCCGGCGTGGACGCCGCGACCGCGTCCAGCGTGCGGAAGTTGCTCGGTATGCGGCACGCTCAGGCGATCTCGGAGTTCTGCTGGTCGCTGGCCCCGGCGAGCCGCCGCTGGAACCGCATGATCCTCGCGACGCGGGCGTTCACGATCGGCGGCGGCACCACGGAGGTGCAGCTCAACATCATCGCCGAACGCGCCCTCGGCCTGCCGCGCGACCCCTGATCAGCTCTTGGGGTAGTACGGCGCCGCCAGGTGCGCGTACACGATCGTGTTGTCCCGGTAGCTGTGCGCCTGCCGGTCGAACGTCCCGCCGCAGGTCACCAGCCGCAGCCCGGGATAGGCGAGCCTGCCGTACACCTTCTTGACGGGGAAGCTGCGCTTCGGCGTGTGCTCGACCTTGTCGACGACGAACACGGCCACCGAGCGGTCGGCACGCAGCACCTGCACCTGGTCGCCGCGCTTGACGTTCTTGAGGTTGGCGAAGACGGCGGGGCCGGACCTGGTGTCCAGGTGGCCGGTGATCACGGCGGCGCCGCGCTGGCCGGGCACGGGGCCGTAGCGGTACCAGCCGGCCAGGTCCGGAGGGTCGAACGGCGGGTTCTCGATGGCGCCCGCCGCGTCCAGGCCCAGCTCCATGAGCGAGGCGGCCACGCCGATGGACGGGATGTAGACGGCGGTCGGCTTGGCGGCCCGCATGGGCGCGGCCACCTTGCCGAGCGGCAGGCCGGTGACCGGGGCAGCACCCTCGACGGGTCCGCGCCGCGTGGCGGCGACGGGCTCCGGCTCGGGCTCCCCGCCCACGATGCCGCTCAGCCCGAGCCCGATCAGCAACGCCCCGGCCAACGACACCGCACCGGCCACGACCAGCATCCCCCGCTGCCCGGACCTCCGGCCACCGCCCAGGTCCCGGCGCGCGGATGGGTCCCGGCTCGGGGTTTCCGCTGCGGCCAAGCTAGGCGACACCTCTGCGGCGTCGTACCGCGGCTCCGGCCAGCCCCGCGCCCGTCAGCAGCGCCACCCCGCCCAGCGCGAACGGCCACATCGGGTCGTCCGGGGCGAGCCCGCCGCCACCGGTCTCCGGGTGCCCCCTCGGCACTCGGTGCTCGTTCTCGGCCGCGGGCCGCCACGGCCGGGCGGACTCCTCCGGCCCCGGCCAGGATCGGCCGGGATCGGGCTCGGCGGAGGGCGGCGGGCTCGGCTCCTCAGGCTCGGGTTCGGGCTGCTCGTCGCAGAGCAGCGGCAGCGGAAGCAGGCAGGTGGGCAGATCGACCGGTAGGTCAACCGGCAGGTCGGGACCGGTGCGGGCGGAGGCATGGGACGGGCCCGCCGCCAGGGTCACTCCTCCGACCACGAAGACGGCCACCAGCGCCGCGAGATGTCGCGCTTTTGCCATGAGAGAAGGCTCCAGAATCGGTTGTCCCCCCGATACACAAGAGAGCCTTGCGAATTATTAGATAACGAGTCAAGTAATGTGATCGAAGTGAAACCAGCCAGACACGGAGGGTTTAAGCACGCCCCAACGTGGCAGGAAATAACCGCATAAAGGGGGACAAATGCCATGAGCAATCCACAGCAGCCCGAGATTCGCAGATCAGGCAAATCGCCCACCGAGTTCAAGTCCACCCACCTCGTCTCCGACAAGCAGCGCGGCGCCAGGCGCGCCGAGCACCCGCACTCCACGGACAAGGGCAACAAAGGGGGCGGCAAGGGCGGAGGCGTGCCTCCCGACCAGCGCTCGCCGTACCCGGGGTGAGCCGAGGTGAAAGGCAGCCTGCAGTTCATCGGCAACGCGACCACGCTGATCCGCTACAACGGCCTCACGCTGCTGACCGATCCCAACTTCCTGCACCGGGGCCAGCGGGCCTACCTGGGCTACGGCCTGTCCTCATGCCGCCTCACCGACCCGGCCCTGGAGATCGAGGACCTGCCGCCGCTCGACGGGGTGGTGCTGTCGCACCTGCACGGTGACCACTGGGACCGGGTCGCCCGCAGGAAACTGGACAAGGGCACGGTGATCGTCACGACGACCGCGGCGGCCCGCAGACTCCGGCTCCAGGGCTTCCGCCGCAGCGTAGGGCTGGAGGAATGGCACACGCACGAGCTACGCGGCCCGCACGGCACGGTCAGGATCACCGCTCTGCCCGCCAAGCACGCGCCGGGCCCGGCCGAGGCGCTGCTGCCGCCCGTGATCGGCACGATGCTGGAGTTCCGCAACCTGGACGAACGGCTGGAGCTGACCGTGCACATCAGCGGCGACACGCTGCTCGACCGCCGCCTGGACGCGATCCCGCGCCGCTTCCCCGACGTCGACCTGGCCATCGTGCACCTGGGCGGCGCCCGGCTGCTCGGCCTCCTGCTCGTCACGATGGACGGCGAGCAGGGCGCGTCGTGGTGCGACCTGATCAACCCGCACGCGGTCGTACCGGTGCACTACGACGACTACGCCGCCTTCAGCTCACCGCTGGAGGACTTCCGCCACCACATCGAGCAGAACGGCCTGGCCGACCGGGTGGTCTACATGCGGCGAGGCGAGATCCGCGAACTCGCCCCGCACCACCTCGTCCGCTAGTCGGCGTTCCGGGCCCGGCTCGGCTGCACGCGCATGGGCTCGCCCGGCATCTTCGGGTAGTTGGGCGGGTACGGCATGTCGCCCCGGTCGTCCTTGGCGTAGAGCTCCAGCAGCGGCTCGATCGAGTGCGCCACGTCGTCGATGGCCGCGTGCACGTCGCCCACCTCGGCGAACCGGGCCGGCACCGTACGGATGTCGAAGTCACGCGGGTCGGCGTCGACCAGCTCGTCCCAGGTCAGCGGGGCCGAGACGGGGGCATGCGGCTGGGCCCTGACGGAGTAGGCGCTGGCGATCGTACGGTCCCGGGCGTTCTGGTTGAAGTCGATGAACACCCGCTCCCCGCGCTCCTCCTTCCACCACGCCGTGGTCACCAGCCCCGGGTCCCGGTCCTCGACGGCCCTGGCCAGGGCGATGCCGGCGTGACGTACCTGGATGAAGTCCCAGTGCGGCTCGATGCGTACGGCGATGTGCACGCCGCGGTTGCCCGACGTCTTCACGAACCCGGTCATCCCCAGCTCCCCCAGCACCTCCCTGGTGAGCAGCGCGGCCTTGCGGGCGGCGTCGAAGTCCAGGCCCGGCTGCGGGTCCAGGTCGACGCGCAGCTCGTCGGGATGCTCGACGTCGGAGGCCCGCACCTGCCAGGGGTGGAAGTCGATGGTGCCGAGGTTCGCGCCCCAGGCGATGGCCGCCACCTCGGTGACCCGCAGCGACTGCGCCGTACGACCGCTCGGGAACCGCACCGTCACCGACTGGAGCCAGTCGGGGTGCTTGGGTGGCATCCGCTTCTGATAGATCGCCTCGGTCTGTACGCCGTCGGGGTGGCGCTTGAGGTTGGTGGGCCGGTCCTTGAGCGCGCGCAGGGCGCCCTCGCCGACGCTCACGTAGTACTCGACCAGCTCCCGCTTGGTGGCGCCGATCTCCGGGAAGTAGACCTTGTCGGGGTTGGTGACCTTGACGGTCCGCTCCCCCACCTGCAGCTCGATGTACGGCGATGCCATGCACCGAACATACTCTCCACTCGTGGAGGGGGCTCCGTCGCCTCACGTGCTCCCGACGCTCCTCAGTCCAGGCAACGGCGCTCCCTCGCGTGCCATGGCCGAGGTGGGCCCGTCCCGGAGCCGCCTCGGTGGCGGGACCGAGGGCTCGACGGGACGGGCCGCTAGATCACCCGCCGCCGTTCCGGGCGCTGGCGCGCCACCCGGCCGGCCGTGGCGATCCCCAGCGGCTCCAGCACGGGCGTGGGCTGTGCCGCCTGGCGGGATCTGCGGATGATCTCACCCCTGACAGGAGGCGATGACACCCCCTTGCCTACAAAGACGCGAATTCACCCCAGAACAGATGCTTCAGCCTGCGAAGATCTCTTTTTGCCTGATCTCTCATCGCCTCCGATCTCGTACGCTGGACGCATGGAGAAGGTGGTCAAGAGCGAGGCCGAGTGGCGGGTCCAGCTCTCGCCTGAGGAGTTCCACGTCCTCAGGGAGGCCGGGACCGAGCGCCCGTTCACGGGCGAATACGTGGACACCAAGGCGGAGGGCGTCTACTCGTGCCGCGCGTGCGGGGCGGAGCTGTTCCGGTCGGACACGAAGTTCGAGTCGCACTGCGGGTGGCCGAGCTTCTTCGCGCCGGGCGACTCCGACGCGGTCCGGCTGATCGAGGATGACAGCCATGGAATGGTGCGTACGGAGGTGCGGTGCGCGCGGTGCGACTCGCATCTGGGGCACGTGTTCCACGGAGAGGGATATCCCACTCCGACCGACGATCGTTACTGCATCAACTCGATCTCCCTTAGGCTTGAACCCAAGGGGTGATCGGCCAGCGACAGCGCGTACTGATCACCTGCCTCGGGTAGGAGTTTTGTGTGCGCTTTGTCCATCTGCGCCATCGCTGGGTGACGATTGAGGCCATCGGGCGGGTCGTGACGCAACGGTGTGAGGTGTGCGCCAAGACCCGCGTCCGGGTCCGTTAGTCAGGGGCGGGGTGGGTGACGCGACAGCTGGTGTCGGACGGGCCGAGGATGTTGGCGAGCACGGGATTGCCGTTCTCGCCGAACTCGGCCTGTACGAACACGACCGGATGGGCCACGCCCCTCGCGCGCAGGTACGCCAGACCGCGCTCGCACAGCGTGATCGCTGAGGACGAGTTCCCCGCCGTTTCCGGTAGATCCGTGTAAATGCGCAAATATCCGCCGACCGTGCGGATGTCCTTGAGGCGTTTCAGCGCCTTGTCGTCCGGGCCCCAGTGCGTACGGAAATACTCGGCCGCCTGCTGATCGGTGTGCCGCGACGGGCCGTTCGCCTTGTACCCCTCCGCCTCGCCGGGGTCGGGACCGCCCGCCAGGTCCTCCGCGTCGGTGGTGCCCGGCACCAGCCCCTGCTCGACCGTACCGGGAGAAACCGCACCCGGGCTCGGAGCGGCCTGGGACGGCGGCTCCGACTTCGGCAGCTCACGCGTCCTGACCTCCGCGCTCACCCCCGCACTGGTGGTGCCGCCGCCCTTTCCCGGCAGTGCCGCGGAGCCGTTCTCCGGCTCCACCCGAGCCTGCGGCGCCGGTCGCGCCTGCTGGGACGAGGCGGCGGTCAGCGCCCCGCCGAAGGTCCCGTTCGCGCCGAGCACCGCGGCCACGCCGCCGGCCAACGCCATGGCCCCGACCGCGCCGACCGCCCACCGCCGGCCCCGACCGCGCCGCCGCGAGCGCGTCGCCACATGACGGCCTGCCCCGCGCCGCCGGCTCCCCCGTTTTCCCGATCCACCCATCACCCCGCCCTCCCCGCCACCGTGGGACGCCGCCCCGGACCCCGCGTGCCTTGGAACGTGCCACCGCAAGCCGCCCGTACGAACAGAGGATTTCCCTGATTGTGACAAAGCGGATAGATCAAGTCGCCCGGATCGCCAACTTCGGCCTCGCTCTTTCTGCCGTTATCCGGAAAGCCCCGGGGGCAGCAAGGAAGAGCAGGGACAGTCCAGGCCGCAGGATGGGCAGGGGGTGGGCCCGTGGCTGAGACAACCGGCAGGGTGGTGTTGGTGACGGGGGCCAGCAGCGGAATCGGCGCGGCCACCGCACGCCTTCTGGCCGCGCGAGGAATGCGCGTGGTGGTCAACTACCTCCGCAGCACCAGGGCGGCCGAGGAGGTCGTGGCCGGCATCGAAGCCGCCGGCGGCCGGGCCATGGCCGCGCAGGCCGACGTACGCGAGGCGACGGCGGTCGGGCGCATGATCCGGCAGGTCGAGGCGGCATGGGGCGGCATCGACGTGCTCGTGCACAACGCGCTCACCCCATATGTGATCAAGCATTTCCAGGACATGACATGGGAGGAGCTGGGCGGGAAGCTCGACGACGAGATGCGTGCGGCGTTCACGGTCACCAAGGCCGTCCTGCCCGCCATGACCGAACAGAGCTGGGGACGCATCATCTATCTCGGCACCGGCCTCAGCCGCCGGCCCCGGGAGGGCATGGTCGCGCTGGGCACGGCCAAGGCGGCACTGGCGCAGTTCGCCCGCTACCTCGCCCAGGAACTGGGCCCGCGCGGCATCACGGTCAACGTCGTCGAGCCCGGCCCGGTCGCGGACACCCGGATGGCGAACGTGCTCGACGAGGAGCTCGTACAGCGGCAGGTGGCCGCCACCCCGCTGGGCCGCCTGGCGCACCCGGGCGACGTCGCCCAAGTGGTCGCCTTCTACGCGAGCGAGGACAACGCCTTCATGACCGGTACCACGGCCGCGGTCAACGGCGGGATGGCCATGTACTGATGTACACGATCGATCTCGCCTACGTCGGGCGCGGCCTGCACGAGGAACTGGTCGCCTACATCGCCGACCAGCAGGGCTACTACGCCGACGAGGGCGTCCACGTCGCGCTGCGGGACGGCTGCTCCTGGGACGAGGAGCGGCTGCGCCACGTCGCCACCATCGGGCTCGGCCGGGCGCTGCTGTCCCGGCTGGCCGACGGCGTGCCCTGGGTCGCGCTCAACGTCAACACCCACCGCCCACTGTTCTGGTTCCTCGCCCGCGCCGGTCTGACCTCGCTGGCCGATCTGGCCGGTCGGCGGGTCGCGGTGCACGCCCCGCAGACCGCACCGGGGTGCTTCGCCCGGATCGTGCTGCGCCGGGCCGGCCTCGACCCGGACCTCGACATCCGCGCCGTCGTCCGCCCGCCCGGCGACTACGGCATGGACCTGCGGCTGCTGCACGAGGGCAGGATCGACGCCGCCCTGGTCGGCAGCACCATGGCACCGGAGGCGGTGGCCGCCGAGCACGGCTGGCGGGTGCCGGCCTGGGTCGGCGACCACTTCCAGATCCCCACCGTCGGGGTGGCCGTCGATCCCACCCACATCCCTCCGGACGACCCCGCGGTCCAGGCCGTCGTACGAGCCCATCGGCGCGCCCTGCGGGTGATCCACGACGAACCCGACACCGCGGTGCGGCACATCCGGACGTTCCTCGGCCGGCACACCGCGGACGAGGCCCGAGCCCACTACGAGACGTTCATCGCCCCGTATTTCACCACCGAGGGCCAAGCCGACCTCGCCGTCGGCGCCACCGCGATCACCGCGGTCGCCGCCGAACTCGGCGTCCCCGCCACCGTCACCGCGGCCGAGTTCTACCGCACCGCGACCACCGCACCTTAGGGCAGGGCCGCGATCAGCTCCCGCACCGGCTTGCGGGCGCCCGTGTAGAACGGGATCTCCACGCGCGTGTGGCGGCGGGCCTGGGCGCCCCGCAGCGTACGCATCAGGTCGACGATCCTGTGCAGCTCGTCGGCCTCGAACGCCAGCATCCACTCGTAGTCGTTGAGCGAGAAGCACGCCACCGTGTTGGCCCGCACGTCGGGATAGTCGCGCGCCATCCTGCCGTGCTCGGCCAGCATGGCCCGGCGCTCGGAGTCCTCGAGCAGATACCACTCGTACGACCGCACGAACGGATAGACGCTCACGTAGGCCCGCGGCTCCTCCTCCGCGAGGAAGGCCGGGATGTGCGACTTGTTGAACTCGGCCGGCCGGTGCAGCGCCATGGCCGACCAGACCGGCCTGCTGTGGCGGCCCAGCTCGGTGCGCCGGAACCTGGAGTAGACGTCCTGCAGGTCCTCGGCGGTGGGCGCGTGCCACCAGAACATGAAGTCGGCGTCGGCCCGCAGCCCGGCCACGTCGTAGACCCCCCTGGTCACGACGCCCTTGCCGGCGGCCTGGTCCAGCAGCTCCTCGACCTCACCCGCCAGGCCCTCGCGGTCGGCGGGACACGGCTCGGTCACCTGGAAGACCGACCACATCGTGTAACGGATCACCTGGTTGAGATCGCGGGCCTTGGGCCGCGGGGCTGCCTCTGTCATAGCCTCTATTGTCCTCTCGGGGACAGGTGGTCCAGAATCCGGGCCGCGGCCGTACGCGCCGTGCCGATGCAGGCCGGGATGCCGATCCCGTCGTACGCGGCGCCGCAGACGGCCAGCCCGGGCTGCACGGCCACAGCCGCGCGCACCCTGGCCACCCGGTCGAGGTGACCCACGTTGTACTGCGGCAGCGCGCCGCCCCAGCGCGTGACCCGGGTGTCCAGCGGCAGCCCGCTGGTGCCCATCACGTCGGCCATCTCGGCGGCGGCCAGCGACACCAGCTCGGTGTCGTCCCGCTGGAGCAGGTGCTCCTCGCCGACCCTGCCGATCGAGCAGCGCAGGATCACCATGTCCTTGGCCAGGTGCGGCCACTTGACCGAGCTGAACGTGACCGCCTTGACCGCCCGTCCCTCCACAGGCGGCACCAGGTAGCCGCTGGAGGCGGGCGGTTCGGGGAAGGCGTCGATCGGGTACGCGAGCGTGACGATGGCCATGCTGGCGTACTCGATCCTGGCCAGCTCGCTCGCCGCCTTGGGCACCTCGGCCTTGAGCAGCCGGGAGGCCGCGGGCCCCGGCGTGGCCACGATCACCGCGTCCGCCTCGATGACCTCGGGCCGCGGGACCGGGCCGGTGACGAGCTGCCAGCCGTCGCCGGTCCTGCGCAGCTCGCGTACGGTGACGCCGGTCCTGATGTCCGCGCCCGACGCCTTGGCGACCGCCTCCGCGAGGCTGCCGACGCCGTTCTTGAGGGTCGTGAAGACCGGCCCCGCGTCCTTCGGCGCCTCCTCGACGAGCTGCCTGGCCCCGGTCAGCAGCGAGCGCTCGGAGCGCGCCACCGCCGCCACCCGCGGCATCGTGGCCTCCAGCGACAACATGTCGGACCGGCCCGCGTAGACGCCGCCGAGCAGCGGCTCGACCAGCCGTTCCACGACCTCGGCGCCCATCCTGGCCCGGATGTACGCGGCCACGGACACATCGGTGCGGACGAGCGTCGCCGGCAGGATCTGGTCGAGCGGCACGCGCAGCAGGCCGCCGGGCGAGACGATGCCGGACTTGGCCAGCTCGGTGAGGTCGGCGGGCACGCCCATGACCTGGCCCTTCGGCATCGGCCGCAGCGTGCCCCTGCTGTAGACGGCCGAGCCGGCGGTGCCGGGGAAGACCAGGTCGTCGCCGAGCCCCACCGCTCCGGCCAGCTCCTTGCCCTCGGGCCGCCTGGCCAGCATGGCCTCCGCGCCCGCGTCCACGCTCACCCCGGCGACCTCCGAGGCGTACAGCTTGCCGCCGATGCGCGAGGCGCCCTCCAGCACGGTCACCTTGACCCGCTCGCCCCCGCTCTGGCGGAGATACCACGCGGCGGCGAGACCGGAGATCCCCCCGCCGATGACGACCACGTGGGCCCGATTCCCTTCCACGCCTCCTGACGCTACCGCCTCAGCGCCCTGCCTCCCCCCTTGGGTGCGAGGGAGCGCCGTTGCCTGGACTGAGGAGCGTCGGGAGCGCAGCGACCAGAGCGACGAGGGAAGGCAACGGCTCCCCAGCGACCGAGCCGTCTCCACGGAGTGGAGACCATAAGCAGGGTGACCGTAACGTGATTCATCCGCTCAAACCGGGGTTATCTCGCGTCCGTCTTATGGGCATGAGGAGAATCCGGTACGGAATCGCACTCGCGACCGCCTGCTCAGCCCTGCTCCTGGCCGGCTGCGGCGGCGGCAGCCGCTCGAACGTCCTCACCAGCGACGCGGGCGGCGAGGCGGCCGCACCGGCCGTGGCCTCCGCGGCGCCGGATCAGGCGCAGGAGCAGGACGTCGGCAAGCAGCCGAGACCCCAGCGTCAGGACAACGGCGGGCTGGTCTCGAACGTCAAGCTCACCCAGCAGGACCGCCAGGTCATCTACACCGGCAGCATGACCGTACGGGCCAAGCAGGTCACCGCCGCCGTGCAGCAGGCCAAGCAGATCGTGACGTCGGCGGGCGGCTACCTGTCCAAGGAGGAGACCAGCTCGGCCAGTGACACCGAGGACACGGCCATGCTGGAGTTCAAGGTCCCGCCGGACAAGTACGCCGAGGTGCTCGGCCGGCTCGGCAAGGACCTGGGCAAGCAGCTGTCCATGAACCAGGGCACCCAGGACGTCACCATGCAGATGGCCGACGTCAACAGCCGGCTCAAGTCGGCGCAGCAGTCGCTGGACTCGCTGCGTACGCTGCTGAAGAAGGCCGACACGATCGGGCAGGTCCTGCAGGTGGAGCGGGAGATCTCCACGCGCGAGGCGGACCTGGAGTCGCTGCAGGCGCAGCAGAAGGAGCTGACCACGCAGGTCGCCATGGCCACGCTGACGCTCCGGCTGGTCGGGCCGGTCACCGAGGTCCAGGATCCCGAGGAGGAGCCCGCGGGTTTCCTGGGCGGGCTGAAGGCGGGCTGGAAGGCGCTTGTGTCGTTCACGAAGATCGCGCTGACGGTGCTCGGCGCGCTGCTGCCGTGGCTGATCGCGTCGCTGCCCCTGATCGCGCTGGTGATCTACCTGGCGCGGCGCAATCGCGTCAGGCGTCCCACCGTCCCCACGCCCCCACCGGGCCCCGGCCCCGAGGCGGCCTGACCGCCCAGAGACCGGGTACTGAGGCCGGGTACGCCGTCCGGGCCGGCCCGTCGTGGGCCGACCCGGACGTCGATCATCAGACCAGGTCGAACCGGTCGAGATTCATGACCTTGTCCCACGCCGCGACGAAGTCCGTCACGAACTTCTCCTTCGCGTCGTCGCTCGCGTAGACCTCCGCGACCGCGCGCAGCTCGGAGTTGGACCCGAAGACGAGGTCGGCCCGGCTGCCGGTCCACTTGACCGCACCGGTGACGTCGTCCTTGGCCTCGAACGTGTTCGCGTCCTCGGACGTCGCCGTCCACGTCGTGCCCAGGTCGAGCAGGTTGACGAAGAAGTCGTTGGTCAGCGCCCCGGGGGTCGCGGTGAGGACGCCGAGCTGCGACTGCTGGTAGTTCGCACCCAGGACGCGCAGGCCGCCGACGAGGACCGTCAGCTCGGGAGCGCTCAGGGTCAGCAGGTTGGCCCGGTCGATGAGCAGGTACTCGGCCGGCAGCCGGTTGCCCTTCCCGAGGTAGTTGCGGAACCCGTCGGCGGCCGGCTCGAGCGCGGCGAACGACTCGACGTCGGTCTGCTCCTGCGCGGCGTCCACGCGGCCCGGCGTGAAGGGCACCTGGACGTCGAAGCCGGCGTCCTTGGCGGCCTTCTCCACGGCCGCGGCACCGGCCAGCACGATCACGTCGGCCAGCGAGACCTGCTTGCCGCCGGTCTGGGCGCCGTTGAACGCCTTCTGGATCCCCTCAAGGGTGCCCAGCACCGCCGCCAGCTGGTCGGGGTCGTTGACCTCCCACCCGCTCTGCGGCTGCAGGCGGATGCGCGCGCCGTTGGCGCCGCCGCGCTTGTCGCTGCCGCGGAAGGACGCGGCCGACGCCCACGCGGTGGAGACGAGCTGCGACACCGACAGGCCCGAGGCCAGGACCTGGCCCTTGAGGGCGGCGATGTCGGCGGCGTCGACGAGCTCGTGCGTCACCGCGGGCAGCGGGTCCTGCCAGAGCAGCGTCTCGGACGGGACCTCCGGGCCGAGGTAGCGCACGATCGGGCCCATGTCGCGGTGGGTCAGCTTGTACCACGCGCGGGCGAAGGCGTCCGCGAACTCGGCGGGGTTCTCCAGGAAGCGCCGCGAGATCGGCTCGTAGACCGGGTCGAACCGGAGCGAGAGGTCCGTGGTCAGCATCGTCGGAGCGTGGCTCTTCGACGCGTCGTGGGCGTCGGGGACGGTGTCCGCGCCCGCGCCGTCCTTCGGCCGCCACTGGTTGGCGCCGGCGGGGCTCTGGAACAGCTCCCACTCGTAGCCGAACAGGATCTCGAAGAAGCTGTTGTCCCAGGTGATCGGGGTGTTCGTCCAGATGCCCTCGAGACCGCTGGTGATCGTGTCGCCACCCTTGCCGGTGCCGAAGCTGTTCCTCCAGCCGAAGCCCTGCGCCTCGATCGGGGCGGCCTCGGGGTCGGCGCCGACGCTGTCGGCCGGGCCGGCGCCGTGGGTCTTGCCGAAGGTGTGACCGCCGGCGATCAGGGCGACCGTCTCCTCGTCGTTCATCGCCATCCGGCGGAACGTCTCACGGATGTCGCGGGCCGCGGCCAGCGGGTCGGGGTTGCCGTTCGGGCCCTCCGGGTTGACGTAGATGAGGCCCATCTGGACCGCGCCCAGCGGGTTCTCCAGCTCGCGGTCGCCGGTGTAGCGCTCGTCGCCGAGCCAGGTGCTCTCGGGGCCCCAGTAGACGTCCTCGTCAGGCTCCCAGACGTCCGCGCGGCCGCCGGCGAAGCCGAAGGTCTCGAAGCCCATCGTCTCCAGGGCGACGTTGCCGGCGAGGATCATGAGGTCGGCCCACGAGAGCTTCTGGCCGTACTTCTTCTTGACCGGCCAGAGCAGGCGGCGGGCCTTGTCGAGGTTGCCGTTGTCGGGCCAGCTGTTGAGCGGGGCGAAACGCTGCTGCCCGGCCCCGGCGCCGCCGCGGCCGTCGCTGATCCGGTACGTGCCCGCGCTGTGCCAGGCCATCCGGATGATGAACGGGCCGTAGTGACCGAAGTCGGCCGGCCACCAGTCCTGCGAGGTCGTCAGCACCTCCGCGATGTCCCGCTTGACGGCCGGGAGGTCCAGGCTCTTGAACGCCTCGGCGTAGTCGAACTCCTGGCCGAGGGGGTTGGTCTCGGCGGGGTTCTTGGCGAGGATCCTCAGGTTGAGCCGCTCCGGCCACCACTGGCGGTTTCCGCCGCCCTGAGTCGGATGCGGGGCGCGCTGGTGCGCGACCGGGCAGCCTGCGCCTTCTGCCTTCGCGTCAGTGACGATTGCATCATGGTTCTCAGACATGGGAATCCTTCCGGACTAGATCACGGTGCTCAGGCACTGCGGGCGGTGGAACATGCGGGGCACAGGCCCCAGTAGATGACCTCGGCCTCGTCGATCGTGAAGCCGTGGGCGTCGGACGCGGTCAGGCAGGGCACCTCGCCCACCGCGCAGTCGACGTCGGCGACGACACCGCACGAGCGGCACACGACGTGGTGGTGGTTGTCGCCGATGCGTCCCTCGAACCGGGCCGGGCTGCCGGCCGGTTCGATGCGACGTACGAGTCCCGCTGCGGTGAGCGCGTGCAGGGCCTCGTACACGGCTTGAAGGGAGACATGACCGACACGGTCGCGCACCCCGGAGGCGATCGCCTCGACATCGAGGTGATCGCCCTCCCGGACGGTCTCGAGCAGCGCGACGCGGGCGGCCGTCACTCTCAGGCCTACACCGCGCAGCTCCTCGGCGGTGGTCTTCATAAACACGAACTATACAAGATAATGAATGATCCAAGTCTAGTGACGCGCCGGAAAACATTCCGTGACATGCGAAAAGGCCTGCCCCGCGCGCTGCGGGACAGGCCTCGAATCTGCTGCCGGGTGTCAGCCGGTGACGCTCGCCTCGTGGACCAGCTCGGTGAGGCGCTTGAGCTGGTCGGGGTCGGTCGAGGGCAGCACGCCGTGCCCCAGGTTGAACACGTGCCCCTCGGCCGCCCGGCCCTGGCGCAGCACCTCGCGTGCCTTGCGCTCGACGACCTCCCAGGGTGCCAGGAGCACGGCCGGGTCGAGGTTGCCCTGGAGCGCCCGGCCGGGGCCGACCCGGCGGGCGGCCTCGTCGAGCGGCACCCGCCAGTCCACGCCCACCACGTCGGCCCCGGCCTCGCCGAGCACGCCGAGCAGCTCGCCCGTGCCGACGCCGAAGTGGATGCGCGGCACGTCCGTCACTCCCTCGAAGATCCGCCGCGTGTACGGCAGGACGAACTCCCGGTAGTCGGCCGGCGCCACCGCCCCCACCCAGGAGTCGAAGAGCTGCACCGCCGAGGCCCCCGCCGCGATCTGGATGCGCAGGTGCTCCAGCACGATCGTGGACAGCCGCTCCATGAGCGCGTGCCACAGCTTCGGCTCGCCGTACATCATGGCCTTGGTGTGGTCGTGGTTCTTGGACGGGCCGCCCTCGATCAGGTAGGAGCCGAGCGTGAACGGCGCCCCGGCGAAGCCGATCAGCGGCGTGCCGCCCAGCTCGCCGGTCAGCGCGCGGATGGCCTCGGTGACGTACGGCACGTCGTCCGGCTCCAGCGGGCGCAGCGCGTCGATGCCCTTGGCGTCGCGGATCGGGTCGGCCACGACGGGGCCGACGCCCGGCTTGATGTCGAGATCGACGCCGATGGCCTTGAGCGGGACGACGATGTCGCTGAAGAAGACGGCCGCGTCCACGCCGTAGCGGCGCACGGGCTGCATGGTGATCTCGACGATCAGATCGGGCCTCGCGCAGGCGGTGAGCATCGGCACGCCCCCGCGGACCTTATGGTATTCCGGCAGCGCCCGCCCTGCCTGGCGCATGTACCAGACCGGGGTGTGCGGGACGGGCTGGCGGCGGCAGGCACGCAGGAACGCTGAGTCGGCGAGGTTCACCCCACAAGGGTGCCATGGCGGGGCGGCGGTCCCGACACTGGCGCGAGGTGTCGGAAAAACATCGATCGAACACCCCAAGTCATGATCAGATAGCCAGATGAAGGTTTACCGGTCTGCTCGGCATCGGCATCGCACGAGGGTCGAACACACCCCATGCCCGGCCAGAGTGCCGGTCTCGACTGGGCCAAATGTTCACCAACCCCCCGCGCGGCATCGATTCAGAGACCACTTTCGGGACACGCCGAGCGCGTTGCGGGGAAATGTCAGCGGCTCGTGCCAACGTCGGAGCCACGACCCGAAGAAAGGCCCCGGTTCGATGACTCGTGCGACTACCGCGTTGTGGACTTCCCCAGAGCGCCGCAATGAGCGCTGCCTGTCCTGTGCCGGCGAGCGGCTGTTCGAGCAGCCGCCGTGCCTCGACGGGCACGAGCCCGGCCACTGCCCGGAGTGGGCCTGCGTCGAGTGCGGTCACGCGATCGTCATCGGCACCGCCGAGTCCGTCCGACAGGTTCGCCAGCTGGTTACGGCAGCGGCTTGATCACGAAGGATGAGCACCCCTGTGGTCCCCTTCCGTCCGACTTCGACCTACGCTTCCGCTATGACACTCAGTGACCCGCCTCCTCCGCCCGCGGCGTTCACGCGCGCGGCGGAGAGCATGCGGTTGACCGAGGTCAGGCCGGAGATCGAGCTGGAGGAGCTGCCCGCGCCGCAGCGGCTGGCCCCCTACTCGTCGGCCATCGGCGCGTCGGTCTACCGCGACGACGAAGAGCTCGCGGTGGGCAGGCTGATCCTGCTCTACGACCCTGACGGCCAGCGCGGGTGGGAGGGCCCGTTCCGGCTGGTGGCCTACGTCAGGGCCGACATGGAGCCGGAGATCACCTCCGACCCGCTGCTCGGGCCGGTCGTCTGGAGCTGGCTGACGGAAGCTCTGGAGGCCCACCAAGCCGACTACTCCGCCGCTGGCGGTACCGTGACAAGAGCCGTGTCAGAGGGCTTCGGCAACAAAGCCGAAGACCCGGTCACGACCGAGCTCGAGCTACGGGCGTCCTGGTCACCCGCGCAGGAGGATCTCTCCGGCCACGTCGCCGCCTGGTGCGACCTCATGTGCCTGGCGGCGGGGATCCCGCCGCTCCCGCCCGACGTGGCCGCCCTTCCCCGCCGCCGTGATGATCCGGAGAGTGACCGTACGAAGTGAGGGCACCAGTCAAGACAGCACAAGCGTCATGAGGTCGGTGAACTCGTGACAGAAGAACATACCGTCGTGCCGCTCCTGGAGCCGCGCGAGGGCATTCCAGCGGTCATCGCGGACGCCGACGCGCTGACTGAAATCGTTTCGCGTTTCGCTGCGGGCAAGGGTCCCGTGGCGGTCGACGCCGAACGCGCCTCGGGCTATCGGTACGGCAACCGCGCCTACCTCGTACAGCTGCGCCGGGCCGGGGCCGGGACCGCGTTGATCGACCCGATCGCCTGCCCCGACCTGTCCGCGCTCGACGCGGCCGTGGCCGAGGCGGAGATCGTGCTGCACGCCGCCTCCCAGGACCTGCCGTGCCTGCTCGAGGTGGGGTTCAGGCCGCGGGAGATGTTCGACACGGAGCTGGCGGGGCGGCTGCTCGGCTACGAGCGGGTCGGACTCGGCACGATGGTCGAGACCGTGCTCGGGCTGCGCCTGGAAAAGGGACACTCGGCCGCCGACTGGTCCACTCGGCCGCTGCCGGAAGACTGGCTGCGGTACGCGGCCCTCGACGTGGAAGTGCTCGTCGAGCTCCGCGACGTGCTCCACCAGGAGCTGGCCGACAGCGGGAAGCTGGAGTGGGCGCGCGAGGAGTTCGCCGCCGTGCTCAACACGCCGCCGCCCGTGCCGCGGTCCGATCCCTGGCGGCGTACGTCGGGCATCCACAAGGTCCGGAACGTACGCGCGCTGGCGATCGTGCGGGAGTTGTGGACCATGCGCGACAGGATCGCCCGGGAATCCGACCTGGCGCCGGGGCGGGTGTTGCCCGACGCGGCCATCGTCACCGCCGCGCTGGAGGGACCCCGCACCAAGAAGGCCTTGACCGAAATATCAGCATTCACCGGGCGTAGCGCACGCCGCCACATGGGCGACTGGCTCGCCGCCGTCACCCGGGCCCGCGGACTGCCGGACAACCAGCTCCCGCAGCCGAGCACCCCGGGCGACGGACCGCCACCGCCCAACCGCTGGGCCGACCGCGACCCGGCCGCCGCCAAACGCCTCGCCGCCGCGCGAGCGGTGGTGGCGGGGCTGGCCGAGCAGCACCACATGCCGACCGAGAACCTGCTCCAGCCGGACGCGGTCCGGCGGCTCACCTGGGAGCCGCCGGAGGAGATCACCGAGGAGACGGTGACGGAGCGGCTGCGCGAGCTCGGGGCCCGCGAGTGGCAGCTCTCCCTGACGGCCCACCCCATCACCAAGGCCCTGGGCCGCCTCGAACCCCGCGGCGACCTCTAGCACCCCGCGCCTCACCGCAACGCGCCCCGACCCACCCGAACCCGGGAGGGTCGGGGCGCGTCGCACATCCGCGGTCTGGTCCGCGCACGGCCCCACCGGCGCGCCGCAAGACGCCAACGACCCACGACGCCGACACCCGCCTCGCGCCCGACCGCCCGACCGGGCACCGCACTCGAACGCCGGGCCGGGCACCGCGCGCGTTGCGCCGGCTACCACCGCACGCCCGAGCACCGCGCCCGAACGCCGGGCTGAGCGCCGTGCCCAAGCACCGCGCCCGATCGCCCTTGCGCCCCCGGGCATCGCGCCCGAACGCACCGTGCCCGAGTGTCCTTGCGGGCCCGGGTCCCGGGCTTGGGCGGTGGGTTTTCGGGTGTGTGGGGGTTGGGGCTACTTGACGGGGTTGGTGGGGCGGCCGTACGGTTCGGGAAAGCGCTTTCCCCATGTTTGTCCTGAAGGGATCCTCAATGAGCGTGCGCACCATCGGCGTCGTGATGAACGGCGTCACCGGGCGGATGGGCTACCGTCAGCACCTGGTCCGCTCCGTCCTGGCCATCAACGAGCAGGGCGGGGTCACGCTCTCGGACGGCGGCAGGGTGAAGATCAAGCCAGTACTTGTCGGCAGAAATGCCGATAAATTGGCAGATATCGCGGCGAAGCATGGGATTTCGGATTTCACTACGGAGCTCGACTCCGCCCTCGCCGACGACGACAACCTGATCTACTTCGACGCCCAGGTCACCAGCGCCCGCGTCAAGGCCGTCTTGAAGGCCATCGAGGCGGGTAAGCACATCTACGCCGAGAAACCCACCGCCGAGTCGACGCAGGAGGCGATGGCGCTGGCCGAGGCCGCCACGGCCAAGGGCGTCAAGAACGGCGTCGTACAGGACAAGCTCTTCCTGCCCGGCCTGCTCAAGCTGAAGCGGCTGATCGACGGTGGTTTCTTCGGCCGGATCCTGTCGGTGCGCGGGGAGTTCGGCTACTGGGTGTTCGAGGGCGACTGGCAGGAGGCGCAGCGCCCGTCGTGGAACTACCGGGCCGAGGACGGCGGCGGCATCGTGCTCGACATGTTCCCGCACTGGCACTACGTGATGGAGAACCTGTTCGGCCGCGTCCAGTCCGTCTACGCCCGCGCCGTGACCCACGTCCCCGCCCGGGTGGACGAGCAGGGCAACACGTACCAGGCCACCGCGGACGACGCCGCGTACGGGATCTTCGAGCTCGAAGGCGGCATCGTCGCCCAGATCAACTCCTCCTGGACCGTTCGCGTGAACCGCGACGAGCTGGTCGAGTTCCAGGTGGACGGCACGCACGGCAGCGCCGTGGCCGGCCTGCGCAACTGCCGCGTGCAGCACCGCTCCGCCACCCCCAAGCCCGTCTGGAACCCCGACCTGCCCGCCACCGCCCGCTTCCGCGACGGCTGGCAGGAGGTGCCGGACAACGCCGAGTTCGACAACGGGTTCAAGGTGCAGTGGGAGGCGTTCATCAAGCACGTGCTGGAGGACGCGCCCTTCCCGAACGACTTCGCCTCCGGCGCCCGCGGCGTGCAGCTCGCCGAGCTGGGGCTGCGTTCGTCCGCCGAGGGCCGCAGGATCGAGGTGCCGCAGCTGTGACGACGATCGACCTGCCCGGGATCGGCGCCTACACCCTGCGCGAGCCCGTCACATGGGAGGTTCCCGGCGGGCCGCCCGCCGGCCGCGTCGTGTACGCGGCCGCGCACGTGGTGGCCGACCCGCTCGGCGACAACACGCCCGGCTCCCCCGCCGCCGTCGACTGGGACGCGACCCTGCGCTTCCGCCGCCACCTGTGGACGCACGGCCTGCGCGTCGCGGACGCCATGGACACCGCCCAGCGCAACATGGGCCTGGACTGGGCGGCGACCAAGGAGCTCATCCGGCGCAGCGCCGCCGAGGCCCGCTCGTACGGCGACCCGGCGACGCTGGTCGCCTGCGGCGCGGGCACCGACCACGCGCCCCAGGCCGCCGACCTCAACACGATCACGGCCGCGTACGCCGAGCAGATCGAGACCGTCCAGTCGGCCGGCGCCGGCGTGATCGTCATGGCCTCCCGCCAGCTCGCCAGGGTGGCGGCGGGTCCGCAGGACTACCACCAGGTGTACGGCAAGCTGTTCGGCCTGGCGGACCGGCCGGTGATCCTGCACTGGCTGGGTGAGATGTTCGACCCGCAGCTGGCCGGCTACTGGGGTTCGGGCGACGTGGCGGCGGCCACCGAGTCGTTCCTGGAGCTGATCCACGCGCACGCCGCGATGGTGGACGGCGTGAAGGTGTCGCTGCTGGACGAGGAGCACGAGGTAGGGCTGCGCGCCGCGCTCCCCGAGGGCGTCCGGCTCTACACGGGGGACGACTTCAACTACCCGTCGCTGATCAAGTCGGGCTCGCACGCGCTGCTGGGCATCTTCGACGCCATCGCCCCGGCGGCGACGGCGGCGCTGCAGGCCCTGGACGCGGCCGAGGCGGCGCAGGACGCGGACGAGGCCGCCCGGCAGCTCGCCCGCTACGACGAGATCTTCGCCCCGACCGTCCCCCTGTCCAGGAAGATCTTCGAGACGCCGACGTACAACTACAAGACCGGCATCGTCTTCCTGGCCTGGCTGAACGGCCACCAGGACGCGTTCGCCATGGTGAACGGCGCCCAGTCGGCCCGCTCGCTGCGGCACCTCGCGGAGGTGTTCCGCCTCGCCGACCAGGCCGGGCTCCTGTCCGACCAGGAGCTGGCCGTGGGCCGGATGAAGGCGCTGCTGGCGGTGAACGGCCTGTGAGCCTTGCGCTGAACCAGTGGACGACCCGGCGGTGGTCCGTGGCCGAGGCCGTGGACGGGTGCGTGCGGCACGGCCTGGAGGCGGTCGGGCTGTGGCGGGAGAAGGTCGCCGAGCAGGGCCTCGCGGAGAGCGTGAAGCTGGTGCGCGAGGCCGGCCTGCGGGTGTCCTCGCTGTGCCGGGGCGGCTTCCTCACGGCGGGCGGGCTGCCCGGCGAGGAGGGCCGGCGGGCCTTCGCGCAGGCGCTGGACGACAACCGGCGGGCCATCGACGAGGCGGCCGAGCTGTCGGCGGCCTGCCTGGTGATGGTGGTCGGCGGCCTGCCCGGGGTGAAGCCGGGTGAGGACCTGCCCCCGAGCGGGTTCTCGCGGGACGTGGCCGGGGCGCGCGAGCGCGTGGCGGAGGCGCTGGCCGAGCTGGCGCCGTACGCCGGGGAGCGCGGGGTCAAGCTGGCCCTGGAGCCCCTGCACCCGATCTACTGCCCCGACCGCGCCGTCCTGTCCACCCTGGGCCAGGCGCTGGACCTGAGCCTGGCCCACCCGGAGGAGCAGGTCGGCGTGGTGGTCGACACGTTCCACGTGTGGTGGGACCCGAGGGTGTTCGAGGACATCGCGCGGGCCGGCCGCAGGATCGCCTCCTACCAGGTGTGCGACTACCTGCACCCGCTGCCGCAGGACATCCTGCTCGGGCGGGGCATGATGGGCGACGGCGTGATCGACTTCCGGCCGATCACGCAGGCCGTCCTGGACGCCGGTTACGCGGGCGACGTCGAGGTGGAGATCTTCAACGCCGACGTCTGGGCCGCCGACCCCGACGAGGTGGTGGCGACGATGAAGGCCCGTTACGAGGACGTGGTGCTCCCCGTACGGTGACGTCCGGCGCTACCTCGGCTTGTCCCAGACCAGCAGGTAGCGCCGCAGGAGGAGGCGGCGGAAGCGGCAGCCGGGCAGCAGCCGGCGGGCCGCCCGCCCCACCTCGCCCCACGACATGACGGGGTCCATGGCCGGCACGCCGGGACCGCGCTTGCCGCCGTGGAACAGCTTGAGCACGTGCGAGACCGCCTGGCCCGAGAGCCGGACGATCCCGTCCAGGAGCGTGCGGTCCCTGGCGTTGCCGACGATCACCAGCCGGCCGCCCGGCGCCAGCAGCCCCACCAGCGCGTCCATGGCCTCGCCGAAGTCCGCGTGGTGGACGACCGCGACGGCGGTGACGAGGTCGTACTTGCCCTCGGGGAGCCGGCCGTCGAGGTAGTCGCCTTCCAGGAAGGACACGTTGCCGGGGCGGCGCTCGCGGGCCATGGCGATCGCCTCGGCGGAGCGGTCGACGCCGGTCACGTAGGGGACGCGGGCCGCGAGCTTGCCCGCCAGCAGCCCGTCACCGCATCCGACGTCGAGCGCGTGCGCGCAGTCCTCGGGAACGAGCTTCAGGACGAGCCTCTGGTAATGAACGTTGTGATTCCAGTAGGTCTCGGGCATTTGATCACGATAGCGTCACGGTCCCCGCGGCGCCGTTCACTTCGATCTCCTGCCCCGTCGTGATGCGGTGGGTGGCGTCGGGGACGCCGACGACGGCCGGGATGCCGTACTCCCTGGCCACCACGGCGCCGTGCGACATCGCGCCGCCCATCTCCATCACCAGCCCGCCCGCCGTCAGGAACAGCGGCGTCCAGCCCGGATCGGTCGAGGGGCAGACCAGGATCTCGCCGGGCTCCAGGTGCGCGCCGATGGGGTCGAGCACCACTCTGGCCACGCCCTTGACGGTGCCGGCCGAGGCGGCGGTGCCCGTCAGCGCGCCTTCCACGGCACTGGTCGCGAGCGCCTCGGGCTCGGTGCCGTCGGACAGCAGGATCCTCGGGACGTGCCTGCGGCGCGACTCCCGCTCGTACGTCTCCCGCCGCTCCGCCACGACCGCGCGCAGGTCGCCCCCGTCCAGGGCGGCCCTGGCCTCGTCGAAGCCGAGGAAGTACACGTCCCGCGCCGAGTCCAGGACGCCGAGACCCACCAGGTGCTCCCCCACCGCGAGCATGCTCCGCCGCACCCCGGCGAGGGTCTTGACCAGGTAGAACTTGGGCAGCTCCCGCAGCCCCGCGAACTCCCTGGTCCGCCGGAGCCCGAAACGCACGACCGCGGCCCGCCAGCGGCCCTTGCGGCGGGCCTCGGACGCCACGTGGGCGATGGCGGAGCGCGCCGCCTCGGCCCCCTTGGCGAACAGCGCGGAGGGCACGAGGTCGGCGCCGCCGTCCATGCGCAGGTAGTTGGCCAGCACACCGAGGATGTGCGCGGGCTCCTCCGACCAGCGGGGCACGCCCAGATCGATCTCGGCGACGCCGCGGTGGCCGTACTCGTCCAGGAACGCGGTGATCTCGCGCTGGGCGACCGGCGGGAGCTTCCCGGCCTCGAAGAGGCGGACCAGCTCGGCCACCGGCTCCTTCCTGAACGGCTCCGGCTCGATGCGGGTGGCCAGGTGCCACAGCTCCAGGTCCATCTCCGTGGTCGGGTTGTGCGGGACGCTGCGCAGGACGTCCTGCATGTCGGCGATCGGCACGCCGGAGAGCCTGGAGGCCAGCGCGAACAGGCCGTAGCCGGTGAGCACCATGGGCATGATCGAGAGGATGACCGGGAAGGTGGCGGCGAGCAGGCGTTCGGCGTGGTCCAGGCGCTGGGCGGGGGTGGCCGCCTCGGGGAGCCGCAGCCGCCGGTCCAGCTGCTCGCCGATGCGGGCGGCGTACGCGAGGCCCTCCTTCGGCCGCGTGAGGGCGAGCAGGATCCGGGAGGGCGCGTGGATGCGGCGGGCGAACCTGCGCAGGCCGCGCAGGACCGGGCGGGGTGACGTGTGCACCACCGAGAGCCTCGGGTCCTCCATCAGCCGCTCGAACACGGGGACGGTGCGCGCCTCGCCCAGCGCGAGCATGCGCGGCAGGACCGCGCGGCCGAAGCGGCTGCGTACGGCCGTGGTCAGGTCCAGCCACATGCGCTGGCCCGACACGGTCATGAACGGCGCGCCGTCCCGCGGGTCGGCCGGCCCGTAGCCGGGCAGCCCCGCCGCCCCGGAGGAGATCAGCCGGAACGCCGACAGGCCCATCGGGGTGAGCGGCCCCATGACGCCCTGGACGACGTTGACCGAGAAGTACACCCGCAGGCCCGGCCGGGTCCGCTCGGGCAGCGGGTAGAGGGTGGTGATCGGTCTCGCCTGGGTGAGCCAGAGCCGGCCGTCACCGTCGATGGCCCACTCGGTGTCCTGGGGCGCGCCGTAGTGGTCCTCCACGCGGGCGCCCAGCTCGGCCAGCGCGCGCACCTGGCCGTCAGTCAGGCAGAGTCCGTCGTGCGCGGTCTCGACGCGTTCCGTGCCGCCGCCGGGCACGGAACGGATGGTCAGGCGCTTGTCGCCGGCGTGGCGTTCGAGGATCTCGCCGCCGTGCACGACGAACCGGTCGGGGTTCACGGCGCCGGAGACGACGGCCTCGCCGAGCCCGGGGTTGGCGTCGATGACGGCCTCGCGCCGCCGCCCGGTCACCGGGTTGGCGGTGAACATCACGCCCGCCACCCGCGCGTCCACCATCTCCTGCACGACCACCGCCAGCCGGACGGCGCCGTGGTCGATGCCGTTGGACTCGCGGTAGGCGACCGCGCGGTCGGTCCAGAGCGAGGCCCAGCAGCGGCGCACGGCCTCGACCACCGCCTCGGCGCCGACGACGTTGAGGTAAGTGTCCTGCTGCCCGGCGAAGCTGGCGAACGGCAGGTCCTCGGCCGTGGCGGACGAGCGCACCGCCACGGCCACGTCGTCACCGAGCGCGGCGTAGGACGTCACGATCGTCTCGCGCACGTCCTCCGGCACCGGCGCCTCCAGCAGGTGCCGCCTGGCCCGCTCGGCGAGCCCGTCGCCGCTCGTCTCCAGGCCCTCCGCGACCCGCCGGTACGCCTCCGTGGTGAGCACCCATCCCGGCGGGACGGGAAGGCCGGCCCTGGCCAGCTCGCCGAGGTTCGCGGCCTTGCCGCCCACCTCGGCGAGCATCCCGGCGTCGATCTCGGAGAAGGCCAGTGCCGTCTTCATCATCTGCTCCCCTGCCGTTCAGCTTCCTGACACTCAGTGTGGCTCTTCCGGGAGAGAAATTCAACAGTTGATGAAAAGATCCGCGCCGTCCAGATCCCAGGCGGGATCGACCCCGACGCCCAGCACTCCGAGCGCCGTCGGCCCCACGTCGACCAGCCGCGGCTCGCCGAGCGAGCGGCCGCCCAGGTCCTCCTCCAGCCGGTTCGCGATCACGAACACCGTGCGCTCCTCGTCCGAGATCCCGCCGTGGCCGCCCTCGTCCACGTGCCCGTGGTCGGTCGTGATCAGCACCGTCCATCGCTCGTCGAGGTACGAGGACCGCCCCCGCACAGTGTCGAGCAGCTGCCCCAGGTAGGCGTCCTGGGTCTGGAGCGCGTCGAAGTACTCGGGGCAATGGGGGCCGAGGTCGTGGGCCACCTCGTCGGTGTCGCCCAGATACACGAAGACGGCGTCGGGGTCGGCCGCGGCCAGGTGCCGCTCGGCGGCCTCGGCGACCTGCCTGTCGGCCTCGGCCCAGGAGCCGAACTCGTAGCCGTCCAGGACGAACCGGTGGTCGATGGCCCGGCTGAACGCGCCGTGCTCCTCCAGCGCCCCCCAGGAGAAGAACGCGGCGGTGCTCAACTCCGGCCGGGCATGCTTCGCACGAGTCAAGAAGTCCGGATATTTCGTGAAACGGGGATTGGCGAAGCCGTTGTCCACCACGCCGTGCTTGTCCGGCCAGACTCCGGTGGCGATCGACGACCAGCCGGGACCCGAGTCCGTCCGCGAGGCGATGACGCGCCCGCTCGGCTCCGGAGCCTTGGGGACGACCTGGCCGGGCGACTCCGTACGCGGCGTTCCCGCCTCGCCGTAGGGGAGCTTGCTGGTGCCGTACGCGCCGGAGGACATGAGCGAGCCCAGCACGGGCGCGCCCAGAGCCTGGAGGCGGTCGAACCGCAGGCCGTCCATCCCGACGACCAGCACCTTGTTCCGCTTAGATAGGGGCATCCCCCTATCTAAGCGGCGAAAGGTATCTAAAGGGCGAAACGCCGCACCCAGTCAGCCGCGCCCGGGAGGATCTCCTCGACCGGGGCGACCTGCGGATACCAGGTGCGCTCCCATTCCAGCGACACCCATCCGTCGTAACCGGCCGCGTGCAGCAGCTCGCCCGCCTCCGCCAAGGGCACCGAGCCCGTCCACATGGGCACCGGCGTGGTGTCCTCGGCCGAGACCGCGTCCTTGACCTGGACGTAGGAGAGGTACGGGCCCAGCGCGGCCAGCGTTTCGGCCGGGGGCTCGCCGTGTCGCCACGGGTGCAGCAGGTCCCAGATCGCGCCGGTGGACTCGGGGCAGCCCGCCTCGGCCAGCAGCCCGGCCACGGCGGCGCCGGTGGCCATGTGGTCGTGCGTCTCGACGAGGACGCGGACGCCGAGCGCGGAGGCCGTACCGGAGACCGCCTTGAGCCGGCGGGCGCCGACGGCGGGATCGTCGCCGCCCGGGAACACCCGCACCGCGGGGGCACCCAGGTCGGCGGCGAGCCGGAGGTCGGCGAGGAGCGCCTCGATGGCCAGTTCGTCCGGTCCAGGCGCACAAACCTTGACATATCCGGCGAGTGCGGCGATCTCCAGGCCCGCCCGCTCGACCCGTTCCCGCGCCGAGCGCCGCTCCGCGGCGTCGAGGCCGGCGTGGACCCCGGTGTCCGGGTGCAGGCGCAGCTCGAGGCCCTGGCAGCCGCCTCCGGCCGCGATCCCGATCGCCCTGTCCAGCCCCTCGCCGGGCATCCCCAGGGTGCTGACCGCCAGCTTCACGCCATCCTCCGTACGCTCTCTCGCAGCACGACCTCGCCCGCGACCTGCTCGACCACGACCTCGTCCGTCTCACCCAGCGCGAGCTCCAGCGCCCGCGCGCCCATGTCCGTCAGGGGCAGCCGCACGGTCGTCAGCGCGGGCACGTGGTCCCGCAGCGTCACGATGTCGTCGAACCCGGCCACCGAGACGTCCTCCGGCACCCGGACCCCGCGCTCCCTGTAGGCCGCCAGCGCCCCGACCGCCATCACGTCGTTGACCGCGAACACGCAGGTCGCGTCCTTGACCTGCTGGGCCGCCGCGTAGCCGCCGTCGCGGTCGAACGGCCCGTGGATGACGTGCGGCGCGGGCAGCCCCAGCTCCTCCAGCGCCCCGGCGAACCCGGCGCACCGGTCGGCCGCCGTCACCAGGTGCGGCGGCCCGGCCAGCACCGCGAACCGCGTGTGCCCGAGCCCGGCCAGCGCGCGGGCCAGCTCGGCCGCGCCCGCTCTGTTGGCGGGCGCGACGGTGTCGACGCCGAGGAGGTCCTGGCCCACGCAGGCGGCGCGGCCGCCGCCTGACTGGTAGCGGGCGAGCTCGTCGCGCAGGCGCCCCGTGACGGCGTGGTCGGCGACGCGCGAGCCGACCAGCAGCACCGCCCGCACGCGCTGGGCGTTGAGCGTGGCCACGTAGGCGATCTCCTGCTCGGGGTCGCGATGCGTGGTGCCCACCATGACCAGCAGGCCCTCGGTGGCGGCCGCCCGCATCGCCCCGTCGGCCAGGGCCGCGAAGTAGGGGTCGGTCAGGTCGTGGACGACGATGCCGATGACGTTGCTGGCGCCGCGGGCGAGCGTCTGGGCGGCGATGTTGGCGCGGTAGCCCAGCTCGTCCGCGGCCTGCTCGACGCGCGCCCGCAGAGTCGCGCCCACCTGGCGGGTGCTGCCGTTGAGCACCCGCGAGGCTGTCGCGAGCGAGACGCCCGCCTGCTTGGCGACATCCTCAAGCGTGACCACGAGACCTCCCCGGAAAGCGGTTTCCAAGTCTGCCAGATCAGCACCTGGATCCGCATCCTCGCACGTCTCAGGCCCAGGGGAACAGGATGTCCAGAAGTCCCTTGCTCTCCTTGGTGGGCGTGGGCGCGGGCGCCTGGGTCTGCGGCGGCGCCTGCGTGGAGGGAGCCTGGGTGGACTTCGACTCCGGCGCCTTGGTCGAGACCGTGTTGTCCCTGCTGTCCGTGTCGTTCGTCGTGCTCGTGCGGTCGTCGTCGTCGTTCGTCTGGTTCTGCGGGGCGCGGGTGGGCCTGGTGCTCGCCTTCGCCGTCGGCTGGCCGATGCGCGTGTTCGTCGGACGGGCCGAGGGCTCGCGCGTGGGCCGGGCCGCCCGCGTGGGCGCGGTCGTCGGGGTATCGGACTCGGACTCGGACGGCTCCGGGGTGTCCGTATCCTCGGTCTCGGGAGTCTCCTCCTCCGAGGTGGTGTCCTCGGGGGCCGCGCTCTCCGAGGGGCGCGTCACCTCGCCCGCGCTGGCGCACTGACCGCCCTTGCAGGGGTCGTCGGAGGAGTTGCCCGTGAGCATGAAGCCGGCGCCCACGCCGACCAGCACCACCGCGGCCGCGACCACCAGCAGCTTCCTGGTGCGCCGGCGCACCTCGCCGCCGTCGTCACCGTTGCCGCCGCCGGAACGGCCGCCCGAGCGCCTGTCCTGCGGGCGCTTGTCGTCCGAGTCCTCCGTCCAGCCCGAGCCAAGGAAGCCGCGCTTGGGCTTGTCGTCGTCGTGGTCGTCGTCGATCCCGGCGTCGTAGCTGCGGTCGAGCGGGAGGTACGGGTTGTCGTCGTCGATGCGGTGGGAGCCGCTGGGTCCGCCCAGGTCGTCGGCGTCCAGGACGTGATGGGGACCGCTGGCCCCGCCGTACACGTCGCGGTGGCCCACGTCGAGCGGGTCGCCGGCCGCATACACGTCGCGCTTGCTGCCGTCCAGCGGGTCGCCGGCCACGTACATGTCGCGCTGGCCCCCCACGTCGAGCGGGTCGCCGTACACGTCGCGCTGGCCCGCGTCGAGCGGGTCGCTCTGACCGCCGAGGACATCGTGCGGGCCGTCGTCGAGCAGGTCACGGCCCCCGATGAGCTGGGGCTCGCTCTTGTCGAGGGGGAGGATGTAGGTCTCGTTGCCGACGACCTGGATGGCGGGCTGCTCGTCGGTGTCATCGGTGCTCCACCGTGGGGAAAGCACGTCGCCCGTCAGATCCGGGTTTAACGACCTCCCCTGCCCATCCTCATAAGGCCTGTCGTTCTCGTCGCGCGCCACGATGAACCTCTCTAGTACGAATTCGGACCGCGCCCTTCTTAACAGACCCGACCATCACTTGTCCGGAAATTTCACATGTTTCCCTAAAAACACTCTCTGTAACATTCGTCACTCTAAGAGATCGAAGGCACGCTGTTGGTGAGCCGATCGGCCCTCCAGAACCCCCTTTGACCACGGAGTTCACCCGCGCGGGCACGCTCCGGCGTCACGGGGCACGGCAGGCGAAAGGCCGCCCGGACCGGGTCCGGGCGGCCTGTCAAGAGCACAGTCAGGAGTCACAGGCAGGGGTTGGTGTCGGAGTCGACGACCTTGTCCTTGAGCGAGTCGGGGATCGCCGACACGACGCGCACGCCGGGCCAGTCCGCCCCGATGACGACCTGGATGATCGGCCCGCCGGGGACCTCGACGCCGGCCTTGGACTTGTACGGCTGCGTGGTGATCGGCTTGACCTTGCCGGCCACGGGCGTCTTCTTCTCCTTCGACAGCCGCGAGGCCACCGCGTCCCCGTAGGCGGGCCCGTCGGCGTCGTCCTTCTTGGCGTACCGGAGTGCGGTCTTCGGGGTGGCGGCGACGTTGCCGACCTCCGTGATCACGAACCCCTGGGCGGCCAGCTCGTCGGCCACCTTGAGCGCCTTGCCCTGCTCCCCCGTGCCGTTGAGCACCTGGACGCGCACCTGCTTGTTCTCGATCTTGGGCCCGGCTGACTTGCCCGGTGTGGGAGCCGCGGTGACCTCGACGTCGTTGCGCACGCTCTCGAAGAAGTCGCGCGCGGACGGCTGGCTGAACTGGACCCGGTTCTTGTCCGCCGGGTAGGGCTCGGTGGGCACCGTGATGCCCTTGAGCTCCTTGGCCGTCAGGCCCTTGACGCTGAGGGCGATGTCCACCATGCGGTCGAGGGTGAGCTGATCGTCCAGGGTGACGGCCTTGGTGGCGGCCAGCAGGAACGAGTTCAGCTTGACCGGGTCGGTGAGCAGGCCGCCGTCGGTGACCGCCTGCAGCACCTTGGTGAGGAAGACCTGCTGGCGCTGGATCCTGCTCAGGTCGCTGCCGTCGCCCAGCGAGTACCGGGCGCGCACGTACCCCAGCGCCTGCTCGCCGCTGACCACGTGCCGGCCCGCGCTGAGCACCAGCTTCGCCTTGGGGTCGTTGACGGCCTTGGGCAGGCAGATCTCGATGCCGCCGATGGCGTCGATGATGCCCTTGAAGCCGGTGAAGTCGACCTTCACGAAGTGGTCGATCCTGATGTTGGTGAGCGACTCGAGGGTCTTGATCGTGCAGTTGATGCCGCCGTCGTTGAAGGCGGCGTTGATCTGGCGCAGGCCGCCGGGGATCAGGGCGCCGGTACGGCTCTTGCACTCCGGGATCAGGACCATGGAGTCACGCGGAAAGCTGATCATGGTGGCCTTGTCCCGGTTCGGGGAGATGTGCAGCAGCATGATCGTGTCGGTGCGCTCGCCGATCTCCTTGAGGTGGGGGCCGTACTTCTTGTTGTCGCCCTCACGGGAGTCGGAGCCGACGAGCAGGACGTTGAGCGCGCCGGTGTCCGGCGGGCGGCTCTCGCCGACGGCGATGGGCTCGCGGGGGATCTCGCTCTCGATGTGCCGGTAGTACGCGTACGCCCCGACCGAGACGACCACCAGCACCAGCGTCATCCCGATGCCGATCCACCCCAGGACCGAGACCCGCCATCGCGGGCCGGGCTCGCGCCGCCTCCTGCGCCGCGGCGGAGCATCCCCCACGTGTTCCGGACTCTGCCTCACGCGCCCCCCTTCACCCACCCCACAAGAGAAACGCGTACCGCCAGGTGGCGGCGCGTAGCTCACCGAGTTACCGATGATTCCAGGACTGTCGCGCCTTGCAGATAAAAGTGGCAATCCTCGGGGCTGCCACTGTTGCGTGCCGGGCGAGGAGCTCCATCCGAAGCACGGGAATCCGGGGCGTCACCACGCAGAGTGACGCCATGATGACATTCATGCTGTTGACCGAGATGGCGCCCCCTCCAGGCGCCCAGGAACTGGCCGGGCTGCGGGCCAGAGCCAGAACCGCCCGCCGCCGGGCCTTCGTCGCGCTCTCCGCCTCGATCGCGCTGCTGGCCACCGCCCAGCTGCTCGCCGACCGGGCGCAGACGAGGGAGCAGACGCTGCCGCTGGCCGTGTTGTCGCTGGCGGTCTTCGCGGCCGCGGTGCCCGCGCAGGCGATCACCCAGTACGTCTGGGGCACCCACGCCCGGCACGTCCACCGCAAGGAGCGCGAGCTGTACGCCGCCCCCCGCACCGGACGCGTGCGCCCCCTCAGCAGACTGGCCGTGGCCTGCTGCTGGGCGGTGACGCTGCTGCTCGGCTGGACGGCGCCGCGCCTGTTCCGGGAGGCCGCCCTGTACGGCTTCGCCGACTCCCTGGGCCGGGCCACCGAGGCGCTGGCGCTGATGAGTCTCGCGACGGGGGTGTTGTTCGTCCTCTGGTGGGCAGGCGACGCGTTGGGGACACTGGCGCGCGCCGTGCGGTCGGGCGGGTCACCTGGCGATCCGTGGGACCCCGGCCGAGGCGCGCGCCGGCGAGAGGGCGCGGCGCTCTGGACGGGCGCGGCCATGGCGGTCGCGGCCCTGGTCGGGGCCCGCGCCCATCTCTGGGAGCCGGCCACGGCGGTCGTTTACACATTGCTGACCGCCGCCCTCGTCTGCGGAGTAGTTACTGACGAGTAGCATAGGCACGGAACCCTATCAACGAGGAGCGAATCCGTGCCTTCCTCTCGTGACGTCGTGTTCGTCGACGGCGTGCGCACGCCTTTCGGCAGGTCAGGACCGAAAGGGCTGTACGCGGAGACCCGCGCCGACGACCTGGTCGTCCGCGTCATCCGCGAGCTCGTCCGGCGCAATCCCAACCTGCCCCCCGAGCGAGTGGACGAGGTCGCCATCGCCGCGACCACGCAGATCGGCGACCAGGGCCTGACCATCGGCCGGGCGGCGGCGGTGCTGGCCGGGCTGCCCAAGAGCGTGCCCGGCTACGCCATCGACCGGATGTGCGCGGGCGCGATGACCGCGGTCACCACGGTCGCGGGCGGCATCGCGTTCGGCGCGTACGACGTGGCCATCGCCGGCGGCGTCGAACACATGGGCCGCCACCCGATGGGCGAGGGCGTCGATCCCAACCCGCGCTTCCTGTCGGAGAAGCTGGTCGACCCGAGCGCGCTGGTCATGGGCATGACGGCGGAGAACCTGCACGACCGCTACCCGCACATCACCAAGGGCCGTGCGGACGCGTACGCGGTGCTGTCGCAAGAGCGGGCGGCCAAGGCGTACGCCGACGGCCGGATCCAGCCCGACCTGGTCCCGACCGCGATCAGGACGGCCGAGAAGGGCTGGGGCCTGGCGGTCGAGGACGAGGCGCCGCGGCCCGGCACCACGGTGGAAGGGCTGAGCACGCTCAAGACGCCCTTCCGGCCGCACGGCAACATCACGGCGGGCAACTCCTCCGGCATCAACGACGGCGCCACCGGGTGCGTCGTGGCCGCCAAGGAGGTCGCGGACGAGCTGGGGCTGGGCGCGAAGATGCGGCTCGTCTCCTACGCGTTCGCGGGCGTGGACCCCGAGGTCATGGGCGTCGGACCGATCCCGTCCACGGAGCGGGCGCTCCGGCTGGCCGGCCTGGACATCTCCGACATCGGGCTGTTCGAGATCAACGAGGCGTTCGCCGTCCAGGTGCTGGCGTTCCTCGACCACTTCGGGATCGCCGACGACGATCCCCGCGTGAACCAGTACGGCGGCGCGATCGCCTACGGGCACCCGCTCGCCTCCTCCGGCGTGCGGCTGATGACGCAGCTCGCGCGGCAGTTCGGCGAGCGTCCCGACGTGCGGTACGGCATCACCACCATGTGCGTCGGCATGGGTATGGGCGGCACTGTGATCTGGGAGAACCTCGCATGACCAACGTCGAGAACTGGCGCGCGCTGCTGGGCGGGCGCAACACCGACGAAGTCGTCACCAAGGCGCTCGTGCGCGACGTCCAGCTCCCCTACGGCGCCGGCACGATGGCGCTGATCACGCTGGACAACGGCTTCGACCACACCAAGCCCAACACGTTCGGCCCGAACGGCCTGTTCGCGCTCAACGGCGCGCTGTCGGAGATCGCCGAGCGCACCGACCTGGCCGCGGTGGGCGTGACGGGCAAGCCGTTCATCTTCGCCGTCGGCGCCGACCTCAAGGGCGCGGCCGCGCTGTCCACGCGCGAGGAGGCCCTGGCCATCGGCGCGCTGGGCCACCACGTGTTCCGCAGGCTGGGCGAGCTGGCGATCCCGTCGTTCGCGTTCGTGAACGGCGCCGCGATGGGCGGCGGGCTCGAGGTGGCGCTGCACTGCACGTACCGGACCATCTCCTCCGGCGTGCCCGCGGTGGCGCTGCCGGAGTGCTTCCTCGGCCTGGTGCCGGGCTGGGGCGGCACGCAGCTCCTGCCCCGCCTGATCGGCCCGGCGAAGGCGATCAAGCTCGTCATCGAGAACCCGCTCTCGCAGAACCGCATGGTCAAGGGCAAGGAGGCGTACGAGCTGGGCGTCGCGGACGCGATGTTCGAGCCCGCCGACTTCCTGGAGGAGTCGCTGCGCTGGGCCGCCCGCGTGGTCAAGGGCGACCTGGCCGTGGAGCGGCCGGCACACGACGAGGACTGGGACAAGACGGTCGCCGACGCGCGCTTCCTGGTGGACATGAAGCTGCGCGGCGCCTCGCCCGCCCCCTACCGCGCGCTCGACCTGATCGCCCAGGCCCGCACGGCCTCCCGCGACGAGGGCTTCGCCGCCGAGGACGAGGCGCTGGCCGACCTGCTGATGGGTGACGAGCTGCGGGCCGGGCTCTACTCGTTCGACCTGGTGCAGCGCCGTGCCAAGCGGCCCGCGGGCGCGCCCGACCGGTCGCTGGCCCGCAAGGTCACCAAGGTCGGCGTGGTGGGCGCGGGGCTGATGGCCTCGCAGATGGCGCTGCTGTTCGCGCGCCGCCTGGAGGTGCCGGTCGTGCTGACCGACCTCGACCAGGCCCGGCTCGACAAGGGCGTCGGGTACGTGCACGCCGAGGTCGACAAGCTCCTGGGCAAGGGCCGCGTCTCGGCCGACCAGGCCAACCGGCTCAAGGCCCTGGTGACCGGGTCGCTGACGAAGGACGCCTTCGCCGACGCCGACTTCGTGATCGAGGCCGTGTTCGAGGACATGGCGGTCAAGAAGCAGGTGTTCGCCGAGGTGGAGGCCGTGGTCTCGGCCGAGTGCGTGCTGGCCACGAACACCTCCTCGCTCTCCCTCACCGAGATGGGCGCCGGGCTGGCGCACCCCGAGCGGCTGGTCGGGTTCCACTTCTTCAACCCGGTCGCCGTCATGCCGCTGCTGGAGATCATCCGCGGCGCCGTGACGGACGACGCCACGCTGGCCACGGCGTTCGCGGTGGGCAAGTCGCTGAAGAAGTCGTCGGTGCTGGTCAAGGACGCCCCGGCGTTCGTGGTCAACCGGCTGCTGACCTGCTTCATGGGCGAGGTCGTGACGGCCGTGGACGAGGGCACGCCGCTGGAGGTGGCCGAGCACGCTCTGGACGGGCTCGGGCTGCCGATGTCGCCGTTCGCGCTGCTGCAGCTCGTCGGCCCGGCCGTCGGCCTGCACGTCGCCGAGACGCTGCACGAGGCCTTCCCCGACCGGTTCGGCGTCTCGGAGAACATGGCCAAGCTGGTCGCCGCGGGCAAGCCGGGCGTCTACCGGCCCGACTTCACGCTCGACCCGGAGGCGGTCGCCCTCTTCTCGGGCGGCACGTCACCGTCCACCGCCGAGCAGGTGCGCGAGCGTGTCCTGGCGGCGCTGGCCAGGGAGGTCCGCATCATGCTGGACGAGGGCGTGGTCGCCGCGCCGCAGGACATCGACCTGTGCATGATCCTCGGGGCCGGCTGGCCGTTCCACCTGGGCGGGATCACCCCGTACCTGGACAGGACGGGCATCGCCCGGCCTCGGTTCCTGTCGCCCGGCGTGGCCTCGCTGCCCGCCTGAACGCTTTGAAGGAGGCCCGCCCCGGCGGGCCTCCCTGATCCTCACCGGCCTCCGTCGTAGCGTTGAGTACCGTTCTACGAACGGAGAGTAGTCATGATGAGAGCATTCGGCGCCATCGCGCTCTGCGGAGCCTTCATGGTGGGCGCGTCGTCGCCCGCGGTGGCCGCACCCCACCCGAAGGCGCAGCTCAAGATCGTCGACGCCGTCAAGGACGGCGTGACGAAGACGGTCTGGCTCAACTGCGGCCCCGCGGGAGGGGCCCACCCCAACGCGCGCGCGGCCTGCCGGCTGCTGGAGAAGGTCGACGGGCACCCCGAGCGGCTCAACGTCACACCGGACGCCATCTGCACGAAGGAGCTGCAGCCGCACGTCGTCGTGGTGGCCGGCCAGTGGCAGGGCACGACGGTGCAGTGGGCCAAGGTCTTCGGCAACGGCTGCACGGCGAAGGCCGCGCTGGGAGCCGTCGTGTCGTTCTGACCGGCCGCGAGGGGGCGGGCGCCCGCCCCCTCAGCCGCCGCTCTTGACGCGGACCTTGACCGTCCTGCTGTGGCGGTAGCCGTAGACGAAGTAGATGACGACGCCGACGATCATCCAGATCAGGAACCTCAGCCACGTCTGCACCGGCAGGTTGAGCATGAGGTAGAGGCAGGCCAGCACCGACAGGACCGGCAGCACCGGGACGAACGGCGCGCGGAACGCCCTCGGCAGGTCGGGCCGGGTGCGCCGGAGAATGACCACCCCGATCGAGACCACCACGAACGCGAAGAGCGTGCCGATGTTCACCAGTTCGGCCAGCTCGCCGAACGACACGAACCCGGCCAGCGCCATCGTCACCACGCCGATGATGATCGTGAGCCGGGCCGGCGTGCCGAATTGGGGGTGGACCTTGGCCAGCGGGCGCGGCAGCAGCCCGTCGCGGCACATCGCGAAGAGCACCCGGGTCTGGCCGAGCAGCAGCACGAGCACCACGGTGGTCAGGCCGGCGATGGCGCCGACGCTGATGATGGTGGCCAGCCAGCCGTAGCCGACCGAGGTGAACGCGTCGGACAGCGGCGCCGAGGTGCTGAGCCGGTCGTAGCGCTGCATACCGACCACGACGAGCGAGACGGCCACGTACAGGGCCGTGCAGATGGCCAGTGAGCCGAGGATGCCGCGCGGCACGTCGCGCTGCGGGTGGATGGTCTCCTCCGCGGCGGTGGCCACGATGTCGAAGCCGATGAACGCGAAGAACACGATCGCCGCGGCGGAGAAGACGCCCAGCACGCCGAAGGCGACCGGCGTGACGCCGAACAGCACCTGGATCAGCGGCGCCTTCAGCCCCTCCACCCGCGGCGTGGACACCGCCTCGGGGATGAACGGCGTGTAGTTGGCCCCCTTGACGAAGAACAGCCCGGCCACGATCACCAGCAGCACGACCGTGATCTTCGTGATCACCAGGATGAGGTTGACCCGCGAGGAGACCTTGATCCCGATCACCAGGATCACGGTGAGGAGGAGGACGATGAGGATGGCGGGCACGTTCACCACGGGGTTCTCGCCCGCGATCGAGGCGGGCAGATGGATGCCGATCGACGCCAGCATCGAGGCGAAGTAGCCCGACCAGCCGACCGCCACCACGGCCGCGGCCAGCGCCAGCTCCAGGGTCAGGTCCCAGCCGATCACCCAGGCGGGGAACTCGCCCAGGGTGGCGAAGGCGAAGGTGTAGGCCGAGCCGGCGACCGGGATCGTGGAGGCGAACTCGGCGTAGCACAGGGCCGCCAGGCCGCAGACGATGCCCGCGACGACGAACGAGAGCGCCACCGCCGGGCCTGCCACCTCCTTGGCGACCTGTCCCGTGAGCACGAAGATCCCGGTGCCGACGATCACCCCGATGCCGAAGACCGTCAGGTCGGTGGCCGTCAGGCGTTTGCGCAGCTGATGCTCCGGATCCTCGGTGTCACGGATCGACTGCTCGACACTCTTCGTGCGAAAGATGTCCACGCCCGGTGATCCTTCCCACGCCCTGAGTGATCATGCGTGGTCGGGATCCAGTCTCACCTTCCGGATAGGAGCGCGACGCGGCGGTGGTCGCCATGCCGGGGATCACCGCCGCGCCGCGCCGGGTGCTCAGTGGCGGGCGGGCACCTCGTGGGAGGTCCGCTTCGCGACCGCCTCGGTGATCTGCCGGGCGAGGTCCTGCGCGGTCAGGCCGATCCTGGCGAGGATCGCGGCCCGCTTGGCGTGGTCGAGGAACTCCTGCGGGATGCCGTACGTGCGCACCGGCACGTCGACGTCGGCGTCGCGCAGCAGCCGGGCCACGGCGTCGCCCACGGCGCCCACGCGGCCGTTGTCCTCGACGACGGCCACCAGCTTGTGGGCGCTCGCTGCCAGCACGAGCGCCTCGTCGAGCGGCTTGACCCAGCGGGGGTCGACCACGGTGGCCCCGATCCCCTGGGCGTCGAGCAGGACCGCGGCGTCCATGCAGAGCTGCGCCATCGGGCCCACGCCGACCAGCAGCACGTCGGGGTCGCCCTTGGGGGCGCGCAGCAGGTCCATCTCGCCCAGCTTGCCCACCGGCTCGACCGGCTCGGCGACCGGGCCCTTGGGGAAGCGCAGCACGGTCGGGCCGTCGGTGACCTCGACGGCCTCGCGCAGCAGCTCGGTCAGCCGGTCGCCGTCACGCGGCACCGCGACCCGCAGCCCGGGGACGACCTGGAGGATCGACAGGTCCCACATGCCGTTGTGGCTGGCGCCGTCGTCACCCGTGACGCCCGCGCGGTCGAGCACCACCGTGACGGGCAGCCGGTGCAGCGCGACGTCCATGAGGAGCTGGTCGAAGGCCCGGTTGAGGAACGTGGCGTAGACGGCCACGACCGGGTGCATGCCGCCGAGGGCGAGGCCGGCGGCGCTGGTCAGCGCGTGCTGCTCGGCGATGCCGACGTCGTAGATGCGCTCGGGGTAGGCGTCGGCGAAGGCGTTGAGGCCCGTCGGGTGGAGCATGGCCGCGGTGATCGCGACGAGGTCCTCGCGCTCCTTGCCGAGCCGGACGAGCTCCTCGCTGAAGACGTTGGTCCAGATGCGCGGCTTGGGCTTCTCCGCGCCGGTGGCCCGGTCGAAGGCGCCGGGCGAGTGGAACTGGTCCTCGTCGTGATTCTCCGCCGGCGTGTAGCCGCGGCCCTTCTGGGTGAGAGCGTGGACGATGACGGGGCCGCGGAAGTCGCGCGCCTTGCGCAGCGCCGCCTCCATGGCCTGCTCGTCGTGGCCGTCGATGGGGCCGACGTATTTGAGCCCGAGGTCCTCGAACATCACCTGCGGGGCCAGGACGTCCTTGACGCCCTTCTTGAAGCCGTGCAGGGCGTCGTAGAGCACGGGAACGTTCCCCAACTTGTCCTTGACGTAGTCGAGGAAGTCCTCATACCTGCGGTTGACCCGCAGGTTGGACAGGTGGGAGGCCAGGCCGCCGATCGTGGGCGAGTAGGAGCGGCCGTTGTCGTTGACCACGATCACGAGCCGGAGGTCCTTGCCGGCGGCGATGTTGTTGAGCGCCTCCCAGGCCATGCCGCCGGTCAGCGCGCCGTCGCCGATCACCGCCACGACCGTGCGGTCCTGCTCGCCGCGCAGCTTGAACGCCTTGGCCAGGCCGTCGGCGTAGGACAGCGCGGTCGAGGCGTGGGAGTTTTCCACGAAGTCGTGCTCCGACTCGGCCTGGCTCGGGTAGCCCGACAGACCGCCCTCCTGCTTGAGGGCCTCGAAGCCGGAGGCCCGTCCGGTGAGGACCTTATGCACGTACGACTGGTGGCCGGTGTCCCAGACGACGGGGTCGTTCGGGGAGTCGAAGACCCGGTGGATGGCGATGGTGAGCTCGACCACCCCCAGGTTGGGGCCCAGATGGCCGCCGAACCTGGCGCACGAGTCGACCAGCAGGTCGCGGATCTCCCCCGCAAGCCGCGGCAGCTCCTCGACAGTGAGCCGTTTGACGTCGTGCGGTCCCTCTATCGAGCCCAGCAACCCGCTCACGGATCCGACTCCCCTCTGCTCTTGTGCGCCGTTGACCCGAGTCTAGTTCGCTCCCGCCTCACTGACTCCATCGAGTCAAATCCACCCACATATGTCTGATCTTGGGATAGTTTTTCGGAACATATGAACTCTGCCCCCAAAAGCAAACTCGCGGCGCTGGCGGTCGCCATGGTGGCGCTTGCCCTGGTGGCGGCCGGTTTGGTGCTCGTGCTGGCCGGCGTGGCCACCCCCTCGTCGGAGTCGCTGAACGGGGCGGCCCAGCAGCTCTCCTCCCCGCCGGCCAAGGGCTCCAGCGAGTCGAAGAAGGGGCCCTCGATCGGCCAGGCGCTGGCGATGGCGAACCCGCTGTACCGGACCGGGCGCCTGGCCGACGTCAACTGCGCGCCCGGCGACCTGCCGGCCGGGAGCATGACCGCGTACCGGCGCTTCCTGACCCGCGTGACCAACTGCCTCAACAAGGCGTGGGCCGCCCAGTTCCGCAAGGCCGGGCTGCCCTTCGCCAAGCCGCGGCTGCGCATCATCACCACCAAGGTCAGGACCCCCTGCGGCACCTGGAACACCGGCGCCGACGGCGTCTACTGCTCCACGGACCGCACGATGTACCTGATGATCAGCAGGGACCAGCTGCGCAACCCGTTCCCGCTGGGCATCACCCGCCTGATCGCCCACGAGTACGGGCACCACGTCCAGCAGATCTCCGGCATCTGGAACTACTACTGGACCGCCAGGAATGTCGCGGGCAAGGCGAAGCGGCTGCAACTCTCGCGCAATTCGGAACTGCAGGCGGAGTGCTTCTCGTCGGTGTTCATGAGCACGATGAAGGGAACGGAACTGGTCACCGACGCCGACTGGGCGTACACGGTCGACTGGTTCAGGAAGAACGGCGCCAAGGGCTGGCCCCAGAACGACCACGGCAAGGGCCCGACGCAGGCGGCCTGGATGACGCGGGGCTTCAACCGCGGCGGTCCGGGCGCGTGCAACACCTGGTCCGCCACGGCCCGCAACACGCTTTAATCTTCCTTTACCTGGAACTCCCTATTCAATAGGGTGCCTTCTCATGCGTATCACCCGATTGGCGCTTATGGCAGGCACCATGGCGAGCCTGCTCTTCGCCGGAACGGCCCACGCGGCCACCGCTGCGCCGGCATACAAGCCTGTACTGGCGAAAAGCCCGATCTACAAGACGGGCAAGCTCGGCTTCGACTCGTGCCCGGAGCCCAAGGTGCAGTCCGGCACCCTGGATGAGGTCAAGGGCTACCTGGAGGTCGTGCTCGACTGCCTCAACGCCGCCTGGGAGCCGAAGGTCAAGAAGGCCGGCTTCACATTCACCAAGCCCACCATGCAGGTGATCACCAAGCCCGGCGCACAGACCGGGTGCGGCAAATTCCCCGAGGGCGGCGTGCAGGCGCTCTACTGCTCGACCAACAAGAAGATCACCTATTTCGCCAGCTCCAACCTGGTCGAGGAGCAGAACGACCTGATGCTGATGCTGGTCCTGGCCCATGAGTACGGCCACCACATCCAGCAGACGACGGGCATGTTCAAGGCCCTGACGCCGTACAACCGCAAGAACGAGGCCCGGGTGCTCGACGAGAGCCGCCGGCTCGAACTGCAGGCGGAGTGCCTGTCCGGCGTGTTCACCGGCAGCGTCTGGCACTCGCTGGGCCGCCAGGAGTCCGACTTCACCTACTGGGTCAGGAACGGCGGCACCGGCCTCGACCTGTCCGCCCTCGGCGTGAAGGTCGACAACTGGGGCGAGAAGACGCACGGCAACGCCAAGAACACCGGCGCCTGGCTCAAGCGCGGCTTCGACACCGAGTCGGCCGGCGGCTGCAACACCTGGAAGGCTCCGAAGTCCCAAGTGTCGTAAATCTCCTCTAAGATCCGCGATCGTGCGCATATCCCTCTTAGCGGGCATGGTCGCGGGTCTACTGCTCTTCTCCGGGCATTTTTCTGGGCCGGCCTGGGCGGCGTCGCGTATCGCGCAGGCCGGCCTTCTGGGAGAGATGGGCGGGGACGTGGTCGCGCAGACCTGCGAGGTCCCGGAGATCCGTCCGGGCAGCGTCGCCTCGCTCAAGACGTTCTACCGGGCGATGGCCGGATGCGCCGACCGCTTCTGGGCCGGGCGGTTCGCGCAGGCCCGGCTGCCGTACGCGCCGCCCGAGGTCACGATCACGACGGGGAGCGACTCCGTCTGCGGGGAGATCACCAGCAACGGCGCGCAGTACTGCCCCGAGCAGCGCACGATCGCCATCCGCATCATGAAGCACGACCTGCGCGACCCCTTCAGGATGAACATCGCGCACTCCGTCGCCCACGAGTGGGGACACCACGTGCAGCAGCTCATCGGGGTGCTGGACGCGCAGAACGCGCTGTCCTGGCAGGCGTCCGGCAGCGCGCGGACCCTGCTGAGCCACCGGCTGGAGATGCAGGCCGAGTGCTTCGCCGGCGTCCTGTACAGCGCCACGCTGAAGTCGATCAGGCCGGGGATCGAGTGGGACGACTGGATCGACGCGGTGCGCAGGGCCGACGAGAGCGAGATCCACGGCAAGCCCCGCAACCTCGCCTTCTGGCAGGAGCGCGGCTACCGCGGCGGGGCCACGGGCTTCTGCAACACCTGGACGGCCGCCAAGTCGAAGGTCGGCTGACGACGGTCTAGGCGGTGGCGCGGGCGAGGACCTCCAGAGGGTCGGCGAGGACGTTGGCGAAGGCCAGCTCGGCCGCGCCCACCAGCGGGGCGGCGTCCTTGAGCGACGCCGTGCGCAGCCGCAGCCGCTCCCGTTGCGGCGCCATCGCGTGCAGCGCGAGCTGGGAACGCACCCGCGCGGCGGACCCCAGGTAGATCTCCCGGAGGATGCCCCCGAAGATGACCATCTCGGGGTTGAAGATGTTGACCAGGTTGGCCACGCCGAGGCCGAGCCAGTCGCCGACCTTCTTGAGCGCGTCCTGCGCCTCGATGTCGCCCCGGTCGGCGGCCTCCACCACGGCACGCACCGCGTCGCGTCCGTGCTGCCCGGGGCCGATGCGGCCCGCGGCCTCCAGCAGCGCCCGCTCCCCCACCTCCGCCTCCAGGCACCCGTGGGATCCGCAGCCGCAGGCGCGCCCGCCGGGGTTGACGACCATGTGGCCGACCTCGCCGCCGTAGCCGTCGTGGCCGCCGAGCAGATGGCCGCCCGCGATGATGCCGCCGCCGATGCCCACGTCGCCGTGCAGGTAGATGAGGTCCCTGACGGCGGCGCCGACGCCCCGGCTGTGCTCGGCGAGGGCGGCCAGGTTGGCGTCGTTGCCCACGCTGACCGGCAGCCCGAGGCCGAGCCGGCGGCCCAGCTCCTCGCCGAACGGGATCTCCTCGGCCAGCAGGTTGGGCGAGAACCGCACCACGCCGTCGGCCTTGCGCACGCCGCCGGACACGGCCGCCGCCGCGCCCACGCAGACGGTGTCGTCCCTGGTCTTGCGCCGCATCTGCCGGGCGAAACCGGACAGCACTCCGGTCAGCTCGTCCAGCTCGAACTTGCCGCGCTCGCGGGTCGTCTCACGGCGGTCGAGGATCACCCCGCCCAGCCCCACGCGGGCCACCGCCAGCCGGTCGGGGCCCACGTCGAACGCGAACACGTAGACCCGGGCCGACTCCGGCCGCACCACGAGCGAGGGCCGTCCCGCGCGGCCCGTCTCGCGGGGCAGCTCCTCGCGCACCAGCCCGGCCGCGGTGAGGTCCGAGGTCAGCGCCATGATCGTGCTGCGGTTGAGCCCCATCCTCGAGGTCAGCTCGGCGCGCGAGATCGGCCCGCCCAGATGGACATGGCGAAGCAGCGCGCCGAGATTGTGGCGCCTGATGTCCTCTTGGGAAGGGCCGGCACGCATCGTCTGGTATTCCTTCGGGGGCTGAGAGTCGCTGATCACCTTAGACCAGCGGCCGACGCCCGCTTGCGGGCCAGGGCGTCGACGCCCGCGGCGAGCAGCAGGACGGACCCCGTGACCAGGTACTTCACACTGGCCCCATACCCCATCAGACCCATGCCGTTCTCGATGACCGCCACCACGGCGCCGCCGAGCACGGCGTCCAGCACCCTGCCCTTGCCGCCGAACAGGCTCGTGCCGCCGATGACCGCCGCGCCGACCGCGTACAGCAGGACGGAGCTGCCGCCCGTGTTCGGGTCGACCGAGCTGGCCCTGGACGCGGCCACGATCCCGCCGATCGCGGCCATCGAGGAGCAGATCACGAACGCGCTGATCCTGATCCGGTCGACCGGGATGCCGGCCCGGCGCGCGGCCTCGGTGTTGCCGCCGACCGCGTAGATGTGGCGTCCGAACGCGGTACGGCGCAGCACCATCGTCCACGCGACCAGCAGCACCAGGATGATCGGCACCACGATCGGCACGCCGGTGAGCGAGACCAGCGCCGGGTTGCGGCTGCGCTCAAGGTTGAGCACGTAGACCGCGAGCCCGGCCAGCACCGCCAGCGCGCCCACGCGGGCGGCGATCAGCGACATCGGGTCGGCCACCAGCCCGCGCTTGGTGCGCTTCCTGGCCCGCAGGAGCTGGACGGCGGCGTAGACCGCCACGCTGGCCGCGTAGAGCACCCAGCCCAGCCAGGGCGGCAGGTTCTTGTTGGCGATGGCGACGATCATGCTGTCGCGGATGGAGATGTTCGTGCCCTCCTGGACCAGCACCAGGACCAGGCCCTGGAAGGCGAGGAAGGCGGCCAGCGTGACCACGAACGACGGGATCCCGACCTTGGCGACGAGCGTGCCGAGCACCGTGCCGATGATCACGCCGGTGACGATGGCGGCCAGCGCGCACACGTACCAGGGCAGGCCCAGGCTGGTGAGCGTGACGGCCAGCACCGCCGCGCACACGCCGCTGGCGAAGCCGGCGGACAGGTCGATCTCGCCGAGCAGCAGCACGAACACCAGGCCCATCGCGATCAGCGTGATCGCGGCGCCCTGGGTGAAGAGGTTGGCGAAGTTGATCGAGGTGACGAAGGCGGGGCGGGCGACGGCGAAGACCGTGCAGAGCACGACCAGCCCCAGCACGGCGGGCAGCGCGCCCATGTCGCCGCCGCGTACCCGCTCGACGTAGGCGAGGAAGCTGTTGCCGATCGACGGCGACTGCGTCGCGGCGGCGATGGCCTCGCCCGGAAGTTCTTTGACCTTGCTCATGGGGTGACCCCGTTCTTGAGGCCGAGTTCCCCGCTGCGGCCTGAGGTGATCAGTTCGACGACCTGGGCGTGCGTCAAGTCGGCGGTCTTGACCTGGGCGGCCATCCTGCCGAGGTAGAGCGCCGCGATCCGGTCGGAGACGGCGAAGACGTCGTTCATGTTGTGCGAGATGAGCACGACGGCCAGGCCGGTGTCGGCCAGCCTGCGCACCAGTTCCAGCACCTGCGCGGTCTGGGCCACGCCCAGCGCCGCGGTCGGCTCGTCGAGGATGACGACCTTGCTGTTCCACAGCACGGCCTTGGCGATGGCCACGGTCTGCCGCTGCCCGCCGGACAGGCTGGAGACCTGCTGCCGGATGGACTTCACCGTGCGTACGGACAGGCCGCTGAGGGTCTTCTCGGCCAGTTCCTCCATGCTGTCCTCGTCGAGCAGGAGCCCGTTCTTGCGCTCCCTGCCGAGGAACATGTTCTGGACGATGTCGAGGTTGTCACACAGGGCCAGGTCCTGGTACACGATCTCGATCCCGAGCTCGCCCGCGTCGCGAGGGCTGTGGACGTGCACCTGCCTGCCGTCGAACAGGATCTCGCCGGCGTCGATCGGATAGATGCCGCCGATGCACTTGACCAGGGTCGACTTGCCCGCGCCGTTGTCTCCGACCAGGGCCGTCACCTCGCCGGCGTACGCCTCGAACTCGACCTTGTGCAGCACCTTCACCGGGCCGAAGCTCTTGTCGATCCCGCGCACTTCAAGGAGGGGGGTCATGGGGCTCCCTAAAAGGGGGCACGACCGGTCCGGCCGCGCCCCCTTTGGTCTTATTGAATACCTGCCTCGGTGCACTTCTTGGCGAAGTCACCCGTGCACAGTTCCTCCTTGGTCACGTAACCGTCGGCCACCACGTCCTTGACGTTGTCGAGGTAGATGGCCTGCGGCTCGAGCAGTTCGGAGGGGACGTCCTGACCGCTCTCGGGGTCCTTGACGCTGCCGCTCGCCGTGGGCTTCTCACCCTTGGCCAGCGCCACCGCGAGCTTGGCCGCCGCGTCGGCCTCCTTCTTGACGGCCTTGTAGACGGTCATGCACTGGTCACCCGCGAGGATGTTCTGCAGGCCCTGGACGGTGGCGTCCTGGCCGGTGACCGGCACCTTGCCGTTGAGGTTCTGCTTCTTCAGCACGGTGATGGCGGCGTTGCCGAGGCCGTCGTTGGCGGCCAGCACGCCGGCGATCTTCGGCTGCTGGGTGAGCATCTGCTCGAAGATCGTGCCGGCCTGGGTGTTGTCCCAGTCGGGCACGGCCTGGTCGGGGCCCTTGACGTAGTCGCCGGAGTCGAACTTGGGCTTGAGCACCCCGTCGTACCCCTGCTTGAACAGGGTGGCGTTGTTGTCCGTCGGCGAGCCGTTCAGGTAGGCCACAATGGGCTTGCTGGCCTTCTTGTCGGTCAGGCACTTGCTCAGGCCCTCGCCCTGCAGGGTGCCGACCTTGGTGTTGTCGAAGCTGACGTAGTAGGCGGCGCCGCCGCCGAGCGTCAGCCGGTCGTAGTCGATCGTGGCCACGCCCTGGGACTTGGCCTTTTCGATGACCGCCTTGCCGCTGCCGCTGTCCAGGTTCACGATCATCAGGACGGTGGCGCCGTTGGTGATCATCTGGTCGGCGATGGTCTGGAACGCCGTCTTGTCGTTCTGTGCGTTCTGGATGTCGTACTGGACACCGGCGGCCTTGAACGCCTCTTCGAGGTATTTGCGGTCCGCCGTCTCCCACCGGGCCGAGGACTTGCTGTCCGGCAGGATGACGCCGATCTTCCCGGCCTTTGCCGCTGAGGCCGTGGCCGACGCGGTCGACGAGGTCGACGTCGTGTTCTGACTGCTGTTGCCCCCGCAGGCGGTGAGACCGAGGGCGAGCGTGGCTGCCGCGGCGGTCAGGCTGAGGATCCCCTTGCGCATGGTGCAGGGTCCTTTCTTCCGGAGGCGCCCGGATGAATGTTGTTTGCGGCAACGTATTCCGGGATGGCCTGCTTTGGAAGACCCTGTGGGCCGGGAGTTTGTTGTTTCGGGTAACAATCCAGAAACGTCACCGGAATCTTCGGGGGCTCCGGTCCTGCGACTGAGCGCTTCAGTCGGCCAGTTCGCGCCGTTCTGCCCACCGGCGGGCGTTGCAGGATCGGCGGCCATCGAAGGGGCGGTCCCGCCGGGTCTCGGGACTGGGCCGGGCCGGGTGGGATGTCCGGCCCGGCCCCGGACGGGTCAGCTTCGGCCGAGCATTTCAGCGGTGAGGATATTGCCGCCCAGGCCCCAGCCGCCGTCCGGAACCTCCTCCAGGAGGACCAGGGTGGTGGCGCGGGCTCGTTCTCCGTAGACGTCGGCGTAGGCGTCGGTGACGGCGTCGATGAGCTTCTTCTTGGACTCGGGGGTCAGGGTGTCGGCAGGCACCTTGAGGTTGGCGAACGGCATGCCGGTTTCCTTTCGTGGCGGGAATTCAGGGGGTTGGTAGAACGCGGCACGGAGGCGGTGGGCGGCGGCCGTCAGACGATCCCGCCGTTCGCGCGTACGACCTGGCCGTTGATCCAGTGCCCCGCCGGGCTCGCCAGGAAGGCGACGACCTCGGCGATGTCCTCGGGGGTGCCGAGCCGCTCCAGCGGCGGCTGCTTGGCGAGCCGTTCGACGGTGGCCTCGTCCTTGCCGTCGAGGAACAGTTCGGTGGCGGTCGGGCCGGGCGCGACCGCGTTGACCGTGATGTCCCGCCCTCGCAACTCGCGGGCGAGCACGAGCGTCATCGCCTCGACGGCCCCCTTGCTGGCGGCGTACGCCCCGTAGTTCGGGAACTGCAGACCGACCACGGAGGTGGAAAGGGTGACGATCGCGCCACCGGCGCGCACGCGACGCGCGGCCTCCCGCGCCATGACGAAGGCGCCGCGAATGTTGGTGCGATGCAGGGCGTCCAGGTCGTCGAGGTCGAGTTCGGCGATGGGGGACAGCGACAGCCGCCCCGCCGAGTTGACGACCACGTCGACCCCGCCGAAGGCCTTCTCCACCGTGTCGAACATCGCCGCGACGGCGTGCTCGTCCGCCACGTCGGCCTGAACCGGGATCGCCCGGCCGCCGGACGCCGTGATCTTCTCGACCACCTGCGCCGCGGCGGAGGCCGACCCTTGGAACCCCACCGCGACCGCGCAGCCTCGCGCCGCCAACGCCATCGCGATCGCCTTGCCTATCCCGCGAGAGCCGCCGGCGACGACGGCAACATGCTGATCACTCACGGAAGCTCCTTATCTTCGATACGGCTTTTCCATATCGATGCTACGGAGTGACCATAGCACAGATCCGTATCACCGCTATCGAATGGCAGTAGCATTGATTCCATGGCAGCGACAGACCCGCTTCGCACGGCGATGATCGAAGCCGCGGTGCGGCAACTGGCGACGTCCGCGAACCACGAGATCGCCACGCGCGCGGTCTGCGAGGCGGTCGGCGTGAGCCAGCCCGTGCTCTACCGGTTGTTCGGTGACAAGCACGGGCTTCTCGACGCCGTCGCCGACCACGGGTACGAGCGGTACGCCGCGATCAAGGCCGCTCAGGAGCAGACGCACGACCCGGTCGCCGATCTGCACGCCGGCTGGGACGGTCACATGGCGTTCGCGAAGGAGAACCCGGCCCTCTACCAGCTCATGTTCACTCCCCGGCCGTGGTCCCACTCAACGGCGCGAGATCGCGTGATGGACCTGCTGGTGGCGGCGCTCACCCGGTGCGCGGCGGCGGGCGCGTTGACGGTCGCGCCGCGGACCGCCGCTCAGCTCATCCTGTCGGCGAACGTCGGGACCGCCCTCGACCACATCTCCAGACCGGCTCTGTTCGACGACCCCGCGCCGTCCCACCGCATGCGAGACGCCGTATTTTCGTACGTACTCACCGCAACGACCGCTCACAACGACGCCGACCCCGTGCGCGCCGCCGCCCTACGCCTTCACGCGCAACTCGATCTCGTCGGGACCGAGGCCCTCGAACCGGCCGAGACCGCCCTCCTGCGGCGATGGCTCGAACGCATCACGCAACCTCATGACCCATGAGTTGCGCCGGTACGTCCCGCCGCTCAGATCGATTCGGGCGGAGGCTCGTCGGCTCTGGGTGAGCCGCCTCGTGCCGCTCGGCTACCTCTACGCGGCGAACTCACTCGTCGGACTCACGCTGGTCAGCGCGCTGTTCTGCAAGCCGTCGCTGCCGGCGATGGCCGCCTTCACCGTCGTGGTCGTACGCCGGGCCGTGCGGCAGGAGCCGTACGCCACCGGCGCCGCACCGGACCACCAAGTGGTGGCCGCCACGTCCGAAGGCCGCCCGGCACCCCGTCGAAAGGACCCGTCATGACCTCCTCGATGCTCAAGCCGGCCGATGTGATGTGGGCCGGCCGGCGCGAGCCGGCCTCCATGACGGAACCCACCGTGACCGACGCCGAGGAGGTCGCCGACGGGTGCTGATGGTCACCCACCACCGGGGCGAGACCGACGACCACGTGGTCGGCCGGCTTCCCCGGCCTGCCATCTCGCCCAGCTCGCCGGCGACGCCGCCCGGAGGACAGGGCCGTCCACACCGCCCGCGCCGAGGTCTACGCGCTCCGCGCCGCCCAGGAGCGCGGCACCATGTCGATCGGCATCTTCCGCTGGGCCGAGGCCGAATCTCGGGACGTCCTGACCGGCCCCGATGCCATCACATAGCTCGCTCGCGAGGCGGCCTGCGAGCTGAGTCACACCCGCCATCCACCGCTCGCAGCCTCACGGTCTCAGGCGAGCTGCGCGATCACGTTCTGCGCGAGCAGCGCCAAGGCGGAGGCGGCGGCCACCACGAGCACGGCCACCCGCACCTTGCCGCCGTCGAGATACCTCCGCAGCGGCCCCGACACCAGGAAGCCGAGCACCATCGGCACGATCAGGATCGCCCCCGTCGTCAGCGCCCGGGCCGGGAGCTCGTCCACGACGGCGAGGATGACCAGCGACTGGGCGGCGCTCAGGAAGAAGAACATCGCCAGCGTCGCCCTGATCTGCGGCCCCTTGGCGTGCTGGTACACCAGCCCCATGGGCGGCCCGCCGATGCCGGTCGCCGTTCCGGTGATCCCGGAGACGAACCCGGCGGAGGCGAGCGTCACCCCGTTGCGCGGCACGCTCAGCGCCCTGGCCGTCAGGGCCACCGCGACGAGCACCATGACCGCGACGAAGACGCCTCTGGCGTATACGGAAACGTAGACCACGATGACCGCGCCGATGACACTCCCGGGCAGCCTCCCCAGCACCGCGAACCCGAGCCCGCGCCAGTCCACCGTCCGCCATTCGGCGGCCAGCGTGAACAGCGGGAGCGTCACGTTGACGACCTGGATGGCGCCGGGCATGAGGTCGGGGTCGAGCATGGTGAGCACGGGAGCGGCGACCAGTCCGAGACCGAAACCCACACCACCTTGGACAATCGCCCCAACGAAGACCGCCAAACCGCCAACAATCATCACCAATGCCGCATCAGTCATGGGCGAGAGTCAATCACCTTCACTCTCTGTCGCCGTTCCCCCTGCGGGAGTGACCGAGCTCGAGACGCTCCCGCCGATCGTTAAGCTGCCCTCCGTGCAGTCCCTCCCGCTCACGCGCGTCCTCGCCCTCGTCGCGGTCCTCGCGGCCGTCTGCGTGCCCGCTCAGATCGCCCACGCCGCCCCCGTCACCAGCCCGTTCGCCAAGAAGGCCGGGAAGCTGCGTGACACCGCCTGTCCCGAGACGGCGATCACGTACGGGGGGATCCCGCGGGCCCGGCAGTACCTCGCAGCAGTCGTGAAATGTCTGGACACGTCGTGGGGTGCTTACTTCGGGCGGGCCGGATGGGCGTTCGGCAAGCCCGTCGTGCGGTACTACGAGGAGCCCGAGAGCACCGTGTGCGGGGTGCCGTGGCCCGAGCAGGCGGCGGCCTTCTACTGCATGGAGCGCGGCACGCTGGTGTTCCCCCTCACCGGCCGGTGGATCGAGGACAGGACCGATCTCTATCCGTTCAAGGTGGCCGCCCACGAGTACGGGCACCACCTGCAGAGCCGGCTCGGCGTCTGGCGGCAGTACAAGGCGAAGCTCCCGGCCGACCGCCAGGGCGAGCTGAAGCGGCGCTTCGAACTGCAGGCCGACTGCCTGTCCGGGGTGTTCCTCGGCAGCGTGTGGGGGTCGCTGCGGCGCGGCAAGGACGACTGGGCGGCGCTGCTCGACGCCACCCGGGCCAGCGGCGACGAGGACGGCCACCGCAGCCACGGCAAGGGCGCCACCCGCGTCTACTGGCTCCAGCGCGGCTACCGCGCCGTCTCCCCCTCCGCCTGCGACACCTGGTCCGCGCCCGCCGCCAAGGTGTCCTGAGCCTTCAGGCGCAGCCCCATCCCGTCGAGGATCAGCTGCAGCCCGCCCTCGAACGACAGGTCGCCCTGCGGGTCGCCCACCTCCGCCAGGCCCGCCATGAGCCGCGGATAGGCCGCCTGGAACTCCTCCATGTCCGGCATGCCGCGCTCCTCGTCCGTACGCGTCCGGTCGGCCTGCTCCTCCAGCACGAAGCCGGCCACGTATCCGCTCACCGTGAACAGCCCCCGCGCCGCGTCCCCGGCGCCGAACCCCGCCGCCTCCAGCCCCGCCAGCGCCCGCTCCACCACGGCGAACAGCTCCGACGACGGCCGCGTGCCCGCCACCAGCTTGGCCCCGTCGCGATAGGAGTTGAGCATCGCCCGGTCGGCGTGCGCGTAGCCGGCGACCCACTCCCGCCACTTGCCCGGATCCGTCAGCGTGGGGCGGGACGTGTGCGCGGACATCATCGCCGCCGCCATCGCGTCCAGCAGTTCCTGCTTGTTCTTGAAGTGCCAGTAGAGGGCCGGGGCCTGCACGCCCAGCTCGCCCGCGAGCCGGCGCAGCGTCAGCCCGTCGAGCCCGACCTCGTCCAGGAGCCGTAGCGCGGTCGCGACGATGGTGCTTTTTTCGAGTGCCACGGTTGACAGCTTAACAACGTTCAATGCATCCTTAACGCTGTTAGATTTAACACCGTTAAGGGGGTCTTCATGATCCACGCGGAAGGATTGCGGAAGCGGTACGCGGCCACGGAAGCGCTCAAGGGCATCGACCTGGACGTCCCGGCCGGCACCGTCTGCGGCCTGCTGGGGCCGAACGGGGCGGGCAAGACCACCGCCGTACGCATCCTCGCCACGCTCCTGCGCCCCGACGCGGGCCACGCCGAGGTCGCCGGGCTGGACGTCGTGCGCGACGCGGCCCCGCTGCGCTTCCGCATCGGCCTGGCCGGGCAGCACGCGGCCGTCGACGAGTTGCTGACCGGGCGGCGCAACCTGGAGCTGTTCGGGCGGCTCTACCACCTGAGCAGGGCCGAGGCGCGCCGCAGGGCGGGCGAGCTGCTGGAGCGGTTCGAGCTGGCCGAGGCGGGACAGCGGCCGGTCAAGGAGTATTCGGGGGGCATGCGGCGCCGGCTCGACCTGGCGGCGAGCCTGATCGTGTCGCCGCCGGTGCTGTTCATGGACGAGCCGACCACCGGGCTCGACCCGCGCAGCCGGATGCAGCTCTGGGAGCTGATGCTCGACCTGGTGAAGGAGGGCACGACCCTGCTGCTGACCACGCAGTACCTGGACGAGGCCGACCGGCTCGCGGACCAGATCGTGGTGCTGAGGGAGGGCGTGGTGGCCGCGGCGGGGTCACCGGCCGAGCTGAAGAGGCAGATCGGCGGCGACCGGGTCCAGGTCGTCTTCCGGGAGCCGGGGGACGTGGACGCGGGGCTGCGGCTGCTGCGCGGCGCCGGATCCCCCGAGATCGAGAGCGCCGAGGGGCGGCAGGTGACCGTTCCCGCGGCCGACGGCGCGCAGTCGCTCGTCCGCATCGCCGGCGCGCTGGACGCGGCCGGCATCCCCGTGGAGGACCTGGCGCTGCGGCGGCCGACCCTCGACGAGGTCTTCCTCCACCTGACGGCCTGAGGAGCCGGAGAGATGTACCAGACGCTGCGCTGGACCCTGAACGACTCCCTCACCATCGCCGGCCGCACCTATTCGCGGCTGAAGGCCCAGCCGGCCGAGATCGCGGGATTCCTGGTGTTCCCCGTGATCATGACCGTGCTGTTCGGCTACGTCTTCGGCAGCGCGATCACCCTGCCGGGCGGCGGCGACTACCGCGACTACCTCATGCCCGGCATCTTCATGCAGGTCATGGCCATGACGGCCACCTCTGCCGCCACCACCGTGGCCGAGGACATGGCCCGCGGGATCACCGACAGGTTCCGCGCCCAGCCCATCGCCCGCAGCGCCGTGCTGGTCGGGCGGAGCGTGGCCGCCCTGTCGCTGCACCTGCTGTCGCTGTCCGCCATGGTGCTGACCGGAGTGCTGCTGGCCGGGTGGCGGGCGCACGGGAGCCTGGGGGCGACGGCGGGGGCGTTCGGGCTGCTGGCGCTGTTCGGGTTCGCGATGATCTGGATGGGCACGTACATCGGCCTGTGGGTCAAGAGCGGCGGGCAGGCGGACGCGGCCACGTTCGGCTGGCTGATGCCGATGACGTTCCTGGCCAACACGTTCGTCCCCACCGAGGGGCTGCCGGCCTGGCTCAAGCCCGTCACCGACTGGAACCCCATGAGCGCCGTCGCGGCCGCCACCCGCGGCCTGTTCGGCAACCCCACCTCGGTCTCCTCGGCCTGGCCGCTGCAGCACCCGGTGGCCGCGAGCCTGATCTGGTCGCTGGCGATCCTCGCGGTGTTCCTGCCGCTGTCCGTCCACCGCTACCGGACGATGTCCCGATGACGAAGAGCCGCCCGGCGGGGGTTGTCCCGCCGGGCGGCTCTTCTTTGTGTCGGGTGGTTCCCCCGATACGGGCGCGTGAGGATCACGCCCCACCCCCGGCTTCAACGAGCGGCCAAGGGATCCCGGCTCCCGCGCGGCTCATGACCGCGCGCGAACCCGGGAAGTCACTTCGCGAGCAACGAGCGAAGAACGTACTGCATGATCCCGCCGTGCCGGTAGTAGTCGGCCTCACCCGGCGTGTCGATGCGCACCACCGCGTCGAACTCCACCTCGCCGGCCCTGACGTGCACGGTGCTCGGGATGCCGCCGGAGTTGAGCTCCTCGACACCCGTGATGTCGAAGGTCTCCTCGCCGGTCAGCCCGAGCGACTCCGCCGTGGCGCCCTCGGGGAACTGCAGCGGGAGCACGCCCATGCCGATCAGGTTGGAGCGGTGGATGCGCTCGTACGACTCGGCGATGACCGCGCGCACGCCCAGCAGCGCCGTGCCCTTGGCCGCCCAGTCGCGCGAGGAGCCGGAGCCGTACTCCTTGCCCGCCAGCACCACCAGCGGCGTCTCGGCCGCGGCGTAGTTGACCGAGGCGTCGTAGATGAACGACACCGGCCCGTCGGGCTGGGTGAAGTCGCGGGTGTAGCCGCCCTCGGTGCCCGGCGCGATCTGGTTGCGCAGGCGGATGTTGGCGAACGTGCCCCGGATCATCACCTCGTGGTTGCCGCGCCGCGAGCCGTAGGAGTTGAAGTCCTTCACCTCGACCCCGTTGGCCTGCAGATATTGCGCGGCCGGGGTGCCGGTCTTGATGGAGCCGGCCGGCGAGATGTGGTCGGTGGTGACCGAGTCGCCGACCTTGACCAGCACGCGGGCGCCGGCGATGTCGGTGACGGGCTCCGGCTTCGACGGCATGCCGTCGAAGTAGGGGGCCTTGCGCACGTAGGTCGAGGACGGGTCCCACTCGAACGTGTCGCCGGTCGGGATCGGCAGCGAGCGCCAGTGGTCGTCGCCCTTGAACACGTCGGCGTAGTCGCGCTCGAACATGTCACGGCCGATGGAGGAGTTGACCACCGCGGAGATCTCCTCCGGCGACGGCCAGATGTCCCTCAGGTAGACGGGCTTGCCGTCGTTGCCCAGGCCCAGCGGCTCGGTGTCGAGGTCGACGTCCATGGTCCCGGCCAGCGCGTACGCCACCACGAGCGGCGGCGAGGCCAGGTAGTTCATCTTGACGTCGGGGTTGATGCGGCCCTCGAAGTTGCGGTTGCCCGACAGCACGGCCGTGACCGCGAGGTCGTTGGCCTGCACGGCCTCGGAGATCTCGGGCGGCAGCGGGCCCGAGTTTCCGATGCAGGTGGTGCAGCCGTAGCCGACGAGGTTGAAGCCGATCTTGTCGAGGTACGGCTGGAGCCCCGAGCGCTCGAAGTAGCCGGTGACGACCTGCGAGCCGGGGGCCAGCGAGGTCTTGACCCACGGCTTGCGGGTCAGGCCCTTCTCGACGGCGTTGCGGGCCAGCAGCGCCGCGCCGAGCATGACGAACGGGTTGGAGGTGTTGGTGCACGAGGTGATCGCGGCGATCGAGACGATGCCGTGGTCGATCTCGAACGAGGTGCCGTCGGCCAGCGTGACCGCCACCGGCTTGTGCGGCCGGCCGCCGTTGGCGCGGGCGTTGGAGGCGGGCGCGTCGGAGGCCGGGAAGGTCTCCTGGCCCGCCTCGTCGACACCGTCCTCGACGTAGTTCTGGACGTCGTGGCGCCAGGTGGCCTTGGCGGCCGACAGCGCGATGCGGTCCTGCGGGCGCTTGGGGCCGGCGATGGACGGCACGACGGTGCCGAGGTCGAGCTCGATGTACTCGGAGAAGACCGGCTCGGGCGCGGACGGGTCGAGCCAGAGGCCCTGGGTCTTGGCGTACGCCTCGACGAGCGCGATCTGCTCCTCGGAGCGGCCGGTCAGGCGCAGGTAGTCGACGGTCTGGCCGTCGATCGGGAAGATCGCGCAGGTGGAGCCGAACTCGGGGCTCATGTTGCCGATCGTGGCCCGGTCGGCCAGCGGCACGGACGAGACGCCCTCGCCGTAGAACTCCACGAACTTGCCGACGACGCCGTGCTTGCGCAGGATCTCGGTGATCGTGAGCACCAGGTCGGTGGCGGTGGCCCCGGCGGGCAGCTTGCCGTTGAGCTTGAAGCCGACCACGCGCGGGATGAGCATGGAGATCGGCTGGCCGAGCATCGCGGCCTCGGCCTCGATGCCGCCGACGCCCCAGCCCAGGACGCCGATGCCGTTCTCCATGGTGGTGTGGGAGTCGGTGCCGACGCAGGTGTCGGGGTAGGCCTTGCCGTCGCGGATCATCACCACGCGGGCCAGGTGCTCGATGTTGACCTGGTGGACGATGCCGGTGCCGGGCGGGACGACCTTGAACTCGTCGAAGGCCGTCTGGCCCCAGCGCAGGAACTGGTAGCGCTCGCGGTTGCGCTCGTACTCGCGCTCGACGTTGCGCTGGAAGGCGTCGGGGTGGCCGAAGAAGTCGACGATGACCGAGTGGTCGATGACCATCTCGGCCGGCGCGAGCGGGTTGATGCGGGCCGCGTCGCCGCCGAGGTCACGCACGGCCTCGCGCATGGTGGCCAGGTCGACCACGCAGGGGACGCCGGTGAAGTCCTGCATGATGACGCGCGCCGGCGTGAACTGGATCTCCACGCTCGGCGCCGCCTTCGGGTCCCAGCCACCCAGCGCCCGGATGTGGTCGGCGGTGATGTTCGCGCCGTCCTCGGTGCGGAGGAGGTTTTCCAGCAGGATCTTCAGGCTGTACGGGAGGCGTGCGGCGCCCTCGACGGCATCCAGCCGGAAAATCTCGTACGACGCGTCGCCGACGCGTAGCGTGTCACGGCTGCCGAAGCTGTTCGCGGACACGGTGATTCGCCTCCTCCATCAGACATTTTCCTCAGACCAAATCCTGCCGCACTCTTCGCACGACCAGCACGTTAGGTGACCCTAACTGGCGAGCTCCGCGGCGGATGTCTCGACGTCAAGATATCCCTAGGTTATCTCGACATCAAGTTAACCGGGTGCCAACCGCCAGAACAGCAGGCCGACAATGGCCACCGACAGGATCGGCGCAAGAATCTTCTGCTCGAACGTCTTGCCGGTCTTGATGCCGATCTTCCACGGCAGCACGAACTTGGCCCCCAGCGGCCACAACACCGGACAGCCCCGTTCGGTCATGCAGTCGCCGACGACATGGATGAGGCACCCGATCGCCACCGCGAGCCCCAGCCAGGCGTAGCCCACGCCGAGCGAGAGGAAGACGGCGTAAAGCCCGGCGGTCAGCCCGATGTTGATCATCGCGGAACCCGCCTTGTTGCCGGGGATCCCGACGCCGATCGCCCGCAGGGCCAGGCCGATGAGCAGCACGACCATGATGTCGCGCCCGATGGGATAGGTGTTGGCCAGCCAGTGGGCCCCGAATCCGAGCGCCGCCGCGAACACCAGCGAGTGGGTCGCCCCGCGGTGGCCGCCGCTGATCCAGCACACGGCCTTGCTGAGCGCCCACGTGACCGGCCCGAACGTCTGCGCGATCGTCGCGCTCGGATGGTCGAGGTCGGGCAGCATCGCGGCGCCGGCGCAGATGAGGGCACCGGCGATCAGCTCCGCCGGGCTGAGCGCGGTGGCCATGATTCCCGTCTCGACGAACCGGGACGACTCGTTCAGCAACGGAAGTGCGGCGAGGGGCGGCGCCAGCCCCAGCCAGGCGATGGCCCCGGTCATCGCGTGCGTGTGCCCCATCATGATCCGGACTGTACGGCAAAGAAGTCCTTTACGCGCCAAGACCCGCCTGGCGGGGGCTTCACGATGACCGGGGGCCGATCCGCGACGCGTTGCTTGGCGAAAACATGGGGATACGTGGTCACGCACGGTCTTCGCGGCCGGCCGGCTCGACGACCCGCTCCCCCGCGCACGCGAGCGGGAAGAAGCGGGCGCGCGGTCCCGAAAAGTCACCGCAAACGCAGACGAGGCCGTCTCCGCGGCGACAGCACCCCCCAGCCCTGCCGACGCGGAACGACCTCGTCTGCTCTAGATAACGAGCCTTTCCTCAATCCTGTTCCCGGATTCCGCAACTTTTTCGTGATCTGGCTCACTCCCACACCGGCCTTGCGAACGACACACTATCGATATATCGTTGACGCATCGAGAACAGATCACGATATAGGGGGAGAAATGGATTCCGCACAGGCAGCAGGCGGGCACTGGCCCGGCGCGCACGAGTACCGGCAGGCGGCCCGTGAGGCCAAGCAGGCCGCCCGTGAGGCGTTCAGGGCCGTTTCCGAGGCCTTCGACGACATGGGTGGCCGCCGCCACCATCACGAGCACCGCCAGCGCGGCAGGCGCGGCGGTCCCGGACCGTTCCCGTTCGACTGGGGGCGCGGCCCCTGGGGCGGCCCCGGCGGGCCGTGGGGCGGCCAGCGGGGCTGGGGCGGCCGGGGCCGCAAGGCCAAGCGGGGCGACGTCCGCGCCGCGATCCTGGCCCTGCTCCTGGAGGAGCCGCGCAACGGCTACCAGATCATCCAGGAGATCGCCGAGCGTAGCGAGGGCGGCTGGAAGCCCAGCCCCGGCGCCGTCTACCCGGCGCTGCAGCAGCTCACCGACGAGGGCCTGGTGATCTCGGAGGAGAGCGAGGGCCGCAAGACCTTCCGCCTCACCGAGGCGGGGCGCAACTACATCGAGTCGCACGCGGACGAGGTCCGGGCCCCGTGGGACGAGATGCGCCCCGACATCGACGACAACACCGCCGATCTCTGGCACATCGCCCGGCAGTCGGCCTTCGCCATGATGCAGGTTTTGCAGACCGGGAACGACGCACAAATCCGAGAAGCGCGTAAGACTCTTATAGAGACCCGGCGCAAGCTCTACCAGATCCTGGCGGACGACGAACCGGGCGAGGAGTGAGCGCGAGCTTCCGGAAGGATTCGGGATCAGGTATGGACTCGCACGACCTTCGCATCGGCGACGCCGAGCGTGAGCAGACGATGGCCGTCCTGCGCGAGCACTTCGCGCAGGGCCGCCTGACCCACGAGGAGCTCGACGAGCGACTCGACCAGACGCTGGCCTCGAAGACGGCCCGTGACCTGGCAAAGGTGACGGCCGACCTGCCGGGGCCGCAGCCCGCGCCCGGCTACCGCGAGCCCGCACCCCACTACGACCCCCACCATGACATGGACGGCTGGCGGGAGGCGATGTCGGCGCACCGCCGGCAGATGCAGTCCATGCACCAGGCCCACCATGACATGCGCCACTCCATGCACCAGGCCCGCCGGGACATGCGCCGTCAGTGGCGCGAGCAGGGCGGCAACCACCCGTGGCGGCGCCATCGCGGGCCGCATCCGTTCATGGGCGTGCTGTTCGTGTTCCTGCTGCTGGGGCTGATCTTCGGCGGCTTCGGGATCTTCAAGGTGCTCTTCGTGGTGTGGCTGGGAGCCATGGTGTTCAGCCTCATCCACCGGCGCTTCCACTCCCGGCGCTGACGGTCCGCCCAGATCGTTTTGGGCCTTGACCCTGTCAGGGGCTCATTTCATGATCAGGGCGGATCTTCAGAGTCGAAGGGACGCCGCATGACCCAGCAGGGCGCTCCGGCCCGCCGCACGAACCCGTTCGCCGCCGTCGCCCCGGCCGACGGCCTCGCCCTGGACGTGCCGGAGTACCAAACCGGTTTCGACCGCGACCACGCGATCTGCCCCGAGCCGATGTGGAAGCTGGAGCGCGCCCAGCACTTCTACGAGCCGGACGTGGCGAGCTGGCGGGCCATGATGGACGGCGACTGGGAGCGTTCGCTGGCCCTGACCGCGCACATGGCGGCGACCGTGGCCGACTATTTCCGGCACCGCGTCCCGGTCAAGCGGGTGCGGGTCGTCGAGTTCCCGATCACCTCGTACCTGCAGTGGGAGATGCACATCCTGGCCTTACGCGCCAGGGCCGGCTCCCCGTGCCGGGTGGTGCCGGCCGAGCGGGTGGCGGGGCTCGACCCGATGCCGGAGCTGGTGATCTTCTCTCCGTCCCTGATGTACGAAGTGCTGTACGACCGGTACGGCGGGGGCATGGGCGGGCGGCGGATCACCGATCCCGCGGTCGTGGGGCCGTGCCTGCGGACGGTCCAGGAGCTGTTCGCCGAGGGGGAGAACGTGCTCGACTTCCACGAGCGGGAGATCGTGCCGCTGCCGCCGCCGCAGGTCACCGACGAGATGCGGGCCGCGCTGCCCGCCTACGCGCACCGTACCGAGGAGTTCCGGGTCTGAGCGCCCCCTTCACCTTTCTCGGCAGGCCGGGAGCCGGGCGCACGCCACGAGGTGGCCGGGTTCGGCCTCCAGCAGCGCTCCCGTGCCGCCGCGCTCGTGGTAGAGGCAGGTTTCCACGGGCGTGGCGTCGTCCCAGGCCTGGTGCAGGCGCGGCACGGCGGACAGCAGCTCGCGGGTGTACGGGTGCAGCGGATCGCCGAAGACCTTGTCCGTCAGCCCCATCTCGACCACGCTCCCCTGGCGCAGCACCACCGTGCGCTCGGCGAGGTAGTTGCCGAGCGAGAGGTCGTGCGTGATGTAGAGCACGCCGAGGCCCCGGGTCTTCAGCTCGGCGAGCAGGTTGAGCACGTCGATGCGGGTGGAGGCGTCCAGCATGCTGGTGATCTCGTCGGCCACCAGCAGCTTGATGTCCAGCAGCAGCGCGCGGGCGATGAGCAGGCGCTGGAGCTGGCCGCCGCTGAGCTGGTGCGGATATTTGCCGAGCACCTGGTCGGGGTTGAGCCGCACGTCGCGCAGGCACGCCGCGACCCGTCCGGCCCACTCGACCGCCGGGACGGACGGGTGGTACGCCTCCTTGACCAGGTCGAACACCCGGTCGGCCTTGAACACCGGGTTGAACGAGCTGAACGGGTCCTGGAAGATGCCCTGGATGTGGCGGTAGTACTCCTTGCCGCCGCGCACGGGCCGCCCGTCGAAGGTGATCGTGCCGCTGGTGACCGGGTTCAGGCCGAGGATCATCCGGCCGATCGTGCTCTTGCCGCTGCCGCTCTCCCCGATGAGGGAGACGACCTCGCCGGGCACGACCTCGAAGCTCACGTTCCGTACGGCCGCGACGCTCTTGCCGCCGAACGCGCCGATCCTGAATTCCTTGGTGACGTCGTCGAGTTTCAGCATCAGGCCTTCCAGCAGGCGACGTGATGGTCGGAGGCGAGCTCGACCACGGGCGGTTCCTCGGCGCACTCGTCCCCCGCGATCGGGCAGCGGTCGCGGAAGCGGCAGCCGGCGGGCGGGTCCAGCAGCGACGGCGGGCTGCCGGCGATGCCCTCCAGCCTGCGGTCGGCGTAGCGGACCCCGACCTCGGGCAGGGAGTCGAGGAGCAGCTTCGTGTACGGGTGGCGGGGCGCCTTGACGATCACGTCGGCGGGCGCCTTCTCGGCCAGCTTGCCCGCGTACATGACCATGATCGTGTCGGCGATGTGGTGGGTGAGCGCGATGTCGTGGGTGACGAAGATCATGCTCTTGACGTAGCCGCTCTCGCGGAAGCCGAGCAGCGCGCGGGCGACGGCCTTCTGGGTGGAGACGTCGAGCGCGGAGGTGACCTCGTCGGCGATCAGCAGGGACGGGTCGAGCAGCGTCGAGATGACCATCACCATGCGCTGCTTCATGCCGCCGGACAGCTCGATCGGGTAGCGGTCGAGCACCTCGCGGGGCAGGCCGACCTGGTCCATCCGGCGTTCCAGCTCGGCGACGTCCACCTCCGCGCCCCTCGACCTGAGCAGCTCGCCGACCATCCTGCGGATCTTGCGGGTGGGGTTGAGCGCGCTCATGGCGTACTGCGGGATGAGGGAGACCTCCTTGAAGCGGAAGTCGTTCATCCCGCGGTCGTCGGCGATGGGCAGCTCCCGGCCGTCGAGCACGACCCGGCCGCCGACGTGGCGCATGCGGCCGTCCATGCGGATGAGGCTTTTGCCCAGCGTGCTCTTGCCGCAGCCGGACTCGCCGACCAGGCCGAGGATCTCGCCGTCCGACAGCTCGAAGGACATGCCGTCGAGGGCGCGGACCTCGCCCCTGAGCGTGCGGTAGTGCACCCTCAGCTCGCTGACCTGCAGGCTCATGTCTCCCTCAGTTTCGGGTTGAAGACCTCGTCGAGGCCGACGTTGGCCACGTACAGGGCGCCCACGATGGCGGTGATGGCCGCGCCCGGCGGCACGAACCACCACCACATGCCGAGCTGGAGCGCGCTCCACTGGTTGGCGTTCTGCAGCATCAGGCCGAGCGAGACCCCCTCGGTCGGGCCGAGGCCGATGAAGTCGAGCGAGGAGGCGATGAGGATCGAGCCGCCGAACAGCAGGATGAAGGTCATGAACAGGTAGGAGCTCATGTTCGGCGCGATCTCCCTGGTGATGATCTTCCAGGTGCTCGCGCCGCTCATCCTGGCCAGGTCCACGAACTCCCTCGTACGCAGCGAGAACGTCTGCGCCCTGATCGCCCGCGCCGCCCACGGCCACTGCGTCAGGCCGATGAACAGGCCCTGCACGGCCACGCTCCTGATCCCCAGGTACGCGTTGATGATCAGCAGCACGGCCAGGGTCGGGATGACGAGGATGACGTTGGTCAGCATGTTGAGCACCTCGTCGACGATGCCGCCGCGGTAGCCGGCCACGAACCCGACGAGCATGCCGATGGCCGCCGCGATACCGCCGCCGACCACGCCCACGGCGAAGGTGCTGCGCAGGCCGTGCACGAACTGCAGGAAGATGTCCTGGCCGAACGTGGTGGTGCCGAGCCAGTGCCCGGCCGAGGGCGGGCTCATGGGCTGGGGGCCGTACTCGTTGGGCGTGCCGCCGGTCAGCACCGGCCCGATCAGGCCGAGCAGGAGCAGCGCCAGCACGAGGCCGAAGCCGAACATCAGCTTGCCGTTGCGCACGGCGAAGTAGAGCGCCTCGCGCCGGACCCCGGCGCGCTCGCGCGGGGCGACTTCCTGGAGTGCCGTCATGCCCGCGCACCCGCCATTCCCGCCCTGGTACGCGGATCGACCACGACGTAGACGATGTCGATGATGAAGTTGGCGATCAGCACGCCGAGCACGATGAACAGGAACGTGCCCTGGAGCAGGAAGAAGTCCTTGTTCTTGATGGCGTTGAGAATCAGGCTGCCCAGGCCCGGGTAAGCGAAGACGATCTCGGTGACCAGGGCTCCGGCCACGATCACGCCGAGTTGCAGGGCCAGGCCGGTGATCTGGGGCAGGACGGCGTTGCGGAAGGCGTACCTGCGGATGAGCCTGGCCGGCGCGCCGAGCGCGGCCAGGTAGTTGGAGTAGTCGGACTCCAGCTCATAGATGATCATGTTGCGCATGCCGATGGCCCAGCCGCCCAGCGCCACCAGGAACAGCGACAGGAACGGCAGCGTCCAGTGGTGCAGCAGGTCGAGCAGGAACGCCCACGACCAGTTGGGCCGCATCGAGAAGCTGTAGCCGCCGGCCACCGGGAACAGTCCGGCGATCACGCCGAGCGCCCAGGCCAGGAGCACGGCCAGCCACATGTACGGCATCGCGGTCAGGACGTACCCGACCGGGAGCACGGTGTTGTCGAGCAGCTTGCGCCGGGCCGCGTACGCGCCGAACCAGTTGCCCACCACCCAGCTCAGCAGCACCGACGGGATGATCAGCGCCAGCGTGTACGGCACCGCACTCATGATCACGGAGCTGACGGGGGAAGGGAACAGCCAGATGCTGATCCCGAAGTCGCCCCTGAACAGCGCGGCCCAGAAGTTGAGGTACTGCGTGATCAGCGGCTGGTCGAAGCCGAAGAGGTTGCTGTAGTAGACCCGCATCGCCTCCGCGGCGGCGGGCTGGGTGACATTGGCTCTGGCCACCATGCTCGCCACCGGGTCGCCGGGCATGAAACGCGGGATCAGCCAGTTGACGGTGACAGCGACGAAGAAGGTCAGCCCGTATATGAGCAGTTTTCTGCCGAAATATCGACGCACGTGATGCTTTCTCCGTGAGAGCCGTGAAAGTCCCCCGCTCCTGCGGGAGCGGGGGACGATGGGGTCAGGAGCCGGAGGGCTGGAGCTGCGTGAGGGTCTCGAACCCACCCAGTTCGAGCCAGTTGTGCCACATCACGGCCGGGGTCTTGGGCGTGCTGCCCGCCGCGGCCGGCCAGTTCTTCCAGACCTGGTTGCTCGACTGCGCCCAGAGGCCGTTGTACCAGAGCGGGATCACCGGCAGGTCGTCCAGGTGGATCTGCTGGAGCTGAGAGATGATCTTCTTCATGCCCTCGACGTCGTCGGTCTTGACCTGGTCGAGCTGCTTGGTCAGGTCCCAGGCCCGCTTGTTCTCGTAGCGGGCGAAGTTGACGGTGTTCTGCTGTTTCTGGATCGGGAGCTGGAAGAGGTACTCGTAGTAGGTGTACGGCGAGTTGGACAGCTGCCGCTCGTTGTTGATCAGCAGGTCGAAGTCGCCCTTGGCGCGCTTCTCCACCAGGGCGTTGAAGTCGGGGAAGTCCGGGGTGATCTGGATCCCGGCGGTCTTGGCGCTGGCGGCGATGGACCTGGCCGACTCCATCCAGTCCGTCCAGCCGGACGGCACGATGATGGTCAGGCTGATCTTGGAGCCGTCCTTGTTCTCGACGTACCCGTCGCCGTCGGTGTCCTTGTAACCGGCGTCGGCCAGCGCCTTCTTCGCCTTGGCCGCGTCGAAGGCGAACCCGGACTTGGCCACCACGTTCTGGTCGACGTACTGCTCCCACTGCGGCAGCAGGCCGGTCGGGCTCGCGGCCTTGACGAGGTTGCCGTACACGCCTTCGACGATCTTCTTGACGTCGATCGAGGCGGCGAGCGCCTTGCGGAAGGCGGGGTCGTCCATCGGCTTCTTGGTGGTGTTGGGCACCAGCCACGCGGTGTTGGCCGACAACATGTACGGCGGCTCGCTGTAGTAGGTCGTCAGGCCGAAGTTGCCCTTGACCAGGTTGGCCACGCCGGGCAGGAAGTTGTTGCTCAGGTCCATGCCCTTCTGCAGCAGCAGGCCCATCGCGACCTCGTTGCTCGGGGTGGCGATGTCGACGATGTAGCGGGGCTTGGGCTCCATGTTCAGCGCGGTCTTGCCCCACCAGTCGTCGCGCCGCTGCAGCACGACGCGGTCCTGGTCCTTGGCCATGAATTTGTACGCGCCCGTGCCCACCGGGTTCTCGTTGATCCCGTCGAGCACGTCCTTCTCCGAGCGGCCCTTCCAGATGTGCTCGGGGACGATCGACCGGCTGTACAGGTTGAAGTCCCACTGCTGGTAGTTGGCCGTGGAGAAGCTGAACTTCACCGTCTGGTCGTCGACCGCCTCGACGCTCTTCAGCCAGGTCCACAGGTTGTGGTACGGAATCGTCTCCATCTTGCCGAGCTCGAAGGAGTACGCCACGTCCTTGGCCGTCAGAGGCTGGCCGTCGGCCCACTTGACGCCCTGGCGGAGCTTGACCTGGTACGTCTTGTCGTCGGCCCACGAACCGCTCTCGGCCAGCCAGGGGGTCAGCTTGCCGGCGGTCGCGTCATAGTGGAACAGCGTCTCGTACACCAGGCCCTTGGTGCCCGTGGCGTGGTCCCATTCCCTGATGGGGTTGAAGTTGACGGGCGGCCCCCACTGGGTGCCGGTCGTGTAGAGGGTCTCGCTGCGCGGCAGCGAGTCGGGGTTGGCGCTCGCCACCGCGCCCTGGCTCTGCGGCTGGGAGGCCGGTGGGGTCGGCGTGGCTCCGCCGCCGGTGCAGGCCGCGGCGAGCAGGCCCGCCGCCACGAGCGGAATCATGATCCGAGCCCGGTTTCGCATCGCTTCTCTCCTTCCTCCGCGCGTGGCGCGAAGGTTCGCACGTCTTCCATCGACCCCCGATGGGCCGGCTTGCTCTCGAACGGGCGGCGGGAGCTCCCACCTGGGAGCGCTCCCAGCAAGGACGCAGAACGCGCCCCCGCCCTGGAGACCGGTGAGCGATTCACTGAGGAGTAGTCACAGGCCGTGAGGGCCTGCTGAACCGGATAAGTACCGCGAACGTAAGTTCACGATGTCCGTGCCGTCAATACCCGTGACGTTTTCGAGACGCGCCCCGCAAACGCTCTCAACGGTTGACCTCGACCGCGATTGAGGTTGCACGGTGGAGCGCATGAACAGCTTCACGATCGGCGTCATCCTGCCGGGGGTCGCCGTGCAGCGGCGCGACGGCATCGACCTGCCGGCCGCCGCGCGGCACGCCGAGGACGCCGGGCTGGACGGCGTGTGGCACGGCGACCACCTGGCCATCGGCGGGCCGACGCTGGACGGGCCCATCGCCCTGGCCGCCGCGGCGGCGGGCACCCGGCGGATCAAGGTGGGGATGAGCGTGTTCGTCCCCGCCATCCGGCCCCTCGCGTGGGCCGCCAAGCAGATCGCGACCCTGCAGCACGTCACCGGCGACCGCCTCGTCCTGGGTGTGGGCTCGGGCGGCGGTCCCGGGCAGTGGGCCGCGGCGGGGGCGCCCTACCGCTCGCGCGGCCGGCGTACCGACACCGCCCTGGAACTGCTGCCCCGGCTGCTGGCGGGCGAGGAGACGCGGCTGCGGGACGAGCCCGGCGAGCCGCCCGTACGGCTGGCGCCCGCCGCCACGATGCCGCCGGTGTGGGTGGGCAACGCGTCCGAGGCGGCGATCCGGCGGGCGGCGCTGCTCGGCGACGGGTGGTTCCCGTCCCTGGTCCCGCCCCGGGAGGTGGCCGAGGGCCGGGCCCGGCTCGCGGAGCTGGCCGCGGGCCGGGGCCGTCCCGTACCAGTCGTCGCGATCGGCGGCACGGCGGCCCTGGGGAGCGGCGACGGCGTCCCGTCGCGGGAGGAGATCGCGTCAGGCGTCGCCGCCGCCTACGGCCGCCCCTTGGAGGAGGTCCTGCCGATCCCGCTCACCGGCCCGCCGGAGCGGGCCGCCGAGGCGCTCGCCGCCTACCGCGACGCCGGGGCGGGCCACGCGGTCATCGGCATAGCGGGCGGCGACTGGCGTACCCAGGTGGACCTGCTGGCGAAGGTGCGCGACCTGCTGCGGTGAGGCCCGGCCGGGTTCAGAGCCAGCCCATGCGCTGGGCCGTGCGGATGGCCTCCAGGCGGTTCTGGGCGTTGAGCTTGGTCATCGCGCTCGACAGGTAGTTGCGTACGGTGCCCTCGGTCAGGTGCAGCTCGGCCGCGATCCGCGAGATCGTGGCCCCGTCGCCGGCCAGCCGCAGCGCGTCGCGCTCGCGCTCGGTCAGCGGGCTGTCGCCGGCGGCCATCGCGGCGGCGGCCAGCTCGGCGTCGAGATAGCGGCCGCCCGCCTGGACCTTCCGGATCGCCATGGCCAGCTCCTCCGCCGAGGCGTCCTTGCCGAGGAAGCCGCTCACCCCCGCCGCCATGGCCCTGCGCAGGTAGCCGGGGCGGCCCAGGCTCGTCAGGATGACGATCTTGCACTGCGCGCTGATCTGCTCGGCCGCGCTGAGGCCGTCCATGCCGGGCATCTCGATGTCGAGCACGGCCACGTCGGGCCGGTGCTCGGCCACGGCGGCCACGACCTCGTCGCCCCTGCCCACCTGGGCGACGACCTCGATGCCCTCCTCCAGGTCCAGCAGGGCCGCGATGGCGCCCCGGATCAGGTGCTCGTCGTCGGCCAGCAACACCCTGGTCGTCATGCCGGCACCGCCGCCCGCAGCAGGTAGCCGCCCTCGTGCGTCGGCGCGGCCTCCAGGGTGCCGCCGACCGCGCGTACGCGCTGGGCCAGCCCCGCCAGGCCGTTCGGCGCGTGCTCGCCCGCCGGCCCGCTCACCCCGTCGTTGGACATCTCCAGCACTCCATCCTCGATCGTGATCGTGCAGCGTCCGGCCGTGCTGTGCTTGAGCACGTTGGTGGTCCCCTCGCGCACGACCGTGGCCAGCAGCGTGCGGGTCTCCGGCGGCAGCGAGCCCGTCTCGGCGCGCACGGTGCATCGTACGTCCGCCGCCTCCAGCACGGCCCGCACGCTGGCGAGCATCTCGTCCAGGTCGACGGCCCGGTAGCTCTGCACGACGGAGCGCACCTCGCGCAGCGACCGCCGGGCCAGGTCGCGGACCGCGAACATCTCCTCGGCGGCCGCCGCCGGGTCGACCGGCAGCGTGCGCGACGCGCCCTCGGTGCGGGCCGCGATGTCGGTGAGGCTCTGCCCGAGCAGGTCGTTGAGGTCGCGGGCGAAGCGCAGGCGCTCCTCCGAGACCGCCAGCCTGGCCTGCGCCTCCTGCCCCTCGTACGCCTCCTTGGCCACCCGCCAGAGCCACAGGTTCGTCAGCACGCCGACCACACTCACGGCGGTGAACACCGACTGCACCAGGAGCGTGCCCCAGATGGGCACGCCCTGCAGCGCCACGTACAGGTTGAAGAGCACGACGGACAGGACCGACAGGATCACGATGGTGCGCCTGCGCACGAAGGGCCCCAGCATGCCCAGCCACGTCGGGATGGCCCACATGAAGAAGGCGGCGGACATGACCAGGATGATCACGCCGGTCACCGCCAGGATCGCGGTGGGCCGCCTGCCGCCCCTCATGGCCACCCGGTGCGGCCGCGTCGCGAGCACGTTGAAGACCACCAGCAGGGCGACGCCGGCCAGGACCACCGGCCACGGCACGCCCATCTGCCAGCGGACATAGAGGTCGTAATAGCCGAAGAAGGAGAACAGGTTGATGAAGTCGGTCGAGTAGACGATCACCCAGCGGATCTTGTCCAGCTTCGTCGCACGGCGGATCACGCGGGCACCGCCGCTCGCAGCAGGAACTCGCCCGCCGGGGTCGGCCGGGCGGAGAAGGAGCCGCCCGCCGTGGCCAGCCGCTCCGACAGGCCCCGCAGGCCGCTGCCGGAGGCGGAGGGGCGCCCGTCCACGCCGTCGTTGATCATTTCGAGCACGCCGCCGTCGATCGTGATCGCGCAGCGGGTGGCCGCGCTGTGCTTGAGCACGTTGGTGGTGCCCTCGCGGACCGCCCAGGCCAGCAGCGTCCGGGCGGCCGGCGACAGCCCGTCGGCCCTGGCATCGATCAGGCAGCGCGCGCCGGCCGCCTCCAACGCCACCCGCGCGCCGGCCAACTCCTCGTCGAGGTCGAGCGTCTGGTAGCCGTGCACCGCCTGCTGCACCTCGGCCAGCGACTCGCCGGCCAGCCGGTGCACCTGGGCCATCTCGGCGTCCGCCCGCCCGGCGTCCTTGGTCGCCAGCTTGGCGGCCAGCTCGCTCTTCAGTGTGATCACCGACAGGCTGTGTCCGAGCAGGTCGTGCAGGTCACGGGCGAAGCGCAGCCGCTCCTCCGACACCGCCAGCCGAGCCTTGGCCTCCTTGCTGTCGTGGGCGTCCCTGATCGTCCACCAGATCCAGCGCCAGACCAGCATGGCCACCGTCAGCGCGATGGCGCTGAACGTCTCGGGGACGAGCACCCCGTACCACGGCTCGCCGGTCACGGCCATGACATAGCCGCCGACCAGGCCGACCACGGCCACGCCGAGGCAGAGGGTCACGGCCCACGGCAGGTAGAGGGCGGCGATCGACAGCCACAGGACGCCGATCTCCAGCCAGGTGGGCACGTTCTCCAGCGGCTGGTGCGGCACCAGCGCCACCGCGACCGCCGCGGACAGCCCCGCGACCACCAGCTTCGGCGTGGGCCGCGGCCTGGCGTCGTAGGCGTCCCTGAGCAGGGAGGGGAAGAGGCCGAAGCAGACCAGCAGGCACGTGAGGACGGCCGCGGCGTGGAGCGTGGAGATCCGGCCGTCCGCCAGGTAGATGACGATGACCACCACGAACATGACGCCGAGGAGCATGACCGCGGCGTCCATCCAGTAGAGCAGGATCTTTCGCGCCGTCTCCGGACGCGCCGCCATCACGCCATCCCCCTGCCGCTGGAAACCTCGCCCGTCGCGGAAATCCTATAGTCAGGGAGAGGTCTGCCAAAGAATCCGTGACACGTCCGGCTTCGGGGCGACTCCGCGCAGCGACAGCCAGGCCAGGCCGTGGCGGGCGGCGTAGGCGGCCAGGGTCCGGGCGTCGACCTCGTTCAGATCGCCCTCGCCCACCAGCACCGGGGTGAGCGCGATGTGCGGCCACGCCTCCTCGGGGTCGTCCAGGCCCTGGGCCCGCGCGATCTGGTCCCTGGCCGCCAGCACGGCCTCCGCCACCCGGCGCAGGCGGCCGTCAGGGGCGCCGCGCGGCTCGATGTCGGCCAGCAGGTTGACGGTGCCGATCTCGGCGCCCGCCTGGCGGGTGGCCCGCAGCATCGCCACGTCGCCGGAGCCCAGCCCGTCCGACTTCAGCGGCAGCGTGAAGCTGACCTGGAGCGGCCGCTCGCGCTGCATGGCGTAGATGGCCCGCGCCCGGCGCAGCACGGCGGCCTCGTCCCGGCTGTCGCTGACCTCGAAGTCGATGGTGTCGGCGTCGAACGCCCCGACCACCCTGCGGTAGGCGGCCGCGAGCCCGCCCGGCCTGGTGCAGGTGTCGGCCAGCTCCCGCCCCTCCGGGCCGCCGAACACGGGCGCGGCGTCGCCGCCCAGCGCCCTGAGCCGGCCGATCCGGTTGGCCACGGGGTTCTTGCCGGGATCGAGCGGGTCGGACTGGGACGGGCCATTCCATTTGGGCGCGCAGCCGTCGTCGCCCGAGACGAGGTGGCCGAGCGCGTACCGGCGCACACCGGTGCGCCGGGTCTCCTTGGACAGGTCGAACTCGGGCTCCCGAGCGGTGTCGACGAACTCCACGAACGCCGCCTGCGGCTCCACCGCCACCGGTGGCGAGACGGCAGGGGTGTGCCTCACCACCGGCGGCCTCGGCGCGAGCGTGGCACCCGCGGGAAGCATGCGCACGATCGCTCCGGTGGCGCCGGTGAGAGCGAGGGCCCCGAGGATCGCGAGCGGGCGCGGGAGCATGCCCGGCTCCCTCTTGTGCCGCGGCATAGGCCACCCCACGTGGTCATTCGGCTACTTTCCGGCGCTGACTCGAACGGTAGCAAGCGCGCGAGCCGCTGTGCGGTCCTTTTCCGGCACGCGTCCGTTGTGTGCGGATAATGTCGTCATGAAGCTGCGGATCTTCACCGAGCCCCAGCAGGGCGCGACATATGACGACCTGCTCACCGTCGCCCAGGCCACCGAGCGACTGGGTTTTGACGCTTTCTTCCGTTCCGACCACTACATGCGCATCGGCCCCGGCGACCCGGGGGTCGGCTCGACCGACGCGTGGATCACGCTGGCCGGCCTGGCCAGGGAGACCTCGAGGATCCGGCTGGGCACCCTGGTGACGCCGGCCACGTTCCGGCTGCCCGGGCCGCTGGCGATCAGCGTCGCGCAGATCGACCAGATGAGCGGCGGCCGGGTCGAGCTCGGCTTCGGCACGGGCTGGTTCGACACCGAGCACGCGGCGTACGGCATCCCGTTCCCGCCGCAGAACGAGCGGTTCGGGCGGTTCGAGGAGCAGCTCGAGATCATCACGGGCCTGTGGACCACGGAGAAGAGCTTCTCGTTCGAGGGCAGCTACTACCGGGTGGCCGACTCGCCCGCGCTGCCCAAGCCGGTCCAGCGGCCCAGGCCGCCGATCATCATCGGCGGGTTCGGCGCCAAGCGCACGCCGAGGCTGGCGGCTGCGTACGCCGACGAGTACAACCTCCCGTTCCACACCCTGGCCGACACGGAGCAGGCGTTCGCGCGGGTGCGCGCGGCGTGCGAGACGACCGGGCGCGACCTGACGTACTCGGTGGCGCAGACGACCGTCGTGGGCGCGGATCGGGCGGAGGTCGAGCGGCGCGCGGCCGCCATCGGCGAGAACCCCGAGACCCTGCCCGTGGGCGGACTGTGCGGCACCCCGGCCGAGATCGTGGAGAAGATCGGCAAGTTCGCCGAGCTGGGCGCCGAGACGGTCTACCTCCAGATCATGGACCTGAACGACCTCGAGCACCTGGAGCTGATCGCCGCTGAGGTGCTTCCGCACGTGTAAGTAATCATTGGCGGCGCTTCGTGGCGGTACGGCAGACTTGGGGGGTGCTGCTGACGATCACGACCACCGCGAGGCCTGCCACTGACCTGGGTTTCCTCCTGCACAAGCATCCCGGGCGCGTGCAGGAGTTCGGCCGGTCGTTCGGCACGGCGACGGTGTTCTACCCCGAGGCCGAGGAGGAGCGCTGCACAGCGGCGCTCCTGCTCGAAGTCGATCCGATCGCGCTGGTCAGGTCGCGTGGCAAGAGCTCGCCCGACTTCAGCCTTTCGCAGTACGTCAACGACCGCCCCTACGCGGCCTCCTCGCTGCTTGCCGTGGCGCTGGCCGACGTGTTCCGCACCGCGCGGGCGGGCCGGTGCACGGCCAGGCCCGAGCTGGCGGGCACGCCGCTGCCGCTGGAGCTGCGGCTGCCCGCGCTGCCCTGCCGGGGCGGCCCCGAGCTGGCCACCAGGCTCTTCGAGCCGCTCGGGTGGGAGGTGGACGCGCAGGCTCTGCCGCTCGACGAGGGCTTCCCCGAGTGGGGCGATTCGCGCTATGTCCGGCTCACCCTGCGCGGCACGGCACGCCTCGCCGACGCGCTCAACCACCTGTACGTGCTGCTGCCGGTGCTCGACGACGGCAAGCACTACTGGATCGCGCCCGACGAGGTCGACAAGCTGATCAGGGCGGGCGAGGGCTGGCTGGCCGGGCACCCGGAGCGCGGCCTGATCACCCGGCGCTACCTGGGACGGCGCTGGGCGCTGGCCCGCACCGCGCTGGCGCGCCTGGCCGAGCTGGGCGACGAGACCGAGGAGGAGTTGGAGCCCGCGGTCGAGGAGGACGCGCCCGCCGGGGAGACCGCCGCCGACGAGGCGGCCGCCGCGGAGGCCGAGGCCCAGGGCGACGCTCCCCAGGCGGAGGCCGCCCAAGATGAGGCCACCCAGCAGGCGCCCAAGGCGAAGCCGCTGAACCTCCGGCGGCGCGAGGCGGTGCTGGCCAAGCTGGAGGAGCTCGGCGCGGTCAGCGTGATCGACCTGGGCTGCGGCCAGGGCGAGCTGGTCGGCGCGCTGCTGGCCAGGCCCAGGTTCGCCAGGGTCGGCGGCATGGACGTCTCGTCGATGGCGCTCACCATCGCCGCCCGCAAGCTGCGGCTGGACCGCATGCCCGACAGCAAGCGCGCCAGGCTCACCCTGTTCCAGGGCGCGCTCACGTACACCGACAAGCGGCTGTCCGGCTACGACGCCGCGGTGCTCATGGAGGTGATCGAGCACGTCGACCCGCCGCGCCTGACCGCGCTCGAACGCGTCGTGTTCGGCCGCGCCCGGCCCCAGCACGTGCTCGTCACCACCCCCAACGTCGAGCACAACGTCCGCTACGAGTTCCTGACCGGCCTGCGCCACCCCGACCACCGCTTCGAGTGGACCCGCGCCGAGTTCGCCGCCTGGGCCACCAGGGTCGCCGGCGAGTACGGCTACCAGGTCGTCTTCGCGCCGGTCGGCGACGATGACCCCGAGGTCGGCCCGCCGACCCAGATGGGAGTGTTCACCCGTGATCAGCGTTCCTGAGCTCTCGCTGGTGGTGCTCGTCGGCGTCTCGGGCAGCGGCAAGTCGACGTTCGCCAGGAAGCACTTCAAGCCCACGCAGGTCATCTCCTCCGACTTCTGCCGCGGCCTGGTCTCCGACGACGAGAACGACCAGTCGGCCACGCCCGCGGCGTTCGACCTGCTGCACCACATCGTCGGCGTACGGCTGGCCAGGGGCCTGTTCACCGTGGTCGACGCCACCAACGTCCAGTACGCGGCCCGCAGGAGCCTCCTCGACCTGGCCAGGAAGTACGACGTGCTGTGCGACGCGATCGTGCTCGACGCGCCCGAGGAGGTGGCCATCGAGCGCAACGCCGCCCGGCCCGACCGCGACTTCGGCCCCGGCGTGGTCATCCGCCAGCGCAAGGAGCTGCGGCGCTCGCTGAGCAAGATCTCCAACGACGGGTTCCGGCGGGTCCACGTGCTGCGCGGCCTCGACGAGATCGACGACGCGGAGATCACGTACGAGAGGGCCTGGTCCGACAGGACCGAGCTGTCCGGCCCCTTCGACATCATCGGCGACATCCACGGCTGCCGCTCGGAGCTGGAGACGCTGCTGCGCAGGCTCGGCTGGGAAGGGCTCACGCACCCGGAGGGGCGCACGGCCGTGTTCGTCGGCGACCTGGTCGACCGCGGGCCCGACACCCCCGGTGTGCTGCGCCTGGTGATGGACATGGTCGAGGCCGGCACCGCGATCTGCGTGGCCGGCAACCACGAGCAGAAGCTGGTGCGCGCGCTCAACGGCCGCAAGGTCACGGTCGCGCACGGCCTGCAGGAGTCGCTCGACCAGCTCGCGGCGCAGGAGCCGGAGTTCGTGGAGCGGGCCAGGACGTTCATGGACGGCCTGCTCAGCCACTACCGCCTCGACGGCGGCCGGCTCGTGGTCGCGCACGCGGGCCTGAAGGAGGCCTACCACGGCCGCGCCTCGGGCCGGGTGCGCGCGTTCGCCCTGTACGGCGACACGACCGGCGAGACCGACGAGTACGGCCTGCCCGTCCGCTACCCGTGGGCCGACGAGTACCGCGGCCGGGCGATGGTCGTCTACGGCCACACCCCCACGGTCCGCCCCGAGTGGGTGAACAACACGATCTGCCTCGACACCGGCTGCGTCTTCGGCGGCCACTTGACCGCGCTGCGCTACCCGGAGCGGCAGATCGTCCAGATCCCGGCAGAGAAGGTCTGGTACGAGCCGGCCAAGCCCCTCGGCACCGGCTCGGCCCGCGATCCCGGCATGCTGGACATCAACGACGTGATCGGCACTCGGCACGTCGAGACCAGGTTCGGCACCAGGGTCAAGGTCCTGGAGGAGAACGCGGCCGCGGCCCTGGAGGTCATGAGCCGGTTCGCGGTGGACCCGCGCTGGCTGGTCTACCTGCCGCCCACCATGGCGCCGCCGGAGACGTCCCGGCTGGACGGCTACCTCGAGCACCCGCACGAGGCGTTCGAGGAGTTCGCCGCCGCCGGGGTGCGCGAGGTCGTGTGCGAGGAGAAGCACATGGGCTCGCGGGCCGTCGCCGTGCTGGCCAGGACGCCAGAGGTGGCGGCGGCCAGGTTCGGCGTGACGGACGGCAGCGCCGGCGCCGTCTACACGCGTACCGGACGGCCGTTCTTCAACGACACGGCACCGCTGCTCGCACGGCTGCGCGAGGCGTGCGAGCCGCTCTGGGCGGAGCTGGACTCCGACTGGGTGGTGCTCGACTGCGAGCTGCTGCCCTGGTCGGCGAAGGCCGGCGAGCTGATCCGCTCGCAGTACGCCTCCGTCGGCGCGGCCGCCCGCGCCGCGCTGCCCGAGGCGGTCGCGGCGCTGGAGGCGGCGGCCGGGCGGGGAATGGACGTGGGCGGACTGCTGACCCGCACCCGGCGCCGCTCCGACAACGCTGCCCTGTTCCGCGACGCTTATGCACGCTACTGCTGGCCGGTCGACGGCCTGGAGGGCATCCGGGTGGCGCCGTTCCAGATCCTCGCCTGCGAGGGGCGGGCCACGGCGCTGGAGCCGCACGCCTGGCACCTGTCCACGCTGGCGCTGCTCGACTCGCCGCTGATCGCCCCCACCCGGCACGTCTCCGTCACGCTCGACTCGCCCGGGTCGAGGGCTTCGGCGACCGAGTGGTGGGAGTCTCTGACGGCGGCGGGCGGCGAGGGCATGGTGGTCAAGCCCGCCGCGTACGCTCCCGGGCGGGTGCAGCCCGGGGTGAAGGTGCGCGGGCGCGAATACCTGCGCATCATCTACGGCCCCGACTACACCGAGTCGCTCGACGTGCTGCGCCGGCGCTTCCTGGGCAAGAAGCGCTCGATGGCGCTGCGCGAGTACGCGCTGGGGCTGGAGGCGCTGTCGCGGCTGGCGGACGGCGAGGCGGCCTGGCGGGTGCACGAGCCGGTCTTCGCGGTGCTGGCCCTGGAGTCGGAGCCTGTGGATCCCCGGCTCTGACTAACGCCATGACCTGCGGGTATGTCCCCCCACCACGGGGAAGGACCTGCATGGCAACGAAGTTCGCGCACCACGAGCACCTCGGCCACGTCATCTTCATCACGGCGGCCGCGGCCATCGGGGGGTTCTTGTTCGGCTACGACAGCGCCGTGATCAACGGCGCCGTCGTCGGCATCCAGAAGTACTTCCACGTGGGGCCGGTCGAGATCGGGTTCGTGGTGGCCATCGCGCTGCTCGGGTCCGCCGTGGGGGCGTGGGCGGGCGGCGGGCTGGCCGACCGGCTGGGGCGCACCAGGACGATGCAGGTGGCGGCGCTGCTGTTCGCGGTCAGCTCGATCGGTCAGATGCTGCCGTTCGCCATCTGGGACCTCGCGTTCTGGCGGGTGATCGCGGGCTTCGCGATCGGCATGGCGTCGGTGATCGGGCCCGCGTACATCGCCGAGGTGGCCCCGCCCGCCTACCGGGGACGGCTGGGCTCGTTCCAGCAGCTGGCGATCGTGCTCGGCATCGCGGTCTCGCAGCTCGTCGACTACGTGATCGTCCAGCTGGCCGGCGGCAACGTGAACAACCCCCTCTGGGGCCTGCAGGCGTGGCAGTGGATGCTGGGCGCCTGCGTCGTGCCCGCCCTGTTCTACCTGACGTTCGCGCTGATCATCCCCGAGTCGCCGCGCTACCTGATCATGTCGGGGCGCACCAGGAGGGCCCGCGAGGTGCTGTCCGAGATCGAGCCCGAGGACGTGGACATCGAGGCCCACATCGCGGCGATCCAGCACGTGCTGCGCACCCAGCGGGTGCCGGGGCTGAAGGACCTGCGCGGGCCCGCGCTCGGGCTGCTGCCGATCGTCTGGATCGGGATCGGCCTGTCGGTCTTCCAGCAGTTCGTCGGCATCAACGTGATCTTCTACTACTCGTCCGTGCTGTGGCAGTCGGTCGGCATCAACCAGAGCGCCTCGTTGCTGATCAGCTTCTCCAGCTCGATGATCAACATCGTGGGCACGTTCATCGCGATCTCGCTGGTGGACAGGATCGGGCGCAAGCCGCTCCTCCTGATCGGCTCCGCGGGCATGGCGGTCTCGCTGGCCACCGCGGCGTGGGCGTTCAGCGCGGCCAGGGAGGTGGGCAAGACGGTCACGCTGCCCGACCCGCAGGGGCTGATCGCGCTCGTGGCGGCCAACGTGTTCGTGCTGTTCTTCGCCCTGTCCTGGGGCGTGGTGGTCTGGGTGCTGCTGGGGGAGATGTTCCCGAACCGCATCCGCGCCGCCGCCCTGGGCGTCTCCGCCGGGGCCCAGTGGATCGCGAACTGGGCGGTCACGGTGACGTTCCCGGCGATGGCGGCCTGGAACCTGCCGCTCACCTACGCCATGTACGCGTTCTTCGCGGTGCTGTCGTTCCTGTTCGTCGTCAGGTGGGTGCGTGAGACCAAGGGCCGCAAACTCGAAGAGATGGGCTAATCTCCGGCACGTGATCGACGACGTCCTGGCCCCCGAGCTCGACGTGCTGTTCTGCGGCATCAATCCCGGCCTCATGTCCGAGGCCACCGGCCACCACTTCGCCCGGCCCGGCAACCGCTTCTGGCCCGCGCTGCACCTGTCCGGCTTCACACCGCGCCTGCTGGCCCCGGCCGAGCAGCACCTTCTCCCCTCGTACGGCCTGGGCATCACGAACATCGTCGCCCGCCCGAGCGCCAAGGCGTCGGAGCTGACCCGGGAGGAGCTGGTGGCGGGCGGCCTGGCCCTGACCGCGAAGGTGGCGGCCGCGACGCCGGCGGTCCTCGCGGTGCTGGGGATCTCGGCGTACCGCATGGCCTTCGCCCGCCCCAAGGCCCGCATCGGCCCCCAGGAGGAGCTCGTCGGTGGGGCCAGGGTGTGGGTGCTGCCCAACCCGAGCGGGTTGAACGCCCACTGGACCCTGGCCACCATCGCCGACGAGATGGGACGGCTGCGCGGCCACTTGGCCTGATCGGCCTGCCTGGCCTACTTGGCCTGCCTGGCCTACTTGGCCGCGAAGTCCTGGGTCCAGTAGATCCGGCCCTGGGAGTTCTTGGCCACGCCGACGCCGATCAGGTTGTACCGGCAGTTCATGATGTTGGCCCGGTGGCCCTCGCTGTTCATCCAGCCCTGGACCACGGAGGCCGGGGAGGGCTGGCCGAAGGCGATGTTCTCGGCGAAGGCCGTGCCTCCGCTGAAGCCGGCCCCCCGGATGCGGTCCATGAAGCTGCGGCCGTCCTTGGAGGTGTGGTCGAAGTAGCCCTGCTTCGCCATGTCGTCGGAGTGGCCGAACGCGGCGGTGCGGAGCTGCGGGTCGTGCTTGAGCGGCTGGCAGCCGCCCTTGGCCCGCTCGGCGTTGGTCAGCCTGAGGACCTCGTTCTCCTCGGCCGTGCCGACCGTCCCTCCGGACGACGGGGGCGGCGCGGTGGGTGTCGGGGTCGACGTGCCGCTGGGGCTGGGGGTGGTGGGCGTGGGCGTCGGCGTGCTGTCAGGGGTGCAGGTCAGCCGGACGGCCCGGGACTTGGCGGTGCCGCCGCGATAGTCGGTCGCGACCGCGTAGTAGGTGCCCGGTCTGCAGGCGAGTGTCAAGGTGATGCGGCCGTCCTTGGAGGCCCCGCTCTTGACGACGGGGTCGGGACCCGGGACGGCGCGCTTGATGCGGATGCGCAGGAGTGCGCTGTCGTCGCAGTTGCGACGGGTGGCGAACGACTTGATCTTCAATGCGTTGGTCAGGCTGGGCTTGGCCACGTTCACGCGGCACGAGGCCTGCGCCTCGACCGAGCTCTGCGCCGCGGCCTCGGCCGCACTGATCGGCGCGCAGAGCGCCGCCAGGCCGATGAGCCCGGCAAATACCCCAATGGGTCTACGCATAGGGGATTCCCTCCAGTTGCCATAGACGCTGGATGGCAAGGCATTCTGTCGGGAACGAGACCGACTTGTCACTAAATTGCGATATAAATCTCGCAACTCGGGTAAACCAAAGTGCCACCTGAGGCGTCCGTGCCCCCGCTGCCACAGGCCCGAAACTCCTGTCCCACCGGGCTTTGCACGCCCCATGGCCCCCGTGGGAGCCACCTGGAGATACGCGGAGGATCGCTTGGGGGTTCACGAAGAAGCCCGCGGCGCATCGTGCGCCGCGGGCTGAGAAGGACCCGGCTCACCCGCGAGGCGGGCCGGGACGACGGATCACTGCTTGGCCAGCAGGGCAGTCCTCCACCGCATCAGGAGGAGCGGGAGTCCAATGGCGAGGAGGAGGATCAGGCCCACGTTGCTGCGGTGCGGCGGAGGCGGCGGGCTCGTGGGCGGCTGGTACCCGTACCCGTACGTCGGCTGGGGTCCGCTGTGGGACGTTCCAAGAATTCCCTCGGTTGACGTAGATCACATGTCCGCATCCGGACGCGTTGTCGTGCCGCCCGCCGTGTCGAGGGTGACGGCGGGCGGCACCCCTCAAGCCGCGACAGCCGACCCCCTGGAGGTAGCCGCGTGCGATCTCCGCTGACCAGCCTGAGACAACGCCTGAGCCAGGGTGGTGCCTGCCTCATCTGGCTCGCAGTGGGCATCCTCTGCCTCGGACAGGCGTGGACCATCCACGACCGGCTCGCCTACACCGTCGCCGCATTGACGATCCGGGGCGGGGCTTTCGTCGTGTCTACGCCTCCGGAAAGTGCTCCAAAGCGGACGCCGCGGGGCGTCAGGCTATGTGCTGTGCCTGCCAGCCGTCGAGGCTGAATGCCTGGTCATGTCGGTACGCGTCGATGCCAGTACGGATGTAGGTGACGACGTCGTCGGGAAGGTCGTCGAGCGCGAACCAGTCGATCTTGTCGCACTTGGCGGGTTCGGCGTTGGTGGGCTCGCCTCCCCAGCGGGTGGCCGCGAAGAACACGCCGATGCGGGCCTGGCCGTCTGGATCGGCGTGATGGCACATGCCCGCGAATGCGAGATCTGCGGGGTCGATGACGACGCCGAGCTCTTCGCGGGCCTCACGCGCCGCGCCCTCAGGCAGGGTTTCGCCGGCGTCGAGGCAGCCGCCGGGTACCGACCAGGAGCCGTCGGCGAAGCCGGTGTTGGCTCGCAGCAACAGCAGGACCTTGCCTGCCGCGATGAGGATCAGGTGGACGCCGACGTGGGGCCGGAACGGTTCGGATGGTGTGGCCATGGCCGTGCTCCCGCAGTGGGCGATGCGTCGTGGGTGTCACGCTACGCGGCCACACGGGGAGCACGGGCCTGTTTGCCAGGACGAACTTCTAGGCGTCGGTGCGAGGTTGCTGGACGCCGGTCATCGCGTGGACCATGCCGGCGAGGTGGACGGCGAGCTGCTCCGCGGTGCGGCCGTCGGTGTGCAGGTGGTACGCGGTGGGGTCGCTGCCGGCGATCTGGTCGTAGTGCTCCTGCAGCCGTCGCAGCAGGGCGCGGTCGGCGATCAGGTCGCGGTCGGAAGCAGTCTGGTCGGGCTTGGCGGTCATCCGCGCGGTCAGCTCGTCCAGGTCGGTGTGCAGGTAGACCGTCAGGTCCGGCTGGGCCAGGTAGCCCGCGAAGGATGCGATGGTCGCCTCGACGGTGGCGTTGTCCAGGCCGTGCACGGCGGAGTGGTTGGCGATGACGGAGTTGACGTACCGGTCGGCCACCACGTGCCCGCTCTGGAGCGCCTGGCGGGCCAGGTCAGAGGCGTGCAACGCCCCGGCGAGGTAGAAGACCAGCTGCGGCAGCGCCTGGGCGCGAGCGTTGATGTACGGCTGCAGGTCCGACACCGGGGCGGGCACCGTGTGGAAGAAGCGGCAGTCCAAGCGCTCGGCGAGGTTCCGGGCGAGCGTGGACTTGCCTGATCCGCTGATCCCTTCCAGGACCACGAAGACGCCCGATCGTGGCGTCTCGGCCGGCTGGTAGGCGGCGGGCAGCTGGTTGCCGATGCTGGGGCGGGGGGCGGCGATGGTCATTGCAGCGTCCCTTCGGCGAAGGCGTCCAGGTGGGCGGAGACGGCCGCCAGCAGGCCGGCCGGGTCTTGCGCGTACGGGGTGACGTCCAAGCGGAGATCGGGGCGGAGCAGGCACGGGCTGAGCTCGCCGGCCGAGTCCAGGCGCAGCGCCCAGAACCCCTCGATGCACTGCGCCCGCTTGGGGCAGGTGGCGCACTGGCCGATGTGGTGGCGGCCGAGGGAGGCGTCGATGACCTCGATGGTCATCTCCCCGCGCCGACCGGGGACGGTGAAGACGCGGCGGCCCTGCCCGGTGCCGGAGGTGACCACCTTCTCGGCGGTGGCGATGGAGCGCAGGTGGGCGCTGATGTCACCGGAAGCAACCTTGAGGCCGCCAAGGTCGGCGTTGTGGTCGGTGCCGACCAGTTCGATGATCTGCAGGCCCGTTCCGAGTTCGCGGGTGTAGGCGATGATGTCCATCACCTCGTGGGCGTTCTGCTCTTGCAGCAGCAGGTTCAACTCGACGATCGGGATGGCGTTGGTGGCGGCCTCGATCCCGGCCTTGATCTTGGCGATGTCGCCGGGTTTGCCCTCGGCGATGGTGGCGACGGAGGTGTCGGAGAAGTAGTGCAGCGAGACCTTGATCCGGTCCAGTGCGGTGGCCGCCAGCCAGTCGAGGTCCTTGGTGAGCGTGAGCCCGTTGGTGATCAGCGTGGTGGTGTAGTCGCTCATCTGGTGCTGGGGCAGGCCCTGAAGGATCGGGCGGGCGAGCGGGGACAGCAGCGGTTCACCGCCTGTGAAGAAGACGCGGCTGATCCCGGCGGCGGTCATCGTGTTGATCGCAGACAGGAAGTCGTTGGCGTCCAGTGCCCGGCGGCGGGGCTGAATGGTGCGGTCGTGGTGGGTGATTCTGGGTGGGATTTCGCCTTCGTTGTGGCAAAACCAGCAGCCCAACTGGCAGCGCGGGGTGAGCGAGACGCGCAGCTGGCCGCCGCGGCGAGCGAAGTCGGCGCCGCCGCCGGCGAATCGAGGCATGGGTAGATCGGTAGGCACGTCGTCCTCCGACAGGGGTTGAGGGCCGCCCGGGTTGGGGCGGCCGTGGCGGCTCGTACCTCCGAGCCGTCGGCTTCCAGCAGGCCCGACCGTCGGTCGTTCTTGCCGGTCAGGTAAGTATGTACTACGTACTTCATAGATATCAGGCGAGGCGAGGTCAATGAGTATGTAGTACATACTTCCGCTAAGGTGAGATCGTGATCACATCAGGAAGCAGCTATCGCGATGTGGCGGACACCATCCGCCAGGCCATCCATGAGGGCGTCTATCCCCGCGGCTCTTTGCTCCCCAACGAAGATCAGCTTGCCGAAGAGCTCCACGTGAACAGGGCCACCGTGAACAAGGCCTTGCGAATCTTGAAAGGCGAAGGACTGGTCTACGTGCACATGGGCGTGGGGACCTACGTCCACAAGCTGCCGCCCCTGCTGCGCGACGCCGCCGTACGGCACAGCCGCGCCCACCGCGAACGCGGGGGCGTTCGAGGCTCCCTGGCCAGCGAACTCGCCCAGTTCGGCTACGAGTTGAACTCCGCCAACACGGTCGGCCCCGGCCATCCTCCACCGGATGTGGCCGACGTCCTGGGCGTCGACGCCGACACCGACAGTGTCATCATCCGCGCGCGACGGATGAAGGCCGAAGACGTCCCCATCCAGATCGCCATCAGCTACATCCCGCGCTCCATCGCCGATGGGACACCGATAGCCGAGCTCGACCCGGGAGTCGGCGGGATCAGCAGCCGCCTGGCCGAACTCGGGTACGCGCAGGTCGAGCTTGAGGAGAACATCAGTATCCGGCCGCCCACGCCTGACGAAGCTCGCTTCCTTCGCATGATCCCAGATCAGTGGGTGTACGAGATCTTCCATATCGGATGGACCGCGAGCGACCAGGCCGTCAAGGTCACCACCTACGTCATGCCGACGTACCAGTGGAATCTGCGCTACCGCTACCCCGCGGACCCTTCGTGACCCGCGGTCCCGCCCTGGACGCAGAACGCCCCCGTCTCCTCCAAGCGGAGCAACTGGTTACGAGGGAATCCGCTCACCCTCCGGGCCGGCATCGGACCCCACCTCGGCTGCGACGCCACGGCTCCTCAGCCGGGTGTGCAGAAACTCCATCTCCGCCAGCGTCCCGACCAAGCCGGCGTGAGTGAGTTCGTCGGCGAGTTCACGAGCCTGGGAAGTGACACCTCCCAGACCTCCCGCAGAACCTTCAAGACCGAGACCAGGTTCGGCACCGGACCGACCACACGCAGCCGGCTTGGGCCATGCGCCGCCAGGAGGGCACTGCGGACATCTTCCGGCGGCTTGCCTGAATCTGGATGCTCCCACCAGCCATGACCGCAGGACGTGCAGGAGGCCTCGGCATCCCACCACAGCTGCCCGCGGTCGATGAACTGGTTTACCTGGCGGACCAGGGTGCCCCCGCAAGCATCACAACGCGATTCGATCTTTGCCGTCTGCCCCGTCATCGCGACACCAACGCTCCCCACGCCGCCACGAGCTGACGGGCCCGGTAGCCAAATACTCTGCGTCATGATCTTGAGAATCCGCTGCTGGTCAGCGCCATGATCTATGCCTTGGCCAGCAGGGCCACGCACTCCACGTGGTGGGTCATCGGGAAGGCGTCGAAGGCCCGCAGGTCGGAGAGCGGGTAACCGAGCTCCGCCAGCCAGGCCAGGTCCCGCGCCAGCGTGGCCGGGTCGCAGGAGACGTACACGATCCGCTGCGCGTCCAGCGCGGCGATCCGCTCCACCACCTCGCGCCCCAGCCCGGAACGGGGCGGGTCGACGACCACGAGGTCGGCGCGTTCGATCTGGAAGCGGTCCAGCGCCTCCTCGACCCGTCCCCGCTCCACCCGGGCCTGCGGCAGGTCGCGGAGGTTGGCGCGGGCGTCGCGGACGGCGGCCGCCTCCGACTCCAGCCCGAACACCGCCCCCTCGGCCCCCACGGCCTCCGCCAGACCGGCGGCGAACAGCCCCACCCCGCAGTAGAGGTCGAGCGCCCACTCCCCCGGCTCCGGCGCCGCGTAGGCCAGCACCGCGTCCAGCAGCGTCTCGGCTGCGCCCGGGTGGACCTGCCAGAAGCCGCTGCCCGCGACCCGGAAGCCGCGGTCGCCGACCTGCTCGTGCAGCACCCCCGAGCCGCGGCGCGGCACCGTACGGCCCTTGCCCTGGTCGAGGAGGATCGAGGCGGGCGCTTCGAGCTCGGGCACGGTGACGCTGCGGCGCGGCCTGGGCGAGACGACCACGGCCCGGTCGCCGGACGAGGACGCGATGACCTCGACGCCGGCCGCGCCCGGCCAGGAGTGCTGCTCCGCCCCGACCGCCTCCACCTCCGGGTGGGCGATCAGGCAGGCGTCCACGACCTCGATGTCATGCGAACGGTGCCGGCGGAAGCCCAGCTCACCGCCGGGCCGGGCGGCGAACTGGACGCGGGTGCGCCAGCCGAGCCCGTCCTTGGCGCCCGGCACCTCCTCCACCACGACCTCGCGCGACAGGCCCGCGAGCCGCTTGAGCTGCTCGGCCACGACCTGCGCCTTGAGCCGCCGCTGCGCCTCCAGCGTGGCGTGCTGCCAGTCGCACCCGCCGCACCGCCCAGGGCCGGCGTACGGGCAGGGCGGGACGACGCGGTCGGGCGAGGGCTCCAGGATCTCCACGGCGTCGGCACGCAGGAACCTGGTGGTCTCCTCGGTGACGTCGGCGATCACCCGCTCGCCTGGCAAGGCGTGGCGTACGAACACCACGCGCCCTTCGTGGCGCGCCACACACCAGCCGCCGTGCGCGACCGGACCTACCGTCAGCTCGAGAGATGCCTGTTCCACAGGGACACCCTATGCCCGAGCCTGCTCCCCATCCTTGGCGGTCTGGTCCCAGGGACGGCGCACCGCGCCCGGCGCGAACGGCTCCGGCCTGCCCTTGAGGCGGTCGGAGGAGTGCAGCTGCCAGGGCACGCTCGTCACCATGACCCCCGGTTTGAACAGCAGCCGTGCCTTCAGCCTGAGCGCGCTCTGGTTGTGCAGCGCGTGCTCCCACCAGTGGCCGACCACGTACTCGGGGATGAACACGGTCACCACGTCGCGCGGCGAGCGCCGCCGCAGGGTCTTGACGTAGTCGAGGATGGGCTGCGTGATCTCGCGGTACGGCGAGTCGAGCATCTTGAGCGGCACCGGGATGCCCCGCCGCTCCCACTCCTCCTGCAGCTTGCGCGCGTCCTCGCCCTCGACGCCCACCGTGATGGCCTCGATCGTGGACGGCCTGGTGGCGCGGGCGTAGGCCAGCGCGCGCATGGTCGGCTTGTGCAGCTTGGAGACGAGCACGATCGCGTGGTTGCGCGCGGGCAGCATGGCCGGCTCGTAGTCCTCGCTGATCTCCAGCTCGGCCGCCACGTTGTCGTAGTGGCGCCTGATGCCCTTCATCATGAGGAACAGGATCGGCATCGCGATGCACACGATCCACGCCCCGACCAGGAACTTCGTCAGCAGCACGACCACCAGCACGAGCCCCGTCATGATCCCGCCGAAGAAGTTGATCACGCGGGAGCGGTGCATCTGGTGGCGCACCTTGGGGTCGGTCTCGGTCTTCAGGTGGCGGGTCCAGTGGATGACCATGCCGATCTGGCTGAGCGTGAACGAGACGAAGACGCCGACGATGTAGAGGTTCAGCAGGCGGCTGACGTCGGCCTGGAAGCCCCACAGCAGCAGGCACGCGCCGAGCGCGAGGATGATGATGCCGTTGGAGAAGGCCAGCCGGTCGCCGCGGGTGTGGAGCTGGCGCGGCAGGTAACGGTCCTGCGCCAGGATGGAGCCGAGCACCGGGAAGCCGTTGAAGGCCGTGTTGGCGGCCAGGAAGAGGATCAGGGCGGTCACCGCCGAGATCACCACGAACGGCAGCGACCCTCCGCCGAACACCGCGTCGGCCACCTGGGAGATGATCGGCTGCTGGTAGTAGCCGGGGCCGACGGGGTTGCCGTTGGGCAGGTGCAGGTCGGTGGCGACCACGGACGGCTCGGCAATCTTCACGCCCGACGCGAGGCCGAGGGCGATGATGCCGCCGAACATGGTGATCGCGACCAGGCCCATCATCAGCAGCGTGGTGGCGGCGTTCTTGCTCTTGGGCTTTCTGAAGGCGGGCACGCCGTTGCTGATGGCCTCGACGCCCGTCAGGGCGGCGCAGCCGGAGGAGAACGCGCGCAGGATCAGGAACGCGGCGGCGAAGGCGGTCAGGTTGGTCTGCTCGGCCTCGATGGTGAAGTGGGCGCTCGGCGCCTGGAGCTGCTCACCCAGCACCAGCAGCCGGAACCCGCCCCAGGCGATCAGGGCCAGAACGGCGATCATGAACGCGTACGTAGGAACGGCGAAGGCGGCGCCGGACTCGCGGATGCCGCGCAGGTTGATCACCGTGAGGAGGATCACGATGGCGATGGCGATGGCGGGCTTGTGCTGGCCCACGAACGGAATTGTGGCGCCGACGTAATCGACGCCGTTGGCGACGGACACGGCGACCGTGAGCACGTAGTCGACCATGAGCGCGCTGGCGACGGTGAGCCCGGCGTTCTTGCCGAGGTTGGTGGTCGCCACCTCGTAGTCCCCGCCGCCGCTCGGATAGGCGTGCACGTTCTGCCGGTACGACGCCACGACGGTGAGCATCACGACCACGACGGCGATCGCGACCCAGGGACTGTAGGTGTAGAAGGAGACTCCGGCCAACGACAGGATGACCAGAATCTCTTGGGGCGCGTACGCCACAGAAGAGAGCGCGTCACTCGCGAAAACCGGCAGTGCTATCCGTTTTGGGAGGAGTTGCTCGTGAAGCTGCCCGCTACGCAGGGCGCGCCCCACGAGCAAGCGTTTGACAAGATCCGTTACCTTCGCCACGTAACGAGATGCTAGCCCCATGCCGAGGCCTTAAACGAGGCGCTCCCCCCTCGGGCCATACTGGTGTCCAGCAATGGGCCGACCGCGAAAGTGCGGGGGGAAATGCATATAGTGATCATGGGGTGTGGCCGAGTCGGTTCGACTCTCGCTCATATCCTCGAGGACAGCGGCCATTCCGTCGCCATCATCGACCGCGACCCGCAGGCGTTCCGGCGGCTTCGCGCCGGGTTCCGAGGGCGGCGGGTGACGGGCGTGGGCTTCGATCGCGACGTGCTCACCGAGGCCGGCATCGAGTCCGCCGCCGCGTACGTCGCGGTCTCCAGCGGCGACAACTCCAACATCATCTCCGCTCGCGTGGCCCGCGAGACGTTCGGCGTGGACAACGTGGTGGCCCGCATCTACGACCCCCGCCGCGCCGAGGTCTACCAGCGGCTCGGCATCCCCACGGTGGCGACCGTACGGTGGACGGCCGACCAGATCCTGCGCCGCATCCTCCCCGAGGGCGCCGAGCCGCTCTGGCGCGACCCCACGGGCACGATCATCCTGGCGGAGGTCACCGCCAACCCCGAGTGGATCGGCACCCGCGTCGTCGACCTCGAGCACCGCGTCAAGACGCGCGTGGCCTTCATCAACCGCATGGGCGAGGCCCTGACCATCACGGAGGACACCGTGGTGCAGGAGGGCGACGTGCTCCACGTCATCGCCGCGGAGAACGACATGGACCGGATCAACAAGGTGCTCGCCGCGGCACCGGAAGAGGACGAGTGATGCGCGTCGCCATCGCCGGAGCGGGCGCCGTGGGCCGCTCCATCGCGGCCGAGCTCCTGGAGAACGGCCACGAGGTCCTGCTCATCGACGTGGACCCCCGGGCCATCAAGATCGACAGCGTGCCGCGCGCCGAATGGCTCCTCGCCGACGCCTGCGAGATCGCCTCCCTCGACGAGGCCGGGCTCAACAACTGCCACGTCGTGGTCGCCTCCTCCGGCGACGACAAGGTCAACCTGGTGGTCTCCCTGCTGGCCAAGACCGAGTACGGCGTACCGCGCGTGGTGGCCCGCATCAACCACCCCAACAACGAGTGGCTCTTCAACGAGTCCTGGGGCGTCGACGTGGCCGTCTCGACCCCGCGCCTGCTGAGCGCCCTGGTGGAGGAGGCGGTCAGCGTCGGAGACCTCGTACGCCTGATGACCTTCCGCCAGGGCCAGGCCAACCTGGTGGAGCTCACGCTGGCCGAGGACGCCCCGGTCGTGGGCCAGCGGGCCGGCTCGGTGCCGTGGCCCGTGGACTCCGCCCTGGTCGCGATCCTCAGGGAGGGCCGGGTCCTGGTGCCGACGGCGGACGATCCGCTGGAGGCGGGGGACGAGCTGCTGTTCGTCGCGAACCAGGAGGTGGAGCAGGAGCTCGCCCACCTCCTCTCCCAGCACTAGCCGGCACGAACCCGGGCCCCCTGGGGGTTCCGGGGCCGAAAGGCAAGGTCCTCGCACCGGGAGGCGCTTCGCGCCACGAGAGCCCTCGGGCCCCGCCTCTCAGGGGCTTCGCCCCTTCGACCCCGCAACGGCGCGGTCCTCGCTTGAAGGCGCGCTGCGCGCGACAAGAGCTCGGGCAGCGCCCTGCGGGGGCAGGCCCCCACACCCCCAGGCGGGGACCTGCCGGCCCCCGCACCCCCGGACGCGACCCCGATGACCGTGGCGCCAAGCTATTTCGGCAGATAACGGCGGGAAGGGCAGCCCGTTCGGCTCAACGTAATCAGAAATCGAGCAGCGCAAACCGGTGCCTGCGCCCCGGTCTGATTCGACTCACCGCGGCTCACGCCCTCGGGAAGCCAGGACTGCCGGCGGCAACCTCCTCTCACCCCAGATCTTCGGCGAAGAGAGCCGAGTGGCGACCAGCGTGTCAGACGAGCTGGGCGCGACCGGACTGTATGCCATCCCATGCATGTGCTGCAAGGAGATCTTCGGGATGATGGCTCCGATGCGGGTTCTCGATCGAGAAGAGGGAGGGGGCGGAGCCTATGTCCTACAGTCCGAAGCTTGCGGCGGCGTTGTCGGGTGCCACGCTTCGCCAACTCGCGCATTGGCGTAAGGCCAGCGCCGGCTGTGGAGCCGTACTCATCCCCGAGATCTCCGAGAACCGTCCCATCCTCTACTCCTTCCGCGACCTGGTGGCACTACGAACCTGTGTGAAGCTGCGCAATGACACCTCGCTGCAGAAGATTCGGCGCGCTCTGGACACGCTTCGTGACGACCTGCAGGAGCGTGCGCACCTGTCGGCTTACCGCCTGGTGGCCGATGGCTCCACGGTCTATCTCGTGGAGCCCGGACAGGCGACCGACCTCGTGCGTCGTAAGGCCCATGTGGTCATCCATGAGATGGTGGACGTCCTACGCCCGTTCTACCGGGATGGCCGGCACATTCCCGATCTGCTCCGGCCTCGTGACCACGTCACCGTCGATCCGGCCATCAGGGGCGGGATACCGGTGATCGAGGGCACCCGCGTGCCCTGTGACGAGGTCGCCGCGTTGTTGCGCGACGGGGTGCCGGCCGAGCAGATCTCCACGTACTACCCGAACGTGACGGCTCCCGCGGCATTGGACGCGAAGGACTTCGCCGATTACGTCGACAGCTATGACCCCCCGAGGGAGCCGCGTGAGGCTGCTGCTGGATGAGAACGTCCCCAAGCCGCTCCACCAGGTTCTCACCACATTCATTCTGAACCACGAAATCGTGCATTTGCTCGATCTTGATGGCTGGTCTGGAACCCGCGATGAGACGCTCTACCCCCGAGCCGCGGCCGACGGGTTTGATGCGATCCTGACAAACGACGGACGACAGATGCAGCGTCCCCGAACCGTTGCGGCCGGCATGCCTGGTGCGTTGGCCTTGCTGGAGGAGTCTGACGGTCAGCGGTTGATCAGCTTGCGTGGGATCGATCCGACTGCGGCAAGCCGCCTCCGTCTCATCGATCCGCCAAGACGCCGCCGAAGTTCTGGCCCTCGCTTCTGTAGGCATGGCCGCGCCCATCACGCGAACGCCCTATGCCTCGTCCAGGTCATCCCACGCCTGGCCCCTGTACTGCAGTGCGCTGCTCGCCTCTGCCGACGAGATCGCCCCAGCTTCACCAGCCCTGCCGTCTGTTCACCCACGCCGACGCGAACGGCTGCCCGTGACCCATGAGCAAACAGCACGAAGACCCCTCGCCACGAAGAGCGAGAGGTCTTTCCGGAGCGGAACCGGCGCTCAGTCGAAGGTCACGCTGAAGCGCCTGGCGTCATCCGCGTCCATGCAGTTGAAGACGACACTCATGGGCAGCATGACGGAGCCCCTGTCCAGGCTCTCGAGGAACCGTTCGCACAGAGTGTCATCCGGCCCCCTCCAGTCGTCGTCGGCGACGGCCGGCCCCGCTGCCAGGAGCAGGGCGGCGGCGGTCGTGGCCAGGGCGGTGACGGCACGTGCGTACATTGGGGCCCCCGATTGGCTCGAAGTGATCCTTCGCCAGCCTTCGTACCCGCGCAAGTGGATCAGCTCTTCTAGGAAATGATCCGGAGATCTTTACCAGGGATCGTCAGGCGGGAGCCACCGGGGGTTTGATCGGGGTGCGGCCGCGGCCCAGGACCCAGAGCATGGCGCCGAGGGCGGCCACCTGGAGCGGCCAGCCCATGGCGATCTTGGCGACGCCGAGGGCGGCGACCGCCTCGTTGCCGCCTCCGAACCAGTAGACCGGCCCCTGCACGGCCACCCGGACCGCGCATGGCAGCAGGAGCAGCCAGGTCAGCCGCGTGCACAGCTTCACGATGCCCGGGTCCTTGTGCCAGGCGGTCGGGTCGCCCGTGACCGAGCCGATCAGGAAGCCCACCACCGGCCACCGGGTGACGATGGACAGCAGCATCGCCACCATGTAGCCGGCGTTCCACAGGATGCCGGGCAGGAAGTAGTCCTTCGCGTCGCCGGTGCGGCTGGCGAAGAACGCGCCGATCGCGATGCCGATCAGGCTGTTGATCACGAACTGCGGCGTGGACCGCTGCACGATCCTGACCAGCAGCAGCACCACCGCGATCGAGACGCTCACGATGAGCGACAGCTTCAGCTCCTCGGTGGAGACCCAGCACACCGTGAACGCGATCGTCGGGATCGCCGCCTCGATGATGCCGCGCACCCCGCCGAAGGCCTTGGCGAGCTGGGCTCGCACCGCCGCCTCAACGGTGTCGTGGGCGACCTCTTCCGCCTCAGCACTCACGTGTCAACTCCCTGGGCGCAGCTCGTAACGCGGATTGAACATCACCTTGCGGCCGTCCTGCATGCTGACCAGGCCCTCGGCCTTGACCGTGCGGCCGGGCTCGATGCCCGCGATCTTGCGGCGGCCGAGCCAGACCAGGTCGATCACGTCGGACCCGTCGTAGAGCTCGGCCTCGAGGGCGGGGGCGCCGCCCCTCGGACGGAGTGTCACCGTACGTAGCGTACCTGCCACGCAGAAGCGCCGACGGCCGCCACACGAGACGATGGGGGTCGCGCCGACCTCGTCGGCGTCTTCTCGCAGTTCCTGGGCCTCGATCTCGGACTGGGGTGAGGCCAGCCGACTGAAGAACCCGCGCAATCCCCCGCGTTTCGGAGGCTCTGCCGTACTCATGATGAATCAGCCTATGTGATGTCGGCGCGATGTCAGCCCTCAGCGAATCTCACTGATTTCGGGTCCCCGTTTGAACGGGTTGAGCCCGGGCCGATCGTCGCCCGTCTCGCCTGCTTGTTCGTTGGGGCGGCGCAGCGGGATGGGCTCCTCGCGGGCCATCGGCTCGCTGCCCCGGACCACCACGACGTCCTTGACGAAGTCGATGTACGCCGCCGCCACGGCCTCGTCCAGCGCCGCCTTGCCGGAGATCACGGCGAGCAGGAACCAGCGGGGCCCGTCGATGCCGAGATATCGGGCGGGACGGGAGCCGTCCTCGACCTTCATCTCGCCCCTCAGCTCGCTGCCGAACGGGCCCTCCCGCTCCTCCAGATGCTGTGCCTGGGCCAGGATCTTGGTCTTGACCTCGTCCCACAGGCCCGAGCTGCGCGGTGCGGCCAGGGCCTGGAGCTGCAGCGAGCTCTCCTCGTAGAGCACGACGACACCGACGTGCTGGTCTCCGACGGAGGCCAGCCGCACGTCGAAGTCGGGATTGTGCGGCAGCCGCAGGCCGCCCAGGTCGATCCTGTCGGTCTCCGGGTGGGGCTCGTCGGCGTCCCACGGGCCGGAATCTCGCGCAAGGGCGGCAGGATCCTGCTCGACGACCTGCTCCGGCTGCTCACGACGACGACGTCGGAACACGTTCCTCACTCTCCTCGCTCGCGGGCCGTCAGCGCGGCCCGATGCTCATCGTCCTGTAGATCCGAACCCGTTGGCGCCGCGCACCGAACCCGGCAGGCTCTCCACCTCGTAGAAGGCCGCGCGCTCCACCCGCTGGACCACGAGCTGGGCCACCCGGTCGCCCCGCTGGAGGCGGAACGGCTCCTTGGCGTCGGTGTTGATCAGCGTCACCCTGATCTCGCCGCGGTAGCCCGCGTCGACCGTGCCCGGCGCGTTGACCAGCGTGACACCGTGCTTGGCGGCCAGCCCGGACCTCGGGTGGACGAACGCGGCGTAGCCGTCGGGCAGGGCGATCGCGACGCCCGTCCCGATGACGGCCCGCTCGCCGGGCAGCAACTCGACGTCCTCGGCCGCGTAGAGGTCGGCGCCCGCGTCTCCCGCGTGGGCGTAGGACGGCATCGGCAGCCCGGCGTCGAGCCGCTGGATGAGGACCTCTACGTTGCTCAAGGGTTCACCTCGTAGTCCTGGGTGTTCTGTACGGTGGCGTGCTTGGCGAAGTGTCCCATGCTCACCTCGACGAACAGCGCCGCCGCGCGGACGGGCGGACGGGCGGACGGGCGGACGGGCGGTTTCGCCCCTCAGCCTCAAGGTACGCCTTCCCGCCCGCATTGCCGTCGCACCCGGCACGCAAGTGGAGTGTCGTGCCCACGGGAGCGGAGAGGAGACAGGGAGTCACGGCTGACGAGGTTACTCGGTCTCCACCCGCCGGCCGTTCTCGCCCTGGCTTCCGGGCTCGGCGCCTCTGCCGCCGGGCTCCGCGCCGCGCGATCCGGATACGTCGTCGCGGGGAGCGGCCCCCTCGCCGCGCGGACGGGGAACCTCGCCGGGCCCTCCCCCGGCGTCCCCTCTGGGCCCCTTGTCCTCCCCGGGACCATGGCTGGGCGGTGGCAGGGCGGGTGGTTGATGCATGAGCTCGGGCAGCGCGCGGTAGATCACCGCGGCCACCGGCACGGCGACGGCGGCCCCCGCGATGCCGGCCAGGATGCCGCCGATGGCCAGCACGAGGATGATCGCCAGCGGATGGAAGTTGAGCGCCCGGCCCACGATCAGCGGCTGGAGCACGTGATTTTCCAGCTGCTGCTCGACGATGAGGATGCCGAGGAAGATCAGCGCGTAGACGAGCCCCTTGGCGCCCAGCGTGACGAGGGTGGCGACCGTGCCGGCGAAGAAGATGCCGACGATCGGGATGAAGCTGGCGAAGAAGATCAGCACGGCCAGCGGCGCCCACAGCGGCACGCCCATGCCCGCCAGCACGATGCCCATGATCAGCCCGTGCACCGCGGCCACGGCCACGGTGCCCTGCACGTAGTGGGAGAGCGTGGCCCAGGCGGCCCGCCCGGCCCGGTCCACGCGCGGCGCGACGTTGCCGAACCCCCGCAGGACCCACGACCAGATGCGCTCGCCGTCCTTGAGCAGGAAGAACGTCACGAACAGCAGCAGCACGATGGACGCGAGCACCTCGAAGGCGACCGCCCCGGCCGTCAGCACGGTGCCGGTGATGGCCGTGCGCTGCGTGTTGACCATGGTGGCGATCTCGTCGACGTAGCTCGTGATCTGCGCCTCTTTGAGGTGCAGGGGGCCGGTGATCAGCCAGTCCTGCACCGATCGGGCCGTCGCCTGCACCTGCTGGACGAGGTTGGGGAACTCGTCGCTGGCCCGCGCCCCCACCAGCCACCCGGTGCCGGCGAGCACGGCCAGGGCCACCAGCATGGTGATCCAGGTGGCGTAGATGGGCCGCATGCCCGCCTGGCGCAGGCTGTTGGTCAGCGGGAACAGCAGCGCGGTCAGCAGCAGCGCGATCGCCACGGGCAGCGCCACGAACGTGAGCCGGGCGATGACGAGGGCGAAGAAGTAGACGACCACGCCGACGAGGATCAGGCACGCGCACCACGCGGCCATCTTGGCCAGCACGGGCGGCACGAGCTTGGTAGGGCGGTCGGGAAACACATATTCCAGACTGGCATGTCCGCGGCCCGGATGCGCGCCCATAATTCATGGGGCGGCTGACCACAGAGCGACCCGAAGGCCGCGCGACCAGCACAAGCCCACCTCGCCAAGGTCGGGCCTGTGCAAGGGATGGACGGCGTGTCACCGTCATGGTCATGAAGGCTGTGGTGGTCCTCGCCGTGCTCGCGTCGCTCTTGCCCGCCCCCGCGTACGCCTCCCGCGCCGATCTGGCGCTGGACGTGCTCTCCAGCCGCCCCGACCAGGTCACCGGCGGTGACGCCCTGCTCAGGGTCCGCCACCGCGAAGGCACGCGGCTCCGGGTCACGCGCGACGGCGAGGACGTCACGGCGGCCTTCAAGCAGACCAGGGACGGCCTCACGGCCCTGGTCACCGGCCTGAGGACGGGAGCGAACACGATCGTCGCCACGGCGGGCCGGGAGCGGCGGACGCTGACGTTGCGCAACCATCCCATCGAGGGCCCGGTCTTCTCGGGTCCGCACCAGTACCCGTTCCTGTGCAAGACCGAGCGCAGCGGGCTGGGCCCGCCCGCGGCGGACAACCAGGACGGCCAGGGCATGCGCGTCGCGGGCGGCTGGAGCAGGGACTGCTTCGCGCCAGCCGTCACCGACCGCCTCTACCGGTCCACGGACGGCACGTTCAAGCCCATGCCGGCGAGCGGATCCACTGGGCGGCCCGCCGACATGTCCACGACCACGCTGCCGGACGGCCGCACGGTCGACTTCGTGGTACGCAGGGAGCGCGGCGTGATCAACCGCTTCCTCTACTCCATCGCCATGGTCGAGGACGGCTGGACCGGCCGGGCGATCTACCGGTTCGACGGCGGCGTGGGGATCGGCCACGACCAGGGCACGCTCGGCGGCAACGCCCTCGACCCGTACGGGCTGGGCCAGGGCTACGCGATCATGTACTCGTCGGGCACCCGCACCTCCACCCACTACAACCTGATCCTGGGCGGCGAGACGGCCCTCATGGTCAAGGAGCGCTTCATCGAGCAGTACGGCGTCCCGCTCTACACGGTGGGCGTGGGCGGCTCGGGCGGGGCCATCCAGCAGTACATCTACGGCCAGAACCTGGGCGACCGGCTGATCGACGCCGCGATCCCGCAGTACTCCTATCCGGACATGGCCACCCAGACCATCCACGTGGGCGACTGCGAGCTACTCGAACGCTACATGGACCGCAATCCGCGCTGGGCCCGGTGGGACGACAGGACGGCCCTCATCGGCATGAACGCCAGCGACACGGTCGCGAACCCGTACACCGGCGGACAGGGCTCCGACGAGTGCGTCAACGGCTGGCGCGGCCTGACCCCGCTGACCATGAACCCGCGGTGGACCTCGAACAACGACCCCGAGTGGCAGCGCATGGACCCGCCGGGCGTCAAGGACACCGTGCAGTGGACGCACTGGGACGACGTGCGCAACGTCTACGGCGTGGACGAGCACGGGTACGCCCGCTCGACCTGGGACAACGTGGGCGTCCAGTACGGGCTGAAGGCGCTGGCCGACGGCGTGATCACCCCGGCCGAGTTCCTGGACGTCAACGCGAAGGCGGGCTCGTGGAAGGAGGCGGCGGACATGGTCCAGGAGGGCTGCCCGTTCGTGCAGTCCGCCTGCCCGGCCGACTTCGACCCCTGGAGCGCCCGCAACGTCAACCTGGGCGACCCGGCGCCCAGGCGCGCGGGAGACCCGATCGCGATCAGGAACGTGCGGCGCAGCGGCCTGGTGTTCAGGGGCGACATCGACATCCCGATCATCGACTGGCGGCACTACCTGGAGGACCGGCTCGACATGCACGACTCGCACCAGTCGTTCGCCTCCAGGCAGCGGATGCTCGACCACGACGGCCGGGCGGGCAATCAGGTCATCTGGTTCACGGACGCGCGGCCCGACGGGCCGAAGTTCGACCAGACGCCGCAGGCGCTGCAGGTGATGGACGCCTGGATGGCCAACATCCGTAAATATCCGGCGCGCGGCGTGGCCGGCAACAGGCCGCCGGAGGCGGTGGACCGCTGCTTCGCCACGGACGGCACGCAGATCGCGGCGGGCCCGCACGTCTGGGACGGCATCCTCGACCGCCGCTCCCCCGGCGCCTGCACGCAGCACTTCCCGCTCTACTCGACGAGCCGCGTGGTGGCGGGCGGCCCGCTGGCGGGCGGCGTCTACAGGTGCCGCCTCCAGCCGGTCGATCGGGCCGTCGCGAGGGGCCTGTACGGCTCCTGGCACCCGACCGAGGAGGAGCGGGCCAGGCTGAAGCAGATCTTCCCTACCGGAGTGTGCGACTACTGACGGGCAGTTCGCGCATCGAGCGCAGGGGCGAGGTGACCAGCGGCAGGAACGCCAGGCAGGCCCCGGCAGCCGCGACCAGGAGCGTGTTCCGCACTCCGATCGCCCCGCCCAGCGCGCCACCGATCAGCCCGCCCAGCGGCAGCGTGCCCCACACCAGGAAGCGCATGGTGGCGTTCACCCGCCCGAGCAGCGGCTCGGGGGTGATGGCCTGGCGGAAACTGAGTTGCGTCACGTTGTAGATCACCACCCCGGCCCCGACGCAGAACTCGTAGGCCACGAACAGCCCCAGCCGCCAGTCGGCCGCCATCCACGGCAGCACGAACGTCAGCGGCGCGGGCACGGCTATGCCCAGCCACATCGCCGGCCCCTGCCCGAGCCGCCTGACGACCCGGGCGTTGACCAGCGCGCCGACGATCCCGCCGAGGCCGCCCGAGGCCATGAGCAGCCCGATGGTGCCCGCGTCCAGGCCGAGCTCCCTGGCCAGGAGGAGCAGGAGCATGGGCTGGGCCACGGAGACGAAGAAGTTCGCGGTGGCGGTGCAGCCGGCGATGCGGCGCAGCAGCCGGTGCCCGAGCACGAATCGCACGCCTTCGGCGATCTCCTGGCCCAGGTTGGCCCGGCCGGGCTCCGGACGGGCCTCGTGTCTGCAGATCGTCCCCAGGCACAGCGCCGACCAGGCGAACCCGGCCACCGTGGCGACCAGCGCGAACGGCGCGGTGAGGAGGTGGATCAGGTAGCCGCCCCCGCTCGGCCCGCCGACCTGCGCCACCGTGCGGACGATCTCCAGCGTGGAGTTGCCCTCGACGAGCCGCTCGCGTTCGACCAGGCAGGGCAGGTAGCTCTGGTACGCGACGTCGAAGAACACGGTGAAGACGCCCAGCACCAGCGCCACCGCGTACAGCTGGTGGATCGTCAGCACGTCCAGCCACCACGCGACCGGCACGGACGCGAGCGCCAGCGCCCTCGCCCAGTCGCTGACCACCATGACCACGCGCTTGCGCAGCCGGTCGACGAGGGCGCCGGCGGGGAGCCCGATCACCACGAACGCCAGCGTCTGGCATGCCGCCAGCAGGCCCACCTCGAACGCGGAGGCCCGCAGCGCCGACACGGCCACCAGCGGCAGCGCCAGCACCAGGAGCTGGCTGCCCGCCTGGCTGGCGACGTCGGCGAGGAACAACCGGCGGAAGTCGTGATCGCGTAACAGGCTCACCCGTCAGAGCATCCCTGACTGATTGGGAAAAATCAACCGGTTATAGGGTGGCGGTCCATGGGCACCCAACGCCGCCCCGCCACCGAGGCCGAGGCCCGCGCGCTGGCCTCGGCCGTACGGCTGCGCATCCTGCGACTCTGTCTCGACCAGGCGCTCACCAACAAAGAGATCGCCGGCTGCCTCGACGCCAACCCCGCCACCACCCTCCACCACGTGCGCAAGCTCGTGGAGACGGGTTTCCTGTCCGCCGAGCCCAGCCGGCCGGGGCCGCGCGGCTCCACGGAGATCCCCTACCGGGCCACCGGCAAGTCGTGGGAGATGGACGTCCGCGAGAGCGGCGTGAGCGGGGGCAGCGCGGCGATGCTCGACGCGTTCCTGCAGGAGAGCAGGCTCATCGACATCGAGCGGGCCGACCTCGTCAGGCTGGGGCTCAGGCTCACCCCCGACGGGCACGCGGAGCTGCGCAGGCGGCTGGAGGAGCTGTTCGACGAGTTTCGCGGGCGGCAGGCGCCGCCGGACGGGCAGGCGTACTCGATCTTCCTGGCCATGCACCGCGACGTCACCCGGGACCGCTGAGGACCCCTGAACGCACGGACGCCGGGCGCCCCGCAGAGGGGGCGGCCCGGCGTCCTGCCATCCGGACGTCAGCCCAGGTGGACCTCGACTTTCAGCTCGTCACCATACTCCAAGACGAACTCCTCCACAGTGCCTGCGGCACAAAGGTCGTCCTGAGCTTGGCGGACAAGCCCGACTTCGGGCGCCCAAACGGTCAGCCTGGAGACCTCGGCCCGCATCGACTGCTTGGCCTCGGACTTGGCCTTGCGCACCTGGCCGAGCACCTCGGACGCCACGGCCAGCACGGCCGGGTCGCCGGCCCCGCGCGGGAGAGCGGGCCACGGGGCCCGGTGCACCGATCCCTCGCGCCACCACGACCACACCTCTTCGGTCACGAAGGGCAGGAACGGCGCGAACAGCCGCAGCAGCACGTCGAGCGCCTGCCGCAGCGCCGCGTGGGCGGAGGCGGCGGCCGGACCGGACTCGTAGGCCCTGGCCTTGACCAGCTCCAGGTAGTCGTCGCAGAACGCCCAGAAGAAGCGCTCCACGGCCTCCAGCGCCCTAGTGTGGTCGTAGGCCTCGAACGCCTGGCCGGCCTCGCGCACGGCGTCGGACAGGCCCGCGAGCATCGACAGGTCGAGCGGCTCGGTGACCGTGTTCGATCCTGGCCCGTCGTTCATAGCCAGGCCGAGGACGAACTTGGACGCGTTGAGGATCTTGATCGCGAGCCGCCGCCCGATCTTGAGCTGCCCGGCGTCGAACGCGGTGTCCACGCCGTAGCGGCCGTTGGCCGCCCAGTAGCGCACCGCGTCGGAGCCGTGCTGCTTCAGCAGGTCGAGCGGGGTGACCACGTTGCCCTTGGACTTGGACATCTTCTTGCGGTCGGGGTCGAGGATCCAGCCCGAGATCGCGACGTCGCTCCACGGCAGCCGGCCGAACTCGTAGTGGGACCTGACCACGGTCGAGAACAGCCAGGTGCGGATGATCTCGTGCGCCTGCGGCCGCAGGTCGGCCGGGTAGACCCGCTTGAACAGGTCGTCGTCGGTCTCCCAGCGGCCCGCGATCTGCGGCGTCAGCGACGAGGTGGCCCAGGTGTCCATCACGTCGGGGTCGGCCATGAACCCGCCGGGCACGCCGCGCTGGTCCTCGGTGTAGCCGGGCGGCACGTCGGAGGACGGGTCGACCGGCAGCATGTCCTCCGTGGGCACGATCGGCGCGTCGTGGACGGGCTGCCCCGACTCGTCGATCGGATACCACACCGGGAACGGCACGCCGAAGAAGCGCTGGCGCGAGATCAGCCAGTCGCTGGTGAGCCCCTCGACCCAGTTGTCGTAGCGCACGCGCATGTGCGGCGGGTGCCACGTCAGCTCGCGCCCGCGCCCCAGCAGCCGATCACGCAGCTCCTCATCGCGCCCGCCGTTGCGGATGTACCACTGGCGGGTGGTGACGATCTCGAGCGGCCGGTCGCCCTTCTCGTAGAACTTGACCGTGCGCGAGACGGGCCTCGGCTCGCCCTCGAGGTCGCCGGACTCCCGCAGCAGCTCCACGATCCGCTCGCGGGCGCTGTGCACGGTCTTGCCGGCCAGCTCCTTGTACGGCTCCGCCTCCACGCCCTGCGGCGGCTCGGCCAGCAGCCGCCCGTCCCAGCCGATGATCGGCCGGGTCTCCAGGTGCAGCTCCCGCCACCAGGTGACGTCGGTGATGTCGCCGAACGTGCAGATCATGGCGATGCCGGTGCCCTTGTCGGGCTCGGCCAGCCGGTGGGCCAGCACCGGCACCTCCACCCCGAACAGCGGCGTCAGCACCGAGGTGCCGAACAGCGGCTGGTAGCGCTCGTCGTCGGGGTGGGCGACCAGCGCCACGCACGCCGGGATCAGCTCGGGCCTGGTCGTCTCGATGAAGACCGGGCCCTTCTCGCCGTAGAACGAGATCTTGTGGAACGCGCCGGGCCACTCCCGGTCCTCCAGCTCGGCCTGGGCGACGGCGGTGCGGAAGGTGACGTCCCACAGCGTCGGCGCCTCGGCGAGGTAGGCCTCGCCGCGCAGCAGGTTGCGCAGGAAGGCGCGCTGCGAGACCGCCTGCGCCTCGTCGCTGATCGTGGTGTAGAGCAGCGACCAGTCGACCGACAGGCCGACCCGCCGCCAGACCTCCTCGAACGCCTGCTCGTCGAGGGCGGTCAGCTTGTGACACAGCTCCACGAAGTTACGCCGCGAGATGGCGATCTCACGTTTGCCGGGCTTGTCCGGTGGCACGAAGTCAGGGTCATAGGGCAGCGACGGGTCACAGCGCACGCCATAGACGTTCTGCACCCGGCGCTCGGTGGGCAGGCCGTTGTCGTCCCAGCCGATCGGGTAGAACACCGACTTTCCGATCATCCGCTGGTAGCGGGCCATGATGTCGGTGTGGGTGAAGGAGAAGACATGACCGACGTGCAGCGAGCCGGACACGGTCGGCGGCGGCGTGTCGATGGCATAAACCTGCTCGCGCGGCGCGGACCGGTCGAAACGGTAGGTGCCCTCGTCCTCCCAGCGAGCTACCCATACCTGCTCCAAGCCGTCGAGGGTCGGCTTTTCCGGCATGGATGCATGGCGTAGTCGCTGTTGAGTCATGCCTCCATATGGTACGGCTTCGCAGGCCCGGCAAGCGGTGCAGACTAGTCTTCGTTACAGAGGGGAAGGGAGATCGACATGGCGGAGGACAAGCCCGATGTCGCCTGGCGTGTGATCGGCGGCCTGGTCGGTCTGGCCACCGGCTGGGCGGCAAGGAAGGTCCTCGGGTTCGTCTGGGTGAAGGCGACCGGGAAGGAACCGCCGCTCGACACAGACTCGCCCGAGGTCAGCATGGGGGAGGCGATCGGCTACGCCGTGCTCATGGGTGTCGGCATGTCCGTGGCGCAGATCGTGGTCAACCGGACCGCCAAGAAGCGTTACGACGCGTGGAAGTCTGTGAAGCAGGTGACTCAAGGGCAGTGAGAAACTCGTTGGCCCAGCGGTCCACGTCGTAGGTGGCTACCCGGCGGCGCATCGTGCGCATCCGCCGGGCCAGCTCGTGCGGCGTGGCCCGCATCGCGGCCACCATCTGCCGCTTGACGTCCTCCACGTCGTACGGGTTGACCAGGTAGGCCTGGCGCAGCTCGTCGGCCGCCCCGGCGAACTCGCTGAGCACCAGCGCGCCGTGCAGGTCGTGGTGGCAGGAGACGTACTCCTTGGCGACCAGGTTCATCCCGTCACGCAGCGGGGTCACGACCATGACGTCGGCGGCCAGGTAGAGGGCGGCCAGCTCGGCGTGGTCGTAGGACTGGTGGAAATACTGGACCGGCTGGTAGCCGAGCTGCGCGTGCTCGCCGTTGATCCGCCCGACCTGCAGCTCGATGTCGTCGCGCAGCCGCTTGTACTCCTCCACCCGCTCCCTGCTGGGCGTGGCGATCTGCACGAACACGGCCTCGTTCGCCTTCAGCCGCCCGTCCTTGAGCAGCTCGCCGAACGCCTCCAGCCGCTGCCCGATGCCCTTGGTGTAGTCGAGCCGGTCGACGCCGAGCAGCACGTGCTCGGGATCGCCCAGCTCTGCCCTGACCTCCTTGGCCCGCGCCATGATCTGCGGGTCGCGCACCAGCGAGTCGAGCTGCCCGAAGTCCACCGAGATGGGGAACGCCTGCGTGGTCACCACCCGGTCGTCGAGGAAGATCTCGTTCCCCTTGTACGGCAGCCCGAGCAGCCTGCGGCACAGCCGCCGGAAGTTGGAGGCCCCGCCGGGCAGCTGGAAGCCCACCAGGTCGGCCCCGAGCAGCCCTTCGACGAGGTCCTTGCGCCACGGCAGCCGCCAGAACAGCTCGGTCGGCGGGAACGGGATGTGCAGGAAGAACCCGATCCGCAGGTCCGGCCTGAGCCTGCGCAGCATGGCCGGGACGAGCTGGAGCTGGTAGTCCTGCACCCAGACCACCGCGCCCTTCTCGGCGGCGTCGGCGGCGGCGTTGGCGAAGCGCTCGTTGACGGCGCGGTAGGTGTCCCACATCGCCCGGTCGAACACCGGCGGCGCCACCACGTCGTGGTAGAGCGGCCAGAGGGTGGCGTTGGAGAAGCCCTCGTAGTACAGCTCCACCTCGCCGGCCGACAGGGGGACCGGGATGAGGTTCATGCCGTCCTGCTCGAACGGCTCCAGCTTCTCGTCGGGGGCTCCGTGCCAGCCGAGCCAGGCTCCGTGCCGGCGCTTCATCACCGGTGCGATCGCGGTCACGAGGCCACCAGGGCTCCTGCGCCACGAGGCCGTTCCGTCAGGCTCGAGCATCCGATCCACCGGCAACCGGTTCGCGACGATCAGAAACGAGCTACGGCCAGTCACGCAGTTCCTCCTATTGTTCGCCGAGCACGCGGCGGACGGCGTCCGCCACCGAGTCGGGACCCGCATGGGGGATGATCGCGGCGATGTGGGAGTCGGGCCTGATGAGCCATGCCTCATCCGGTCCGGCGCCGAGCCTTTCAGCGAGCGAGCCGGTCCCATCCATCTCCGCGAGCCCGCGCACGGCGAGCGGCGCCGTAATGACCTTGCCCAAGACCTGCGCAAACAAACGCGAATCGCACATATCACCCAACAACACGAGAAAACCGTCACGACAGAACTCCCGCAACCTGCCGCCCGAAAGTCCCACGTCCGGAAGGATCACGCCGGGCGCCGGAACGCACAGCGCGCCCTTGGGCGGCCTGCCCCCGAACGGCCGCGTCGGCTCGGGGGTGGTCAGCGGCGAGTCCACGTACCAGAACGGCTCCGCGAACCGGCCCGAGTCCACCTCCGCCACCAGCCCGCCCTCCAGCACGGCCCGCCTGCGCATGCGCTCCGCCACGGTCCTGGGGGCGAGGAAGCGCATCGTGGCGGCGGTGATCTCGAGGTTCTCCCGCGCGGCCGCGTGCCGCTCGGCGTGGTACGACTCCAGCAGCCCCTCCCCCGCCCAGCCGTTGAGCACGAAGGCCAGCTTCCAGGCCGCGTTCTCGGCGTCGGGCACGCCGGAGTTGAGGCCTCTGGCGCCGAATGGGGCCACCAGGTGGGCGCTGTCGCCGGCCAGCAGGACCCGGCCGACGCGCATGCGGGAGGCGATGCGGGAGTGGAAGCGGTACGTGCTGTGCCAGAGCAGGTCATAGGGCCGGCCGCCGATGATCTGTCCAATTTTTCCGGAAATATCGGCTTTTGTTGGGATGAAGTCGGGCGCGATCTGCCAGTCGATCCGGAACGTGCCGCCCGGGCAGGGGTGGATCAGGACCTGGCGGCCCGGGTTCCACAGCGGGTCGAAGTAGAAGCGGCGCTCGTTCTCCCAGCCGGGCAGGTCGGCCCTGATGTCGCAGATGAGGAACTGGTCGTCGAACGTCTCCCCGTCGAACGAGACGCCGAGCGCCTGGCGTACCTGCTGGGCCCTGGCGCCCGCGCAGACCAGTGCGTAGGACGCGCGCAGCGACCGCTGACCGCAGCGGACCGTCACCCCCGAGGGGTCCTGGTCGAGGCCGGTGACCTCGTGGTCCCAGCGCACCTCGATGAGCGGCTGCGTCGCGATGGCCTCGTCCAGGATCTGCTCGGTGCGGGTCTGGGAGATGTTCACGCACGCCGGCAGTGGGCCCTCGCGCTCGAACGACCAGGAGAACAGCTCGCGGTCGCGGTAGTAGGTGCGGGCGGTGGTCCAGGCCAGGCCCTCCTCGGCGATCTTGCCCGCGCCGGCGGCGGTCCAGATGTCGAGCACGTCGCGCTGCTGGCAGATGGACTTCGACCCGGTGGAGTCGCGCCCGGCCCGCCGGTCGAGCACCAGCACCTGGATGCCCCAGCGGGCCAGCAGCAGCGCGGCACTCTGCCCGACCGGCCCGGCCCCGACCACGATGACCTGCGCACTGGCTGGGGCGTTCATGACTGGAGCTGGTCCCAGACTTCGCGGTCGCGCTCGGCGGTCCAGATGCGCGGGCGCTCGACGCCGTGCAGCTCGTCCCAGAGCCTGGAGACGTTGAACGGCAGGCAGTGCTCGAAGATCGGCCACGACCCGTACCGGGGCGCCAGCGCCCGGTGCGTGCGCTCGAACGCCTCCTTGAGCGAGCCCGCCGCGCCGACCTCGCGCAGCATCACGGTGAGGAAGTCACGCGTCTGCGCGATAGCCGCGTCCACCCCCTGCCGGCCGCGCACCACCGCGCCCCTGCCCCCGACCAGCGTCTCCGCCCCGAACGACGCGACCTTGTCGAGCGTCGCGGCGGACCAGTCGAGGTGGAAGGCGTCGCCGGTGTAGAGGGCGGCCTGGGACTCGACGAGGTCGCCGGCGAACATGATCCGTCGCTTCGGCAGCCAGGCCACCAGGTCGCCCTCGGTGTGGCCGCGCCCGCAGTGGGCCAGCACCAGGTCGCCCCGGTCGCCGCCCAGGTCGATGGTGAACGTGTCGCTGAACGTCGCCGTCGGCCACGTCAGCCCCGGGATCGACCCGGGCTCCTTGAACAGGCGGGGCATCCTGGCGTACTCGCTGGCCCAGTCCTGCTCGCCGCGCTCGGCGATCAGCTCGCGGGTCTTGTCGTGCGTCACGATCACGTCCGCGCCGAACGCCGACGCGCCCAGCACCCGGACGGCGTGGTAGTGCGACAGCACCAGGTACCTGATCGGCTTGTCGGTGTGCTCCCGTAGCCTGGCCAGCCATTCGCGGGCGGCCACGGGCGTGGCGAGCGCCTCGAAGCAGACGAGGAAGTCCTCGGCCTCGATGGCGCCCACGTTCGGATCGCCTTCTGCCGTGAGCGCGTACACGCCCTCGGCCAGCACCTCCAGGGACTGCTCCTTCTCGCCGAGATCGGCCGACGAGGCGAACGGTCTGGCCATCACCACTCCTCCCGCGACGCGGTCAGCACCCGCCAGGACCCCTTCCCCCTCCGACGGCCCCTCTCCCAACGCCGCCCCACGTCACGCCGGACGCCGGGTCTGGACGATGTGGAAGCGGCCCGCCACGTAGCCCGGGTCCGTGAGCGAGGCCGTGGCGGCCGGGTTGGCGCCCGTGCCGTGGTAGTCGCTGAACGCCGCCGACTGGTTGACGAAGACGCCGCCCGTCAGGTTGCACGACAGGTTCACCCCTGCGTCGAGGGCGGCCCGTTCGGCCTGGTCGAGCACCTCGTCGGAGGTGGAGTAGGCGGCGGCCGTGAGCGCCCCGCGGGCCTTGATCGTGCGGCCCAGCACCTCCAGGCTCTCCTGCGTCGACCCCATCGGGATGACGAACGCGATCGGCCCGAAATGCTCCCGCCCGTAGACGTCGGAGTCGTCCGGCGAGACCTTCACGATCACCGGCGTCCGCACCACCGCGTCCGGGAACCCCGGGTGCTTCACCGCGCGCGACTCCAGCACCACCTCGCCCAGCGACGGCGCCGCCTCCACCCGGGCCAGCACGTCGGGGTTGACGATGGCCCCGGTCAGCTCCACCGCGCGGGCGTCGTCCCCGAGCAGCCTGCCGACGGCGCCCGCCAGCCCGGCGCAGACCTCGTCGAAGCTCTTGTGCCCCTCGTCCGTCTCGATCCCGCCGGCCGGCACGAGGAGGTTCTGCGGCGCCGTGCACATCTGGCCGCTGTAGAGCGACAGCGAGAACGCCAGGTTGCCCAGCATGCCGCGCCAGGAGTCGGTCGAGTCGACGACGATCGTGTTGACCCCCGCCTTCTCGGTGTGCACGAGCGCCTGCCGCGCGTTCTGCTCCAGCCAGTCGCCGAACTCCGTGGAGCCGGTGAAGTCGACGATGCGGACGTCGGGGTGGGTGGCGAGCGTCCTGGCCAGCCCCTGCCCCTCCTCCACCGCGAGCGAGACCAGCCCGGGGTCGAAGCCCGCCTCGGCCAGCACCTCGCGGGCGATCCGCACGGTGATGGCGAGCGGCAGGACCGCGCGCGGATGGGGCTTGACGATCACCGGGTTGCCGGTGACGAGCGAGGCGAACAGCCCCGGGTACGCGTTCCAGGTCGGGAACGTGTTGCAGCCGATCACCAGCGCGACGCCCCGGGGCACGACCGTGAAGCGCTTGTCCATGACCAGCGGCTCGCCCTTGGCCGGCTTCTCCCAGCGGGCGCTCGCGGCCGAGGAGGTCATGGCCGCGTAGCCGTAGGCGACGGCCTCGAGCGCGCGGTCCTGCGCGTGCGGCCCGCCCGCCTGGAAGGCCATCACGAACGCCTGCCCGGTCGTGTGCTGCACCGCATTGGCCAGCTCGAAGCTGCGCCGGTTGATCCGGTCGACGATCTCGACGCAGGCCAGCGCGCGGGCCTCGGGCCCGGCGTCGCGCCAGGCGGGCAGCGCCGCCCGGGCCGCGGCGATCAGGTCGTCCACGAGCGGCTGCGGGTAGGTGACGCCGAGGTCGATGCCGTACGGGGAGCGCTCGGCGCCGATCCGGGACCCGGTGCCCGGCTGGTCGAGGGGGAACGGCTTGCCGAGGTAGGACTCGAACGCCTCCTTGCCCCGCTCGGCCGCCCCCTCGCCGTAGACGCGCGGGCTCGGCGACTCGGGATAGGCGCTCCAGTATCCCCGCTCGGCGATGGCCGACAGCGCCTTCTCCAGAGTCTCGCGGTGCTGCTCGAACATGGTGTTCATCCTCTTGACAGGGATGGTCCGGACGGTGAAGTGTTTACCGAACATTCGGTCAGTTGACAAGGGAGACCTGCGTTGGAGAGCGCGCGTCGCATGATGGACGCCGACACCGCCTCCGCCGCCCTGGGCATCGAGCTGACGGAGCTCGGCGAGGGCCGGGCGGTGTGCCGCATGACCGTGACCGACCAGATGATCAACGGGCACGACCTGTGTCACGGCGGCTACGTGTTCCTGCTGGCCGACACCGCGTTCGCGTGCGCCTGCAACAGCCACGGCCCGGTGACGGTGGCGGCGGGCGCGGAGATCACGTTCGTCTCCCCGGCCCACGCGGGCGACGTGCTGGTGGCCGAGGCCGCCGAGCGCACCCGCTACGGCCGCAGCGGCATCTACGACATCACGGTGCGCGGCGCGGCCGGCCGGGTGGTCGCCGAGTTCCGCGGCCGCAGCAGAGAGCTGAGACAGGTGGAGGGCTGATGAGACTCGGCGATCCCCCCGCGCCGGAAGATCTCGATCCCATCGAGCGGGCGTCCCGCGACGAGCTCATGTCGATCCAGTTGGAGCGGCTCCAGCGGACACTCACCCACGCCTACCAACATGTCCCGATTTATCGGCAAAAATTCGACCAGGCGGGCGTGCATCCGAGCGACTGCAAAGAGCTCGCCGACCTGGCGAAGTTCCCCTTCACCACCAAGCAGGACCTGCGCGACACCTACCCGTTCGGCATGTTCGCCGTCCCGCGCGAGCAGGTGGCCAGGATCCACGCCTCCAGCGGCACCACGGGCACGCCCACCGTGGTCGGCTACACCAGGCACGACCTGGACGTCTGGGCGGACGTCGTGGCCCGCTCGATCCGCGCCTCCGGCGGCCGGCCGGGCGACATCGTGCACGTGGCCTACGGGTACGGCCTGTTCACCGGCGGGCTGGGCGCCCACTACGGGGCCGAGCGGCTGGGCTGCACGGTGGTGCCGGTCTCCGGCGGCATGACGCCCCGGCAGGTCCGGCTCATCACCGATCTGCGGCCCGACATCGTCATGGTCACGCCGTCGTACATGCTGGCCCTGCTGGACGAGTTCGAGCGGCAGGGCCTGGACCCCCGCGCGTCCTCCCCGCGGATCGGGATCTTCGGCGCCGAGCCCTGGACCGAGCGCATGCGCGCGGAACTCGAGGACCGCTTCGACCTGCACGCCGTGGACATCTACGGCCTGTCGGAGGTGATCGGCCCCGGCGTCGCGAACGAGTGCGTCGAGACCAAGGACGGCCTGCACGTCTGGGAGGACCACTTCTACCCGGAGACCGTCGACCCCCTCACCGGGGAGCCCGCGCAGGCGGGCGAGCTGGTCTTCACCAGCCTCACCAAGGAGGCCATGCCGGTCATCCGCTACCGCACCGGCGACCTGACCAGGCTGCTGCCGGGCACCGCCAGGCCCGCGTTCCGGCGCATGGAGAAGGTGACGGGCCGCACCGACGACATGATCGTCCTGCGCGGCGTGAACGTGTTCCCGACCCAGATCGAGGAGCTGGTGCTGCGCGTGGAGGGCCTGTCACCGCACTTCCAGCTCCACCTGACCCGCCCGGGGCGGCTCGACGTGATGACGGTCAGGGTCGAGGCCCGCCCTGGCCTCGCGACCCGTGGGGAGGCAGGCGAGGAGCTGCGCCGGGCCGTCAAGGACACCGTGGGCGTGAGCGTGGAGGTCGAGGTGGTGGATCCGGAGACGCTGGAGCGCTCGGTCGGCAAGCTCAAACGAGTCATCGACAAGCGGGATAATTAAGACATGGCCTCTCCGACCCCCACCCGCCGGCGCAAGCGCGGACACGACCCGGAGTCCGTGCTGTCCACCGCCGTCGGCGTCTTCAACGAGCGGGGCTACGACGGGACGAGCATGGAGGACCTGGCCAGGGCTCTCGGCGTGACGAAGTCGGCCATCTACTACCACGTGCCGGGCAAGGAGCAACTGCTGGCGCGGGCGCTGGACCGGGCGCTCGACGGGCTGTTCGCGGTGGTGACCGACGAGCGCGCCGCCTCGGGGCCCGCGATCGACCGCCTGGAGTGGGCCGTACGGCAGAGCGTGCGCATCCTCGTGGACCGGCTGCCGTACGTGACGCTGCTGCTGCGGGTGCGCGGCAACAGCCGCACCGAGCAGGCGGCGCTGGAGCGGCGGCGGGAGTTCGACAGGTTCATCAGCCACCTGGTCAAGGAGGCGGCGGCGGAGGGCAGCATCCGGCCGGACGTGGACCCGGCGCTGGTGACGCGGCTGCTGTTCGGCGCGGTGAACTCGATCACCGAGTGGTACCGACCGGCGCGCGGGGCCTCGGCGGACGACCTGGCCGACGCGCTGCTCAAGATGACCTTCACCGGCCTACGGGTCTAACGCGTCCCGCCGCGGAGGATCGACCTCGGGGGTCTCGGCGCCGCGGGGCAGCTTGACGCGCAGGTCGTTGCGTACGGCCTCGCCGAGTTTCTTGGTGGCGATGCGGTTGAGCGCGCCGCCGGCGATCGCTCCCGTGAGGAACGGGCCGAGCGTGGTCAGATGGCGGCCGAGCGTCCGGAGGAGGCGGTTGCGCAGGGCGGTCTTGGTGGCCGCGCCGAGCGCCAGCGAGACGGACGTGGGCGTGAGGGGGTCGATGCCACGTTGTCTGGCCCATGCGGCCGTGAACGCGACCGCGCGCTGGGTGCCCGAGCCCTCGACGCGTACGCCGTAGACCTCGTGCAGTTCGGCCAGGAGCTTGACCTCGATGGCGGCGACGACGATGGTCTCGGCGACGAGTTGCGCGGGGGCGGAGAGCAGAAGGGGCGGTGCGGCGAACTCTGCCGCCGCGAGCGCTCCGCCGATGGCGCCGACCGTCATCGTGGCCTTCTGGGCGGTGCGCACCAGGTCGTCGGCGAGTTGCTCGCCGGTCAGGCCGTGATGGTGCTCGGAAAGGGTGTGCAGGTCCCTGATCGGGATGCGCGGCGCGATGTTGAGAAAGACGTCCGCCAGCCAGCGGCCCCGGCCCGCGCCTGTGGCGCGTGCCCTCTTGGACCCCTCGGACAGCGCGCGGGCTAGTCGGCCGAGCAGCCTGCGCCGCTCGGCCGGCTCCAGCTCGCCGGGCGCGGTGAGTTTGCCTACGAGCTCGCCGACCTCGCGTTCGGGGCCGGCGACCTCGTTGTCTGGTTGCTTGTCTTGCTCAGGTACGGCCACGCGTTGCCTCCGTCCTCATGGTCGCGATCACTCAAGGTCGGGCTTCGTCTCCCTACCCCGAGCATTTCGCTCCAGTCGATTAGGCGGCGCACTCCCGGCAGACCTGCTGGCCGTTCTTCTCGGAGGCCAGCTGGCTACGGTGGTGCACCAGGAAGCAGCGCGAGCAGGTGAACTCGTCGGCCTGACGGGGGATCACCCGCAGGGAGAGCTCTTCGTTCGACAGATCCGCACCGGGCAGCTCGAGCGACTCGGCCAGGTCGGTCTCGTCGATGTCGATGCTGCCAGACGACTTGTCGGTGCGCCGCGCCTGCAACTCCTGGAGGCTGTCCTCCCCCAGGTCGTCGTCTGTCTTGCGTGGGCTGTCGTAGTCGGTAGCCATTGTGCTTACTCCATCCCCCTCATCTATATGTCCTCGCGCTCATCGCGCGTCTTCTAACGTCCAGGAAGCCCATCTTGTGCCCGTTCCGCCGGGGAGATTTCCCATGGGTACCCCGCTGGAACGGACGACGAACCTCCCAACACGTCAGGGCCTGCTGCCGTCGGCAATGGTTAGCCAAATATGGCGAAACCCACAGCCTTGGCGCCATGCACCACCGTGTTCGACGGCACATCCAACCACATGTGCGGCGTGAATGAGACGCCCCCCACGCCTCAACACGGGCACCAACACACGGACGAACGTGCCGGAGCAAGACGATCTCAGCGTCTCGGGAGCCGAATGGTCACGACGAGCCCTCCACCATCACGTGGCACCGCGGCCACATTTCCACCGTGAGCCTGAACCACCGCACGAACGATGGACAGCCCCAGCCCCGATCCCTTCGCCGAATCCACGCGGTCCGCGTGGAGCCTCCTGAAGGGCTCGAATAGGCTGTTCACCTCGTACGCCGGGACATGCTGCCCTGTGTTGGCCACCTGAACAACCAAGGCACCGTCCGCCATTCCCGTCCGGATCCATACTTTTCCGTTTTCAGGAATGTTGTACTTGACCGCGTTCTCCAGGAGGTTGCTGACCGACCGCTCCAGGAGCACCGGATCGCCTATGGTAGGCGCGCTGACCAGTTCGGCCGTCACGGTTACCCCGTGCTCCTCGGCGAAGGCCGTCACCTGTTCCACGGCCGTCTGACCGACTTCCCGGACATCGACCGGTTTGCGCACGGCGAGTTCGCGCTCGCTCCTCGCCAGCAACAGCAGTCCCTCGATGAGCTTCTCGTTACGCGCGTTGACTTCGAGAAGGGTACGGCCGAGCGCTTTGAGATCCTCGGACGCCTCGGGATCGGACAGGGCGATCTCCAGGACGGTCCGGTTAATCGTGAGGGGAGTTCGCAATTCGTGGGAGGCGTTGGCCACGAATCTGCGCTGGGTGTCGAAGGCGACGTTGAGCCGGGTGAGCATGGCGTCGAACGTGTCGGCCAGCTCCTTCAGCTCGTCGTTGGGGCCCTGCAGGTCGATGCGCTGATGGGCCAGGGTGCTTTCGGACAGCTTGCGCGCCGTCGCCGTCATCTGGGCCACCGGCCGCAGCGCCCGGTCGGCCACGAAGTAGCCGATGATCAGCGCCAGGATGCCGACGCCCATCAGCGCGAGGAGGGCGTTGCTGAACAGCGCGTCCCGCGCGTCCTGGACCGCCTGCTTCTGCCAGCTGTGCCAGGCGATCTGGAACTGCTCGTTATCGGAGGGAGACAGCCACGACAGGTCGATGCTGGGCCACGCGGAGCTGATCGCCGTCCCGACGATCACGTAGACCGACCCCAGCAGCACGGCGGCCGCCACGAAGACGAGCGCGCCGTATGTGAGAGTCAGCCGCCACCGGATGCTGACCTTGGCGGGCAGCTCTCTCATCCGCTCCATCGGCGTCCTCTGCACCGGCGACTGCTCAGGCGGTGGCGGGCCGTCCCAGGCGGGCGGCCCGCTGGGTGGTGGCGCCTGCTGCACGCGCGTCGCCTTCCTCGCCGAATGCGGGCTGATCATCGGATGTGTCGGCCCCGACTGGAGCTCCTCCGACCTCTCCATCACGGGGCCTCCCCCGCGACGGCCGTGCGGCGTTCAATGGATCGCCGTTTTCTCACAGTTTGTACCCAACCCCGGGCACAGTCTCGATCACCTGAGGCTCGCCCAGCTTCTTCCGCAGCGTCATCATGGTCACGCGGACCACGTTCGTGAAGGGATCGATGTTCTCGTCCCATGCCTTGTCCAGCAGGTCCTCCTGGCTGACCACGGCGCCCTCGGCCCGCATCAGCTCCTCGAGCACCGCGAACTCCTTCTTGGTCAGCACGACCTCCTTGCCGTCGCGCTCCACCAGCCGCTTGCCCGGGTCGAGCCGGATGCCGCCGCGCTCCAGGACGGGCGGCAGGGCGGGCGCGGAGCGGCGGCCGAGCGCGCGCACCCTGGCGACCAGCTCGATGAACACGAACGGCTTGGCCAGGTAGTCGTCGGCCCCCAGACCGAGACCCTCCACCTTGTCGTCCACGTCGCCCGACGCGGTCAGCATCAGGATCCGCGAGGCGCTCCGCTGCTCCACCAGGCGACGGCACACCTCGTCGCCGTGGACGACCGGCAGGTCGCGGTCCAGCACGATCACGTCGTAGTCGATGTAGGAGGTCCGCTCGAGGGCGCCGCCCCCGTCGTAGGCGACGTCGACCGCCATGGCCTCGCGCCGCAGCCCGGTCGCGATCGCGTCGGCGAGCACCCGCTCATCCTCAACCACCAGCACCCGCACGCCTGATGCACCTCTCTCCGATTCTGGTCACTCATTCTGGCCACAGCCTCGATAAGCGCACGGTAAGGCATGTTCAGAGGTGGGTGACCCCCCGGTCAGGGAGAGGAGCACAAAATTCATGTTTCGGGGTGCGACGGGCCGGGGTATGCCTGCGGGACACCCATCGCCCGGACATCACCCGGCAATGGGCGTACTTCGCCCTAAGACACGGATCGGACCCCAGAGAGTAGGTGAGATGGGCGAGTTCACGACTACGATCGAACACCGCCTCGACCAGGCTTATAAGGGCCTTCGGGAGGCCCGTAGCGTCGGCGACGAATATCTCGCTGACACGCTCACCGCCGAGATCGAGGACCTGCGCAGGCTGGCCGACGATCACGGCATCCCGTTGCCCCGCTGACCAAGCGCGAACGGCCGGAGCCCCCGGGGCTCCGGCCGTTCGCGTTCAGGCGTCCCGTTCCGGGTTCTGCGCCGCCAGCAGGTCGTGCAGCTCCTCGAAGAGCCCCGGCGCCGCGCAGAGCGCGAACTCCGGGCTCACCGGCCTGCCGTGCAGGCCTTCGAGCCTGGCCCCCGACTCGGTCGCCACCAGGCCGGCCGCGCCGTAGTCCCACGGGTTGATGCCGCGCTCGTAGTAGGCGTCCACGCGGCCCGCCGCGAGCGAGCACAGGTCGATCGCGCACGAGCCGCCGCGCCTGATGTCCCGCACCCGGGGCAGCACCGCCGCGACCACCTGGCCCTGGACCGCGCGCCTGCTCACCGCGTAGCCGAACCCGGTCGCCACCAGCGCCTGCGCGAGCGGCACGCCCGTGTTGCAACGCAGCCGCTCGGCGCCGAGCCAGGCGCCCTCGCCGAGCGCCGCGGTGTAGACCTCGCCGCGCGCCGGCAGGTTGACGACCCCGGCCACGACCTGGCCGTTCACCTCGACGGCGATCGACACCGCCCACTCCGGCAGGCCGTACAGGAAGTTGACGGTGCCGTCGATCGGGTCGACGACCCAGCGCACGTCCGAATCGCCGGGCTTCTCCCCACCCTCCTCGCCGAGGATCCTGTCGCCGGGCCTGGCGGCCAGGATGCGCTCGCGGATGAGCTCCTCCGACGCCTTGTCCAGCGCGGTGACCACGTCGGTGGGGCTGGACTTGGTCTCGATCTCCTCGGACATCGTGGGCCGCTTGGCGAGCAGCATGTCGCCCGCCTCACGCGCGATGTCCTCGGCCAGTCTCAGGAAATCCGTCATCAGGCCACCGAGTCCGGACGCTTCCACTCCTCGCCGAGCACGTGCTGGGCGAGGAAGGCGAAGACGGTCTCGTACCAGGCGACGATGTTGCCCGGCTTGAGGATCCAGTGGTTCTCGTCGGGGAAGTACAGGAACTTCGACTCGACCTCGCTGCGCCGCAGGTCCCACCAGAGCCGCAGGCCCTCGCCGATCGGCACGCGGTAGTCCTTGTCGCCGTGGATGACGAGGAGCGGCGTGGTGATCTTGTCGAGGGAGTTGTGCGGCGACAGGAGCTGGTACCGCTCGGAGCCGGGCTCGCCCATCTCGCGCTGCCAGTACATGGCGGCGTCGGTGGTGCCGGCGAACTGGTCGAGGTTCCACAGTGCCGCGTGGGTGACGATGGCCTTGTAGCGGTCGCTGTGGCCGGCGAGCCAGTTGGCCATGTAGCCGCCGTACGAGCCGCCCATCGCGCCGATGCGCTCGCTGTCGATGTCGTCCCTGGCCAGGGCCACGTCGACGATCGCGTCGAGGTCGGCCTGGGTGCGCGGGCCCCAGTTGCCCCAGCCGCGGTCGATCATCTCCTGCCCGTAGCCGGTGGACAGGCACGGGTCCGGCATGAGCACGGCGTACCCGCGCTGGGTCATGAGCCATACCTGCCAGCGCCACTGCCAGTCGTTCCACGAGGCGACCGGGCCGCCGTGGATCCACAGCACGAACGGCGCCGGCTCGTCGGCCGAGGCGCCTTCGGGCAACGCGAGCCAGCCGCGGATCGTGGCGCCGTCGTCAGCGGTGGCGGAGATCTCGGTCAGCGTGCCCGGCGCCTCGGGACGCGGCCCGGGCGAGGGCAGGTCGACGATCTCGCCGCCGGCCACGTCGATCCTGGCCGGGCCGGGGGCGAGGGCGATGCCGCTGCGCAGCGCGTAGACGGAGCCGCCGTCGGAGGAGACGTTGAGCCCGGTGTACGCGGCGTCGTCCAGGGTGAGCCTGCTGCTCTCCCCGTCCAGCGGGACGCGGAAGACCGGACGGCGGCCCTGGTGGTCGGCCACGATGTAGACGGCCGAGGAGTCCGGCGCCCACGCGATGTCCGAGGGGAACAGGTCGGGCGCGTACGCGCGGCCCTCGCCGGTGGCCACGTCGGCGATCCACAGCTCGCTGCGCGCCGAGACCTCCAGCCCGGTGAACCGGTCGCGGGCGCAGGCCACCCTGGAGCCGTCGGGCGAGATCGCGAGCGGGCCCGTGTAGTCGAAGCCGTCCTCGGTGAGCACCGTGCGCCGCTCGCCCGAGGCCACGTCGATGGCCACCAGGTCGGTACGGCTCTCGCCCTTCGGCAGGTACGTGCGCCAGGTCGTGAACACCGTGGCGCCGTCCGGGCTCAGCTCGAACGAGGCGTCCCGCAGCCCCTCCCCCGCGTCGGGGGTCAGCTCGCGCACGTCCTCCAGGCGGTCGCCGCCGAGCCTGGCGGCGAACAGCCTGGTGCGGCCCGGGCCGAGGTCGTGGTCCCAGAAGCGGATCGGGTAACCCTCGTGCAGGATGGCGCTGATCCCGGCGTCCTTGCGGGCCTTGCGCCTGTCCTCGTCGGCCGCCTCCTCGCCGTCGAGCACGTCGGCGGAGAACACCACGACGTCGGCGGCCGTACGCACCGCGCCGACGCCGCCGGGGCGGGTGGCCACCTGGCGGGCCTCACCGCCCGCGCGGGGCAGCAACCAGAGCGCGGGCACCTCGTCGGAGGAGTCCTTGACGGTGGGGTCGGGGCGGGCGGAGGTGAACAGCACGTCGCCCGCGGCCGTGAAGACCGCGGCCGACTCGCCCTTGGCCGAGCGGGTCAGCCGGTAGGGCTCGCCGTCGACCGGAATCGCCCAGAGCGCGGTGCCGTAAGACTTGCCGTCGGGGTTGAGTGACTGGACTGTGGAGATCAACCTGGAGCCGTCGGGGGAGAGCTTCAGCGAGAGAACCCGGGGGATGGCCACGTAGTCGCGTATGTCATTGAATGCGCTCACTCCACCGAACCTACCTCGCAGCATAGACCGCCCGCATACCCCAATACTGTGGTCACGTGGGAACTTACGACGCGTTGCTGGTTCTGTCGTTCGGCGGGCCCGAGGGGCCCGAGGACGTGCTGCCGTTCCTGGAGAACGTCGTGCGCGGCAGGGGGGTGCCGCGCGAGCGGCTGCTCGAGGTGGCCGAGCACTACCAGGGCTTCGGCGGGGTCAGCCCGATCAACCGGCAGAACCGCGACCTGGTCGAGGCGCTGCGGCCGATCGCCGGCGTGCCCGTCTACTGGGGCAACCGCAACTGGCACCCGTTCGGCGAGGACACCGTCCGCCAGATGAAGGCCGACGGGATCAGGAAAGCGGCCGTGTTCGCGACCTCGGCGTTCGCGGGCTACTCGAGCTGCCGCCAGTACTACGAGGACATCGCCAGGATCTCCGTCGAGGACGGCCCCGAGCTGGTCAAGATGCGCCACTTCGGCGACCACCCGGGGTTCGTGGCCGCGATGGCCGACCACACGCGGGCCGCGCTCGACCGGCTCGGCCGCGACGACGCCAGGCTGGTGTTCACCGCCCACAGCATCCCCGTCTCCATGGCCGAGACCGCGGGCCCCTCGGGCGGCCTGTACGAGGCGCAGCTCCGCAGGAGCGCCGAGCTGGTCAGCCAGGCGCTCGGCCGCACGCAGCCGTGGGACCTGGTGTGGCAGTCGCGCAGCGGCCCGCCACAGGTGCCGTGGCTGGAGCCGGACGTCTGCGACTTCCTGCGCAAGACGGACGCCCGTTCGGTCGTGCTGGTGCCGATCGGGTTCGTCTCCGACCACATGGAGGTCGTCTACGACCTCGACACCGAGGCCAGGCAGGTGGCCGCCGAGCTGGCGCTGCCGATGGAGCGGGCGGCGACCGCCGGCACGCACCTGCGCTTCGTCCAGATGGTGCGCGAACTGATGGACGAGCCCGAGCCCATCCCCTGCGCGCTCACCTGCTGCCCGGCTCCCCGCAGACGCCCTCAGGCGTAAGTACGGGCGTAGGCCTGGGCGATCCCCATGACCTTGTTCACGTAGTCCCACGAGTGGTTGTAGAACCAGATCGCCTTGCGTAGCTTCTCGCCGCCCTGGCCGGCGCCGTTGGCACACAGGTAGTTGGCGGCGCCGGGCACCGCGTCGTACGGGCTCCAGATGTCGGACTTGCCGTCCCCGTCGCCGTCCACGCCGTAGTGCTTCCAGGTGGCGGGCATGAACTGCATGGGCCCGAGCGCGCCCGCGCTGGACGGGCCGTTGTTGCGGCCGTGGCTGCTCTCCACCTGCCCGATCGCCGCCAGCACCGTCCACGACAGCCCCGGGCAGCGGGTGGCCGACGCCTTGTACAGGTCCAGGTAGCTGCCCGGGCGGCCCACGTTCACCGTCGTCTGGGGCTTCTGCTGCTTCGGCGTACGGTGCGCCGCGTCCAGCATGACGACCTGCGAGCCCTTGCCGAGCACCTTGCGCACCCCGGCCTCGCTGATCTTGCCGGCCTTGCCGTGCAGCAGCACCGCGACCCCCGGCGCGAACCCCAGCGACCTGCCCAGGTCCGCGCTCACCAGCCCGTCCACGCCCATGAGCCCGAGCGTGGCCGAGGCCGCCACGCGCAGCCGGGGACCGCCGTCCACCTGGTACATGCCGCCCAGGATCATCCCGAACTTGCGCATCGCGCCCGCGTCGGCCACCAGCTCGCCCCTGGCCAGCGCGCTCCACACGGCGGGCTGGTCGGCGACGGGCTGCGGCGTCCAGGAGCGGAAGTCGGCGGGATCGACGGCCAGCAGGTTCAGGCCGGTGCCGGCCACCTTGATCGCGCCCGCGTCCACCACGGCCACCTTCTGCACGTACTTCAGCCCGCTGAGCGCGAACCTCGTGCTCTTGGGGACCGTGCCCGCGGCGATGGCCAGCACGCGCGGCGGCGTCGCGGTGACCCCGGCGCCGCCCTGGCCGAAGTCCTTGACCGGCGCGGCCGTGGGCACGAGCTGGTCGAGGCGCGGCGAGGGCTGCTGCGGCCGCTGCGTGGGCTTCCTGCGCACCGGCTCGTTCGCGGTTTTGACCAGGTCGTCGCCCAGGATCACGACGACTCCGCCGGCCGCGGCCGTGACCACGAGCACGGCGGCGACCATGAGGATGACCGCGCGGAACGAGGGAAGACCGGACACTCGGGACACGTTAACCCACTCGGCCGCTAAATCACTTGCCATACGGACATACGGTGCGCCATGGTTACTTGGCTCAAGTAAGGGGGAAAAGGCGTGGTCGGGCCTTACCGAGGATTGTTCGACGGGCCCGGCGTCAAGGGGTTCGTCCTGGCGGGATTCATCGGCCGCATGCCGATGTCCATGCTCGGCATCGGGGTCGTGCTGCTGGTCTCCGCGCTCACCTCGTCGTACGCCACCGCCGGCGGCGTCGCCGCCATGACCAACCTGGCCTTCGCCGTGGCCGCCCCCATGTCGGGCCGTCTCGTGGACAGGTTCGGGCAGGGCCGGGTGATCCCGCCGTTCGCCGTCGTCAACGCGCTCGCGCTGGTCGCCCTGATGCTGTGCGCCGGGTTCGGGCTGCCCGACTGGACGCTGTACGCCTCGGGCCTGCTCGTGGGCGGCACCTCGCTGTCGCTGGGCTCGATGGTGCGGGCCCGCTGGTCGGTCATCCACGGCGGGTCGGGCAGGCTGCACACCGCGTTCGCCTTCGAGTCGGTGGTGGACGAGGTCATCTTCGTCACCGGGCCCGCGCTGGTCACGGTGCTGGCCACCGCCGTGAACCCGTACGCGGGGCTGGTCGTGGCCCTGGTCTGCATGCTCCTCGGCACCTTCGCGCTGGCGGCCCAGCGGCGCACCCAGCCGCCCGTGCAGCCGGTCAAGACGGTGGCGGGCACTCCCATCTTGATCCCCGGCATCGCCCTGCTGGCGTGCGTCTACCTGGCGCTGGGCGCCGTGTTCGGCTCGGTCGACCTGATCACGGTGGCCTTCGCCGAGGAGCACGGCGTGAAGGGCGCCTCCGGGTTCCTGCTGGCGGCGTTCGCGGGCGGGTCGATGGTGTCGGGGCTGTGGTTCGGGTCGCGGGAATGGAAGATCTCGCTGCGCGGGCGGTTCGTGCGGACGCTCGCGCTGTTCGTGGTGGGGCTCATACCGATCATGTTCATCGGTGACGCGCGGATCATGGCGCCGGCCCTGTTCCTGGCCGGATTCGCCATCTCGCCGACGCTCATCACGGGCTTCTCGCTCACCGAGCGGCTGGTGCCTCCGTCCCTGCTCACCGAGGGCATGGCGTGGATCTCGACGTCGATCGGGTTCGGCGTGGCGGTCGGGGCGTGGGCCGGCGGGCGGCTCACCGAGATGTTCGGCGCGTCCAACGCGTACGCCTTCTCCTGGAGTGCGGCGATCCTGGCCGCGGCCGTGGGTATCGGAGGTTCGGGTTTGCTGAGACTTCCCGAGGCTCCTTCACCCGCCAAGAGTTGATCCGCTACGGTCGGGACATCCCTCGCAACACCCATCTCATTGGAAGCATTACCTATGTCCCGACAAATCAGTTCACTTCTAGCTATCGCGGCTGTCTGCGTCACTCTGGCCCCGGCGCCCGCCTTCGCACAGGCGCCGAAGAAGGCCGCGCCGGTCGACTGCGAGCAGGTCAAGTGCCTCGCGCTGACGTTCGACGACGGGCCCGGCCAGTACGCGGGAACGCTCCTCGACACGCTGAAGAAGTACGACGCGAAGGCGACGTTCTTCCTCGAGGGCCAGTACGTCAAGAGCCGCCCCGCGTTCGTCAAGCGCATGGTGGCCGAGGGCCACGAGGTCGGCAACCACAGCTACAGCCACCCCGACTTCACCAAGTCCGACGCGGGCGCCATCAGGAACGAGATCAAGAAGACCCAGGACGCGGTCAAGAAGGCTTCGGGCGTCGAGCCCAAGCTGCTGCGTCCGCCGTACGGGCTGGCCGACCTGCAGGTCGCCGACGTCGCCACGGAGTTCGGCATGCCGATGATCCTGTGGACCGCCGGCTCCGAGGACTGGTCCAGCAAGAACGTCGACGCCATCAAGAAGAAGACCATGGAGGTCGCGCAGCCCAACGGCATCATCCTGATGCACGACTGGGTGAAGCAGACCGTGGACGCGATGCCGGCCCTCATCAAGTCGCTCCAGAAGAAGGGCTACCACCTCGTGACGGTGTCCGACATCGTCAAGCAGCAGAACCTGCAGCCCGGCGACATCTTCCCGGTTCCCGCCGGCTGGGAGAAGTGAGTATCGTTCGCGTCTAACCGAACGATGCTCTGGAGGGGCGCTCATGACGTTCGCGAATTGGGCGCGTAACCAGTCGGGCACCCCTGCCGAGGTGCGTACGCCGGCCTCGGTCGAGGACGTCGTACGCGCCGTGCGGGACGCCGCCGCCTCCGGGCGGCGGGTCCGCATGGTGGGGACGGGCCACTCCTTCACGGGGGTGGCCCTCACCGACGGCGTCATGCTGCGCCCCGGCGCGCTCACCGGGATCAGGTCATGGGGCGACGACCGCGTGACCGTGCTGGCCGGCACCCCGCTCCGCGTGCTGAACGAGCTGCTCGACGAGCGCGGCCTGGCCCTGGCCAACATGGGCGACATCACCGAGCAGACCGTCGCGGGCGCGATCCAGACCGGCACGCACGGCACCGGCCGCGACAGCGGCGGCCTCGCCGACCAGGTCGCCGAGCTGGAGCTGGTGCTGGCCGACGGCTCGGTGACGACGTCCGGGCCGGGCGAGGACCTGTTCGACGCGGCCAGGGTCGGGCTGGGGGCGCTCGGGGTGCTGACGGCCGTGACGCTCCGGGTTGAGCCCGCGTTCCTGCTGCACAACCGGCGGCGCAAGCTGTCCCTCAGCGAGGTGCTCGGCTCGCTCGACGAGCTGACCTCGGCGAACGAGCACCTCGACTTCTTCTGGCTGCCGCACACCGACGCCTGCCTGGTCAAGACCAACAACCGCAGCCCGGGCCCGGCCCGGCCGCCGGGCGCGTTGCGGCACTGGCTGGACAACGTCTTCCTGGAGAACACCGTCTTCGGCGCGGCCTGCGCGCTCGGGGGCCGCTTCCCCGACCTGATCCCGCGGATCAACGCCGTCAGCGCGGCGGCGCTCGGCGACTCGGAGTCGGTGGACACGTCGTACAAGGTCTTCACGGCGCGGCGGGACGTGCGCTTCCTCGAGATGGAGTACGCGGTGCCGCGCGAACGCCTCGGCCAGGCGCTGCGCGAGACCAGGGACCTGATCGACCGGATGGACTGGAAGATCACGTTCCCGGTGGAGGTGCGGGTCACGCCGCCCAGCGACGCGTGGCTGTCCACCGCGTACGGGCGGTCGTCGGCGTACATCGCGTGCCACATCTACCGGCCGACGCCGAACCCCGCGTACTTCGAGGGTGTGGAGGAGATCATGACGCGGCTGGACGGGCGGCCGCACTGGGGCAAGCTGCACACCAGGGACGCTTCCTACCTGAACAAGGTCTATCCCCGCTTCGCGGACTTCACGGCCCTGCGCGACCGGCTCGACCCGGGACGCCTATTCGGCAATGAGTACCTGGATCTAGTGCTCGGCTAACGCATCGTTAGGTAAAGAGCTTGCTCGAAAACGTGTCCTGGGATCCGCGCGGGCCTCGTGGCGGGCATCCTCGTAACTCGTGCCCCGACGACTCGGCCTGCCCTCCGTGTACCTCGCCGCGGCCGTGGCCACCGCCGCCACGACCGCCGTTCCTCTCGCCATGACGCCCGCGTCAGGACTCGCCCTGCGGCCCGCCCCCACCGAGCCGACCCGGCCCTTCATCGTCACGGCACGCAGCCGCGGCGCCGCCCGCGATCTCGTCGGCGAGGTGCGGTGGCGGGTGCGGCGCTATTACACCGCCGCACTGCCCGGCTTCGCCACCTTCCTCACCGCCGCCGAGCTGGCCGAGCTCCGGTCGGACCCGCGGGTGCTCGCGGTCGAGCCCGACCGCGAGATCCGCCCCATGACGCTCGGGAAATCCCGCCCGCGCTCCCACTGGGCCACCGGCGCCGGCGCCACCGTGTACGTCGTGGACAGCGGCCTGGACACGGCCCGGGCCGAGCTCGGCGACCGGGCCTGGCGCGCCTTCGACGCCACGGGCGGCACCGGGCACGACTGCGCGGGCCACGGCACCGAGGCCGCGCGGCGCGTCAACGTCATGGCGCCGAAGGCCCGGATCGCCTCCGTGCGGGTGCTCGGCTGCGCCGGCTACGGCACCCTGGCTGATCTGCTCGCCGGGCTGGACTGGATCGGCAGGCACGCCCACGGCCCCTCCGTCGCGAACCTGGCCGTCGACGGGTCCGACTCCCCCGCGCTCGACGCCGCCACGCGGTCGCTGGTGCGGTCGGGCGTCTTCGTGGTCGGCGCGGCGTCCTCCGGCGCCTGCCGGGCCGTGCCCGGCGCTCAGGCCTTCTCCGCTCACGCACCGTATCTGGCCGGGGTCGCCGCCCAATACCTGGAGCGCCATCCTGGCGCCGCCCCATCCGTTCTGGCCTCTTGGCTCAAGTGCACGACACCACGCGCCGCGATTCGTCAGAATCCGTCAGGGGCCTCTAACCTCCACCTGCACAACGGCGGGCTCTAGAGGGATGGATTCGACAAATGTGACCGGCGTCACACCGTCCCGGGAGTATCCCAGGAAGGCGATGTTCGGACATGCCGGGTACGGTGCTGGCAGGCAACCGGCACACGCGAGAGACTCAAGGGTCCGGGGGAAGAATGGCGACGCTGACGAAGGGACTCGCATGCAGGAGCTCCGACTCGTCGCGGTGAGTGAGGACGGCACCTATCTCGTGCTGGCTACTGCCGGGCGAGGTACGCGCTTCACGCTTCCCGTGGACGACCGGCTCCGTGCTGCCGTCCGCGGCAACTTCTCCCGTCTCGGCCAGTACGAGATCGAAGTGGAGAGTCCGTTGCGCCCCAAGGAGATCCAGGCTCGCATCCGCGCCGGAGAGACGGCGGAGGAGATAGCCGCGACCGCCGGGATCCCGGTCGAGCGTGTCCGCTGGTTCGAGGGTCCGGTGCTGCAGGAGCGGGAGTACGTCGCCCAGCAGGCGCAACGTGTGGCCGTCCGGATGCCCGGTGAGTCGGCGCCCGGGCCCACCCTGGGCGACCTCGTCGCCGAGCGGCTGACCAGGCGTGGCGTGCCCACCGACGAGATCGACTGGGATTCCGCCAAGCGCGACGACGGGCTGTGGCGCGTCAAGCTCGGCTACGTGTGGAACGGTCACACGCGCCACGCCGAATGGCTGTTCGACCCGCGCAAGCGGCACGTGACGCCCCATGACGACGAGGCCATGCGGCTGTCGGCGGCCGACTTCGACCCGGATCCCGTCGTCGTGGAGGACACGACGGTGACGCCGTTCACGCCGCGGGTGGCCAAGCTGCAGCCCGTGCCGCCGCTCGCCTCCGACCCGCTGCCGTTCCCGTCGGTGGTGCGCCGCGAGCCGGAGGAGCCGGCGGTCGGCTACAACCCGCCGCCCAGGTCGCCGGAGACGGCGTACGGCCGCGCCCCGGAGACGGCGCCCCCGTTCGAGCGGGGCGCGCCTCCACGTGAGCCTGACACCTCCAGAGAGGTGTCTTACGACACGCCCGACCCCGGCGAGCACTACCGGCCGGAGCCGCCCGCCCGCGAGACCGGCTATGCCCGCCCCGGCGACACCTCGTCCCGCCGCGGCGGGTCTTCGCCGTGGCTGCCCGACTTCGGCTCCGGCCGTCCTGCCGGGCGCGAGGCCGACTCCTCCATCTACGCCCCTGCCGGCACTCCCGCGGACTCCCGCACCTCACCTCCGCCCGCCGTCGAGGAGCCGCCCGCCCAGGAGCGCCCGGTGGCCTGGCGCGAGCAGAGCCCTGCCCCGCAGGCCCCCGCACCGTCCCAGCCCGCCGCGGCCACACCGCCCACGCCCCAGCCCACCGCCGAGCCCCACCACCAGCCCACCACCCGCGACCCGCACACCACCCCGGCCCAGCCCGCGCCCCAGGCCCAGCCCGCAGTCCAGGCTCAGCCCGCTGCCCAGGCTCAGCCCGCTGCTGAGACCCAGCCCGGCGCTGACGCCCAGTTCGCCGCTGAAGCCCAGCGTGTCGGCCAGGGCCAGGCGAGCGCCGCCGTGGAGTCACCCGCGCAGCCCGAGGCCGCGAAGCCCGAGGCCGCAACGCCCGCTGCGATGGAGCGGCCTGCCGCACCGGAGCCGTCCACGGAGCCCGCTCAGGACGCCCACTCCGCCGCGACCAGCCGGCCGAGCACGGCCCCGGCCCCGATCGCGACCTCCGAGCCGACCGCAGCCCCTGAGCCGGTCGTGGCCCATGGGGCGACGGCGGCCGCACAACCCGTGGCATCCGCAGACCCCGTGGCACCCGCGGAGGCCGTAGCGACCACCGAGCCGACGTCGGCCACCGAGCCGGCGACACTCGCGGAGCCGACCACGGTCACCGAGCCCGCAGCATCCGCGGAGCCGACCCCGGTCGCCGAGCCCACGGCGACCACGGAGCCGACCGCGATCACCGAGCCCGCGGCGACCTCTGAGGCGACGGCCGTCACCCAGCCCGCAGCGACCTCCGAGACGACCGCGGTCAGCGAGCCCGCAGCGGTCTCCGAGCCGACGGCAGTCACCCAGCCCGCGGCATCCGCGGAGCCGACCGCGGTCGCCGAGCCGGTGGTTGCCTCGGAGTCGGCGGCATCTGCGGCGCCGGTCGCGTCCGCGAAGCCGACCCCGGAGCCGACCCCGGTCACCGAGTCGGCACCAGCCACGGAGCCGGTCACTTCTTCGGCCACCGAGCCGGTCGCGTCCTCGGCCACCGAGTCGGACACGTCGTCGGCCGGCGAGCCGGTCGCGTCGGTCACCGACGCCGAGCCCACTCCTGAGCCCACTCCTGAGCCCGCTCCCGCGCCGGTCTCCGAGGCCGTCTCCGCGCCTGCCGACGCGCCCGCCGATGGGGACACCACACCCACCACGGACGCCCAGGCCGCCGACGCCGTAAAGGCCGAGACGTCCAAGCCGGCGGCAGACGCGCCCACCGCCGAGCCGACGGCCGCCATGCCCGAGCAGAAGGCGACCCAGGCCGTACCGGACGCCCAGCCGCAGCCCGAGGCGACCCCTGAGGTCGCCACACCGGAGGCCGCCGGCACCCCCACAACGGAGGCCGCCAGCACCGCCATGGCGGAGCCCGCCAGTGCCGCCGCCGCAAAGGAAGCCGCGACCACCACTACGACGGAGCCCGCCAGCGGTGCCGCGGCCGCGAGCACTGCTGCGACGAAGCCTGCCGAGGCCGCCGCGCCGGAGCCCGCGGCTCAGCCCGCTGCGCCGAAGCCCGAGAGCGCGGCCGAGCCCGAGCAGCCCGCTCAGGAGGCCAAGCCGCCGGCGCCCGCTCCCAAGCCCAAGCCCACGGAGCCCAAGACCGCCCCGGCGGTCCCGGCGGCGCGGTCCGGCAAGGACGCGCCCAAGGAGGAGCCGCCCGTGCCGGTGCCGTCTCCCCCGCCCGCTCCGGCGGCCCGCCAGGCGCGCAAGGGTTCGCGGGGCCGCCGCGCCTCGGTTCCGACCTGGGACGAGATCATGTTCGGCGCCCGCCGCCAGGACTGACCGCCCCAGGCGCGGAGACCGACCTCGGCGGCCCACCGCCAGCCACGGTGCCACGACCTCAGCGGCACCACACCGGCGCGAGGGCCGTGACGAAGGCCGGGGCCTCCCGGTCCGCCGCCGAGGGAAGGGGGATCGATGCCTCGGCACGAACTTCCCGGTCCACCGCACAGACGAGAGGGACCGGGCGGTGCCGGGGGTCAGGCCGTGGGCGGTGTGCCGGGGGACTCGAGGAAGGGGGCGAGCCACTCCGGCGTCACCTCACCGGGGAACGCCGCCCCCTGGGCCACCGACACGTCGATCGCCGAGTAGCCCCCCTTGCCCGCCCCGACCCCGGCGATCAGCGTGAGCACTCCGGCCCGCCGCTGGAACCACGTCTGCCGCAGCCGCCACCCCACCACGGCCCGGCGTTCGATCACGGCGTGGGAGCGCCGCAGCGACCCCGACCGCACCGCCACGCGTACCCCGTCGTAGCCGTGCCCCAGTGACCGGTACCGGTCGAGCCCGAGCGGAATCCCGGCCCCGGCCAGCAGCAGCGCGAGCACCAGCAGGACCCACCAGAGGATCATGCCCGTCGCCCAGATCCCCACGGCGCTCGCCACCGCCAGCACGGCCCACGGGAAGACGGCGCGGAACAGACGGCGGTTGCGCGCCACGGGCGGGTGGCGGCGGAGTTCGGCCTGGTGGGGGCCGATGGCCTCCGCGGTCACCTGGTACGCCACGGCCCGGGGCACGTCGGGCAGGAGTTGCCCGCGCGTCTCGGAGTCGCCGAGCCCCGTGACGATGGCCCAGGCCCGTACGACCCCGGCCCAGCGTTCGGCGAGCCCGTCCACGATCTCGTAGCCGCGCACCCGGGCGGACTCCAGCGACACGCTGCGCCGGTTGATCAGCCCTCGTTCGGCGACCAGGTAGCCGTCGCGGTGCTTGAGCTTGAAGTCCCAGTTGAAGACCGCGTACATCAGCCCGCCCACGACCGGCATCGCCAGCACGAGCAGCACCGCCACGGCCACCAGCAGGTAGGGATGGTCCCAGACCCATTCCCCGGCGCTCCAGGCGGCGTCCTGGTCGAGGCCCAGGTCGTCGCCCCACTGGAACGCCAGGCCCACGGCGCCGCCCGCGAGGGCGAAGGGGGTGAGCAGGTACGCACCCGACAGCGGCCCGTACAGCAGCCACTTCCGCGGCACCCCGATGATCACTCGCTCGTGAGGGGCCGCCGCCTCGGAAACCTGCGCCTCGGGCCGGAGCGCGCGCCGCAGCAGCACCGACTTGAGGCGGTCGGCCTCCTCCGGCGTGACCCCGTCGAGCTCGGCCTCCTCGTCGCCGCCGCTGGCCCCAGTGTCGATCTTGAGCACGGTCAGGCCGAGCAGGCGGTGCAGGGGCGGCGTGGACACGTCGACGCCACGGATCCGCTCAAGCGGGATGGTACGGACGGAACGGCTGATCAGCGACCGCTTGGTCTCCAGCCGGTCGCCGACGATCTCGTAGCTGAAGGTGGCCCACCTGATGATCGCGAACACCACGGTCCCCGCCACGCCCAGAGCCGCCCATACGTACGAGTGGGCCGAGAACCCGCCCACGAACAGCACGCCGACGAGGGGCAGGAGGAGGGAGGGCAGCATGCGTACGGGGTCGATGAGCAGCACCTTGGGGCTCAACCGCAGCGGCACCCGGACCGGAGGACCCGGCGGCCCTCCCATCGGGCCGGGCGGACCGCTCCACGGCTCGGACGCCTGCCCGCTCCCGTCGCCGCCGCCCGGGTGCGCGACCCAGGACGGAGCGCCATCCCGGGGGTACGGCTGCGGAGGGGCGGCAAGAGGACGCGGCTCGCTCGGAGGCGGAGGACCAGGGTCGCTTCGAGGGGCGGGATCCGGCCGAGGACGCGGGTCGCTCCAAGAGGGCTGAGGGGGCGGGTCGCCTTGCGGGTGGTGGGGCTCGGTCATGTCGCGTCGTCCCTGAGCGCCTCGGCGCGGTGCGCGAGCTGCTCGGCGAGCCCGGCCGCCACCGCGTAGTCAAGACCCTTGATCGTCGAGGACCCGGCATGGGACGCGGTACGGATCTCGAGCGTGGCCAGCCCGAGCAGCCGCTCCATCCACCCTTGCCCCTTGTCGACCGTCTGGATGCGGCTCACAGGCACGAACACCCACTCCCTGGTCAAGAACCCCGACCTGGCGTAGACGACGTCCCCTGAGAGCTCCCAGCGGTGCACGGCGTACCGTACGAACGGCTCGGCCACCAGGAACGGCGCCGTCAGCAGCACGACCGCGGCCGGCAGCAGCCATGAGTTGTCCGCGAACCAGCCGGGCACCCACGACCAGCCGCTCCCGCCCACCCACCGCGCCACCAGAAGCGAGCCGCCGAGGAAGAACACGAAGGCGACCAGCGATTCGAGCAGCCACAGGCGGACGGCTTTCGGCGAGACGCGGTTCGCCGGATCGCGCAGTGGGCCAGTTGACGTCACAAGGCCAGCTTAGGGCGCGCGGAGGCAGGGCGATCAGCCCGCGGGCCGCTAAAGATCGACCGAGATCCTCGGCGTGTCGGCCGTCGCGCCCCTCCGCCCCGGTGCCATGCTCGGTGGCGGCCGGCCGCAGGCTGTCGAGCTTGGCCACGTCGGCGGCGCCACGTACGTGCCAACCAGGCTCGGCCAGCGCATGACCGCACCACCGCGCTAGCGCCTCACGCAACGTGGCAGCCGCCGTCACCCGCTCGAACCACCACCGGCCGTGACTCCCGGTCCCCGACCACCGCGCCACCGGCTGTCGCGCCGGCACCCCTCACCCCGCGAACCACCACCGCCCGATTCGGGACACCAGAGCCGCCCGAATCACCACGAGCTCCTACATCCAGGGGCCAATCCGGCGCACCTGGTTTTTGCGGCATCACCGTGACCGAAAACGCTGTCCGTTTTGTCGGATCCGGGCGCATGACCCCACCCCCGTCCCACCGCACCGAACCAGCAGGCCAGGCCGGGTCCGAGGCGCGACCCGATTCCGGTCCCCCAACAGACACGCAGGCCACTCCTGTGGCCAACGTCACTCCACGGATCCCGCGATTCTGACCCGTTTCGGATCCTTTACCGAGCACCGACCATCGAGAAACGGTCTGCGCACCGCCGAGAGCCGCGTAGCATCGTCCGGCATGGGGCTGTGTAACGCGGCAACACGCATGCGGCGCATCACCGTCAGTGTGACGGCGGTGACTGCGGCGTTCGCGTTGGCCGGTTGCGGCAGCTTCATCGGCAGATCTCAGGCCAAGGACATCGCGGAGATCAACGTCTCGAGCCCGGAGTTGGGGGAAGGCAAGCCGCTCCCCGCCGAATACTCCTGCCGGGGTGGCGAGGGCAGTCCTCCGCTGCGCTGGTCGAGCCAACCGTTGTCCGAGGCGAAGTCGATCGCGATCGTGGTCGACTCCCACACACCGTCCGATTCGGCCGTCAACTGGGTGCTCTACAACATCCCGGCGACCACGACCGAGCTGGGGCCCAACGCCGCGGCGGACCCGCCCGAGGGGTCCGGCCAGGCGAAGGTCACCGGCGGCAAGGAGGGCTATGAGCCACCTTGCACAAGCCCGGGCAGCTATCGCTTCACCGTCTACACGCTGAACGGACGGGTCGACCTCAAGCAGGGTGACGAGCTCCCCGACATCCTGAAGGAGATCGCGGACAAGACGATCGCCCGGGGTCGGCTCACAGCGGTCGACATCCAGTGAGAGAGCGATCACAGCAGGTAGTCCGGTGTACCTATTCTTCACGTAGGGTGTGACAACGCTCATAGTGGTCCGACACAATCAGATCCAATCGTTAGGCACTGGTGATCACTGGGGGCAGGTCGCGTCGATGGCCGCGCGATCTCACCAGCGCCGAAGGGAGGCCATGGCTTTGAGGGTGGTGCAATGATCGCGGTCGTAGTGAGCTTGGTCGCTGTCGTGCTCCTCGTGCTCGTCGTCGTGGCACTGGGCATGCGTTCCATGAGCCGAAGGGAGAGCTCTCTCCCTCCGGAGCGCCTGAAGGAGATGGCCGAGAAGGAGGAGAGGACCCAGACGCGGTCCACCGACGAGTTCGCCTCGCACGAGCCTCGCATGGCCAATTTCAGCCCCGATTTCAGCCCCATCGGCGAGCGCGAGCCCAAACCGGTGCGCACCGGTCAGCGTGGCAGGCGCGGCGTCGACGAGTGGGGCAACCCGAGCACGGATGACGACGACGAGGAGTTCTGGGCCAACATCCGCAGCGACGCGGAAGAGGGCGGCTTCGGCGCGGGTGGCACCGTGGCGGCCAGGAAGGCCTCCTCCCGTCCGGTCGAGCGTGAGAAGCCCGCCGAGCGCCCCGCGGCCCCCAAGCGCCAGGAGCGCACCGCGAAGCCGCGGCCCGCTGCCGCCGCCGTCGACCCCGACGCGACCACCGTCCAGGCCCCCCTCCCGCAGCGCCAGCCGGCCTCCGCCGCGGCCAACCTCGCCGACCTGGTGGAGCCCGCCAAGCGCCCCGCTCCGTCCCAGTCGGAGATGGCCGACCAGCGTACGGTGACGTTCGCGGCCCCCACGGCCGACGTGATGAGCATCCTGGGCGCGGGCGCCCAGCCGGTCCCCTCCCCCCGCCCCGACTCCCTGTCGTCCAACAACTCGCCCAGGAGCGGCACCGGCTCCTTCCCGGCGGCCCCCGCCGCCGGCGGCACCTTCCCGGCCAGCCCCGTGAGCCAGCCCGGCGGGAGCGGCGCCTACCCCGCCACCCCCTCCTCGAGCGGCTCCTTCCCCGCCCAGCCGGCCCCCATCCACGGCGCGCCCACGAGCGACCCGTTCCCCGCCTACAACAACGCGGCCGAGACCACCTGGACCAACCCGCCCGCGACGCCCTCCTCGTCCGGCTCCTGGCCCGCGCAGCCCGACATCCTCGACGACCCCGCCCCCGCCGCCGGTTACGGCTCGGGGACGTCCTGGCCGGCGTTCGAGCAGCCCGCCGCGCGCTCCTCCTACCCCGCCTCGTACGAGGTGCGCTCCGGTTGGGCCGTGGCCGACGACACCGACCCGCTCACCGGCCCCTCCCCCGCCACCGGCACCCCGACGGTGCCCGGCAGGGCGGTCTCGGCCTACGACGACGTGCTGTCCACGTCGACTCCGGTGCCTCCGACGCCGCAGGGCGCGCCGTTCGCGTACGAGACGGGCGACATCACCACCGCCCCGGCCGCCGCCTGGCCGGAGCCGCCGTCGAGCGCGACCTCGTGGCCGACGTACGGCTCCCAGAACGGCAACGACGGCGGCAACCACCGTCGCGGGTCGGACCAGGAACACCCGCACGACTACTACCGGTGAACGCACGCGCCCATTAATGGGTAAAACCAGCGTGAGACACCCCTAAAGCAGGGTCGACGGAGCAATAGGGTTTGCTCCATGATCCCCGACACGAAGAGTAGCTGGCTGAGCACCCTCCGGCATGACGTGCCAGCCTCGCTCGTGGTTTTCCTCGTCGCGGTGCCCCTGTCCCTGGGCATCGCGATGGCCTCCGGCGCGCCACTGGCCGCCGGTCTGATCGCCGCCGTGGTCGGCGGGATCGTGGCGGGCGTCCTGGGCGGCTCCGCCGTTCAGGTCAGCGGACCCGCCGCCGGGTTGTCGCTGGTGGTCGTGGATCTCGTGCAGACGTACGGATGGCGCGCCACCTGCATGATCACCCTGCTGGCGGGCGCCGTACAGCTCCTGCTGGGCGTGTTCAAGGCGGCCAGGGCGGCACTCGCGGTGTCGCCGGCGGTCATCCACGGCATGCTGGCGGCCGTCGGCGTGATCATCGCCCTCTCCCAGCTCCACGTGGTGCTGGGCGGCAGCTCGCAGCGTTCGGCCGTGGCCAACCTGATCGAGCTGCCCGGCCAGATCGCGAACCTGCACGGCCACAAGGTCGCCGTCGGACTGCTCACGATCACGGTGCTGGCGCTGTGGACGCGGCTGCCCAAGCGGGTCAAGGTCGTGCCCGCGCCACTGGTGGCGCTGGTCGTGGCGGCGGTGACGGCGTGGGTGTTCGAGTGGGACGTCACGCGCGTGGACCTGTCCCACAGCGTCACCGAGTGGGCCTTCCCGGTCCTGCCGCACGGCGACTGGCACCTGATCGTGGGGGCGGTGCTGCTGGTGGCGCTGCTGGCCGGGTGCGAGTCGCTGCTGTGCTGCGTGGCGGTGGACGGGATGCACGGCGGCCGCCGCGCCGACCTCGACCAGGAGCTGACCGGCCAGGGCGTCGCGAACATGGTCACCGGCGCCCTCGGCGGCCTGCCGGTGGCGGGGGTGATCGTGCGCAGCACCGCGAACGTGCAGGCCGGCGCGCACACCCGCTGGTCGGCGATCCTGCACGGGGTGTGGGTGCTGGTGTTCGCGATCGGGTTCGGCTGGACGATCAAGCTGATCCCGCTGGAGGCGCTGGCGGCGTTGCTGGTGTTCATCGGCGTGCAGATGGTGAACCTCGGTCACATCAGGAAGGTGCACGGCCACGGCGAGGTGCCCGTCTACGTGGTGACGATGCTCACCGTGATCGCGCTCGGGCTCGCCGAGGGCGTCGTGGTGGGGCTGATCCTGGCCGCGCTGCTCGCGCTGCGCCGCCTGACCTGGGTCACGGTCCTGAAGCGCGACGGCGGCGACGGGCGGCTGCACGTGACGGTGTCCGGTTCGCTGACGTTCCTGGGGGTGCCCAGGCTCACGCACGAACTGCGGACGATCGCCCCGGCCACCGCCGTGGACCTCGACCTGAACATCGACTTCATGGACAACGCCGCCTTCGAGGCCATCCACTCCTGGCGGCTGGACCACGAGCGCATGGGCGGCACGGTCGACATCGACGAGCTGCACGACGAGTGGTACACGCTGGCGGCCAGCGGCGCGCGCATGTTCCCGGTGAAGTCGCCGCCCAAGGTGCCGGACCGCTGGTGGCTGCCGTGGTCGCACCGCCGCCATCCCGTCCGTCCCTCGGCTCCCGACTCCACCGAGGCGGAGTGCCTGCTGACGGCGGGCGCGCGCGAGTTCCACCGGCGTACGGCGCCGCTGGTCCGGCCCATCTTCACCGAGCTGGCCCGCAAGCAGCAGCCCTCGCACCTGTTCATCACGTGCGCCGACTCCCGGATCGTGCCCAGCCTCATCACCGCGAGCGGGCCCGGAGACCTGTTCACGGTGCGCAACATCGGCAACCTGGTGCCGCGCCGGGGCTCCGAACCGCACGACGACTCGGTGGTGGCGGCGATCGAGTACGCCACGCAGGTCCTCGGCGTACACACGATCACGGTGTGCGGGCACTCCGGCTGCGGCGCCATGGCCGGGGTGCTGAGCGGCGGGGTGCAGGCGGGCAGCCTGCCGGGGCTGAGGAGGTGGCTGCGGCACGGAAACCACAGCCTGGCCACGTTCATCGAGACCGAGGGTGACCGGCTGCACAGCGGCGCTCTGGACGTGCTGTGCCGGGTCAACGTGCAGCAGCAGCTGGAGAACCTGCGCACCTACCGGAAGGTCGACGAGCAGGTGCGCGCCGGGAAGCTGGAGCTGGTGGGGCTGTTCTTCGACATCGGCTCGGCCAGGGTGCACATGGTGCCGCCGCTGCGCCCCGCACCGGCCGAGCGGATGATGAGCTTCTGAGTAATCCTGCGCAGACGCGGCGCCGGGAGGCGGATTAGCGTCGCGGGGGCCGGCGAGGTTCTCCATATGCCCATGGCGCTCCTCGCGACGCCGGTCCTGACTCCCAGGGGCCGGAGGGGCGGAGGTGTCGATGCCTCCGCCCCTCACTTTGCGTTACATAATAACTGAACGGGTAAATAGCCTCACGTAGAGTAATGAATCGCCCGAAACAGGGGGAATGGGCGGTGACGGCACTTCGGAGAACAGCGGTAGCCGCGGCGACGGGAATGCTCGCGGTCGCGTGCGCCGGCGCACAGAGCATGACGATGACGGCGACCGCGCCGGCATCCGGCCTTGAGCCGTTTTATCAGCAGAGATTGTCGTGGTCGGACTGCAGAGAAGGCTTTCAGTGCGCCACGTTGAAGGTGCCACGGGACTACGCCCGTCCCGAGGGTCGCCAGCTGAAGATCGCCGTCATCCGGCTGCCCGCGAAAGACAGATCCCGGCGCGTCGGCTCACTGGTGACCAACCCTGGAGGGCCCGGCGCATCCGGCGTCTCTTTCCTCCGTACCTCCAGCCAGGCGTTCGGCGAGGCACTGCGAGATCGCTTCGACCTCGTCGGGTTCGACCCCCGCGGCGTGGGGCGGAGCGATCCGGTGCGCTGCCTCGACTACCGGCAGGCCGAGCAGCGTCTCTTCTACGATCCGCCCACCACGCGCGCCCAGGTCAACGCCGAGGCCACGTTCTGGCGGGCGTTCGTGGCGGCCTGCGAGGCCAGGTCCGGGGCCAACCTGCCGTACGTCGGAACGGTCAACGCCGCCCGCGACATGGACGTGCTGCGGGCGGCGCTCGGCGACAGGCGGCTGACCTACCTCGGATTCTCGTACGGCACGTACCTGGGCGCCTTCTACGCCGACCAGTTCCCCCGGAACGTGCGGGCCCTGGTCCTGGACGGCGCGTCCGACCCGAAACTGACGGGCGAGGAGTTCCTCCTCGGTCACGCCGAGGGCTTCGAGACGGCACTGCGCGCCTTCGCCGCCTACTGCGTCAGCACCGCCGGCTGCCCGTTGGGCGCCGGGAGCGTGGACCGGGCCGTCGGCAAGATCTCCGACCTGCAGGAACGGGCCGCCCGCGAACCCCTGAAGAACCGGGCGGACGGCCGCGTCCCGGTGGACGACGACGGGGTGACGCAGGGGATCTACACGGCCCTCTACAACCGGAACTACTGGCCCACGCTGCGGCAGGCGCTGATACAGGCGATCGACGACGGCGACGGCACCGGCCTGTTCAAGCTCGGTTATGCGCAGGAGATGATCGCCCCGTTCGGGGCACTGCAGGCGGTCAACTGCGTCGACAAGCCGTTTCCCGCCGATCTCGCGGCCGTTCAGGACCTGGCCGACCGGGCCGGGAAGGTCGCGCCGCACTTCGGCTCGTTCGTCGTGTGGCCGTGGCTGGCATGCGCGTACTGGCCGGTCAGGCCCACCCGGCAGCCCAGGGCGGTGACCGCGACCGGAGCGCCGCCGATCCTCGTGATCGGCACCACCCGCGACCCCGCGACCCCGTACAGGTGGGCTCAGAGCCTGGCGGACCAGCTCACCTCCGGCGTCCTGCTCACCTACGACGGCGACGGACACACCGCCTACCTGACCAACACGGAGAAGTGCATCCGCGAGCCGGTCGAGCAGTACCTGATCAGCGCTCAGCCCCCGAAGCGCGGCACCACCTGCAAGCAGACGCCGCTGGACCCGGAAGGCAAGGGCTCACCGAGCTGAACCCGCCCCGGCTAACACCGGAGAAACAGCTGCGCCGCAATGCTGCCTACCATGGCTTCGCGCTCTTTGTCGCTTTTCTCCCCCGTGTAGGCCGCTGTGCCGTCCCAGCCCGGGACGCGACCGCTCCGGCGAACCCTGGCGGCGTCCGTCCTCTCGTCATCCCTGCTCATCTCATGCAGCCCCGCCCCCGCACCCGTACCCGCCCCGCTCGTCCCCCGCCCGGTCGCCGCGACCACGCCGTCAGCGCCTGCTCCGCGCGGTTCGTCGTACAGGAAGGCGCTGACCCGTTCCCTGCACCGCTACCTGGACGACCTCCCCGGCCAGCTCTCGGTGTCGGTACGCGAGCTCTCCACCGGCCTGTCCTACACCTACAACCACCGCCTCAGAACGGCCACCGCCAGCATCGTCAAGGTCGACCTCGTGGTCGCGCTGCTGCTCAAGGCCCAGCGCCGGCACCGTGGCCTCACCGGCCGGGAACGGCGGTCGGCGGCGCGGGCCGTCAAGGTCAGCGACAACGCCGCCGCGTCCACGCTGTGGTCCGCGATCGGCGGCGCGCCGGGCCTGGCCGCCGCCCACCGGAAGCTCGGCCTGCGCGACACCACCCCCGGCCCCGGAGGAGCGTGGGGAGCGACCACGACCAGCGCCGCCGACCAGCTCCGCCTCCTGACCGCGCTCACCTCCCCCAAGAGCCCCCTTTCCGCCAAGAACCGCCGGTACGTGCTCGGCCTGATGAGCGAGGTGACGCCGGAGCAGTCGTGGGGCGTCAGCGCGGCCGGACGCGGGGACGTCGCCCTCAAGAACGGCTGGTTGCCACGGCCGCGCGACGGGGGCCGGTGGACGGTCAACAGCATCGGCCGGGTACGCGACCGCCACGGGCACACGTACCTGATCGCCGTCATCTCCCACCGGCACCGCACGATGGGGGCCGGGGTGAAAGCGGTCGAGCACGTCGCCGAACTCGTCGCCAAGGCCCTCTCCAAGGCTGCGGATCGCAGGTGAGGCCGAGCGGGTCCGTCTCGGCCCCGCCCATTCCTCCGCTCCACCCCGCCCCGGCGGCGAAGGGCGGCGGGGCGCTGTGGCGCGGGATGGACGAGGGCGCGTTACGTCGCGGCGGTCATGCGTCCCAGGTGACCGGGAGGCTCTTGACGCCGTAGATGTCGGCGGTCTCCGGGCGCAGGGCGACCTCGTCGGCCGGTACGGCCAGGCGCAGCGTGGGGAAGCGGTTGAGCAGCGCGGGGAAGGCGACCCGCATCTCGACGCGGGCCAGCTGCTGACCCAGGCATTGGTGGATGCCGTGGCCGAAGGTCAGGTGGCCGCCGTCCTGCCTGCGGATGTCGAGCACGTGGGGGTCGGTGAAGCGCTCGGGGTCGCGGTTGGCGGTGTTGCCCGACAGGATGACCGTCGTACCGGCCTTGATGGTCTGGCCGCCCAGCTCGACGTCCTCCAGCGCTACCCTCTGGAACGCCCTGAGGACGCTCAGATACCGCAGCAGCTCCTCCACGGCCGGTTCGATGAGCGTGGGCTCGGCGCGCAGCGCCGCCAACTGCTCCGGGTTCTGCAGCAGCGCGAAGGTGCCCAGCGCCAGCATGTTGGCAGTGGTGTCGAACCCCGCCGACAACAGGATCAGGGCCATGCCCTGCAGCTCCTCGTCGGTCAGGTCGCTGTCGGTGAGGTCGCTGAGCACGTCGTCGGTGGGATTGGCGCGCTTGGCGACCACCAGCTCCGCGAGGTACTGCTGGACCGCGGTGTAGGCGGCGATCAGTTCCTCGTCGCTGACCTCCCCGCCGAGGAACTTGTCGATGTTGTCCTGGAAGCGGCCCCGGTCCTCGTACGGCACGCCCAGCAGCTCGCAGATGACGATGGCGGGGATGGGCTTGGCGAAGGCGGTCACCAGGTCGGCCGACGGGCCGGCCTTCTCCATGGCGTCCAGGTGCTCGGCGGTGACCTGCTCGACGCGCTCGGTGAGCAGCCGCATCCGCCGGACGGTGAACTTGCCGACCAGCGGTTTGCGGTAGCGGCTGTGCTGGGGCTCGTCCATAAGGAGGAACTCGCCGGGCGGCGCCGGAGGGACCTCGATGTCGCCGTAGTCGATGGTCGGGTGGTGGCGCATGAGCTCCTTGCGCGAGCTGAACCGCGGGTCGGCCAGGACCGACCGGGCCAGGTCGTATCCGGTGATCAGCCAGCCCTGGTGTCCGCTGGGGAAGGGGTAGGGGGTGATCGGGCTGTGCTCGCGGGTCTGGATCAGCTCCTTGGGCGGGTCGAAGGGGCAGCCGGGCTGACGCGCGGTCGGCATCTTGGTGAGGGGGATTTCCATGGTCATTCCTCTCATCGACCTAGGGGCAAGTCGGGACATCGCGATCAGGGCTGAACGGAAGCGATGACGCTGGGTCTGCCATCAGCAGCGGGTTTTCCTCGCCGGTGAGCCGGTCGTCGCGGGGGTCAGCAGCGCTGTCAACACGTTCGCTGCCGCGGTCTTCCCAGCGCCGTCGGATCCGAGCCGTGCCGGTCCGGGCATCCGGGTCGATGCCGTCGAGCACGGGGCCGTGATGGCTGAGCCGTTCATGGGATCCACCATCGCCGACCGCGCTGATATCGGACCGTTGCCGAGCTGACATGGCCTCTGACCCGTCACCGCATCAGACCTGATAGCCGCCGGGACCTCCACTGCGGCACATGCGCGCACAGGACAGCAGAGCCATCGTCACCTCGGCGACATCCCAAGCCTCGGCAGTGGCCTCGTGGGCATACATCGGCCGCTACAGCGTCTCTCGCCCCAACAGCCTCGGCGGCATCCGGGCCTCAGCTCGGCAGCATCCCGGCCTCAGCTGCCTTGGCGGCATCTCCGGCCGTGCCTCCAACCACGCCGACGCCAAAGCCAACCAGCCCATCAACCAACCGGCTCGGCACCACCGAGGAGATCGCCCACGCCGCCCTACGGCCACCGGGACGAAGAGTCCTCCGGCCACCGGGACGAACACCTCGGGTCACACGGCAAGGACACCCACGCTCACGCCCCGCCACGGACGGCTTCGATCAGGGCGCGGAGGAGGGCGGTGCGCCGGGGCATCTCGGCGACGATGACGTGCTCGTCGTCCGCGTGCGCCCCGCCGCCCACCGCGCCCAGCCCGTCGAGGGTCGGGCAGCCGACTCCCGCCGTGAAGTTGCCGTCCGAGGCGCCGCCCACCGAGGCCGAGATCAGCGGCCCCACTCCCAGGTCCGATGCCAGCTCCTGCGCCAACGCGTACAACGAGGCCGACATCGCGCTCTCGAGCGGCGGCCGGTTGGGGCCGCCCAGGATCTCCAGGCGGGTGCCGGGCAGGACCGGCCGGAGCGCGCGGAAGGCCGCGTCCACCCGATCCTGCTCCGACATCTCAGCCACTCGCACGTCCACCGAGACCGAGGCCGCGGCGGGGACGGTGTTGCGTGCCGTGCCGGCCGACAAGACCGTCGGCGTGACAGTGGTGGCCCCCGCGCCCATGGCGGCGATGGCCAGGACCTGGTGAGCCAGCTCGATCGCGGAGTTCAGCCCCTTCTCGGGCTCCAGCCCGGCGTGCGCGGCCCGGCCGCGGACGTTGACGGTGTAGAGGGCGGTGCCCTTGCGGGACGTCTTCAGCGCGCCGCCGTCGGCGCTCGCCTCCATGACGAACGCGGCGGCCAGCCCGCGGGCGGTCTCCTTGATCAGCTCGGCCGACGTACGGGAACCGCACTCCTCATCACCGTTGATCAGCAGAGTGATGCCGTCGAGCGAGTCGAGCCCGGCCAGCGCGTGGAACGTCTGCACCAGCCCCGCCTTCATGTCGAACACCCCGGGCCCCCGGGCCACGCCGTCCACCACGGACCAGGGGTGGGTGGCGAGGGTGCCGATCGGCCAGACGGTGTCGTGGTGACACAGCAGGAACACCTTGGGGGTGCCGAACGTCCAGCGCAGGTGCGTGACGCCGTCGATCACGAGGAACTCGGGCTGCGTGCCCAGGTAGCGGGCTCCCATCGCCGCCACGACCTTCGCGCTGCGGGCAACGGCTTCCAGGTCGTGGGTGAAGGACTCGCACAACACCAGCTCTTCGAGATCCTCGATCATGCCGTCCCTCCGTAGAGCTCGTGCTTCATTCCGTTTCCTCTCCGCAGCCGTCAGCTCGCACCGGCCCGATCGCCGTCCGAGAAGGGGTGATGAAGGGGGTCATGCGCCTGCCGCGCACTTAGATCCGCTGAAAGAGGTGCATGCTGCCGCCGACCGAACCGGCTCCCGCCCAGGAACCAGCGCACGCTGCCGCCAACGCCGTCAATTGCTCACTCAGGAGACGGCGAACGCCGCCGCCCACTCCACCGACCACTCGCCCAGGCAGCACGCCCGCTGCCACCGACCCAACCAGTTCCCCACCCAGGAACCAGCACACCTTGCCGCCAACGCCATCAACCGCTCACCCAGGAGACGGCGCCGGCCGCCGCCACCCACTCCACCTGCTACGTACCCGGAAAACGGTGCACGCTGCCGCCAACCGGCCCAGCTATTTGCCGGAAAAGCGTGCGCGCGGTCGTTAACCGACCGAGTTACCTGGCCGGAGAGCGATGCTCGCCGGCGTTGGCCGACCCGGCTATTTCCCGAAGGGGGTGCACGGCGGCGTTGACCAGCTCAGCTGTTGCCCGAAGGCGATGCACCCTGCCGCCGACCGAACCACGGCTGCCGCCGACCGAACCACGGCTGCCGCCGACCGAACCACGGCTGCCGCCGACCGAACCACGGCTGCCGCTGACCGAACCTCGGCTGCCGCTGACCGAACCTCGACCGCATGGCGCCGATCACGCCAGTTGCTCGCTCAGGAAGCGGTGCACGTTGCCACCGATGATCTTCGTGACGTCCTTCTCCGGGAGGCCGCGGGTGAGCAGGCCCTCGGTGACCATGGGCAGGCCGGAGGGACCCGCCAGCCCCGGGACGGCCGACTTCGGGTTGACGCCTCTCGTGTTGAGGCCCTCGCAGCACGGCGGCGTCAGGTCGTCCATGACCTCGCGGATGAAGTCGGGGCCGAGCCCGACGTGGTCGATCCCGGCGACGGACACGATGTGCTCGATGTGGTCGAGCAGGCGGTCGAGGGTCATGTCCTCCTCGCGCTCGGCGAGGAAGGGGGCGAAGAAGTTGACGCAGATCACGCCGCCCGTGGCGGCCACCGCGCGGAGCTGGTCGTCGGTGAGGTTGCGGTGGTGGTCGCGCAGCGCCCTGGCGGCGGAGTGGGTGGCGATGACCGGTCTGGTGGCCAGCTCCAGGACGTGCGCCACGCCGGAGGCGCCCAGGTGGGAGACGTCGAAGACGATGCCGAGCCGCTCCATCTCCTCCAGCGCCGCGATGCCGTGGGAGGTCAGGCCGCTGCCTGTGGCGTCCTCACCGCTGCCGTCGGCCAACGCCGTGCGCCCGAAATGCGCGATGGACGCCACCCGTACGCCAAGGCGGTGAACGGTCGAGATCAGCTCGACGTCGGCGTCGATGCCCGGCATGCTCTCCAGCGCGATCACCAGCGCGATCTTGCCCTCTTCGAGCGTGCGGTCGATGTCGGCCGCGTTCAGACAGATCCGGACATGGTCGGGATTTCCCTCGGCCAGCACGTGCGCACACTCGATCATGCGCAACGTCTGCCTCAGCGCGCCCTCCGGCCGATATTGGTCGTCGATGAAGACCGGCAGGACCTGCAGATCGACCCCGCCCTCGACGAGCTGGGGCAGCCATCTCTCCCGGAAGAACGAGGCCCACTGCTGAGGCGGCCGCGCGGAGACGGCCATGAGCAGATCGTTGTGTGTGTCGGCCACGACTGCGCGTCGGTGGAGGGAAAGCGTCATGCGATGGACGTTATCGCGAGGGCTGGACCTGCTCCAATGCGCCCTGAGTCCGATTTTTTGGATCACTTGTACGACTGTGGGTTGAGTTTCAAGTGTGCCCAGTGGGGAACCGCGTGCACCCGGTCAGGCACCCACAGCGCGCGGCGACGGGTAACGGCCGAGTCCGTGGTGGTGACCGAAGGCACCCGGCCAGCCTGAGCGGTGACGACGCCTCGGGCTGAGCCGAGTCGCCTGGGTCACGACGGGATGGGTGCGCCGTGCTGGAGGGGCCCGCGAGGCGGGCGCGCCATGCTTGAGGGGCAACGGGGGTGGGCGGCGACGGGGTGGGGGCACCGTGCTGCAGCTGTGACACCGGAAGTGGCCTCGCCGCTGGAAGTGGCCTCACCGTCCAGAGCGGCCTCGGCGTCGGGAGTGGCGTCGCCGTCCAGAGCGGCGTCGCCGTCGGGAGTGGCGTCGCCGTCGGGAGTGGCGTCGCCGTCGGGAGTTCACCCCCAGGATCGGGTGAGCCGGTCAGGCGTCCTCGTGCGACTCCGGCCAGCCGGATTCGAGCAGGTCGAAGATGGCGTTCATCGCGGCCAGGGGGTCGGCCTCCACGCCCGCGAGCTCAGGAATCTCCAGGACATAGCGGGCGAGCGCGCGGACGGTCATGTCGGACGGGTCGCGGCCGCTCTCGGCGGCGATCGCCTCGGCCAGGGGCCCCTCACCGGCTATCCAGAGCTTGCGCGAGTACTCCCGCAGGGCGGGCGTGCCGACGATCAGGTCACGCTTGGCCCGCAGTTCGGGCGGGAGATCGTCGCTGAAGGGCCCTCGGCCCGCCAGGCACCGACGCAGGGCTTCCAGTACGGACTGACCGGCGGGCCGGTCACGGACCGCGGCGGCCAGCCAGACGTGCCGTTCCGCGCCGTCGTCGAAGATCAGCGCTTCCTTGCCGTCCGGCACATGCGCGAACAGCGTGGCGATGGAGACGTCCGCCTCGTCGGCGATCTGGGCGACGGTGACGCCGTCGTACCCGTGCTCGGCGAACAGCCGCAACGCGGCGTCCGACAACGCCCGGCGGGTCTGTGCCTTCTTGCGCTCCCGGCGCCCCATCTCCACGTCCCCATCGTAGCGAAATCTGGAACGCCTACGAAATCATAATGACTATAATTTCAGAGTTAGTTCAGAAATCATCGAGCCAAGGAGCCGACCATGTCCCCCTGGGACGTACGACGCCTGCCGCCCGCCAAGGGCAAGCACTTCCTCGTCACCGGCGGCAACGCCGGCATCGGATACTTCGTCGCCGAACAACTCGCCGACACCGGCGCCACCGTCACCCTCGGCAGCCGCGACACCGCCAAGGCCGAAGCCGCGCGGGCCTCGATCCGCGCCCGCGTCCCCGGCGCCGACGTACGGCACATCCGCCTGGACCTCGCCGACCTCTCCTCGCTCAAAACCTCCGTGGACGCCCTGAGCCCGGAGAGGCTGGACGCGGTCGTCTGCAACGCCGGAGTGCTACTCGACCAGCCGCAACGGCGGGTCACCGGGGACGGAAACGAGCTGATGTTCGCCACCAACCACCTGGGGCACTTCGCGCTGATCCACTGGCTCGCGCCCCTGCTCACGACCACGCCCGCGAGCCGCGTCGTCACCACCGGCAGCTTCACCGCCAAGTCCGAGAGCCTGGACCTCGACGATCTCCAGAGCACGCGCGACTACCGGCCCAAACGCACCTACGCGCGATCCAAGCTCGCGCAGATGCTCTTCGGCTTCGAACTCGACCGCCGCCTGCGCGCCGCCGGCAGCACGATGCTGAGCGTGGTCACCCACCCCGGCGGCGCACTCGACTCCCTCACACCGGCCCGCCCGCCGGTCCACCTGCCCACCACCGGCGAACGGCTGCGCGGCCTGCCCGCCGGCCTCCTCCTCCAGGGCAAGGAAGCCGCCGCCTGGCCCGCCGTCCGGGCCGTCCTCGACCCGTCCGTACGCGGCGGCCAGCTATGGGGACCCCGGATCTTCGGGATCCGCGGCCTGCCCACCCTCGAACCCGTACGCGGCCACCTGGCCGACACCGAACTCGCGGCCCGCGTGTGGACCGCCAGCTCCGCCCTGACCGGCCTCGACCCGAGCCCTCCGGCGGCATTGCGATAGCGGACCACAGTCCGATAATGTCCTCCCGGCACCGACCGGCACCAGAAGAACGCCCCTCCAGCGAACCTCACCCGGCGAGGGCCGCACCGTTTCCCCCCGCGCGAGAGTGAAGGTCAGCTCCCATGAGGAAAATCCTCAACGTCGCTCACGTCTACATGATCCTCGGGCTGGTCAGCGGCCTGTACTACCGCGAGCTGACCAAGCTGACGGGCTTCACCGGCGACACGCAGCTGGGCGTCGTCCACACGCACCTGCTCGCGCTCGGGATGCTGTTCTTTCTCGTGGTCCTCGCTCTGGAGAAGCTGTTCGCGCTGACCTCCGTCCGGCTCTTCGGCTGGTTCTTCTGGATCTACAACGCCGGCCTGGCGGTGACCGTCGCCACGATGACCCTCCATGGCACCCTGACCGTCCTGGGCCGCCCCAGCGGTGAAGCCATCGCGTTGCTCTCCGGGCTGGGTCACGTCCTGCTGACCGTGGGCCTGATCCTGCTGTTCGTCACCCTGGGCAAGCGCATCCCCGCCATGCCCGCTCCCGCGACTGACCCCGTCCCGGCCGACGCGGCACCGCGGAACGCCGAAGCCTGACGAGGGCTCATGGTCGCGCCCGGGCCTGACCCTCGACCAGGGCGGCGAAGCCGTCGAGATGGCGTGCGAGGCTGTACTCGAACAGCCCGTCCAGGTCCGACACCGTCTCCTCCGGGATCCTGGCCAACAGCGGGAATCGTCCGCTGTCGAGGAGTTCGTCGGCGCGGTTCCGTTGCGCGAGCCACCACCGGTCGAGGGTCACGCCGGTCTCCTGCTCGGCCTCGACCTCGTCCGCCATCGACAGGGCGACGGTGATGACCAGTCCGTGCAGCGCGAGCGCCTCCCGGATGCATGTCTCCATGGGCAGGCCGAGCCCGTCGAGCGCGCGCAGGGTCCATTCGGTGTGGGCCATCATGTTGGGTACGAGCAGCGGGCGCGTGAACGAGACGGCCCTGGGCAGCCAGAGGTGCCGCCGTACCAGCTGCCATTGCGCGCGGGAGATCAGTTCGAGCTTGGCCCGCCACCCGTCCGGCCCGGGCACGGGGAGCTCCGGTTCGCCGAAGACCTCGTCGACCATCTGCGTCACCAGCTCGTCCTTGTTCTCCACGTGCCGGTAGAGCGACATCGGACCGGCGCCGAGGTCGGCCGCGAGCCGCCGCATGGACACGGCGTCGAGCCCCTCGGCGTCGGCGATCTTGATGGCGGTGCGGAGCATCTGCTCGCGATTGAGCGCCTGCTTGGGGACACCGGCCTGCCGCGGCCTCGGCGGCACGGCCGGCTGCTTGAGGGTCGTACGTGAGCTGACCACCGCGCCGGAGCCGACCTTCGTCTCGACCAGCCCCTCGTCGCGCAGCGCCGCCATCACCTTGGTCGCGGTGGCGAGCGCGACGCCCCATCGCTGGGCGATCTGCCGGATGGACGGCATCCGGTCGCCGGGCCGCAGGGCGCCACTCAGGATCCGGGCACGGATCTCCGTGACGATCCGCTGGTAGGGCGGATCCGTTCGCTGCATGGGGACCTCCGATCCATCGATAAGTGCACTAGTTCACTCTATACAGTACTAGTTCACTTCTTTCCCCTAAAACCGCCAGAAGGGCGGCTATCTCAATACTCTGTACGCATGACAGTTGATACGCCGTACGCATCCGTGCGGAAGGCGGATGGAGCAGACGAGCAGGCGGTGCTGGACGTCCTCACCGAGGCGTTCATGAACGACCCCCTCGCCTGCTGGCTCTTCCCCGAGGCGAGCGAACGAGGTCGGCTCCAGTCGTCCTTCTACCGCTCCCTGCTGGCCCATCCCACCGCCGAGGCGTACCTGATCGGCGGTCGCGAAGGCGCCTCGTTGTGGCTGGCGCCGGCCACGGACCGGACGTCCCACGAGGAGCCTCCGGGGGCGGACCAGGTCTTCGGCGAGAACGGAGCACGGCTGCAGGCCGTGGGCGAGGCGCTGGCCCAACGGCACCCCGACCACGAACCGCACCTCTACCTCGCGTGCATGGGAGTGGTCGGCGGGCGGCAGGGCGCCGGACTCGGTACGGCGATGCTGCGGCACCGGCTGGAGCGGGCGGACGCCGACGGGCTCGCCGCGTACCTGGAGGCGAGTTCGCCCCGCAGCCGCGACCTCTATCTGCGGCACGGCTTCGAGGATCTCGGCGAACCGGTACGCGTGGCCGACAGCCCGCTCCTGTGGCCTATGTGGCGCCGGCCGCGGCCTTGACCACCCACACAAACCCAACGAACAAGGAAGAGAGCGACCATGACCAACCATGAAGCAGGACGCGCGCCGACCCTGGTGTTCGTCCACGGGACCAACTCCTCCTCGGCCCTGGGCACGGGGCTGATCCGCGAACTCACCCTGCGCGGGCACCGAGCCCTGATGGTCGACCTTCCGGGACACGGCGACGAGGCGTTCTACCCCCGCGCATACCAGGCCCCGCAGGACCTCCAGGCGCTGGCGACCGAGCCGTCGCCGCTCGCCAAGATCACCATTGACGACTACGTCGAACGCGTCGTGGACGTGGTCCGCCGCGCCCGCCGCCTCGGGCCCGTGATCCTGGCCGGCGCCAGCCAGGGCGGCGTCACCGTGAGCAGGGTCGGCAACGCCATCCCCGAGCTGCTCGACCGGGTCGTCTATGTCGCCGCGTACTGCTGCGTGGACCTGCCGAACCTGGCCGCCTACCTCTCCACCCCCGAGAACAGCGACAGCCTGCTCCCCCAAGTGACCCAGGCGCTGGTCGCCGACCCCGCGGTCCTCGGGGTGACCCGGCTCAACTGGCGCTCGGCCGACCCGGCGGTGTTCCGCGGCGTCAGGGAGGCCCTGGCCGGCGACTTCACCGACGAGGGGGTGAGCCGGCTGCTCAACCTGCTCGAACCGGACGAGACCGCCGGCATTCCCCTGGCCGACGCCCGGGGCGAGGCGCACACGTGGGGCCGCATTCCCCGGACCTACGTACGTTTCACCCTCGACCGGCTGATCCCGCCGGCGCTGCAGGACCGGTTCATCCAGGAGGCCGACCGCCTCACGCCGGACAACCCGACCGACGTGCGAAGCGTCGCGGCGCCCCACGTCGGCCCCTTCGACCGGCCCGAAGTGGTGGAGATCTTCAGCGAGCTCCTCAGCCGTTAGTCCCGCGCGCGCGAGGTCTCAGGGGGTACGGACGTCGCGCGTGGTGCCGTCCGCGATGGCCTGGAGTTTGTCCGGGTTGGCGATGTTGTGGATGGTGAAGATGCGGCCCTCGGCGTCGAAATCGAACGTGACGGTGGCGATCACCCGGCCCAGGCCGCTGAACACCACGCCCGGGCCGCCGTTGATCTCGACCAGTGCGGCGTTCATGTCGGCGGGCTCGACGCCCTGGTAGGTGACCTCACCGATGGCGGCGAACCAGGCGGCCACCGTCTCCGCGCCCACCACCGGCCGCAGCGCCTGGCGAACCTTGCCGCCGCCGTCGGTCCACAGGGTGACGTCCGGGGACAGCAGTTCCATGAGGGTGTTGATGTCGCCGCCGGTCGCGGCGGCGAGGAAGCGTTCGGTGACGTCGCGTTGCCGCGACCGGTCCGCGGTGAACCGGGGCCGCCGGGCCCGTACGTGCTCGCGAGCACGGTGCGCGGCCTGGCGCACCGCGGACTCGGAGCGCTCCACCGCCTCCGCGATCTCGGCGTGGCTGAAGCCGAAGACCTCCTTCAGCACGAAGACCGCGCGTTCGAGCGGGCTCAGGGTCTCCAGCACCACCAGCATCGCCGTCGACACCGACTCGGCGTTCGTGACGTCGTCGGCGGTGTCGCCGCTGGTCAGGATCGGCTCCGGAAGCCACGGCCCGACGTAGGTCTCGCGCTGGTGCTGCGTGGAGCGCAGCCGTTGCAGCGCCAGGTTCGACACGATCCGCGCCAGATAGGCCTTGGGGTCGGCCACCTGCGAACGGTCGGCGGCCGACCATTTGATCCAGGCGTCCTGGACCGCGTCCTCGGCGTCCGCCACGGTGCCGAGGATGCGGTAGGCCACGGAGAACAGCAGGCTGCGATGCTGGTTGAAGACCTGCTGGTCGCGATCGGAGTACGGCTGAGTCACCGCACGCCCCTGGTGAAGCGGCCGCCGCGGGGCCAGAACGCGCCCGAGGCGGGCAGCTTCTTCATGCGGCCATAGGTCGGCCAGGGCGAGGCGGTCACCGTCTCCTTATACCGTGCCGCCGTCCGGCCGGTGAGATAGACCCGTCGGGGGCTGTCGTCGGGGTGGGTGAACTGGACGACCGCGTCGTGTCGACCCAGGCTCACCGGCGTGTGGTAGTAGCCGAAGCGGAACGGCTTGGGCCGCCTACCGTCCAGCGTGCGGACGATCGACACCGCGGCGTGCACACCGGTCGGCATGCCGCCCTGGCAGGTGCCGTGCATGACGCCGTACCCCTGCCGGATCGCGGCCGCGTCGCCCACGGCGTACACGTCCGGGTGCGACACCGACCGCAGCGCGGCATCGGTGACGACCCGGCCACGCTCGTCGACGGTCAGCCCGGCCGCGGCGGCCAGCGGCGACACCCGCGTACCGCTCGTCCACAGCACGGCGTCGGCGACGACGAGCTCCCCGCCCGCCAGCTCCACCGCGTCCGGCAGCACCTTCACCACCTCGGCCCCGCTGAGTACCCGGACGCCCAGGCGCGCGAGCGCGGCCTGCAGATACGCCCTCGGCTTGGGACTCATGGCCGCGCCGGGCTCCTGCCGGCCCAGCAGCACGACGTCCAGCTCCGGGTACTGCTCGGCGATCTCCGCGGCCGACTCGACGCCGGTCAGCCCGCTGCCGCCGACCACGACCGTGCCACGGCCCAGCCGAGCCAGCCGATCGGCCAGCAGCTCGGCGTCCTGCGCGCTGTTGAGCGTGTACGCGTGATCCTCCACGCCCGGCACCGCCGACGTGTCGGCCACGCTGCCCAGCCCGTACACCAGCGTGTCGTAGTGCAGCACCCGGTCGTCGTCGATCCGTACGAGCTTCGCGTCCGCGTCCACCGCCGTCACCCAGCCCCGCACGAACCGCGCGCCCGTGCCCTCCAGCAGCTCCGGGATGCTCAGCTCGGCGACCCGCTGCCCGGTTGCCGACATGTGCAGCCGCAGCCGCTCGATGAAGCGCTCCTGCGCGTTCACCAGGGTCACCTGCACGTCCTCGCGCCGCGTACCCCGAGCCGCTAGCTGGATCGCCGCGGCCATGCCCGCGTACCCCGCCCCCAGAATCAGAACCCGATGTTCGGTCATCTTTGCGCCCTTCTCCTCGCACTGACGACCACGTGATGCAAGCTGCTCGCCGATACGTGACACGGACCAGGTGTGACGTGCGCCACACCCCGCCTCACGAACGGACTACGGAGACTTTCGCCTGGTCAGTGGCCACGAGAGGGCGCGAACGACGGCGCTATCGCGGGCTCAGAACACAGAACTCATGGCCATCGGGATCGGCCATGACCACCCAGTCGACCTCGCCCTGACCGATGTCGACGCGCGTCGCCCCGAGGGCGACGAGCCGCTCGACCTCCGCTTGCTGATCACCGTCGGCGGGCGGAGCGAGGTCGAAATGCAGCCGGTGCTTCCCGGTCTTCGGGTCCAGCGGCGGACCGCCCCAGGTGATCTTCGGGCCGCCCTGCGGCGAGCGGATCGCGGTCTCCTGGTCCTGATCCCAGACCAGCGGCCAGCCCAGCGCCTCGCTCCAGAAGTAGCCGACCTCCTGCGAACCGTCGCACGCGAGCGCCCCGACGAATCCGCATTCGGCGAGGAAGTTGTTGCCCGGCTCGATCACGCAGAACTCGTTGCCTTCGGGGTCCGCGAGCACGACATGCTCATCCTCCGGACCTTGACCGACGTCGATGTGCCGGGCGCCGAGCCCGAGCGACCTCGCCACCGTCTCCTGCTGGCCCTCGAGGGACTTGCTCGTCAGGTCGAAGTGCATCTGGTTCTGGCTGATCTTCTGCGCCTGGGACGGCAGGAACCGGATCCGGAACCCGGTGTCATCGCTCGGCAGGAGCGCGACGCCGTCCCGGGGGTCGTCGGCCAGCTCCCAGTCCAGGACGCCGGCCCAGAAGCGCGCGAGACGGAGCGGGTCGTGCGCGTCGAAGCAGAGCGCGTGGAGGCGACAAGCCATTCCGCTCCGCACCTCCGATCTGCTGATTCGAAGCCGCAGAAAAGGCACGTCCGCCGCGCCCATGGAGAAGATAACGTCGGGCACACGGGCCCCGCCACGCATTTTCTCCCGCGCCCGGCCCACGAACGGGCACAGCGCGCTTACCTGGGTGAAGCGCACTCGATCCCCAGGACGTGCGGGTAGGCGTTTTTGCGGCCCAGCGGCCCACATCGGCGTTTCGGGAGGTGGACCTTCGCTGCGCCTCTTCGGACCCCGCCGAGCTCCGTCAGCGTCCTGTAGTCCTGCTAAGCGCTATCGGGCGAGCACGCCATCGCAGGGCCGGAAGTCTCCGTCTCCGTCGGCGTATGCAGAGCCTTGCCCGTCGGTGTAGCGATCCCAAAACTCGCGAGGAATCACGTATTCCCCTCGACGACAAACGCTCTTGAGCGGATCCTGGCCCACGTGCGAAAGATCCCAGACCCGGGGGCCACTCCACGCGCTGCCCATCACCGCGGTCCGCCCGTCGTCGCTGAGGGCTACCGCATGCACGGCACGAACCCCCGTCTTCAGGGCTGCCAACCTCACAGGTCTCGACGGCTCTGACAGATCCCACAGGATGGCACGCCCCCGATAATCGGCGGTAAGCACCAGGTCCCCCTTGCGTGCCATGGCAACGGCGAACACGTCATGAAATTCCCCGCCCATCGTCGCTACCCGCACAGGCTTCGTGCGGTCGCTGAGGTCCCAGACCTCCGCCGCATTTCCGGTGCCGAACACGGCTCTGCGTCCGTCAGGGCTGAGCGCGACGGATTCCTCCCCTTGATCATCGGCATAGAGCTCGGCCGGATGGGCCAGATCCGTCAGATCCCAGACAAGGAAACCCTCGCCTCCAACCACCACCGCCGTCTTGCCATCGGCACTGATGGCGATGTTGTAGAGAAAATCGCCGGGCACCTTCAGTGTCGATCGGCGGGCCGGATGGGACAGACGCCTGAAGTCCCATACCTCCACTATCACAATATTTAGATCGTCGCTCAAATCGTCATATGCGATCAAGGCAGTCGTCCCATCGCGAGACAGGACGATCTCATCGAAGGACTCTCCGAGCGGCAGGAATACCACCTTGCGTGGGCGTTTCCGCTCACCGAGATCCCACAGGGTCACGCCGTCGAAATCCTCGGCTGTCACAACAGCGCGCCCGTCTGCCGACATTGCCATTTGGTCGACCGAGGAGACTTTGAAATCAGGCACACTCACGTCTGGGCGCTCCTCGCGCAGATCCCACCGATGCACCTTCTCATCAAGGGGGCGGGCGAGGACGAAGGACCCGTCCGATGCGATCGCCACGTCATCGGATCGACTGACGTCAGTGAGATCGGCAAGTCCTTCGTTCGCGAGGGTGTTAGCCAGTGCTTCCACCGTCTGAGCGTCGGCGTGCAGGCGTACGGCTGCCGCGCCGAGTAATCGGGCGTCCCCCGCATCGACTTCGCGTAGTTCCACTCCTTTGAGCGCCAGCCTCTGCGCCAACGCCACGCGCTCAGCGTCACGCCGCCCGCCTGCCTCGACCGCGAGACTCCATGCGGAGACGGCTAAGACGACCAAGAGGGCAAGAAACCACCGTGTCCGGTCGGTGTGTGGGGGATACACGTGTGCTCCGTTCGGGGGACGATCCACGCCAGATCAAACCACGTCCGGACAAATAGAGGGGGTAAATGTGGCCGCATTGCCGAAGTGGAGCTTCGCTATGGGCCCTTCGAATTCCTGCCGGACTCAGCCAACCACCGGATCGAGCGTGAATTCCATCAGGATTCGTCGGCTCCGGAGACTTGGCCTACGGAGAGGAGACGGCGCAGATGGTTTCCCAAGTGGCTCCTGGAAGTCGCCGGGAAAACGGTCCGTGTAGCAAGCAGAATACTGATTCGTTCCGCGACTTCAATACGGGTATGACCGCGGTCAACCAACAGGTAGTCGTGGCGAAGAGCCGAGTGGCTCGGCCACGAGTCGATCACAACCACCGTAGACCTGTACGGCCACCTCGTCCCCGAAGCTTCTGCCAGGGCCGGAGAGGTTGGACCATCACTGAACGTGCCCCTGGCCTTGGGGCATCCCCGTTCCCTCCCAGGTCAGAGAGGGATTGGGTGACGAGTCGGCCTGTAGGCCGGGTTCTGTCCTTCGTGAGAAGGGGCGACCATCCATCTAGGGCCGCCGTTGCCGGCGGCCTCGAGCGGTCTACCCGCGCGGCTCGGGCGGGCAGCCCTCGAACGTCGCGCGCGGGACGCTCCGGAGAGCGTCCCTTCTTGACCTTGCTCCGGGTGGGGTTTACCTAGCCGCCCACGTCACCGTGGGCGCTGGTGGTCTCTTACACCACCCTTTCACCCTTACCTCCCGTCAACCAGGAGGCGGTCTGCTTTCTGTGGCACTGTCCCGCGGGTCACCCCGGGTCGGTGTTACCGACCACCCTGCCCTGTGGAGCCCGGACCTTCCTCGGCGGGCCGGATGGCCCGACGCGGTCGCCCGGCCGACTCGTCTGCAGCACTTTATCAAGCTCCGCGGCGTTCCCGGTCAACGGCGCAGGTGTGAGGTGTCGTTGAACGACTTCACCACGGCCGGGCCGTCCGCGTAGTACTCGATCAGCGACAGGCAGGCCACGTCGAGGTGCATCCGGTAGAGGGACTCCAGCGGGGCCATCAGGGCCAGCCGCAGCAGCATCTTGATGGGTGTGACGTGGGAGACCGCGAGGACGGTCTTGCCCTCGTAGCGCTCCACCAGCCGCTCCCCCGCCGCCTGGACGCGGCGGGCGACCGTGGCGAAGCTCTCGCCGCCGGGCGGCGCGGTCTCCGGGTCGGCGAGCCAGGTGGAGAGCTCGGCGGGCCAGCGGCGCTGGACCTCCGTGAACGTGTGGCCCTCCCAGTCGCCGAAATCGAGCTCCCTGAGGTCCTCGTCCACCTCGACGTCGAGCCCGGTCCGCCGGGCGACCGCCTCCGCGGTCTGCCTGGCGCGCTTGAGGGGCGAGCTGACGATCACATCCAGCCGGTACGGCTCGCGCGACAGCCGTTCGGCGGCCGCCGCGGCCTGGGCCAGGCCGTTGGCTGTGAGCTCGGCGTCGCCCCTGCCCGAGAACCTGCGCTCCACGGACAGCGCGGTCTCGCCGTGCCTGAGCAGGAGCAAGGACGTGGCCACGCGGGTGGGCGGGGCCCAGCCGGTGCCCTTGGCGGGCGCCTTGGCCGTGCGTTGCTGGGCCGCGGCGGTGGAGGCGGTTGGGGCGGATATTTCGGAGATGGTGCCCGTGGTGCCGATAGTGCCTATGTCGAGGAGGTCTGTCTGCTGGGCGATGACAGGCGGTGTGGTGGTGGGCGCCGTGGTGCGGGCCGTGGTGCGGGTCGTGGAGGGCTCTCCCGCTCCCGCTGCGGTCGGGGGCTCTTCCTGTAGCTCCGGTTGGGTGGTGCCGCCGGCCTTCCAGGTCAGGCCCTTGGCGGCCGCGTCCATGGCCTCGTTGGCCAGGCGGTCGGCGTGCTTGTTGCGCTCGCGGGGGATCCAGGTCCACTCCGTCACCCGCAGCCGCCTGACCAGGGATCCGGCTTCCATCGCGAGCGGCCGCAGCCCCTCGTTCTTGATCTTCCAGCGGCCCGCCATCTGCTCGATGACCAGCTTCGAGTCCATCCGGACGGCCACCGGCGCGCCCTCGCCGCCGAGCCGGAGCACGGCCTGCAGGCCGGCGATCAGGCCGCGGTATTCGGCGACGTTGTTGGTCGTGACGCCGATGGCCTCGGCCGCCTCCGCCAGCACCTGGCCGTCGGAGGCGTCCATGACCACCGCGCCATAGCCGGCGGGCCCCGGGTTGCCGCGGGAGCCGCCGTCCGCCTCGATGACGTAGGAGGTCACAGGCCTGACTCTGCCGTACGTACGAGGATACGCCGGCACTCCTCACAACGGAGGACGTCGTCGTGGGGCGCGGCCTTGATGCGGTTCATCTCGGCGATGGACAGGGCCACCTTGCACCCCTGACACCGGCCGCCCCGCAGCATCGCGGCGCCCACGCCGTACTGGTCCTTGAGCTTCTCGTAGAGCGCCAGCAGGTCGGCGGGGATCTCGCCGGAGACGCCGCCCCGGCGGCCCTTGACCTCCGAAGCCTCCTTGTCGATCCCCTGGAGCCCCTCGTCGCGGCGGGCCTCGGCGGTGGACAGGGCGGCGGCGAGCTCGTCACGCTGCGCGATCAGGTCGGTGACCTTGGTGTCGGCGGCCTCCCTGCGCTCCATGATCTCCAGCACGACCTCTTCCAGGTCGCCCTGGCGCTTCTGCAGCGAGGCGATCTCGGACTGCAGGCTGGAAAGGTCGCGCGGCGAGGTCACGGCGCCGGAGTCGAGGCGCTTCTGGTCACGGTCGGCACGCGTGCGCACGGCGTCGACGTCGCTCTCCGCCTTGGCCTGCTCGCGGGCCAGGTCGCCCGCCTCGGTCTCGGCCTCGATCACCTGGGTGGCGACCTTGGCGAACAACTTCGACCGCTCGTCGATCTCGGCCAGCTCGGGCAGGGTGCGGCGGCGGTGGGCCAGCCGATCAATCACGGAGTCGAGCTCTGCCAGGTCGAGCAGTCTCTTCTGTGCCTCAGGGGCTGCTTTCATGATCAATATCCTTTTGTCCAAGCATCGGTGACCGTGGCGGAGACGCGCGTTTCAACGGTAACGCCACTCGAGTGCAGGATGGACGCCGCGCTGTCCAGCCAGGGCCACTCGGTCGCCCAGTGCGCGGCGTCGATGAGCGCGGGCCCGCCCGACTCCACGAACTCACTCGCCGGATGATGCCGCAGATCCGCCGTCAGGAACACATCGACCTCGGCCGCCTTGGCCGTGCCGAGCAGGGAGTCGCCGGCGCCGCCGCTGACCGCGACGCGGGTGACGGGCCGGTCGAGGTCGCCTGCCACGCGGATCCCCCAGGACGTACGGGGCAGGCCTTTGGACGCCTGCGCCGCGAAGTCGCCCAGCGTCATCGCCGAGGGCAGCTCGCCGATGCGGCCCAGACCCCGCCACGGGTCATCCGGGAACGGCTGGAGCGGCACCAGGTCGCCTACCAGACCCACGGCCCTGGCCAGGGCGTCCGACACGCCGGGGTTGGCCACGTCGGCGTTCGTGTGGGCGGTGTAAAGCGATATGTCGTTCTTTATCAGGGTGTGGATCAGGCGGCCCTTCGGCGTGGTCGCGGCCACGCTGGTGGTGCCGCGCAAGTACAGGGGGTGATGGGTGACCATCAGGTCGGCCCGCCACTCCAGGGCCTCCTCGGCCACGGCCGCCACCGGGTCGACCGCGAACAGCACCCGGCGCACCTCCTGCGCCGGATCCCCGCAGACCAGCCCCACGGCGTCCCACGACTCGGCCCGGGCGGGCGGGTAGGCCGCCTCGAGCACCCCGATCACGTTCTTCAACGACACAGCAGCCACCTGCGCAGACTATCGGCACGGGAGAGGGTGTCGGTGGAACGGCGTTCGGCGTAATGTAAGTGAATCCTGACCTGCGGAGGGGCGGCATGTCACCAAGCGTCGCGATCGTCGGAGCGGGGTTCGGCGGGCTGTGCATGGCGATCCGGCTCGAACGGGCCGGGATCCGCTCGTACGCGGTCTTCGAGAGGGCGGACGACCTCGGGGGCACCTGGCGCGACAACAGCTACCCCGGAGCGGGGTGCGACATTCCCTCGCATCTTTACTCGTACTCATTCGAGAAGTACGCGAGCTGGACCCGCCGTTACCCAGAACAGCCCGAAATTCTTGGATATCTTGAACATTGCGCCGATAAATACGACGTCAGGCGAAAAATCCGGTTCGGCGCGGAAGTCCAGCACGCCGATTTCGACGGCACCAGGTGGCAGGTGACGAGCGGCGACCGCACCGAGCCGTTCGACATGGTCGTCACCGGCGCGGGCCAGCTCAACCGCCCCCACCTACCCGATATTCCGGGAATGCCGGACTTCGGGGGCGTCTCCTTCCACTCCGCCCGCTGGAACCACACCCACGACCTCACCGGCCGCCGCGTCGCCGTGATCGGGAACGGGTCGTCGGCGGCCCAGCTCATCCCGCGCATCGCGGAGCAGGTCGAGCGCCTGTACGTCTTCCAGCGCACCCCGAACTGGGTCATCCCCAAGCCGGACACCACCTTCGGACCGCTGGCCAGGCTGGGATTCCACTACGTACCCGGCCTCCAGCGTGCCTACCGCGAGTGGCTCTACCGGTACGCCGAGGCCACCCTCTATCCCGCGCTCGCCCAGGGCTGGAGCGCGGACCTGCTCAGGAAACGCGCCCTGCGGCACCTGCACGACCAGGTGCCCGACCCGGCGCTGCGGGCCAAGCTCACGCCCGACTACCCGCCGGGCTGCAAGCGGGTCGTCATCGACAGCGCCTTCTATCCCGCGCTGACCAGGCCCAACGTCGACGTGGTGACGGACAGGATCGTACGGATCACGCCCACAGGCGTCGAGACCACCGAGGGCCCGCACGAGGTGGACACGATCGTCTACGCCACCGGCTTCCGGACCACCGAGTTCCTGGCCCCGATGGAGATCACCGGGCGCGACGGGCGCACGCTGGAGGAGCAGTGGAAGGGAGGGCCCGAGGCGTACCTGGGGATCTCCGTGCCGAATTTCCCCAACCTCTTCCTCCTGTACGGCCCCAACACCAACCTCGGCCACAACTCCATCGTCTTCATGATCGAGTGTCAGGTGGAGCACATCATGTCCTGCCTGCCGCACCTGTCCGCCAACGGGCCGATCGAGGTGCGGCCCGAGGTGATGGCGGCCTGGCGCGGGCAGCTCGACGCGGCGATGGCGCGGATGGTGTGGGGCGGCGGCTGCCGGAGCTGGTACAAGACGGCCGAGGGCCGCGTGACGAACAACTGGCCGGGCCCCACCACCCTCTACCGCCGCCTCACCGCCAGGCCCCCGGCCCCCGCCTACCGCCCCGTCGGCCCGAGGACGCCGTAGCCGCGACAGTGCGGGCCCGGATCCGAGGCCCCGGATCCGAGGCCCCGGGTCCCCACCGACGCCTGACGCCTGACGCCGAGCACGCGGTACCGCGGAGCGCGCCGCGCCGTGGAACGACGATCCGCCGGCGATCCCGCCGGGGACGTCCGGCGGGGCCGCGCGGGCGTGCGTAAGGAGACGTCCGGCCGGGACTCGCGGGCGTGCGTAAGGGGACGTCCGGTGGGGACTCGCGGGCGTGCGTAAATGGAGGGGTGAACGGTGGTGTGAAGATCAGGGAGTTGCGGCAGATCGACGAGTTCGAGGAGGTCTGCCGGCTCTTCGACGACATCTGGCACCCGGCGCCGCACAACCCGCCCGTGACGATGGAGCTGATGATCGGGTTCGCGCACACGGGCAACTACGTGGCGGGCGCGTACGACGAGGGCGGCACGCTCGTGGGCGCCTCGGTCGGGTTCAGGGCGGCGGAGCGGACGCTGCACTCGCACGTGACCGGCGCGGTCATCGGCAGGGGCATCGGCCACGCGCTCAAGTCGCACCAGCGCGAGTGGTGCCTGGGTCAGGGGCTGGAACGGATCACCTGGACGTTCGACCCCCTCGTACGCAGGAACGCGCGGTTCAACCTGGTCAAGCTGGGCGCCATGCCGGAGGAGTACCTGGAGGACTTCTACGGGAAGATGGCCGACGCGATCAACGAGGGTGACGCGTCCGACCGGCTGCTGGCCGCGTGGCGCCTCACAGAAACGGCGAAATCCGGCGAACCGCCCGCCGCCGAGGCGCTCCTGTCGGACGAGAACGGATGGCCCGTGGCCAAGGAGGCGCGGGGCGGCACGGTGCTCGTGGGGACGCCGGCGGACGTCGAGCGGCTGCGGCGCGAGAACCCGGCGGCGGCCGCGGCGTGGCGGCTGGCCGTGCGTGACGCGCTCGGCCGGCGTATGAAAGCGGGCTGGCGTGTCGTGGGTTTCACCGAACGCGGAGAATACGTGGTCAAGCAGGCTAACTAGGTATTCCACCAGAGTTTGCGGTCTCTGTAATGTGGCGGCTAGGCAACGCTTAGCAAGGAGATTCGCATGGCGGAGTTCACCCCGACCGTTCCCGCGCGAGTCCTACCGTCCGTCACCGTCCGCGACCTGCCCGACCCTCCCCGATCGACCTGGCGCATCATCGGCCCGGGGCTGGTCGGCGCGGGTGTGGGGCTGGCGTCGGGCGAATTCATTCTCTGGCCGTACATCGCCTCCCAAGTCGGGCTCATTTTCGTCTGGGGAGCCGCGATCGGCATCATCACGCAGTGGTTCCTGAACATGGAGATCGAGCGTTACACGCTGGCCACCGGTGAGACCGCGCTCACCGGATTCAGCCGGATGTGGAAACACTGGGGCCTGGTCTTCGTGGTGATGACGCTCTGCTCGAACCTCTGGCCCGGCTGGGTCACCACGTCCGCGACGATGGTGACGTACCTGACCGGGTCGGGCGCGGGCAGCGTGCGGTGGATCGCGATCGGCATGCTCGTCGTGATCGCGCTCGGCCTGACGCTGGCGCCGGTGATCTACACCGCGCTCGAACGGGTCATCTTCGTGAAGATCATCCTGGTGGCCACGCTGATCCTGGTCGCCGTCCTGTTCGCGATCAACGCGGAGAGCTGGGTCCAGCTGGGCAAGGGCCTGACCGTCGACGCCCGGATCCCGGTGCCGCCGCTGGAGTTCTCGCTGCTGATGGGCGCCATCGCCTACGCCGGCGCGGGCGGCGGCCAGAACCTCTGTCAGAGCAACTGGATCCGCGACAAGGGCTTCGGTATGGGCCAGTACGTGCCGCGCCTGGTCAGCCCGGTGACCGGCCAGGAGGAGGCGGCCGCCTCGACCGGCTTCCAGTTCGCACCCACCAAGGAGAACCTGGCGCGCTGGCGGCAGTGGTGGCGCTTCGCGAACATCGAGCAGGCCTGGACCTTCGCCGTGGTGTCGTTCCTGACGATCGCGTTCATGTCGATGCTGGCCTACTCCACCGTGTTCGGCCGGGAGGGGCTGGCCAACGGCATCCAGTTCCTCAAGGTCGAGGGCGAGGTGCTGCAGGAGGTCGTCGGGCCCTGGTTCGGCGTGCTGTTCTGGGTGATCGGGGCGCTGGCGCTGTTCGCCTCCGCCATGGGCATCGTCGACTACACCTCGCGGCTGGCCTCCGACACGATCAAGACGGTCTACCTGCGTGACAAGCCCGTCTCGGTGAACCGCGTCTACTTCTACACCGTCTGGGCGATGGCGCTGATCGGGATCGCCTTCCTGCTGGCGGGCTTCGACCAGCCGCTCATCCTGCTGGTGCTCTCGGCGTGCTTCGCGGCCGTGATGATGTTCGTGTACTCGATCCTGCTGATCATCCTCAACCGGCGGTCGCTGCCCGAGCCCATCAAGGTGCGCTCGTACCGGCTCGGCGCGCTGATCTGGTCGGTGGCGTTCTTCGGCACGCTGACCGTGATGGTCCTCATCCAGCAGGCGGACAAGCTGTTCGGCTGATCGTCAGGGAGTGACCTGCCCCGGAAGTTGACCTCAACCTCGCTTGAGGTTACAGACTCGGCCGCATGAACGTGATCGAGGTGACGAGGTTCGGCGGTCCCGAGGTGCTGGAGGTCCGGCAGGCGCCGGAGCCGGAGGCCGGCCCGGGGCAGGTGCTCATCGGCGTGTCGGTGGTGGACGTGATGTCGCTCGACGCGCAGTTGCGGGCCGGGTGGGGACGGGAGTGGTTCCCCGGCGAGCCGCCGTTCGTGCCCGGCACCGGCGTGGCCGGGCGGGTGCTGTCGGTGGGCGACGGGGTGGACGGCGCGTGGGCGGGGCGGCGGGTGGCCGCGTTCCTGCCCGGCGGCGGCGCGTACGCCGAGCGGGTCGTGGCCGACGCCGAGACGGTGGTCCCGGTGCCCGACGAGGTGCCTCTGTGGTGGGCGGCCGCGCTCATCCAGGTCGGGCCCGCGGCCCTGAGCCTGGTGGAGGCGGCCGAGCTGAAGCCGGGGACGCGGGTGCTGGTCACGGGGGCCGGTGGCGCGCTGGGGCTGCCGATCGTGGGGCTGGCGAGTGCGGCGGGAGCCCGGGTGACGGCCGCCGCCCGCGGCGCGGCGAAGCGGGCCGCGGCCCTGGGCATGGGCGCGGCGGAGGCCGTCGGCTACGACGAGCTCGGCGGGCCCTTCGACGTGGTGTTCGACGGGGTCGGCGGGGAGGTCGGCGGCGCCGCGTACGAGCTGGTCGAGCCCGGCGGCACGTTCTTCGCCTACGGCGTGCCCAGCGGCTCGACCGCCCGGATCGAGCCCGAGGCCGCGCGGGTGGTGGGCATGGAGCAGGTCCAGTTCGCCCCGGACGAGTTCCGGCGGCTGGCCGGGCGGGCCCTGGAGCACGACATCCTGACGACCGTCGTGGGGCTGGCCGTGCCGCTGGAACGCGCGCACGAGGCCCACGCCGCCCTGGGGAGCCGCGAGCTGGTCGGCAAGGCGGTCCTGCTGGTCACCGCCCAGGCCGCCCGCTACCGCGCCCACGGCGGTCCGGAGGTGCTGGCGCTGGAGGAGATCCCGCTCCCCCAGCCCGGCCCGGGACAGGTGCGGATCGCGGTCAGGGCGGCCGGGGTCAACCCCATCGACTGGAAAATCCGCCGCGGCCTCATGGGCGCGCCCCTCAGGGAGCCTCAGGGCACCGGGCTCGAACTGGCCGGGACGATCGACGCCCTCGGCCCCGGGGTGACCGGGTGGCGGCTGGGCGACCCGGTGTTCGGGCAGGTCGAGGGAGGCGCCGCCGCCACGCACGCGATCGCGGACGCGGGCCTGCTGGCGGCCAAGCCGGACGATCTGACGTACGAGGAGGCCGCCGCGCTGCCCGTCGCCGTCGAGACGGCCCGGCGGGCGTTGGGCGGGCTGGGCCTGGAAAAGGGCCAGACGCTGCTGATCCACGCGGTCGCGGGCGGCGTCGGGCTGGCCGCCGCGCAGCTCGCCCTCGCCGCGGGCGCCCGGGTCGTCGGGACGGCCGGCGAGCGCCACCACGCATTCCTGCGCGGCCTCGGCGTCCACCCGGTCACGTACGGCGAGGGCTTGGAGGAGCGCCTGCCCGGCCCCGTCGACCGGGTGCTGGACGCCTCCGGCAGAGGCGAGCTGGAGCTGTCGGTGAAGCTGGCCGGCGACCCCGCCAACGTGATCACCATCGCCGACCGGGCCGGCGCGGCCGAGCTCGGCGTGCGCTTCTCGTCCGGCGGCGCGAAGGGGCCGGTGGACCACCAGAACGTACGGATCCCCATCGCGGAGGCGTTCCCCCTGGAGCGGATCGCCGACGCGCACCGGCTCAGCGAGGACGGCCACTTCCTGGGCAAGATCGTGGTGAACACGGAAGGGACCTTGCCGCGATAGCGCGGCACACTGGTCTCATGCTGGAAACCTCGGCCCGCCTGCTGAAGCTCCTGTCCCTGCTCCAAGCCCGCCGGGACTGGACCGGCCCCGAGTTGTCGTCCCGGCTCGGGGTCTCCACCAGGACGATCCGCAACGACGTCGAGCGCCTGCGCACGCTCGGCTACCCCGTGCACGCCACGCCCGGGGTCGCGGGCGGCTACCGGCTGGGCGCCGGAGCCTCGCTGCCGCCGCTGCTGCTCGACGACGAGGAGGCCGTCGCGGTGGCGGTCGGGCTCGGCCGGGCGGCCGGGGGCGGCGTCGAGGGCATCGAGGAGACCTCCGTGCGGGCCCTGGCCAAGCTGGAGCAGGTGCTCCCGTCCCGCCTGCGCCGCCGGGTGAACGCGCTCAACACCTACACCGTGCAAATACCGGGGCAGGTACCGGGCGACGTGCCCGCCGTACCCCCCGAGGTGCTGACCACGATCGCGAACGCGGCCCGCGACCATGAGCGGCTGCGCTTCGACTACACCGGCCACGACGGCGCGACGGCCGTGCGGAACGTGGAGCCGCTCCGCCTGGCGCACCGGCGCGGCCGCTGGTACCTCGTGGGGTACGACGTCGAGCGGCAGGGCTGGCGCACGTTCCGGGTGGACCGGGTGCGCCCGCGCACCCCGGCCGGGCCCAAATTCACCCCGCGCGAGCCGCCGGAGGGCGGCGACGTGGCGGCGTACGTGGAGAAGGGCGTCAACACGGCGACGTGGCGCCACCGGGGCACGGTGCTGGCGCACGCCCCGGCCCACGAGCTGCCCCGCCTGCCGATGGGGCTGGAGGTGGAGCCGGTGGACGAGGTCACCTGCCTGGTCAGGCTGGGCGGCGACGACCCGGACAGCATGGCCAGGTGGATCGGGTTGATGGGCGTGGACTTCGAGGTGCTCGATCCGCCCGAGCTGGCCGAGGCCGTACTGAGGCTCTCCGAGCGCTACCGGCGGGCGGTCAGCGAACGGTAGGGCTCCGGTCAGCGGGCGGCCCCAGGCTCGGCGGCATGAAGAACATGACGCGGGTGGCGGGCGGCAAGGACGATTTCCAGCTCGTGCACCACCTCACGCTCACGGGCAGCCAGTTCGAGATCGGCAAGGCGCTCACCGAGGAGGCCCGCCGGCTGGGCTGGGCCCCCATGCCGGCCGACCCGGCGGTGAACCGGGCCCGCAGGACGTGGTTCGAGCGGCACTGGCCGCAGCACCACGCCCGTATGGACGGCGCGGCGGCGGTCCTCGGCCTCGACCCCGACCAGGACGATCTGGCCCTCGACGGGCTGAACTACGTCCCCGAGGGCACCGGCTGCTCGGCCCTGTGGATCCCGCCGTCGGCCGCCACGGACGGCCACGGCCGGGTGGGCCGCAACTACGACTTCTTCCCGATGACCAGCAGCGAGGTGATGGGCACCGCGCCCAGGCCGGACGAGCTGCCGATGGCCTCACGCCCCTACGTGATCACGACGGTGCCCGACGAGGGGCTGGCCTCCACCGTGATCACCATGTCGGACCTCGACGGCTGCATGGACGGCATCAACTCGGCCGGCCTGGCGGTCGTGCTGCTGGTGGCCGACTTCGAGCACGCCGCGCCGCCGGAGCACGTCGCGCCGCAGGTCGGGGTGGGGAGCGTGCAGCTGCCCAGGTTCCTGGTCGACACCTGCGAGAACGTGGAGCAGGCCAAGCAGGCGCTCCTGGGCGCCAAGCAGTACGACCACGGCACCTCCCTGCACTACCTGGTGGCCGACGCCCACGGGCAGGCGTTCGTGTGGGAGCGCGGCAGGGACGGCAGCGAGCACATCGTCCAGCTCGGCGACGGCCCGCTCTGCGTCACCAACCACCTGCTGCACCGCCACTCCGATCCGATGAACCTGCCCGAGGACACCCCGGGCAGCTTCCGGACGTACGAGCGGCTGCGCACGCTGTACGAGCGCAGCAAGGGCGCCGCCGTGTCACCGCGGGGGCTGCGCGACCACCTGCGCGCGGTCCGGCAGGCCGAGGACCCGGCCCTGCCGTTCCGCACGTTGTGGACGACCGTCTTCGACACCGCCGACCGCACCCTGTCGGCCCGCTTCTACCTGGGAGACGGCCGGGGCTACAGCGAGGAGCTGGTCTTTCACCCCTCCGACAGGTAGTCCTCGCGCACCTTGGAGCGCGACAGCTTGCCCGTGGGCGTGCGCGGCAGCAGGGAGCGGTATTCGATCTCCTTCGGGTGCTTGAACCTGGCGATGCGCGGCCCGCAGTGCTCCAGCAGCTCGGCGGTGAGTCCGGGGCCGGGCGTGACCCCTTCGGCGGGCTGGACGAGGGCCACCACGTGGTGGCCCCACTCCTCGTCCGGCACCCCGATGACGGCCACGTCCGCCACCGCCGGGTGCTCGAGCAGGGCGGCCTCGATCTCGGCGGGGTAGATGTTGACCCCGCCGGAGACGATCAGGTCGGTCCGCCGGTCGCACAGGAACAGGTAGCCGTCCTCGTCCAGGTAGCCGATGTCGCCCGGCGAGTACCACTCCCCCAGCATGCTGGCGGCCGTCTTCGCCGGGTCCTTGCGGTACTCGAACGTGCCCATGGCCGACTTGACGTAGATCAGGCCGGGCTCGCCGGCCGGCAGCTCGGCGCCGTCCTCGTCCACGATCTTGGCCTCGAACGTGGGCACCGGCCGCCCCACCGTGCCGGGCCTGGCCAGCCAGTCGTGCGGCTTGACCGCGAACGCGATCGTCGATTCGGTGGAGCCGTAGTACTCGTACAGCACCGGCCCCCACCAGTCCATGATCTGCTGCTTGACCGCGACGGGGCAGGCGGCGGCGGTGTGGATGACCTGGCGCAGGCTCGACACGTCGTACTTGCCCCTGACCTCCTCCGGCAGCTGCAGCATGCGGTGGAACATGGTCGGCACCATCATCGCGTTGGTGACCCGGTATCGCTCGACGAGCTCCAGGATCGTCACCGGCTCGAACTTCGGGGCGACGACCACGGTGTGCCCGAGGTGCAGCGCGAACTGGGTGTGCGCGCACGGCGCCGAGTGGTACATCGGCGAGGTCACCAGATGGACGTCGTCGCCCGGCCTGAGGTCCACGACCTCGCCGAGGAACCACTGGTAGGCGGGCACCATCTGCTCGGGCGCGACGCCCGGCAGCGGCCGCTGCACGCCCTTGGGGAAGCCGGTGGTGCCGGAGGTGTACCACATGACCGCCCCGGACGTCCGCTCACCGGGCGCGTCGGAGGGCTGCCCCTCGGCCAGCCCCGCCGTGCCGATCTCCCCACCGGGTACGGCGTGGTCGGGCCCGGTGATCACGACCTTGGCGTCGCAGTCGGCCAGGATGTACGCCACCTCGGACGCCGTCAGGTGCCAGTTGATCGGCACGTAGTAGAGCCCGATCTGCGCGGTCGCCATGACCATGACGATGGCGTCGATGCCGTTGGGCAGCACGCCCGCCACCACGTCGCCGGTGCCGAGCCCGCGGGCCCTGAGACCGTGCGACACCTGGTTGACCCGGGCGAGCAGCTCGCCGTAGGACGTCCTCGTGCCGTCGGAGTCGATCACCGCGAGGCGGTCCGGGTCGGCGGCGGCGATGGCGTAGAAGCCGGGCAACTGGCTGACATCCATTTCCGCGTCTGATTGCCGAGCTGCGCTCGGAGTGCTGTGATGGATGTCCTCGCTGCGCTGCGGATCCATCACAGCTCCAGCAGCTGCGCGAGGCGGGCACGGTGGATGCGGGGCGGGCCGAGCAGCACCTCGTCCGCCTTGGCCCGTTTGTAGAACAGATGCGCGTCGTGCTCCCAGGTGAAACCGATGCCGCCGTACAGCAGCAGGTGGTCGCGGGCCACCTCGAAGCAGGCGCGGCCGACGTACGCCTGGGCGAGGGCGGCGGCGCCGGGCAGTTCGTCCGGCGACTCGTCGGCGGCCCAGGCGGCGTACCTGACGATGGACTCGGCCTGTTCGAGCTTGCAGTGCATGTCGGCCAGCTTGTGCTTGACACCCTGGTAGGAGCCGATGTACCGGCCGAAGGCGACGCGGATCTTGGCGTAGGCCACGATGGCGTCCAGCGCCGCCCGCATCACGCCGAGCTGCTCGGCCGCCAGCGCCACGCACAGCCGGTCGCCGACCTCCGGCGCCGGCCCCAGCACGCGGGCGGGAGCGCCCTCCAGGACCACCCGCGCCTGGCCGCGCGTCAGGTCGAGCGTCTCCAGCGGGGTCCTGGTGACGCCGGGCCCGGCCAGCTCGACGGCGACCAGGAGCTCGCCGTCGCCGCCGCGCGCGGGCGCCACCAGCACGTCGGCCTCCATGCCGCTGAGCACCTGCGTCAGCGTGCCGCGCACGGCCCCGCCGTCGAGGTCGACGGGGGCCTGGGCGAGCGTGGCCGTGGTGCGGCCCTCCGCGACGGCGGCGAGCAGCTCCTTGTCGGGAGTGCGGGTCAGGGCGATCGCGGCGAACGCGGTGGCCAGGAACGGCCCGGGCAGCAGGGCCGCGCCCGTCTCCTCCAGCGCGACCGCCAGTTCGGCCAGGCCCGCGCCCGCGCCGCCGTACTCCTCCGGAATGATCAGGCCCGCCAGGCCCAGCTCGCCGTTGAGCCTGGCGTACACCTGCGGGTCGTAGCCGTGCCGCGCCTTGGACAGCGGCGAGGCGGCCCCCAGGAAGGCGCGTACGGCCTCGCGCAGCTGCCGCTGCTCCTCATCGAGTACGAGCTTCACCCCTGCGTCCCCACCTTCAGGTCCTTGAACGGCACGGTCTTGTCCATCCGGGGCTCCGGCGGCAGGTTGAGCACGCGGTCGCCCACGATGTTACGCATGATCTCGTTGGTGCCGCCGCCCAGCGACATGGCCGGGGCCATGGAGATCGCCTGCGCGAGCGGGGAGTCGCCCAGGACGGCCTCCGGGCCGGCGAGCCGCGTGGCCAGGTCTGCCTGGAACATGGTCAGCTCGGCCAGCAGCAGCTTGGCGGCGCTGCCCCGGGCGCCGGGGAAGATCCCCGCCTCGGTCTCCTGGGCCAGCCGCTGGTTGAACAGCGCCAGGGCGCGGCTGCGGATGTGCAGCTCGACCAGCTCGTCGCGGACCAGCGGGTCGCCGGTGTCGACCACCCGGCGCAGCGCCTCCAGCGAGGTCGGGTCCTCCTTCTGGCCGCTCATGCCCACGCCCGCCGAGATCGACAGCCGCTCGTGCAGCAGGGTCGTGACGGCCACGCTCCAGCCGTCGTTGACCTCGCCGACGCGGTGCTCGTCGGGGATGGGGACGTCGTCGAAGAAGATCTCGTTGAAGTTGGACCTGCCGGTCATGTCCTTCAGCGGCCTGACCGTGACCCCGGGGTGGCGCATGTCCACCACGAACATGGTCAGCCCCTTGTGCTTGGGCACCTCCACGTCGGTGCGGGCCAGCAGCAGGCCCCAGTCGGCGTGGTGGGCGACCGAGGTCCACACCTTCTGGCCGTTGACGATCCAGTGGTCGCCGTCGCGCTCGGCCCTCGTCTGCAGGCTGGCCACGTCGCTGCCCGCGCCCGGCTCGGAGAAGAGCTGGCACCAGATCTCCTCGCCGCGCAGCAGCGGCCGGACGAACCGCTCGCGCTGGGCGTCGGTGCCCCGGTCGACCAGCGTGGGCCCGGTCATGCCGAGGCCGATCGAGAAGACGTACGTGGGGAGGGTGAAACCGCGGGCCTCGGCGGCGAACGCGCGCTCCTCCGCCTGCGTCAGCCCCTGGCCGCCCCACTGCCGCGGCCACGTGATGCCGGAGTAGCCGGCGTCGTGGAGCTTGGCCATGAATTCTTTGGCCCGGGCGATCGGGTCTCCCCCGGGCCGGTCGTCCGCCGGGACATTTTCCTGCAGCCAGGTCCTGGCGGACCGCCGATAGTCAGCAAGGTTCACATCGACTCCTTGGCATCAGTGCTCACTTACTCTAGTCAGACGACCGGATGCCGCATAGAGCACTGTTCTGCAGGTCTTTTAGCGTGATTTGTCACTGAATCTCCGTTAATTGGATGCAGGGGCACGTACTGTGATCATCTGGTCACGGGGGGATTGGGTGTGATCGAACGGCTGGGCCGGTCCATTCGCGCGCGCCTGGCGCTGTTCGCCAGCGTCGCCATGGCATTGCTGTGCCTGGCGGCCGGCTCGTTCTTCCTGTGGGTGGGGCACAACACCGCCGTCGACATCCGCACGAGGGAGGTGACCACCGCGGCGCTGCACGTGGGCCACGACATCCAGCGCTATCACCGGCACTCCCTGACCAACTTCGATCTGAAGGGCATCCAGGTCATCGACCCGACCGGTCGCGTGATGGCCTCGACGCCGAACTTGGAGGGCAAGCCACGCCTGACCACCATCGTGCCCGGCCCGAGCAGCCCCAGCCGTACCGACCTGCTGTGCGAGCTGCCCGAGCTCGGCGACGAGTGCCACATCACGGCCGCCGTCCGGGTCTACGATGAGGCCGGCGACTGGTTCGTCTACGCCTACGACTCCACGGTGCCCTGGTACATCCACCCCTCCGTGATCGCCGCGCTGATCGTGCTGACCGTGCTGCTGGTCGCGATCACCTGGTTCGGCGTGTCCAAGGTGGTGGCCAGGACGCTCGCGCCGGTGAACCAGATCACCCGGCGGCTGACCGACATCAACTACGGCGACGAGATCATGCGCGTGCCCGTGCCGGAGAAGGCCGAGGAGATCAAGGCGCTCGCGGATGCCGCCAACTTCATGCTCGCGCGGCTGGAGGGCGCGATGGAGCAGCAGCGCCGGTTCGCCTCCGACGCCTCGCACGACCTGCGCAGCCCGATCACCGCCATGCGCGCCGAGCTCGAGGCGGCGATGCTCGCACCCGAGGAGACCGACTGGTGCGAGACCGGCGGCAAGCTGATGGCCAGCCTCGACCGGCTGCAGAACATCGTCGCCGACCTGCTGACGCTGGCCAAGCTCGAAGCGGGCGCCCCGTCGCGGCTCGAGTCCGTCGACCTGGCCGAACTGGTCGCCGCCGAGACCACCAGGCCGCGGTCGAAGAAGATCGTCACCGCGCTGCAGCCCGGCGTGGTCGTCACGGGCAACCGGCTCAAGCTGGCCCGCCTCCTGACGAACCTGCTGGACAACGCCGAACGGCACGCCGAGAGCACGATCATCGTGACCCTGCGCCGGAACGAGCAGGCCCTGCTCGAAGTGCTCGACGACGGCGCGGGCATCGCGCCGGACCAGCGCGAGGTGGTCTTCAGGCGGTTCACCCGGCTGGACGCCTCGCGCAGCCGCGACGCCGGCGGCACCGGACTGGGCCTGCCCATCGCCCGCGAGATCGCCCAGGCCCACAACGGCACCCTCACGATCGAGGACTCCGACATCGGCGCGCGCTTCGTGCTGCGATTGCCGATACGAAAGGAGTGAATGTGGGTATGAGAAATTTTCCGCCCCTTGATGGATCTCTGGGCGCACACGATTACTATGCATCGGAGGTGAGTTACTCGCTGTGACTTCAGGGTTCAGCCGATTACGGCGCGAGGATTTACTGAAGACGGCCTGCGAGGTCATCGCGGAGCGCGGGTTCGGGCATACCCGGACCATTGACATCGCCAGGGCCGCCGGGGTGAGTCAGGCGCTGCTGTTCTACCACTTCGAGACCAAGGATCGGCTGTTCGCGCAGGCCTTCACCTACGCCGCCCGCCAGCATCTCCACTCGCTCGAACACATCGAGGAGTCCACGGGCACGCCGCTCGAACGGCTGCGCACCCTGCTCAGGCTCTCCTCCCCGGCGATCCCCACCGAGGGATGGCGGCTGTGGATCGACGCGTGGTCCGAGGCGATGCGCAACCCGGAGCTGGAGGAGATCTCGCGCCGCCTCGACTCCCGGGGCCGGCTGGTCATGCGCGCGATCATCGAGGCGGGCGTGTCGTGCGGCGAGTTCAAGTGCGACGACCCCGACGCTTCCACGTGGCGGATTCTCGCGCTCGTGGACGGGCTCGCGATCCAGACGCACGCGCATCCCAAGGTGCTGACCAGGCGCAAGGTGAACACGCTGATCCGTACGGCCGCCGCGGCCGAGCTCGGGCTCTCTGCGGAAACCCTGTGACCCTCCCCTCTTCCGACGCTATTGGATGCTCCGTACAATTAGCGGCGAGGAGAGGAGCACGTGATGGCATCCGCACCGAGCTCTGCCGCCGCCCGCGAACGCGACGAGCAGGTCGCCAGCAGGAGCGCCTACCGAGCGGTCATCGAACGGCTCTCGAAGGCGTCGGTCGACAAGCACTGGGAGCCGTACCGGGACATCCCGTGGGATGACCCGGAGTTCGCCGTGGATCCGGCGGACCCCCGCTGGGAGCTGCCGGAGGTCGACAAACTGGGCGGCCACCCGTGGTACCGCAGCCGCCCGCCCGAGGTGCGGGCGGCGATCGGGCTGTGGCGGGTGGCCACCGCGATGAAGGTCGGGCTGCAGTTCGAGAACCTGCTCAAGCGCGGGCTGCTCAACTACGCCTACCGGCTGCCGAACGGGTCACCGGAGTTCCGGTACGTCTACCACGAGACCATCGAAGAGGGACATCACGGGATGATGTTCCAGGAGTTCGTGAACCGCACCGGCTTACCGATCCGCGGGATGCCCGGGCCGCTGTCGCTGATCGCTCAGGTGGCGCCGTGGATCCCGCTGATCTCGACGGAGCTGTTCTTCGTGTTCGTGCTCGGCGGCGAGGATCCGATCGACCACGTGCAGCGCAAGGTGCTGAAGGACGAGCGGGCGCATCATCCGCTGGAAGAGACGATCATGCGGATCCACATCGCGGAGGAGGCCAGGCACATCTCCTTCGCCCGGCACTACCTGCGCAACCGGGTGCCCCGGATGCCCGCGTACCGGCGGCTCCTGCTCGGGGTCATCTCCCCCGTCATCCTGGGCGTGATGGCCCGGATCATGCTGGCGCCCCCGGGGCCGATGATCCGGCGCTTCCGCATCCCGGCCCACGTGGTCGCCGACATCTACCTGCGCAATCCCGCCGCCAAGCAGGAGATCCGCGACTCGGTGGGCAGGACGCGGGAGCTGTGCACGGAGATCGGCCTGATCAACCCGGTCACCCGGCGGATCTGGCGGGCGATGGGCATCTAGCCGGTCGGCCGCCGGGCGATCAGCACCTCGGTGACCTCGGTGTGCTCCCATGTCCCGGAGGGGTCGAGGTCGTGCAGCGCCTTCCTGGCCGCCTCCTTGAACGGCTCCAGCCGGTCGCCGAGGCGGGCCGGGGAGCTGTAGGAGTAGGACAGCTGCAGGCCGATCACGGCGTCCACGTCGTACGTCAGGCGGTGCTCGTACATGGCGGACTCCAGGTCGCTGAACGGCGTGGTGACCAGCACGTCGTGGGGGTGCTCGCCGCTGACCTGGAAGGAGCCGGTGGCCGTGAACGTGTTCGCGTCGAACTCCTCGCGCACCCGGCGCATCGTCGGCTCCCAGGGCTCCTCCTGGGGCTCGCGGCCCGGGCCGAGGAGGGCCACGGCCCCGCCGGGCGGCAGCAGTTCGTCCAGATCGGCCAGCACCGCGCGGCGGTCCATCCAGTGGAACGACCTGCCCATGACGATGTGACCGAACGCCGGGAGCTCGCGCAGCCTCGTCGAGTCGCCGCGCAGCCACCGGATGTTCCGCACCTCCGCCGCCAGCCCTCTGCCCGTCTCCAGCATCTCCTCGTCGGGATCGACGGCCAGGACCTCGCGCACGGCGGGCGCCAGCGGGATCGCCACCGTGCCGGGACCGCAGCCGAGATCGAGCACGGTGCCGTCCGGGCCGAACGTCCTCGCCAGGTGCTCGATCGCCTGATCCCCGTGGTCGGGCCGGTACTTCGCGTAGTAGGGGGCCGTGCCGGCAAACAGGTCTGTCATGGATGGGACCATATACGGGTTCGTTTCGTCGTTGCTGGAAGGTTTTGATCTTTGAGGCGGCTACTCACGGTCCTGCTGCTCGCCTTCGCCGCCGCCGGGATCGCCCCTCCCGCGGCACAGGCGCACAACGTGCTCCTCAGCAGCGACCCCAAGGACGGTGCCACGTTGCCGGCCGCGCCCGCGCGGGTGACGCTGGTGTTCGACCAGGCGGTGCGGCAGGGCTACGCGCAGGTGGGCGTGACGGGCCCGGACGGGTCCTCGTGGGCGGACGGGTCCGCGGAGGTCGCCGCGGAGCGGGTGTCGGTACGCGTCAAGCCGCTGCCGTCCGGGGGCGCGTACACGGTGGGCTACCGGATCCTGTCCGCCGACGGCCACCCGGTCACCGGCAAGATCACCTTCACCCTCGCGGCCGGGGCCGGGACCGGCGGCCCGGCCCAGAACACGGGCCAGGGCGCCACCGGGCAGGCGCCGCAGGACGCGAGTGCGCAGGCCGCCGAGGCGGCCGCCAACGGCGGCGCGGGCATGGCCGTGGTGTGGATCGTGGGCGCGCTGCTGCTGCTCGCCGCCGGCACGGCGGTGGCACTGCGCCGTCCCCGCCCGGCCGCGCCCGCCCCGGGCTCCGCCGGAGAGGCCCAGCCGAATGCCGGGCCCGATGCCGCCGGCGAGGAGGCCCGGGCATGACCGTCACCGCGCCTCCCCTCCCCCGGCAGCGGGTCGGCGGCCGGCTGGTGGCCGGGGCGTTCGGCGTCTGCGCGGTCGTCGCCGCGGTGGCGGCGAGCACGTTCACCGCCCAGGAGGCCGTCCCCGGCATCCCCATGCCCGGCCCGCTGGTGTCCTTCGGGCTGCCCGTCGTGCGGGTGCTGCTCGACCTGGCCGCCGTCGCCGTGGTCGGGCTGAGCCTGCTGCCCAAGCTGCTCGGCTTCGACGCCCCCGAGCGGACCGAGCCCGTCATGCTCAGGGTGCGGCCGCTGGCCGTGCTGGCCGCCTGGGCGTGGGCGATCTGCGCGCTGCTCACCATCGTGTTCCAGACGGCCGAGCTCAATCCCGGCAGCGTGCCCACGTTCGGGATGATCGCCGGCTACGTCGAGACCGTCGGCACCGGTCAGGGGCTGCTGTTCAGCGCGGCGTGCGCGCTGGCGGCGGCCGGCATCGGGCTCATGGCGGTGCGGTTCGGCGAGAAGGTGCCGGCCGAGCTGCGGGTGATCGTGGCGCTGTTCGGGCTGCTGCCCATCCCCGTCACCGGGCACGCCGTCAACTCGGTCTGGCACGACCCCATCATGGTCTCGATGGAGATCCACGTGATGGGCGCTGCGGCGTGGGCGGGCGGGCTGGCGGCCACGGCCGTGTTCGTGGCGCCGCACCGGGAACTGCTGGCCGTGGTGCTGCCCAGGTTCTCCAGGATCGCCACGGTGTGCCTGCTCCTGGTGGGGCTGTCAGGGCTGGTCAACGGGCTCGGCACGATGGCCCTCACCCCCGGTGTGACACTGCCCGACGCCCTGCTGACCAGCCACTACGGCGTGCTGGTGGTGATCAAGACGGTCCTGGTGGCGGCGCTGGTGCCGCTGGCCGCCCACATCCGCTTCCGCCTGATGCCCGCCATCCGCGCAGGCCGGGCCACCGCCCTGGTGGGCTGGGCGGCGGCCGAGGTGGGCGTGATGGGGCTGGCCTACGGCGTGGCGGTGGCGATCACCCGGGCCTCGATCGGCTGAGACCCGCGCCGCCTGGCGGCCAGCCACTCGACCGCCAGCCAGACGACCAGCAGGCCGAGCCCCGCCCAGACGGCCGACGACGTGGCCGGTGGAGGCGCTCCGAGCAGCCCCTTCTGGCCCGTGATCGCGCTGTACACGCCGCCCATGATCGCGCTCTGCGCCACCAGCGCGCCGTAGGCCGCGGCCGTGACGCCGACGCTCCCGAGCACGGCCCGTACGTACGGCATGCGCACCAGGAACGCGAGGTCCACCACCAGCCCCGCCACGACCAGGAAGAACGGCACCGCCGACGGTGGGAACCCGGTGAAGGTCAGCAGCGGCCAGAGCAGCGTGCGGACCCCCACGTAGGCGCCCGCCACCAGCGTCGCGGCCCCGAACCTGCCGATCAGCAGCCTGGCCACCACCAGCACCGACAGGCCGACGACCACCGCGTAGACCGGATAGAGGAAGTCGGGGACGGGCAGCGAGAACGCGACCATCATCGGCCGGTCCACCGGCCGCCCCATCTGGTCGGCCGCGAACTGGAGCAGGATCTGCTCGGCGTAGGTCGCGTGGTTGTCCCAGGCGCCGATCGACAGGATGCCGTACTCCTGGTGCTGCTCGGGGAAGTGCACGTTCTCCAGGAAGAACGCGAAGAACGCGCCCAGCACGACGGTCCGCTCCTGCCCCGGCGGCGCCCCCATGAACCAGCCGCGGAGCACGCCCGCGATCATGAAAAACGTTCCAAGATAGAGCATGATGTGCGACGGGCTCCACGAGGTGATGTCGAGCCCGTTGACCCGGTGGTTGATCAGGTCGAGCGGGACCGCGACCAGGAAGATCCCGGTGCCCCACTGGATCAGCCGCAGCGCCGCCTTGTCCACGCCGTAGCCGGTGTAGCCATGGATGATGGTCAGCGCGACGGCGATGGCCGTGCCGGCGGAGTTGAGCAGGTGGGGCGGGGCGAGGTCGTCCCGCAGCCACTTGAAGTGCCATGAAACGTCCCACGCCGAGCCGAGCAGCTTGAGCGTGAACGCCACCAGCCAGCCGAAATAGAGCACCCTGAACAGATCCTGCGGCGTCTCACGCCCCGCCTGGCCCCTGGTCCAGTACGGCAGGGCCCACTCGGCGGCCCTCTTGAGAGATGCTGGAGACTTCACGGGAGTGAATCTTACGGTTCCCTGCGTTGAGCTGTTGCTGGGGTAATGCCAGGCAATGTCTTGGCAGGTCAGGCTACCGCCGAGGCCCGCAGGGTGTACAGGAGCGGGATCCTGGGGGCGCCCTCCGGGAGCCGGAAGCCCTCCTGGCCGTCGACCAGCGTGCCGAAGCGGCGGAAGTACGTGCGGTCGTGCTCGCGCAGGAACTCGACCCGCAGGCCCGCCGCCGCGACCGCGCTGACGACCTCGCCGAGGCCGTGCTGGAACTGCACGGAGGTCTGGTGCTCCAGGATTTCGCTGCCGGTGTAGGTGTGCGGGTACTCCCAGACGTGGGGGCCTCGGTCGAAGTAGTCGGTGGTGACGGTGGTGCCCGTCTCGTCGTCCATGGTGTCGGCGAACGGATGGAATTCGGCGAGATAGAGGAATCCGCCCGGCTTGAGCAGCGCGGCGACCGTCCGCGCCCAGTTCTCGAGGTCCGCCAGCCACACCAGCGCGCCGAGGCCGGTGTAGACGATGTCGTACGTGGCCCCGCCGAGCGCCTCGACCGCGTCGTAGACGTCGGCGGTGACGAACTCCGCCGGGATGCCGCATTCGGCGGCGATGGCCCTGGCCTGCTCGATGGCGGCCGCGGAGAAGTCGAGTCCGGTCACCTCGGCGCCGAGCCTGGCCCAGGCCAGGGTGTCCAGGCCGAAGTGGCACTGCAGGTGCAGCAGGCGGCGGCCGGTCACGTCGCCGACCTCGTCCCGTTCGAACGACCGCAGCGGGCTCCGGCCCGCCTTGAAGCCCTCGACGTCGTAGAAGTCGCTGGCGACGTGGATGGGGACCCGGCCGTCCCAGTTGGCCCTGTTGACGTCCACATAGTCCATGGGGGGCAGCGTAGGCGAGCCCTTGATCGCGGCGCCGCTGGTTTTCGGTGGGCCGGGGCCGGTCAGGGGCGCCTTCTCGTCAGCCGTACCGGGAGGTGCTTGAGGCCGTTCTGAAAGTTGGACGTCAGCCGTCGCGGGCTGCCCTCCAGCCCACCCCCGCGCTCGTCGGTCGTGGCTCCGCCCTGTACCGGCACCCTGACACGACGCAAGCGATCGATCCAGGAGCGGCGCGGCGCTCCGGCGGGCATCATGAGCGCGTGACTCCAGCAGACGCAGAGGCGATCCTCCAGGGATACTTCGCCCCCTGGATCCAGCGGCTCGGGTTGCGCGTGGAGGAGGTGGGCGAGCGCCACGCCGTCGTACGGCTCCCGTGGTCCGACGACCTGGCCCGGGAGGGCGGCGGGCTGTGCGGCCAGGCGATGATGGCGGCAGCCGACACCGCCACCGTCATCGCCATCTCCTCGGCGCGCGGCGGGTTCGTGCCGATGACCACGGTGCAGCAGTCGACGACGTTCCAGCGGCCGGTGCTGGGCAAGGACGTCCTGATCGACGTCCGCATCACGAAACTGGGCCGCACCCTGGCCTTCTCCGACGTCACCCTCACGGCCGCGGGCAGCGCCGAGACCGCCGCCCACGCGACGACCGTCTACGCCATCCTGGCCTGATCCCGCAGCTCAGGCCTTGATCTCAGGGATCTCTCAGGTGCGGAAAGTAGGCTCACGGTCATGAAGCGTGTGGCCGCGCTGGTAGCGGCGCTCGCCCTCATCGGGGTGACGACGTGGCTCGTGTGGCCGTCGGCTCCTGGGGTGCGGGGCCAGGACCAGACAATCAGCGTCGTCGACGGACCCGGCGACGACCAACGGGTGGAGCTCGATACGACCTTCTTCCCGCCGCCCGACGGCGGGAAGGCTCCAGCCGTACTGATCGGGCACGGCTTCGGCGGCAGCAAGCAGAGCGTGCGGGACCAGGCCGTCCGGATCGCCCAGCAGGGCTACGCCGTGCTGACCTGGTCGGCGCGCGGGTTCGGGCGCTCGACCGGCGAGATCGCGCTCAACTCGCCCGACTACGAGGTCAAGGACGTCAAGCAGCTGATCGACTGGCTGGCCAAGCGGCCGGAGGTCCAGCTCGACGCGGCGAACGACCCGCGCGTGGGCATCGCGGGCGGCTCGTACGGCGGCGCCATCTCCCTGATGACAGCCGCCTACGACCACCGGGTCGACGCCATCGTCCCCCAGATCACCTGGGCCGACCTGGCCGACGCGCTCTTCCCCAACGCCGCCGCGCAGGGCGCCGGCCCCGCCGCCATCGGCCAGGACGCCGCGCACGGGGTCTTCAAGCGCATGTGGGCCGGCATCTTCTTCGGCCAGGGCGTCTCGCTGGACAGCTTCGCGGGGCGGGGCGAGCGGCAGGCCGCCGCCGGCCCGCTGACGCCCGAGCAGGCGCGGTGCGGCAGGTTCCTGCCCGCGATCTGCGACGTCTACCAGCAGGTCGCCAAGGACGGCAAGGCCACGCCGGAGGCCGTCGCCCTGCTGCGCAGGTCGAGCCCGATCACCGTGGCCGGCCAGATCAAGGCGCCGACCCTGCTCATCCAGGGCCAGCGCGACTCGCTCTTCCCGCTCGGCCACGCCGACGCCAACGCCAAGGCGATCGCCGCCGCCGGCACGCCGGTGAGCCTGGCCTGGTTCGACGGCGGGCACGACGGCGGCAACGGCGAGGCGGACTGGGTGTTCGAGCAGTCCACGGCCTGGTTCGCCCGCTACCTGAAGGGTGACGAGTCCGCCCCGGCGGTGAGCGCGTTCACGGTGACGCGCGACGGCGGCCGCGACCCCGGCACCCGCCAGCGCATCCGCCTGCACCCGGAGGCCGCCTCCTACCCCGGCCTGACCGGCACCGACACCACCACGGTCCAGCTGAACGGCCCCGCCCAGAACATCGTCAACCCGCCGGGCGGCGCGCCCGCCTCCATCTCGACGGTGCCCGGCATCGGCGGCCTGCTGGGCGGCGGCCAGGCCGGCATCGGCGTGTCCATCGACATGCCGGGCCAGAGCGCCGCGTTCGAGTCCCGTCCGCTCACCGCCCCGCTCCAGCTCACCGGCAGTTCCACGGTCAGGGTCAAGGTGTCGGGCAAGGGCGAGGCGACGCTGTTCGCCAAGCTGTACGACGTGGCCGACGGCACCCAGCCGCCCGCCCTGCCCGCCGGGCTGGTGGCGCCGGTCCGGGTGACGATCCCGGAGGGCGCGGGCAGCGCGGAGGTCACCGTCACCCTGCCCGCCGTGGATTACCGCTTCGCCGCAGGCCACCGGCTCCGGCTGGTCCTGACCACGACGGACATGGGCTTCGCGACCGCCGCCGAGCCGGCTTCGTACCAGGTGTCCCTGGCCTCCCCCGCGCTCGCCGCGCCGACGGTGCGCACGCTCGCCGCTCCGCCGACCGGGGTGGCGTGGTGGGTGTGGGCGATGCCGCTGGCCGCCGTGGTCGTCGCCGCCGTGCTGCTGGCGACGGGACGCACCGCGTCCCGCCGCCGGACCGCAACCGGCGCCCCGGAGAACGGGCCGCATGGTGACAAGGACGTGCCGCTGGAGATCAGCGGACTGACCAAGGCGTACCGGAACGGCGAGCTGGCCGTGGACGGGCTGTCGTTCCGCGTCGAGCGGGGCCAGGTCCTGGGCCTGCTCGGGCCGAACGGCGCGGGCAAGACGACCACGATGCGCATGATGATGGGCCTCATCCAGCCGGACGGCGGCGAGATCCGGATCTTCGGTGACCGCGTCACACCCGGGGCGCCCGTGCTGTCCAGGCTCGGGTCGTTCGTCGAGGGGCCGGGGTTCCTGCCGCACCTGTCCGGGCGGGACAACATCGAGCTGTACTGGGCCGCCACCGGGCGGCCCGCCGCCGACGCGCACTTCGACGAGGCGCTGGAGATCGCCGGCCTGGGCAAGGCCCTGGACCGGGCCGTCCGCACGTACTCGCAGGGCATGCGCCAGCGGCTCGCCATCGCCCAGGCCATGCTCGGGCTTCCTGACCTGCTGGTGCTCGACGAGCCCACGAACGGTCTCGACCCGCCCCAGATCCGGGAGATGCGCGAGGTGCTCAAGCGCTACGCGCAGGACGGCCGTACCGTGATCGTCTCCAGCCACATGCTGGCCGAGGTCGAACAGACCTGCAGCCACGTCGTGGTCATGCACCGGGGCCGCCTGGTCTCGACCGGGCCGGTGTCGCTGCTGCTCACCTCGGCCACCGTCCCCTCCAACGGGCACGGGCCGCGCCTGGAAGACGTGTTCCTCGACCTCATCGGAGACAAGTCATGACCGTCGCCGCGCCGGGCTACGCGCCCCGTCGCACGCTGCCGCTGCGCGTGGAGATCGTCAGGCAGTTCAAGCGGCGGCGCACGCTGGTCATGTTCGGGCTGCTGCTGGCGCTGCCGTGGATCCTGGTGATCGCGTTCCAGTTCGGGCCGCAGCCGAGCGGGCAGGGGCAGTCGTCGCTGCGCATCTCCGACCTGGCGACGGCGAGCGGCCTGAACTTCGCCGCCTTCGCCCTGTCTGTGTCGGCCAGCTTCCTGCTGGTGGTGGCGGTCGCGCTGTTCTGCGGCGACACTGTCGCCAGCGAGGCCAACTGGTCGTCGCTGCGCTACCTGCTGGCCGCGCCGGTCCCCCGCGACCGGCTGCTGCGCCAGAAGCTGATCGTGGCGCTGGGCTACTCGGCGGCGGCGGTGATCTGCCTGCCGCTGATGGCGCTGCTCGCGGGCACGCTGGCGTTCGGCTGGAACGACATCCAGGTGCCCGGCACGGGCGAGACGATCCCGGCCCTGGACGTGCTGCCGCGCTTCGGCATCGTGATCGGGTACGCGCTGGTCAGCCAGCTGGTGGTGGCCGCGCTCGCGTTCCTCGTCTCCACCATGACCGACTCCCCGCTCGGCGCGGTCGGCGGGGCGGTCGGGCTCTGGATCGTCTGCAACATCCTCCAGGCGGTGGAGGCGCTGGGCTCGCTGCGCGAGTTCCTGCCCACGTTCTGGAACAACGCCTGGCTCGACGCGCTGATGCCGGAGCTGGACTGGAGCGGCATGGCGAAGGGGGCGTCGGTGTCGGTCACGTACGCGGCCCTCCTGATCGCGCTCGCGTTCCGGCGCTTCCGGCGTAAGGACGTCGTGAGCTAGACCCAGTCGAACGACCTGGTCACGGCCTTCTTCCAGCCCGCGTACGCCTCCTCCCGCCGCTCCTCGCTCCACCGGGGCTCCCAGCGGCGGTCCTCCGCCCAGTGCGCCCGCAGCTCCGAGATGTCCTTCCAGTATCCGGAGGCGAGCCCGGCGGCGTACGCGGCCCCGAGCGCGGTGGTCTCCGACACGACCGGGCGGCTGACCGGGACGCCGAGGATGTCGGACTGGAGCTGCATGCACAGGTCGTTCATGGTGATGCCGCCGTCCACCTTGAGCACGTCCAGGACCACCCCGGAGTCCTGCTGCATCGCCTCCACGACGTCGCGGCTCTGGTAGCAGATCGCCTCCAGAGCGGCCCTGGCGAGGTGGGCGTCGGTGTTGAAGCGCGACAGGCCGACGATCACGCCGCGGGCGTCGGCGCGCCAGTAGGGGGCGAACAGCCCGGAGAACGCCGGCACGAAGTACATCCCCCCGGAGTCCTCCACCTGCCGGGCCAGGGCCTCGCTCTGCTCCGCGGAGGTGATGACGTGGAGCTGGTCGCGCAGCCACTGCACCGCCGAGCCGGTCACCGCGATGGATCCCTCCAGCGCGAACACGGCCGGCTGGTCCCCGAACTTGTAGGCAGGCGTCGTGAGCAGCCCGCTGCGCGAGCGCACGCGGTCGGTGCCGGTGTTGAGCAGCAGGAAGTTGCCGGTGCCGTAGGTGTTCTTGGCCTCGCCGGGCGCGAAGCAGGCCTGGCCGACGGTGGCCGCCTGCTGGTCCCCCAGGATCGCGCTGATCGGCACCTCCCCGCCGAGCGGCCCGTACGGGAGCGTGGTCCCGTACATCGCGGGGTCGGCCGACGGCCGGATCTCGGGCAGCATCCGGCGCGGGATCCCGAAGAACGACAGCAGCTCGTCGTCCCAGTCGAGCGTCTCCAGGTCCATCAGCATCGTCCGGCTGGCGTTGGTCACGTCGGTGATGTGCACGCCGCCCTTGACGCCGCCGGTGAGGTTCCACAGGGTCCAGGTGTCGGTGTTGCCGAAGACGGCCTCGCCCCGCTCCGCGTCCGCGCGGACGCCCTCCACGTTCTCCAGGATCCACTGGATCTTGCCGCCGGAGAAGTACGCCTCCGGCCGCAGGCCCGTCCTGTCGCGGATGACCTCCCCGCGCCCGTCCCGCTCCAGCGCGGCGGCGATCCGGTCGGTACGGGTGTCCTGCCACACGATCGCGTTGTAGTACGGGCGGCCGGTCCGCCGGTTCCAGACGACCGTGGTCTCGCGCTGGTTCGTGACGCCCAAGGCCGCCAGATCCTTGGCGTGCAGCCCGGCACGCTGGATCGTCGTCTGGATCACGGCCGCCGTCACGGTCCAGATCTCTATCGGGTTGTGCTCGACCCAGCCCGCCTTCGGCAGGATCTGCTCGTGTTCGAGCTGGTATTTGGCGACCTCGGCGCCGTCATGATCGAAGACCATGAATCGGGTGCTGGTGGTGCCCTGGTCGACGGCTCCCACGAACTCGGGCATGTCTTTCTCCTCTGCAAGATTCCGTCAGATCTCCACCGGCTGCACGATCCCGCGCTCCTCGCTCGGCGGCAGGAACCGGGCGATGCCCGCCTGGTAGAGGCCGGCGCCGATGAGACCGCCGATCAGCGGGGCGACGATCGGCACCCAGAAGTACAGATCGCCGTACTGATCTCGCCAGGCGGTGGAGTAGCCGGTGAGGTAGCTCGCCAGGCGCGGCCCGAAGTCGCGCGCGGGGTTGATCGCGTAGCCGGCGTCGGTGCCGAAGGACATGCCGATCCCCACGATGAGCAGGCCGACGACGACGGGCCCGAGGTTCGCGCTGGGGGCCATGTTGGCGACGTCGGACACGGCGAAGATGACGAAGAGCAGGATGGCGGTGCCGATGATCTGGTCGCGGAACCCGCCCCACATGTCCACCGGCAGCACCCCGTTGCCGGGCAGGGTCGAGAAGACGCCCTGGGTCTTGATCGTGTGCCCGGGGTCCACCATGGTCAGCACCTCGGTGTAGTTCCAGCGCACGATGAGCGCCGCGATGAAGGCCCCGGCCGTCTGCGCCAGCGCGTACGGCAGGACCTTGCCCCAGGCGAAGCCGCGGAAGACCGCGAACGCCAGCGTGACCGCCGGGTTGAGGTGCGCGCCCGTGGTCCGGCCCGCGACGTAGACGCCCAGCGTGACACCGATGCCCCACGCCCAGGCGATGCTGTCGTGGTCGCCGAGCTTGCCCGCGACCACCTGGGCGACCACGCCGACGCCGAACAGAATGAGCACCATCGTGCCGGCGAACTCGGCGATCAGCTCACCGGTCAGCCCTATCCGGTCGCGACGTCCGGCCACCGCTCCTCCTTGCGCATGAGATCGTCGTGTGCCATTCCCGATTTCGGGACATGCATACGGTACGCACGCTATGCGTCACGCAAAGTGACATCAGAGGCTGTTCGCGGTCACCGATCCCTGGAGCGCCTACAGATCAGAGATGCTTCGCCTGAAGGTCACCAGGGCGGTTCCCGGGCCGTTGTAGCCGGGGACGGGCTCGCCGACCTCGAACCCCATGCGCCGGTGGAACGCCATGGACGTCTGGTTGACGGACGCGGTGATGGCCTTCACGACGCGGCGGTCGTGGCGGCGGGCCAGATCGAAGAAGCGTTCGTACATGGCGCGGGCCACGCCGCCCGTCCTGGCCTCCGGGGAGACGCCGACGAAGTGGATGTACGCCTCGTCGGGCTCGGACGGGGAGATGAAGCCGATCAGGAACCCCGCCATGCCCGCCGGGCCCTCCGCGATCAGGCTCGTGCGGTGGAAGTGGTCGAGGAAGAGCCTGGGCAGGGAGGGCAGGACCGGCCGGCCCCACCACTCGTCGACGACGGCGGCTATGGGGTCGTAGTCGGCGGGGGTGGCGGGGCGCAGCTCGTACGCGGGGGACGTCATGGGCTCCGTCACCTGACCCGCGCGGCGATGGTCCGCGCGCACTCCAGGGATTCGGCACGCGTGGTGTCCACCTCCAGGTCATAGGCCACGCCCTGGTGGACCACCTCCGCCTGCAACTCCGCCATCCCCCGGACCCGGTCTCCCCGGGCGATCTCCCGGCCCGCGGCGACCGCGCTCTCGCACTTGACGCCGACCCACAGCACGTCCAGCCCGGCAAGAGCCTTCTGCCACCGCTCCTGGGAGGCGGCTCCGCCGAGGAAGACGTCATCGATGATGACCCGGGCGCCCGCACGGACCATCGCGGCGACCCCTTCCGCCCACGCCCGGTCGAGCATCATGAACTGCGGCCCGACACTGACCCCGCCGTCCGGAGCGAACTCGATGCCCGCGTCCGATCCCTGCATGGACGCCGGCATCGCCTCGACCAGCGTATCGACCCCGAGGGCGAGCCACGGATCCGGCAGGACCGCCTGCAGACACCGGACGATCCCGGACTTGCCCGAGCTGGAGCCGCCGTTCAACACGATCACCTGAGTAGTCACCGGCCCACGATAGGGGTGCTCCCCACCAGGCCCAAAGGCATTTTCGGGCAGAGGGCCGCCCGGACCCGGGCCCCGATGCCTACCTGCTCGTGCGGTCGCGGAGCTGGGCCAGGGAATCGACGTACTTGAGCATCAGCCGGGCGAACTCGAGCCGGTCGCCCTCGTTCCACTCGGCGGTGATGTACTCGAACGCCTCGCGCTGGTGGCGGCGGAAGCGCTCCATGAGCTCCACCCCCGCCGGACTCAGCTCCAGCACGGTGCGCCGGCCGTCCTGCTGGGAAGCGGTGCGGATCAGGTAGCCCGCCTTGATGTTGTCGCTCACCATGCGACTGCCGACCGAGGGGTCCACTGCCAGCAGCTCCGCTATCGCGCCGACGGTCACCTCCTTGCCCTGACCGGTGGTGTGCTCCAGGACCAGGTTCAGCACGAGCGTCCTGCTCAGATCCTTGGCCGAGATGGCGTTCTCGACCTCCAGCAGCGAGGTGCGGCGCAACTTGGAGAAGGCCGGTCCCACGGCGTTGAGCAGGTCCTCGGCTGTCGCTGTCTCATCCATGCCCTCATCGTATCTCTGTGCAACCAGCAAGACATGTGTTGACACGAATTTATGTGCATGCAAGCATGCATGTGTCTTCGCGCACCAACTACCTCAGGAGTCACCATGACCATCCTCATCACCGGCGCCCGCGGCAAGGTCGGCCAGGCCGTCATCCACCGCCTGGTCACCGCGGGCCTGCCCACCCGCGCCGGCAGCGCCGACCCCACCGGACTGACCGCCCCGACCGGCGTCGAGATCGCCGAGCTCAAGCTCGACCAGCCCGGCACCTTCCCCGCCGCGCTGGACGGCGTCCGCCAGGTCTTCCTCTACCCCGAGCCCGCCGGTGTCGACGCCTTCGTCAAGACCGCCCAGGCCGTCGGCGTCGAGCACGTCGTGCTGCTGTCGTCCTCCTCCGTCACGGCCCCCGGCGCCGAGACCGACCCGCTGGCCTCCCACAGCCTCCAGGTCGAACGCGCCCTGACCGCCTCCGGCCTGACCTGCACCTTCCTGCGTCCGGACGCCTTCGCCAGCAACGCCCTCGGCTGGTCCTACCTCATCGGCCAGAACCAGCCGATCCAGCTCGCCTACCCCGACGCGCACATAGCGCCCATCCACTCCGACGACCTCGCCGACCTCGCCGTGGCCGCCCTGACCGGCGACGCGCTCACCGGCCGTCAGATCACCCTCACCGGGCCGCAGTCGCTCACCTTCCGCGAGCAACTGGTCATCCTGTCCGGCGCGATCGGCCGCGACATCCCCCTCCTGCAGATCACCCGCGCCGAGGCCGAGCAGCAGATGACCCGGTGGATGTCCGCCCCCTACGCCGGCTCGCTGCTGGATCTGTGGGCCGCCGCCACCGCCGGTCCCGCCCCGATCGCCGAGACCACCCAGACGCTCCTCGGCACTCCCGCCCGCACCTTCGCCCAGTGGGCCGCGGAGAACGTCGCCGCCTTCGACGCCCGATGAGCGCCATCTGTCCACGCCCCGCCCTGCTCGGGCCGGGGCTCATCCCCCTTCACCCTCATAGGAAGTCCTCATGCGCACCCCTGTGGCCCCCGCGCCCGCATTCACCTCCGCGCGCCGGCGCTGGGCCGTCCTCGCCGTCGTGCTGTTCGCCGCCATCCTCGACCTGCTGGATTCGACCATCACCAACATCGCCGCCCCCGCCATCGCCGCCGACCTGAACGGCGGACAGGCTCTCATCCAGTGGCTCGGCGCCGCCTACGCCCTGGCCATGGGAGTGCTGCTGGTGGTCGGCGGACGGCTCGGCGACAAGTACGGCCGGCGCCGCCTGTTCCTGATCGGCATCACCGGCTTCACTCTGGCCTCCATCGCCTGCGGCCTGGCCTTCGACCCGACCTCCATGGTGGCGTTCCGGCTGCTCCAAGGAGCGTTCGGCGCCCTGCTCATCCCGCAGGGCTTCGGCATCCTCGGCGCCGTCTTCCCTCGCGACCAGATCGGCACGGCCTTCGGCGTCTTCGCCCCCGCCCTGGGCCTGTCCGCCATCGGCGGCCCCATCCTCGCCGGCTTCCTCATCGACGCCGACCTGCTCGGCCTCGGCTGGCGTGCCATGTTCCTCATCAACATCGCCCTCGGCGGCCTGGCGATCGGCTGTGCCGTACGGCTGCTGCCCCCGGATCCCGGCGACCGTGCCGTCACCGTCGACGGACCCGGCTCAGCCCTGCTCGCCGTCACCATGCTCGCCCTGCTGTACGGCCTGATCGACGGCTCCAGTCACGGCTGGGGCCTGCCACCGGTCATCTGCCTGGGCGCCGGGCTGGTGTCCTTCGCCCTGTTCTGCCGCCGCCAGCGCACCGCGCCTCAGCCGCTCATCAAACCCTCGCTGCTGACCAACCGCGGCTTCACCTCCGGGCTGATCCTCGGCCTGGCCTTCAACGCCGCCGTCGCCGGCCTGCTGCTGGTGCTCTCCCTTCACCTGCAGAACGACCTCGGCCGCACCCCCACCGGAGCCTCCCTCGGGCTGGCGCCCGTCGCCGCCGGCATCGTGGTCGCCTCGATCACCGCGCACCGGTTCATCGCCCGGCTGGGCCGCAGGCTCATCCTCATCGGCCTGCTGCTCACCCTGACCGGCGTCCTGATACTCCTCACCGGCATCGCGCTCATCCTGCCGGTGTTCGTGATCGGCCTGGGTCTGGGCACCTGCTTCGGCACCGTCTACCAGATCACTCTCGGCGACGTCGACCCGGCCGAGTCCGGCAGCGCCAGCGGCTCGCTGTCGGCCACCCAGCAACTGGCCAACAGCCTCGGCGCCGCCGCCCTCACCACCGTCTACTTCCACGCCGGCCCGACGGTCAGCCTCGGCGTGGTGGCGGCCCTTCTGCTGGCCTCCTGCGTCCTGGTACGGCTGCTGCCACACCACGCCCAACCCCACCACTGACTCTGCCGAGGACGGTGTGACCCGGCATGGGGCGCACCGCTTCGGGGAGTGCGCGGCACACCTGTGCGAGGCGGTCTACATCGCCCTGACCCGCGAGGACGTGGGCGACGGGACGGAGGATCACCCGTTCCCGCCCATGGTGCAGAGCTGGGCGCGGAGGGTCTCGCCGACCCACTGCTCCCAGCGCTCGCGCGTCCAGCCGCGCTCGCGCACGAACAGCAGGTACAGCTCGGGGCTGAGCAGGCCGTACAGCAGGTCGGCGGCCTCCTCCACCGACACCTCGGCCCGCGCCCCGGGTTTGCCGGCAAGCGCCCTGGCCGCGCCCTGTTGGACGACGTGCCGGGGATCGACGTCGTGCGGCCACAGCGCGGCAACCTCGGGGTCGCTCGCGACCGCCGCCTCCAGGACCCGGCCGATCGGCGCGACGCGTTCCAGGACCGAGGTCGTGCCGGCGACGTAGGCGCGCAGCATGTCCTGGGCGGTGCCGGCGGCCAGCGCCGCCACGTACCACGGCCGGTCCATCGTGGCCACCGGCTCGTCATCGCCCGCGATCGTGACGTCGACCAGCTCCTTGAGCAGGGCGCGCTTGTTGCCGAAGACGAAGTAGATCGTCTGCACCGCGACCCCGGCCTTCTCGGCGACGTCCTGCAGGTTTGTCGCGCCATATCCCTCCTGCACGAACAACTCCGATGCTGCCGCGAGGATGCGCCGGCGCGTCTCCTTCGCCTTCTCAGCCCGCTTGTTCGTCCGCTTGACATCGCTCATGGCTAGAGTCTATCTCTAGATTCAGCAACTAGAAGTCAACTCTAGAGAGCAGGTACAGCCATGACGGTCATCAGCGTCACCCGCTTCCAGGCCGATCCCGCGGACGCCGAGCAGGTTCAGGCCCGGCACGCCGCCCTGGTCACCGCCATCAGAGCCACTCAGCCCGGCCTCACCGAAGCGCGCCTCGGCCGGCTGAACGACGAGACGTGGGTCGGCGTCTGGCGCTGGGATTCGGCCGCCAGCCTGCAGGCCGCCCGCCAGGCCGCGCCCGGCACCCCCGCTGCCGTCGCGGCGTTCGCGGTCGCCCGCGACGTCATGGCGGAGGACATCGAGGTTCTGGCCGAGCTCTGACCGCCTGCCCCGGCCCCCGGCCCCGCGGCCAGGAGCCGGGGTTCCCCGAACCAAGGAGATGACATGATCGAAATCGACGCGTTGACCAAGGTCTACGGCTCGGCGCAGGTCAGGGCGGTCGACGAGGTGTCCCTGCACATCCCCGCCGGGTCGGTCTTCGGCTTCCTGGGCCCCAACGGCGCCGGCAAGACCACCACCATCAAGATGCTGGCCGGCCTGCTGACCCCCACCTCCGGCCAGGTCCGGCTGGGCGGCTTCGACGTGACCCGGCAGCGCTCGGCCGCGATGGCACAGTTCGGCGCCGTGCTGGAAGGCTCGCGCAACGTCTACTGGAGCCTGTCGGCCTGGCAGAACCTCATGTACTTCGGCCGGCTCAAAGGCCTGCGCAAGGCCCAGGTCGCCGAGCGCGCCCGTGATCTGCTGACCGACCTGGAGCTGTGGGAGCGCCGCGACGACAAGGTCGGCGGCTTCTCGCGCGGCATGCAGCAGAAGGTCGCGATCGCCGCCGCTCTCATCGCCGGCCCGCCGATCGTGCTGCTCGACGAGCCGACCCTCGGCCTCGACGTCGAGGCCACCCGCACCGTCAAGAACTGGATCACCGAGCAGGCCCGCGAGCTCGGCACCACCATCCTGATCACCACGCACCAGCTCGACGTGGCCCAGGAACTGTGCGACCGGGTGGCCGTCATGCGCGAAGGACGGCTCATCGCCGACCTGCCCACGTACCAGCTGCTGGCGAGCTTCCGCGAACGGGACAGGTACGAGATCCGCGTCGAGGGTGCGGCGCCACCCGGGTTCGACGCCGTCACCCGAGACGGCATCACCACGATCAGCGTGCGGGTGAGCCACCCGCACGAGGTGTACGACGCGGTCGAGCGCCTGCGCGCCCAGGGTGCCGTCCTGGAGTCGCTGACCCAGGTCCAGCCCGACCTGGAGGATGTGTTCCTCGCCCTGGTGAACGAGGCGTCCCATGCTGCTTGACGTCCTGCGCGCGGAGATCGGCAAGGGCCTGCGCGTCCAGCTGGCCCACCCGATCGGCCACGTCATCACCCTGCTGATCAGCACCACCATGTACCTCGGCCTGCAGTTCGTGCTCGGCCAGGGCGAGCTGCGCCAGGAGCTCCTGCCACAGACCCTGGTCGCGATCGGCGCCTACTGGTTCCTGCAGTACGCCGCTTTGGTGATGGTGGCCGACCTCATCGAGGAGAAACGCGCCGGCACCTTCGCCCAGGCGCAGATGACCCCGGCGCCGCCCTGGCTGCCGATGCTCGGCCGGCTGATCACCGCCTCGGTGTTCGGCCTGGCCGTGGCCGCGGTCGCCGCGCTCGCCCCCATATTGGTGGCCGGTATCGCGATCCCGATGCGCTGGGCGGCGCTGGTGCCGGCCCTGCTGCTCGGAGCGAACGTGCTGGCCTTCACGTTCCTGCTGGCGGCCCTCGCACTGGTCTCCCCGATGATCGGGGCGCTGCAGTCGCTGTTCACGGCACTCGTGCTGCTGCTGAACGGGTCGTTCCTGCCGCTGGCCTTCTATCCGGACTGGCTGGCGGTCCTGGCCAGGGTCCTGCCCACCACGCTGGGCATCGAGGCGCTCACCCAGACGCTGTTCCAGGACCGGACCCTGGCCGAAGCGTGGAACGGAGGCACCCTGCCCTGGCTGCTCGCCCATACGATCGCGCTCACCGCCGCCGGCGGGCTGCTGTTCGTCCGCAACCACCGCCGTGCCCTGCAGGAGACAGCATGATCTTCGCTCGCGGATTCGCCGCGGAAGTACGCAAGGGCCTGCTCAACCTCGTCGCCGGATGGCGCGAAGTCCTCATCCAGATGGCCACCTTCCCGCTGTTCTACCTGCTCATCGTGCTGTTCATGGGACGTGGGCAACTGCGCGCGGACCTCCTGCTCCCGGTCCTGCTCGGCATGGTGGCGCTGACCTTCATCCACGAGCAGGTCAACCGCGTGTTCTGGAGCTACCTGGGCGACATCCAGTCCGGCGTGCTGGAACAGACCTACCTGACCCCGCTGCCCTCGGCCGCGCTCATCCTCGGCCGCCAGGTCGCCGCCGTGATCTCCGCCCTGCCCACCGCACTGGCCGTCCTGGCCACCGGCGCGGTCACCATCACCCTCCAGGGCGGGCGACTGCCCTTCGACGCGCAGGTGATCGTGCCGCTGGCCGCCATCACGCTGGGCACCTGCGGCCTGGCCCTCATCCTGTGCGGGCTGACCCTGGTGTTCAAACGTATCGAGATCATCACCCAGCTGTCCGTGGCCGCCTACGCCATCGCCGGCGGCACCCTGGTCCCCCTGGCCGCCATGCCCGACCCGGTCGCCTTCCTCAGCCGGCTCGCGGTCCCCATCGCGCCCGGCATCGAGGCGATGCGGGACATCCTGCTCGGCGGGCATTCCCTGGCCGCCCTCCCGACCGGCTGGGGTCTTGGATGGCTGCTGGTCCAGCCGCTGCTCATCACCATCGCCGGGGTGATCCTGTTCAACCGGCTCGAGCACCTCGCCCGACGCCGCGGCACCCTCGGCCGCTACTAGGCCAAGAACCTGCGAAAGGAGCAACTGACGTGAACGTGTTCTGGTGGGTACTGCAGGCCGTCCTGGCCGCTGTCTTCGGGCTGGCGGGGGTCATGCATTCCACCCTGCCCAAGGAGAGACTGCGCCCCATGCTGCCCTGGGTGGAGGACTTCACTCCCGCCCAGATCCGCCTGATCGGCGTGGCCGAGCTTCTCGGCGCCCTCGGCCTGATCCTGCCCGCCGCCACCGGCATCGCCCCGATCCTCACCCCGGTGGCTGCCGCCGGCCTGGCGATCACCATGCTCGGCGCCGCCGCCACCCACGTTCGCCGCAAAGAGCCTGCGGCCGTCGCCGTCAACGTCGTACTGCTCGCGCTGACCGCCTTGATCGCCTGGGGCCGCTTCTGACTGTCCATCTCACTCGAGGTCCGGGGCTTCGGCGCTGTTCGCCCACGATGCTCAAGATCGGCGAATGTGGTCAACCGGCTTCGCGCCGTCGCTCCGCTCCGTTCGCGACGACCCCGCTGTCCAGGTCGGCATCAGGTCTCTTCGAGGACGTGCACCTGGGGGAGATCGCGGTGGCGGTGGTGGGCTTGGGCGATCGCAGCGAGGTTGTCGCGTCCCAGAGCGCGGTAGGCCATGGTGAGCAGCTCGTTCGCATGATGTTCGAGTTCGGGGTTTCCCGCGCTGATCCAGTGCAGGTCACGGCCGAGGGTGAGCGCGTCGGCGGGGTGTCCGGCGGCGCAGCGGCGCCGTGCCTCGGCGAGGCGGGCTTCCCGGACGGCCGGGTCGTCGGTCAGCTCCTTCTGCAGGGCTGTGCAGAACTCGTAGTCGTCCCATGGTCTCTGTCGGCCGCGCCTGATCGCGGTGTCACCGTCGACGAGCGCGCCGCCGCCGTCCAGGGTTTCGATTCGATCCGGATCTCCGTGCTCGAGCAGTTCTGGGGAGTGTCCGTAGGCGTCGTGGTAGGCCTCGCCCTGCTCGTCGCGGTCGCCGGTCTCGAAGGTCATCAGGATCTCGCGGAGGAGCCGTAGCCGGTGCCGTCGTGCGACCACCTCGGGGTCCATGGGATCGGCCGGCTCATCATCCTGGTCTCCGAGGTGACGCCATCCCCATTCGAGCGTGTACCTGACTGCCTCGAGAGGGGTACGCGACGGGATGCCCACGCCGCCACCGTCGTTGTTGTAGTAGGAGGCGACTCCGGTGCAGGTGCGGCCGTCGTCGTACCAGAGCCCGAAATGCAGCCCGTCGGTGCCGCCGTGCATGAACGTGAGGAACTCGGGCGGGTCACGGTAGTAGCGGCCGTGTACTCGCACATCGATGCCGGCCCGGGAACCGCGTTCGGGATCATCGAACAGGTCCATGATCCCGAACGGGCACAGTTCCAGGTCGTCGAGGGCCTGCTTTTCGGCCGGGCCCAGGGACAGCAGGAATGCCCGAAACCGGAAGATCGAGTCGGGCAGCTGGAATCCCCAGTCGCGGGCAAAGCGTTCCTCAATCGCGGCGCGTTCGTGCTCCACCTGGGCCGCAGCAGCCGACCTCACCTGCTCCTGCGGTCGGTTCGCCGCCTTCCACACCGCGTAGTCCCGCAGTCCGGCGGCGGAACGCGATGCGGCCCGCCGACGGTCGGCCCGTTCCCACAGCGTCAGCGGCGGATCGGGCTCCCCGAATATCGCCGCCCGCAACCGCTCTTCGGTATTGGAGCGGTCGATGCCCGGGTATCGCGACCGGCGCTCCTCCCGGGCGGCCGCAGCCGGCAGCCAGCGGCCGGGGTCGGCCGCCACTCGCCTTCTCGCCTCACCGGCCGGCAGCGGAGCGATCTCCTGATCGAACGCGCGCAACGCCACCGCCTTGCGCCGTTGCACATCGGCGTCAATCTCGGTGCACAACGCGGTGTAAGCGTCCCACTCCTGGGCCAGATCCTCCTCGGGAAGATCGGCGCGCTCGAGAAAGAACTCGAACCTTCTCCCATACCTGAGGTCGTCGTATTGCGCCGCTATCTGCTCCCGCAGCCCCGCGAGGACCTGCCCGTCGTCCTCCTTCTCGCCGTACCACAGCACGGGTATGTCCTCGGGATGCTCTATCTGGTCCCGATGGAGTTCCACCGCCGTTTCCCGACCGAAGATCGTCACACGCGCGGTCAACCTTTGACCGTCCACAGAGACGATCTCCGCATCAAGGCCGGCGAACGGGCCATCGACAATCCTCGCGAAGTGACGCTCCATGGTGGGACCCCAATCGGCACGGATGATCTCTGGGGCAGCATGATAGAGATCGCCGCTGACATGCGGCCCCAACAAGGCACCCGGCCCGGGGCGGGCATCAGATGGCCCGCCGCTGCGCCGGTCAGCGGGTGGGCTCGATGGCGCCGCAACGGGCCGGGCGGCTCACGAAGCTCATCGGGCGGGCTGCCCCGCTGTGTCGCCCTGTGCGAGTCACGGCTGGTTGTCGAGTGCGACGTAGTGCAGTTCGGGTTCGGTACGTGTCTCGTACAGCTCGGTGTAGGCCCGGGCGATGACGTCGGGCGCGGCGTCCGGGTGGCCGGCTCCGATCCATGCGCTGATGGCGATGTGCGCGACGTAGATGTTGTGTGGCTTGAGCTCGTTGTGGAGGTTCAGGGTCCAGTTGCGCAGCCCGGCGGCGGCGAGCGTGATGTTCGCCAGGGCAGGGACCGGGGCGACCGAGCCGCCGCCGGTGGTGACGAGGATCGTCCCCGTCCTGGCGGTGATCATGTCGGGGACGATCTGCCGGACGGCGTGGATGGCGCCGTGGAGGTAGAAGTCGAGCTGCGGCTGAAGGTTTTCGGGGGTCACGTCGAGCACCCCGACGGCGTCGAGGCTCTGATCGACGGGCGAGAACTCCAGGACGTCGATCGCGCCGTAGCGCTCTTTGACGGACGTGAACGCCGCCGCGATGGTGTCGGGCTTGTAGATGTCGCCGACGAACCCGGCGGCCTCGATGCCTTCGGCGTGGAGGTCGGATGCCAGAGCGTCGAGCTTGGCGGCGTTGCGGGCGATCATGGCGACGGTGAAACCTTTGACGCCGAAGGCGCGTGCGATCTCGATTCCCAGGCCAGGGCCGGCTCCGACGATGGCGATGACAGGCACGGCTATATCTCCTCAGCTGAAAACGGGTGAAAGGATTTCCGCGCGCGGCAGCGAGTCGCCGGGCGTGGAGGCGCGCGGCCTTGGGGGCCTCGCGGCGAATGCGGTCAGCGGAGCCGCCCTCCCTGACAGCGGCCTCGGCACGAGGCTGATCTCCGGACGGTTGCTCGCGTAACCCGGTCAGAGGCCGTAGACCTCTTGAAGGCTTTCGCTCAACGACATGGGTTTCCTGCCCAGCAGGTCTTCGAGGTCCTGCGTGACGATCTCGTACCGCCCCTCCCGCATGTCGGCGACGAACGCGGACAGGGCCGCTACGCCGAACTCGGGGACGCCTGCGCGGGGAGGCCGGGCTCTTCAGCGGTTTGGTGAAGCGGGTCGGTCAGTCCACTGGCCCTGGCCCGAGTTCTTCGAGGCGATTCGCGATCGGTCAGCCGCCCGGCATCGCGCCGTTGCCGGCGGTGGGCCCAGGATCTGCCGCGCCCGGCACCGCGCACACTCCGGTCACCGGATCGCAGTAGCCGTCCGGGTCGCCTCCGATGAGCTGCAGCGGCACCGCCGGCGCAGGCGTGTCGTCAGCCATGGACCTGCTCCCACGCCTGGTCGATGGCGCTCGCGTACTCGCTGACGCTGACCGCGCCCGGGATGCCGAGTCGTTCGCCGAGGACGGTGAACGGCACCCCTCGTGCGCCCAGGGCCACGGCGGTGTCGTGATCGGCTCGCACGGCGTCGGCGTAGCGGTCGGTGGCGAGCACGTCCCAGATCTCGTCGGCGGGAATGCCGACTTCCTCGCCGATCCGGACCAGCGTGTCGCGCTCGAACGCGTCGGGGTTGCCGCTGAACACCTCGGTCTGCATCGCGCGCAGGTACTCCCACGAGAGGCCGTACTCCGCGCCCAGGTGCACCAGGCGCAGCAGGTCGAACGTGTTGCGCGCGGGACGGTCGACCTCGTACCTCAGTCCCTCGGCGGCGGCCTGCCCGGCCATCCCCTCCTCCATCGATCGCGCCTGTGCCGCCGAGACCCCGTACTTCTTCGACAGGTAGTCGAGAGTCGCGAAGACCTCGGCGGGCGCGGCGGGATCGAGCTGGAAGGTATGGACCTTCAGCTCGATGTCATCGGCGTGGGAGGACTGGGCGATGGCGGCGCTCAGCCGCTGCTCGCCCAGGTAGCACCACGGGCAGAGCACGTCGGCCCACACATCGATCGTCAGCCGCGTCGAAGCCGCGGCTGCAGTGGTCGTTTCCATCTTGTGGCCACCCTCCGGTAAGTTGAGTGCTGCCTCAGGATTTGAGAATAGCACCTAACTTGAGTGGCGCCTCAAGATGTGACGGATGGAACATGACCGAGTCGAAGCCTCTCCGGCGCGATGCGCGGGACAACATCGCCAAGCTGCGCGCCGCCGCGCTCGACATCTTCCTGGCCAAGGGCCTGGATGCCCCGTTGGAGGAGATCGCGCGAGCCGCGAGCGTGAGCATCGGGACCCTCTACAACCGCTTCGGGTCACGAGAGAGCCTGATCGACGCGGTGATACCCGACGTCGCAGGCAACAGACTGCAAACCCTCGCCGCCACCGTGATGGCGAAGGACACGCCTCGGCGGCGGCTCGAAGCCTTCGTGCACGGCATGATCGAACTGCAACGCGACGATCCCGCGCTCAACGACGCGATCCTGCGCCGCTATCCGGACGCCGTCGCGCTGCTCGGAATCTGCGACCGATCGGCCGCGCTGGGGCAGGACCTGGTACGCGAAGCACATGCGGACGGGTCGCTCTCGCCGGACTTCACCGAACACGACCTGTTCTGCATGCTGTGGCTGGCCGGCACCGCAAGCAGAGACCCCCATGCGCCGACGGGCTGGCACCGCGTGATCACGCGTGCTCTTGACGCCGCGTGGGTTGCTGTGGCGTGAGGGCCCCTGAACGTCTGGCGCCGCATCGTCGCCCTGGTGATCCAGTCCTTTTGGAGACGACGACCGTGGTGCCATGCCCGCGCGGGCCGGCCCGCAGGCCGCGACCTCCAGGCCCCCTCCCTGTCCGGCGCACCCGAACCCACGTGCCCCGCACCATGCTCCGCGCCGGCCACGCGGGCTCCACTCCACCTGGGCCGGGGACAAACAGCCGATCGGAGCGGCCTGGGCCTGGCACGGGATCAGCGCCATCATGTCCAAGCGGGTCGCGGTTCGACGTCGTGACGACGCGACACGGACCGCACGTCGTCACCGAGTGGGAGGGAACCTGCGCGTCCTCCAGCAGGCCAACCCGGTAACCAGGCGACGGGCGGGTCTAGGATCGCCGGGACTTCGGCGCTGTTCGCCCACGATGCTCAAGATCGGCGAATGTGGTCAACTGGCTCTGGAGAGCGGCTGGAGTTGGACGCTGAGCCGCAGTTCGAGCGCTTCGGCCAGGCGTTCCAGCATGGGGATGGTGCCGCCCGCCTCGAAGCGAGCCACCGCCGGTTGCTTGAGTCCTGCTCGCTCAGCGAGTTCGGCCTGAGTGAGCCCAAGTTCCTCGCGGCGGCGCCGTACGGTCTCGCCAAGTTCGAATCGAATACGGGCGGCCTCGTAGGCGGCTCCGGCACCAGGGCGGCTCATGATCTCAGCGCGCTTGTCGGACCAGGCCTTGCGCTCAGCCATGCCGCTCACTCCTTATCTGGTACGCGACCGGCCGCCAATTGCACCATGCGCGATCGGGCAACGCGGCCCGGAAGGCACCCGGTCCTGGGCGGGCATCAGATGGCCCGCCGCTTCGCCGGTCAGCGGGTGGGCTCGATGGCGCCGTCAGGCGCGCCTCTGGAGGGACAGTCCGAGCGGAGCGAGGGCCTTGCTTCTAGGCCCAGTGTGGAGGCTTGTTGTCCAGGTAGAAGGCATCCGGGTCGGTCTCGGGCCAGTCGCCCCAGCCCTCGTCCGTGTCGTCCGCTGTCTGCTCCGGTAGAAAATCGTTCACGCCGGACATGCTACTCGGGCATACAAAGCGCCCGACGTGTCCGCAGGTCCAGGGACAGGCGGGGGCGGCGGCGGTACGATGCGAGAGCAGGTGTCGCCTATCCCCCCGTGAGGCTGCTCATGGCAACCCCGACAGGCTGGCAGCGAGACGGCAATCTACCGGCGGAGCTCACCAGCTTCATCGGCAGGACACGGCTCCTCGCCAACCTCAAACGGCACCTCGGCGAGTCCCGCCTGGTGACCGTGACGGGCATCGGGGGCGTGGGCAAGTCCCGTACGGTGCTGAGGCTCGCGCATCTCGTCCGGTCACAGTATCCGGACGGCGTGTGGTTCGCGGATCTCGGGCGGTTGCAGGACGCGGGCATGGTCAAGCACACCATCGCCTCCGCGCTGGGCATCGCCGACCAGTCCTCGCGGGCCGAGTCCGAGTCGCTGTCGGAGTGGGTGGGCGAGCGCGACATGCTGCTCATCATCGACACCTGCGAACACCTGGTGCACGGGTGCGCCGATCTGGTGCACGAGTTGCTGGAGGCGGCGCCCAATCTGAAGGTGCTGGCCACCAGCCGCCAGTCGCTGAACCTGCCGTACGAGCACGTGGTCCCCGTGCCGCCGCTGCAGGTGCCGTTCGAGGATCCGGACGAGAGCCTGTTCACGAACGAGTCCGTGCAGCTCTTCGCCGAACGCGCCGGGGCGAGCGTGCCCGACTTCGTGCTCGACGAGGACAACATCGGCGCCGTGGCCGAGCTGTGCCGCAGGCTCGACGGGATCCCGCTCGCGATCGAGCTGGCGGCCGTGCGGCTGCGGGCGCTGTCGGTGGAGCAGATCCTCGGGCTGCTGGCCGACCGGTTCAGCCTGCTGGCGGGCGCGAGCCGGACGGCGCTGCCGCGGCACCAGACGCTGCGGGCGGCCATCGGGTGGAGTCACGAGCTGTGCGAGCCCGCGGAGCGGCTGCTGTGGGCGCGGCTGTCGGTGTTCGCGAAGGACTTCGAGCTGGACGCGGCCAGGTTCGTCTGCTCCGACGGGCGGCTGCCGTCCGAGGACATCACCGACCTGGTCACGGGGCTGGTCGAGAAGTCCATCCTGCTGATCAGGAGCAACCACGCCGGGGTCCGCTACAAGCTCATCGACACCCTCGCGGAGTACGGCGAGGAGTGGCTCGACAAGCTCGGCCAGAAGGAGCAGATGCAGCAGCGGCACCTGGAGTACTACCTGAGCCTGGCCCAGCGCAGCGAGGACGCCTGGTCCGGGCCGCGGCAGATCTACTGGTTCGTCCGCATGCGGCAGGAGCACGACAACGTACGGGTGGCGCTCGATCATGCGCTCAAGTCGCCGGGCAAGTCGGTGCTGGCGCTGACGCTGCTGTCGTCGTTGTGGTTCATGTGGGTGTGCTGCGGGTTCGTCCGCGAGGGACGGCTCTACCTGGAGAGAGCGCTCCAGGCCAACCCCACCGCGAGCAAGGAGCGCTGCAAGGCGCTGTGGGTGCTCTCGTACGTGCGCAGCGCCCAGGGCGACAACGCGGGCGCGTTGAAGGCGGCCGAGCAGTGCGGGACCGAGGCCGTCAGGGTCGGCGACTCCAGGGCCGTGATCCTGGCCTCCAAGATGCAGGGCACGGCCGCGCTGCTCTCGGGCGACCTGCAGAAGGCCAGCGCGCTGCTGGGCGTGGCGATCGAGTTCAACACCGACAACAAGGAGCTCAACCCCGGTCTGCTGCCCGCCATCGTCGAGCTGTCGCTGGTGCTGTCGTCGCAGGGCGAGTTCTACGAGGCGGAGTCGCTGCTGCTGGACTGCCTGCAGGTGTGCAGGGAGCGCGGCGAGCTCTGGGTCAGCTCGTACGCGCAGTGGGCGCTGGCCTTCACCAGGCTCGCGACCGGCAGGGCGGAGGAGGCGCTGCAGAGCGCCAGGGAGGGGCTGCGGATCAAGCGGCACTTCCACGACACGCTCGGCACCCTGCTGGCGCTGGAGACCTGCGCGCGCATCTTCGTCCTGCACGACGAGCTGGCGCTGGCCGCCAAGCTGCTCGGCGCGTTGCAGCAGAACTGGAGGTCGGCCGGCCTGCCGCAGATGGGCGCGCCGTTCCTGACCGAAGACCACAACGTGTGCGTGCGCGAGTGTGTGCGGCGGATGGGCGAGCAGGCCTACAAGAACGCGTTGGAGGAGGGCGCCAGGCTCGACCTGGACGAGGCGTCCGAACTCGCGCTCGGCGGCGAGCCGGACGCCTCTGAGTAGCGCCGGCCTCAGACCGCCTGGGGCCAGCGGGTGCCGTCGGGCCAGGCGTGCACGTAACGTGCGCTGCCGAGGGAGAACTCGATGTGCCCGCGCACCCAGTGTTCGAGCCCCCGTACGTACTTGCGGACCGGTAGCGACGCCCAGTGCTCCAGCGTCGCGCGCCGCTCGATGAACGCGGCGATCGCGTTGTTGTGCATCTCCGCGACCTCGCGCAACGCGTCCTGGAGGGAGAGGGACTTGTGCGTGGCAAGGACGGTGACGAGGTTGTGCCGGGCCTTGTCGTTCCCCCGTTCCTTGGCGTACGAGAGCAGGTCGTTGTCCCAGCCGATGAGATCGCACGCCAGGTCGGAGAGCGCGCGGACGTCGGGATGATGCCATTCCTCCGCTTCGAGCCGGTAACCGCCACCGGCGTCGATGAGCGCGAGGCAGGTGTACGTGGCCCCCGTGATGCGGCGCATCAGCACGTAGTCCTCAGGGTTGGGGATCAGGTCGACCTCACGGTTGGCCGCCTCCCAGATCTGGGCGAACAGGTACTCCTTCACCGTGATCCGCCACCGGTCCACCTGGGCGGGGGTGGCGGCTTCGGAGATCCGGTGCAGGATCTCGTTGAGGGCGAGGCCGAACGGGTCGTCGAAGTCCGGCTTCCTGCGTCCGTCGAGGATCTCGAGGAGCGGCGGCAGGGCGCGGGCCAACGCGGAGGCCCGATGTCCCATCAGCTCGCCCTCGCAGAACGCGTCGTCGAACGCGAAGAGCCAGTTGTACCAGTCGTTGATCAACCGGAGGCTGTCACGCGGCACGGTCGGGTTGGTCCGGGCCGCGAGCAGGCCGATTTTGGAGCGCCGGAAGTGCTCGATCGCCTCGGCGCCGGTGAGCATGTTCGTGGCGGCCAGCCATGCGTGACTCTCCGCGTCGACCTCCGCGGCGTGCACGTGGATCTCGTTCGGGAACGGACATGGCAACGGAGGGATGTGGAGTGGTCGCCTACCAAATGTTTGCGCAGAAGTAGCCACGTCATCCAGCATGACGAGGCGCTGCACGAAAGGCCACAGTCGGCAACTTCGAGGCCTTTAGTGCTTATTTCATACTATGAATCGCTTTGCGTGAACCATTGGATAAACTGGTCATTTACCACAATCGCGTCGCACGCAACGCCGGCGGCGAGCCCGTGCGGCGCTCGTCGCTCTCATTCGGTAACGCTCTGACCACGACAGACTCCTTTTGTGGTGAGCGGCGTCAGACCGAGGCCGTGGACCCGGCGGGAATCGGCGCCCCCGCTGTTACGAGCAGGCGAAACCGTCCTGGCGTGACCGTAATGAGCCGCGAGCACCAGCAAAGTGTCACCTTTGCCGTCGGTCGCCTCGACCGGTGCCCGACCTCGGCCTATGCCCTCAGCATCCCGGCGGCACCCGTCCTGGCCAGGGCGAACATCCCGGTTGCGAACCCCCGATCTTCGGGTCCGTGGCGATGTGTCCTATTGACACTCGATAGGGTGCCGTGCGCGGAATCGTTCCGACTCGCCGTAGGTTCTGGTGAAGAGTACCTAGGGAAAGGCTGTCCAACCGTGTTCGACCCGAAGGATCTCTACGAGCTCGCAGACGACGCGCCCGAGCTGCCCGATCCGGTGTTGCTGTACCACTTCGACGGCTTCGTCGACGCGGGCTCCGCCGGACGCCTCGCACTGGGCCACCTGCTGGCCGAGCTGGAGCACCGGGTCGTGGCGACGTTCGACGTGGACCGGCTGCTCGACTACCGGTCTCGCCGGCCCATCATGACCTTCGACACTGACCGATGGGTGGAGTGCGAGAGCCCGGAATTGGCCGTTCATGTCGCCAAGGACGCGACGGGAACGCAGTTCCTGGTGATGAGCGGGCCCGAGCCCGACCGGGAGTGGGAGCTGTTCACCAAGGCCGTGTCGGACCTGGTGGAGCGCTTGAAGGTGAGCAAGATCGTGACGCTCCACGGCATCCCCATGGCGGTCCCCCACACCCGGCCGCTCGGCCTGACGATGCACGCCAGCCGGCCCGAGTTGATCAACTCCCAGACGAGCGCGTTCGGACGGGTCCAGGTGCCGGGGAGCGTGGCGGCGCTGCTGGAGTTCCGGCTGGGGGCGCAGGGGCACGACGCGCTGGGGTACGCGATCCACGTACCGCACTACCTCTCGCAGGCCGAGTACCCGACCGCCGCCGTCACCGGCCTGGAGGCGGTGACGCGGGGCACGGGGCTGGTGTTCCCGCTGGACGGGCTGCGCGACGCGGCCCGCCGTACGACGACGGAGATCGAGGAGCAGATCCAGGCCTCCACCGAGCTCTCCACCGCGATCACGGGGCTGGAGCAGCAGTACGACGCGTTCGCGGGCGGCGCCGAGCGCGAGAACCTGATGGCCGAGACGACCCCGATGCCCACGGGCGACGAACTGGCCGCCCAGTTCGAACGCTTCCTCGCCGAGCGCGACGACGAGTAAACACCCATATTTTACGGTGGCCCGAGCCGGCACCACCCGCCGCACGTGGCCGGGGCCTGTCCAGGGTGACGCTCACCAGGTGTGCGTGGCGGGCCGCCGTCACGCCGCCCCGTGGGCCGTCTGGGTGGTGCCTTCGTGACCCCGGAAACAGCGATGCCTTCGTGACCCCGGGACCAGGGCCGTGGCCGGGCACCGCCTGAGGGGTCTCGACGGGGCTGCCGGATAGCCTGAGGAAATGACTGACATCCGGGTCGGACTGGTCGGCTACGGCACCGCCGGAGCGTATTTCCACGCCCCTCTCATCCACGCCACCCCCGGCCTGTCCCTGACCGCCGTCGTGACCGGCAACCCCACCCGCCAGACCGAGGTGGCCGAGAAGTACGGCGCGGTCCCGGTGCCCGACGTGGAGGAGTTGTGGGGCCGGTGCGATCTCGTCGTGGTCGCCTCCCCCAACAGGACCCACGTGGCCACCGCCGCCTCCGCGCTCACCGCCGGCCTGCCCGTCGTCGTGGACAAACCCCTGGCCAGGACCGCTGCGGAGGGCCGGGAGCTGGTGCGGCTGGCCAAGGAGCGCGGGCTCATGCTGACCGTGTTCCAGAACCGGCGCTGGGACGGCGACTTCCGCACCGTCCGCAGGCTGGTCGAGGAGGGGCGGCTGGGTGACGTGCTGCGCTTCGAGTCGAGGTTCGAGCGGTGGCGGCCGGTGCCCAAGGGCGGCTGGCGGGAGACCGGGGGTGCGGAGGAGATCGGCGGGCTCCTCTACGACCTGGGCAGCCACCTGGTGGACCAGGCCCTGCAACTGCTCGGCCCGGCGCGCGAGGTCTACTGCGAGAGCGACGTGCGGCGCGAGGGGGTGGCCTCCGACGACGACACGTTCATCGCGCTGACGCACGCGGGCGGGGCCCGGTCGCATCTGTGGATGAGCTCGGTGGCGGCCTGGCGCGGGCCCAGGTTCCGGGTGCTGGGCTCGGCGGCCGGGTTCGTGAAGTACGGGATGGACGTGCAGGAGGAGCGGCTGCGGGCGGGGATGTCGCCCGGTTCGCCGGAGTTCGGGGAGGATGACGAGGGGAGCTGGGGGCTGCTCGGCACGGAGGAGGCCCATCGTGCCGAGCGGACGGAGCCGGGGGCGTACCTGGACTTCTACCGCGGGGTTGTGGCGACCCTGCGCGAGGGGGCGCCACCACCCGTGGACCCGGAGAGCGTGATCGACACGCTGACCGTCATCGAGGCCGCCCGCCTGTCGGCCACCCAGCGCATCGTCACCCACCTGGGCTGACCCACCCAGGCGCCCGGACGGAGCACGCCGGTCTCCCGCTCGGTCGGCTCAGGCAGATCATCTATGTCCACGGCGGTCGGCGGGGTGACGGCGAACGCGTCGATGACGCGGCGCGCGACCGACGGGGACAACAGCGCGTCGCCGTCGGCGGCCACCCGCCCCAGCCCGCCGCTCTCCTCGGCGGCCTGGCTCTGGCCTGGGCTGCCAGGAACCAGGGATCCCGGAAATGAGTAGGCCCTACTCATGAGAAATCCGCCGGTCACGCCCACTCTGGATCACGTGAAACGAATTATGATCATGTCGCTCGCAGCAGTCCGCCGTACCCTCATCGTCTCCTTGACGGCAGCCGCCGGCCTCGCCCTCACCGGGATCGGGGTCGCCCACGCCGAAACCGCCTACTACGAGGTCGTCGCCGAGCACAGCAGCAGATGCCTGGACGTTCAGGACGCCAGCCGCGCCAACAAGGCCAACGTTCTGCAGGCGTACTGCGTGAATGGACGCAACCAGCAGTGGGCTCTCAGGCGAACCGACAACGGCTACTTCAAGCTCGTTGCCCGGCACAGCAGCCTGTGCCTGGACGTACAGGACGCCAGCCGCTTCCACGGCGCCGACGTCCTGCAGGCGAACTGCTGGGACCCGGGCTACAACCAGCAGTGGAGGATGCGGACGGTGCCCGGACCGAAATGGCGCGGCACCGGCCTCCCCTTCGAGCTGATCGCCCGGCACAGCGGCCTGTGCCTGGACGTTCAGGACGCCAGCCAGGCCCACGGGGCCAACGTCATCCAGGCGATCTGCAAGGACCGCCCCAACCAGATCTGGCGTCTCCGAACCCCATGAGCGTCAACCGGAGATGTTGACCCTGGCCCCGCGTCGCTTCGGCGCGGGGCCGACCGCCCGCTGCCACGCGGTAGGCGGCCGGTGGTGGCGTCAGTCGCGGAGGCGGGTGTGGAGGGCGGTCGTGTCGGCGTCGGTCCAGCCGTGCCGGGTCAGCCAGCCCATCGCCCCGCCGAACCGCTCGTCCAGCACCTGGAAGAACTGCTCGATGTAGCGGGCCCGCGGCATGTGGTCGTCCGCCGGCCGCGAGTCCAGATCGCCCCGGTACGTCGCGCTGCTCCGCAGCCGCTTGAGGATCAGCTCCAGCCGCTCCCCCGTCGCCACGTAGTCCTCGACGATCGCCTCGCGGGTCGCCCCCGCCACGTCCAGCGCCAGCGCCGACAGCACTCCGGTGCGGTCCTTGCCCGCCGCGCAGTGCACCAGCGCCGCCCCGTCGTCCAGCGACATCGCGCGCAGCGCCGCCACCACCGCGTCCGGGCGGTCGCGCAGGTAGCCGAAGTAGAAGCCGGTCACCCGCAGTTCCTCGTCCAGCCCGCGCTCGGCCCAGGGCAGCACCCGGTCGCCGTCGATGGTGTCGGCCTCGACGTCGGTGTGCGTGCCGCCCTCCGCGAACAGCGTCAAGTGGTGGTGGCGCACCTCGGGCACCAGGGTCAGCGGCCCCGGGCCCTCCATCGCGACCTCGGCGTTCGAGCGCAGATCCACGACGTGCCGCAGTTTCAGCTCACCCACCAGCACCGCCACGTCACCCGGCGTGAGGCCCTGCAGGTTGTCGGCGCGGAAGATCCGCCCGCGCCGGATGCGGCCGCCGTCGCGAGTCGGCAATCCGCCCAGGTCACGCGCGTTGACCGCGCCTTCCAGGTCTATCCACCTCGTCATCTCATCCATTATTGCGACCCTATATGTCCGCCAAATATGAGCGAATTCGAGGTTCATAACGCAGCATGAACGTATGGATCCACGAGCTCTGCCGCCCCGGCTGGTGATCGATCCAACGCTGCACCCGGAGATCTCGGTCGAGCTGCGGTCCAGCCCGCACATCCTCCGCCTGGCTCGATCCGGTGTGCGCGTGGACACCACGAAGAACCCTGCCCTCCTCTTCGTGATCCCGGCCCTCCTGATGGTGCTCGCCGTAGCGACCGGCACGGCAGCCCTGCTGGTCCCCGGTGTAGGGCTCGGGCTGATCGTCCTGTTCAGGTGGATGGCGTTGGACGGCACCTATCGATCGACCCGGCGGCGGATCCGCGCCGCCCAGGTCCACGCCAACCGCTTCATCCTCCCCGAGGACCTGGACTACCCCTGCCAGAGGCTGCTGCGCAGGGCACAGAACGCGGTCGAGGCGATCATGGCCTCCCGCGTCCACCGGGACGGCCTGATCGACACCATCGACAACCGGGTCTCACTGCCCGAGGAGGTCTGGCAGATCGCCCAGCGGCTGCGGAAGCTGTCGTCCATGCACGCCGAGCACGGCAAGATCGTCCCCCGCGAGCTGCCACCCGGCATGGAGGACGCGTTCAAGCCCTACACCACCGCGCTGGACGCCGCCTGGACGTCGCTGTCGCACCGCGTCCGCCACCTGGAGAAGTACGCGAAGCAGGTGGTCAAGGCGGACAAGGTCTACCACGCGCACCGGCGGCTCGAGGCGCTGGCCGCCAAGACCCCCGAATACCAGCAGCTGATCGCCGACACCGTGCGGGACGAGCTGGCCCACGAGCGCATCAGGGAGCTGGCCGACCAGGCGGCGCACGTGCGCAAGCTGTTCGAGGAGAGCATCGCCCAGGCCAGGCTGGCGGCGGGCGAGCTGATCAGGACCCCCCTCACGTGATCCGGGCCGCTCAGGGGCCGGCGCGTCTGAGGAGCTCCAGGGTACGGCGCATGCCGGCCTCGTTGCCGAGGCTGCGGTAGATGTCCCTGGCCTGCTCCAGCGGCTCCACCGCGGCCCCGCGGCCGCCCGCGTCGAGGTGCGCCTCCCCCAGGTAGCGCAGGCTCCTGGCCATCCACCACCGGTCCTCGAGCTCCTCGAACCCCCGCACCGCCCGCCGCAGCTCCCGCTCCGACTCCTCGATCCGGCCCAGCCGCGCCAGGGCCCGCCCGGCCGACACGGCGGTCCTGGCCACCCCCCACGAGTCGCCCAGCGCGGCCAGGATCTTCTCGGCCCGCCGGACGAAGTCCAGCTCGCGCAGCCCGTTGTCGGGGTCGCCGACCTCCCCCGCGGCCCGCAGGCAGCGGGCCTCCTCCCACAGCTCCCCCCTCTGCCTGAACATCTCGGAGGCCCGGTCGAGGCTGAACCCGGCCCTGGTGAACAGGTTGGCCGCCAGCCGGAGGTCGCCCGCGCGGTGCTCGGCGCGCGCCTGCGCGGCCAGCACCTCGCCGTAGACGCGCAGGGTCTGGGCCTCGGAGTAGCGGTTGCCGTCCCGCTTGAAGATCTCCAGGGCGTCTTCCAGCAGCTCCCTGGCCTCGTCGGGACGGCGTTCCGACATGCGCATCTCGGCGAGGTTGCGCTGGGTGCGGGCCATCCACCACAGGTCGTCCTCGCCCTTGAACGCGGTGATGCCCCCGATGAGATAGTCCTGCGCTCGGTCCAGGTGGCCGTCGCTGAACAGCGTCATGCCGATCGTGCGCATGGCCCTGGCAGCCCACCAGGTCTCCCCCAGCTCCTCGAACGTCTCCAGCGCCCGCCTGGCCTCTTCCAGCGCCCGCTCCCGCAGGCCCAGGCCGCCGTGCACGGAGGCGCTGTCGAGCAGCGCGATGGCCAGCGCGCGCCGGTCGCCGATCTGCGCGGCGGCCTCGCAGCCGAGCTCGGCGACGGCCACCCAGTCGGCCCAGTACGCGCGCAGCGAGTGGCACAGGGAGCAGAACGCCCTGGCCAGCCCCCAGGTCAGCTCCCACAGCCGGAGCTGGCGGGCCAGGTGGATCATGGCGAGCAGCGTCAGCCGCTCGGCGTTGAGCCAGTCGCCGGCCCGGACCTGCCCGTCGGCGTCGGAGCGGCGCCCGCCCTTGCTCCAGTCCTGCGGCCAGCGGTTCTGCGCGGCCTCCTCGGCGCGGCGGCGGTAGCCGTGGAGCACGCGCTCGATGGCGGCCCTGCGCCGCTCGGCCTCGTCCTGCTCGGCCAGCTCCGCGGCGAACACCCTGACCAGGTCGTGCAGCCGGTAACGCATCGTGCCGGTCTGGTCGGTGCCCGAGCACTCGGCGAGCTGGGCGTCGATGAGGGCTTCGAGCTGGTCGGCGCCGTCGAGCCCGGAGCTGTCGAGCAGCTCGCCGGCCACCCAGCCGGGCACGTCGGGCGCGGTGAGCGCGCTGAGCAGGCGCAGCAGGCGGCGCTGCATGCCCGTGCAGTCGTCGTAGCTGAGCTGCACGGAGGCGCGCACGCTCTTGTCCACCGTCGGGGCCACTTCGAGCTGGTCGAGGCGCCGGCGGGTGTCGGCCAGCCGGGCGGACATCTCGCGCATGCTCCACTGCTCGCGGGTGGCCAGCCGGGCGCCGCAGATGTTGATCGCCAGCGGCAGGTAGTCGCACAGCCGCACGACCTCCTTGGCGGCCTCCAGGTCGTCGACGACCCGGTCGCCGCCGGCCAGCCTGGCCAGCAGCTCCACTCCGTGCGCCTCGCTGAACACGCCCAGCCGCGTGTCATGGGTGCCGTTCAGGAACAGCGGCGCGCGCGAGGTGACCAGCACCGCGCAGCCGGGCTCGGCCGGGATCAGCGCCTTGACCTGTTCGGCGTCGTGGGCGTTGTCGAGGCCGATGAGGATCCTGCGGCCCTTGGTCCAGGTCAGCCAGAGCTTGCGTAACTCGTCCAGGCCGCCGGGGTCGGTGGTCAGGCGCACGTCCAGCGCGCGCAGGAACCCGATCAGCACCTCGTCGGGGCGCACCGGTGCGTCCACGCCGCCGCGCAGGTCGGCGTAGAGCCTGCCGTCGGGGAACCAGCCGGCCGTCTCGTGCGCGAACCTGGTCATCAGCGCCGACTTGCCGACGCCGCCCCGGCCGTACAGGGAGACCACGAGGGGCGGTGAGAGGCCGGGGGTCTTCCTGCGCTCGGTGAAGACGTCGTGCAGCTCGGCCAGCGCCTCGGCGCGGCCGGTGAAGTGCTCGGGGACCGGCGGCCACTGGTCGGGCGGGTGCGGGCCGGGCGCGGGGAGCGCCTGCTGCCGGGGCTCGCGCGGCTCGGTGGTGGCCCAGGTGGTCAGCCCGACGAGGACGGCCGCCGCGCCGGTCACGGCGATCTTGGCCAGCGGCGGGATCTCCCAGTCCACGGAGGCGGTCAGCACGCTCGCGGCGGCGGCCGCGAGGCCCGCGGAGATGGGCGCGGCCCATGACACCTTTCTGCGTCTTTTGCGCGGTTTGTCAGGTAGGTCCCCTGTCAACGAACACCCCCTATGGGGTAATTCAAGCCAATGGGGTACGGCTTGCGCCAGCCGTACCCCATCGTTCATCTGTTAGCCGATCACATGACAGGTGGCCGTCGCCGTCTTGCTCGGGTCGCTCTCCGAGGTGGCGGTGAGCTTGACCCTGGCCAGGCGGTCGCCGCCGGTCCCGCGCACGGCGTTCACGGTGACGAGGTCCTGCTTGCCGAACGCGACGGAGTCCAGCGCGTTCGGGAGCTGGGCGGTCCAGCCCTTGCCCTGGATCTCGGCCTTGAGCCGGTAGACGTCGGAGTTCAGGTAAGCGCTGACGTCCTCCGGGTGCTGCCCCTGCGCCGGGGCCGCCTTGCCGGTGTTGAAGAGCGGGAACTTGCAGGTGGAGATGTTCTTGGCGGTGGGCAGGCCGGCCGAGGGGAGCAGCTTGACGCCGCGCTTCTGCGGTCCCGCGCCGTCGAGCGAGCGGATGGCGACCGTGTAGGACAGCTCGCCGTCGCGGCCGCGCTTGACGTCGGTGACGTAGAAGTGCAGGCGGTTGGCCTGGTCGACGTACTCGTACTCGCTGCCCGAGTCCGTGCCGGCGTGGAAGAGGGCGTCGGCGAGCTGGCGGTAGTCGCCGACCGTGATCGGCACCTTCGTCCCGTCGGGCAGCACGTAGTCGGTCATGCCGATGTCCTGCGGGTTCGCGTCGATCACCCACTCGAACGGGGACCGGTCCTGGTTCTTGGTCTTGGCCAGCAGGACGCCGGAGTCGGGCGTGAAGGAGTCGGTGCCCACGCGGTCCACGACCTCGACCGTGTAGTTCTCGTAGCCGCCGCCGTCACACAGCGGGTTCGTCGTGACGTCGCAGGCGGGGCTCTTGTCACCGGTGTCGAAGGAGATGTTGACGCCGGACAGCTCGTTCTTGCCCGGCTGGACGGCCCGGGCCACGACCCGGGCGGTGACCAGGCCCGACTCGTCGAGCGCCTCGCGCGAGAGGCGTAAGACGTTCTGCTCGTCCACCATCTCCAGCTTGATCTTGTTGCGCAGCATGTGCTGGGCGCCCATGGACGCGCCGGCCGTCGGCGGGATCAGCCAGCGGGAGTGCGGGCCGCCGGGGCCGTTGAAGCTGCCGCGGCTGAGCATCTCCCAGACGCCCGTGTACGCCCTGCGCGCCGGCACGCCGTACGGGTTGTTGTAGTTGTCGGCGATGCCCATGATGTGGCTCAGCTCGTGGGCGTAGACGGCCATGCCCGAGCTCTCGGCCTGGACCGAGTCGATGCCGAAGCGGGCGTTCGGCCAGAAGTTGGAGCCGGCCTGCCACGAGGTCCAGTCGACGTAGCGGGTGGCCACCCAGTTGGGCAGCGCGGGGTCCGGCGGGCCCCACTCGTCCGGCACGTCCTCCTTGGTCGGGAACTTCATCATCCCGAACTCCTGCCAGGTGGACGACTCGTCCTGACCGGCGCTCAGGTAGAAGACGAAGTCGAACTGCTTGGCCACCTCCTCGCCGACAGAGGCGATCCAGGCGGCGTTGCCCTCGGTACGCAGGTTCTTGCTGCAGGTGTCGCCCGCCGGGCAGCCGGTGCCGCCCTGGAACTCCATCGCGTACTCGTGGTCCTTGCCCGACAGCGTGTAGGGCCCGAACCCGGTCAGCTCCACCCCGTACCTGCCGCCCGAGTCCTCCATCCAGTACTCGTGGATGGTGTGACCCTTGTTGAGGTCGTTCGGGGTGTTGAGGAAGTCCTGGTAGAACTTGGCCACCTGGTCGCGCGGGACGTCATGGGCCTCGGCGCTCGGGTTCGCGTAGATCGTCGAGCCCTTGGGCTGCGTCACCACGAACGACTGGTTCGGGTAGTCGAGCAGCACGAGCGCGCCCTTGAACGTGCGCTTCGACCCCTTGACGGCGGGGTCGTTCCACTTGGTGCCGGGCGGCCGTTTGTAGTCCGCCCACGTCATGTTGTCGGGATTCTCCCAGTTCTGCGGATCGATCGGCTTGATGCCGCCGGCTGGGTTGGAGCGCAGGGCCTGGGCGTCGGCGGGTTCGTCGCGCTGCCAGGGCTGCGTTTGCGGCCAGTGGTTCTGCCGCCACGGATACTCGGGATCGGTGGGGGGTGCTGCGGAAGCAGGGGTCGCCATCAGGCTCACCGGGATCAGCACGATGGCCGCCAGCAAACCCTTCAGCAGCTTCTTCGGGGCAATCACGGATTGACGGTATAGACGATATTGACGGAGATCACCGATCAGTTGTAGGGAAGAACCGTAGTCGTCTTTCCGACAATTGTTGAAATATCCACGTAAAGGTGTTGGTGTGGCGGATCTCCAGCGGACCGTGGACGAGCTCGCCGCGCGTCTCAGCCGCCCCCTGCTGCTCGAGGACCGCGTGCAGCGCGTCGTGGCCTACAGCGAGCAGAACGGCGCCATGGACGACATCCGCCGCGACTCGATCCTGCGCCGCAGCACCACTCCCGAGGTGCGACAGTGGTTCCGGGCGGCCGGCGTGCACGAGGCGACCGGGCCCGTGCGCACCCCGGGCGCGCCGCACTTCGGCCTGCTGCCGCGGGTGTGCGTCCCGGTACGGCACGCGGACGCGCTGCTCGGCTTCCTGTGGTTCGTCGACGCGGAGCCGGCCATGTCCGCCGCCGAGATCGCCGAGGCCGTGGCCGCCGCCCCGACCCTGGCGCTGGCCCTGTTCCACGAGAGCCTGGCCACCGGGCTGGCCTCCCACCGGGAGCTGGAGGCGGTCACCGGGCTGCTGGCGGGCGAGCGGGACGCGGCCAGGCAGCTCATCGAGGCGGGCGCGTTCCCGCAGGCGCAGCCGGTGACCGTGCTGGTGGCCAAGCCGCGCGGGGCCGAGCCGGACGAGGCGCTCAGGCTGGGGCTGGAGCAGGGGCTGCTGGCGCTGCGGCGGCGGCTGAACGGTCACCATCCGCTGCACCTGGTCCGCTACGACCACGCCGTGCTGCTGACCGCCGGGCCGCCGGTCTCCCCCGACGAGCTGCACGCGGCCATGCCGGTGCCGGTGGTGGTCGGGGTGGGGCGGACCAGGCCGGCGCTGGCGGAGGCGGCGGAGTCGTACCGGGAGGCCAGGCACGCGGCGGAGGTGACCTCGCGGGTGCCCGGGCTCGGGCGCACGGCCGAGTGGGCGCGGCTCGGCGTCTACCGGATGCTCACCCAGCTGCCCGACCAGGAGCTGCATCCGGGGCTGGAGGGACTGCTGGCCGACGCCCAGTACCTGCCGCTGCTGGAGACCCTGGAGACCTACCTGGACCTGGCCGGGAGCGCGGTCGCCACCTCTCGGGCGCTGCGGCTGCACCGGACGTCCCTGTACTACCGGCTGCAGCGGGTGGAGGAGCTGGCCCGTACCGACCTGAAGGACGGGGGCGAGCGGCTCGCGCTGCACCTGAGCCTGAAACTCGCCCGCCTCTCCGGTCGATATTTACCGAGAGAATCGCATAATTTGTCCTAATTGCGAACCTGGCAGGGCTCACGTTTAATGCCCTGACAGGGATGATCCGACGGGAGTGCCGATGCCGTCTGCGAAACGTGCCGGTCCGGTCCTGAACAGGCGCGCGCCCATGCCCGTCGTGGTCCATTCCGGCCCGCTCGTCCTGCCCGTCTGCGCCGATCCCATTCGCGACGGGGCCGTGGCGCTCAAGGGCGACCGGGTGGTCGAGGTGGGCACGCGAGCCTCGGTGACCACGTCCTTCCCCGCCGCCGAGGAGCGGCGGTGGACCGGCATGATCGTGGCCGGGCTGGTCGACGCCCGCGCCGCGGGGTCCGCCTCCGGGCCGGCCGCCGGACCCGGGGTGACGGCGCGGGCCGGGGTGGTCTCCGACCTGGCCGAGCCCGCCGGGGTGCCCGGGATCTCGTACGTCGAGGTGACCAGCGCGAGCGAGGAGGAGTGGGAGACCCGCGGGCGGGACGCGGTGATCACGGCGATCCGCGAGGCCGACCGGCCCTGCCCGGTGGGGATCGCGGCGCACACACCGGACCCGCAGGTGCTGGAGGACGTGGCGGTGCTGGCCAGGACGTTCGGGCTGCGCCTGCTGGTCGATCTGGACCGGCTCTCCCCCGCCGCCCTGGACGAGGCGGGGGTGCTGGGACCGCTGTGCCACGTGGCGGTCTCCCGGCCGCTGGACCCCGGGGAGCGCAAGCTGCTGCGGCTGCGCAAGACCGTGGTGGCCGTCTGCGCGTCGCCCGCCCCCGACGTGCTGGCCCTGCTCGACGAGGGCAACACCGTCGCCCTCGGCACCGGGGCCGACGGCGGTCCGACGGGCGGCACCGGCGGGGTGCTCGGGGTGGCGCGGGGCATCCGGCAGCACGCCCGCGAGCTCGGGCTGCGGACCCGAGGGCTGGACGGCAGGCTGGTGGCGGCCGCGACCATGGGCGGGGCCAGGGCGCTGGGGATGCATCGGGGCAAGGGGCGCATCGGGTCGCTGGCCCCGGGGACCCGCGCCGACTTCGCCGTCTTCGACGCCCGCGGACGCTACCCGTACGCCGCGCTCCTGGCCCAGCCACCCTGCCTCGGCACCGTCCTCGGCGGCACCGTCCTCCCCGCGGCCTGATCGCTAGCGGAACTGGGACTCCACCAGGCCCAGCAGGTCACGGAGCTGGTCGCGCTGCTCCTCCGTCAGGACCGTGAACAGGTCCTGACCCGCGTCCCGGCGGGCCTCGCGGGCGCGCTCGGCCATCCGGCGCCCCTCGGGAGTGATCACCACCAACGTGGAGCGGCGATTGGCGGGATCCACCTCGCGGCGCGCCAGCCCGGCCTCCTCCAGCGCGTCCACCACCGGCGTGAGCGAGCGCGGCACGATCCGCAGCTCGTCGGCCAGCCGCACCATCCGCAGCGCTTCCGGGGCCTCGGCGAGCGCCCGGAGAGCCCGCGCCTGCCCCGGGTTGAGCCCCAGCGGGACCAGCCGGTCCACGTACCCGCGCCGCAACCGCCGGCTGACCAGGTGCAAGAGCTCGGCGAGCTCCTTTTCTCCCATGTCGATAAGTTTAGCCGGAACAAATATGAGTTAACCTCTGTTTGAGTGGACATCTGAAAGGAGGCGCCACTTGGCGGAGGAACCACGCGCGCCCCTCGGGCGCATCATCACGCTGTTCCGCCCCTACCGCGGCCGCCTGGCCCTGGTGGGCTCCCTCATCCTGCTGTCGTCGCTGGTGTCGCTGGCCTCGCCCTTCCTGCTGCGCGAGGTGCTGGACGTGGCGATCCCGGCCAGAGACGCCGGCCTGCTCGCGCTGCTGGCCCTGGGCATGATCGCGGTGGCGGTCATCACCAGCGTGTTCGACGTCGTACAGACGCTGATGTCCACCACCGTGGGCCAGCGGGTGATGCACGACCTGCGCATCGCCGTCTACGGCCACCTGCAGCGCATGTCGCTGGCGTTCTTCACCCGCACGAGGACCGGCGAGGTCCAGTCGCGCATCGCCAACGACATCGGCGGCATGCAGTCGGTCGTCACCTCGACCGCCTCATCCCTCGTCTCCAACCTCACCACCGTGATCGCCACGATCGTCGCCATGGTCGCGCTCGACTGGCGGCTGACGGTCGTCTCGCTGCTGCTCATGCCGGTGTTCGTGTGGATCAGCCGCAAGGTCGGCAGCGAGCGCAAGCGCATCACCAACGAGCGGCAGCGCAAGCTGGCGAGCATCGCCTCCATGGTCCAGGAGTCGCTGTCGATCAGCGGCATCCTCCTCGGCCGCACCATGGGCCGCTCCGACGGTCTGACCGAGCGCTTCGGCCGGGCCTCCGACGAGCTGGCCGACCTCGGCGTGCGGACGAGCATGGCGGGACGCTGGCGGCAGTCGTCCATCCAGATCGTCATGGCGGCCATGCCCGCGATGATCTACTGGGCGGTCGGCCACACGGGCGCGATCTCGGTCGGCACGCTGGTGGCCTTCACGACCCTGCAGACCAGCCTGTTCAGGCCGATGGTCTCGCTGCTGCGGCTGGGCGTCGAGGTGCAGACCTCGCTGGCGCTGTTCGGGCGGATCTTCGAGTATCTGGACCTGCCGGTGGACATCCGCCCCGGCACGCGGGAGCTGGCGGACGTGCGTGGCGAGGTCCGCTTCGAGGACGTCGACTTCTCGTACGGCGAGACCCCCACCCTCACCGGCGTGGACCTCAAGGTCCCGGCGGGCGCCAGCCTGGCCGTCGTGGGCGAGACCGGCTCGGGCAAGACCACGCTCAGCTACCTGCTGCCCAGGCTCTACGACGTCACCGGCGGGCGGGTCACGATCGACGGGGTGGACGTGCGGGAGCTGACGTTCGACACGCTGAGCGAGGCGGTCGGCGTGGTGTCGCAGGAGACGTACCTGTTCCACGCCTCGATCGCCGACAACCTGCGCTTCGCCAAGCCGTCGGCCACCGACGAGGAGCTGGAGGAGGCCGCGCGGGCCGCGCGCATCCATGACCACATCGCCTCGCTGCCCGACGGCTACGACACGCTGGTGGGCGAGCGCGGCTACCGGTTCTCCGGCGGCGAGAAGCAGCGCCTGGCCATCGCGCGCACGCTGCTGCGCAACCCGCCGGTGCTGGTCCTCGACGAGGCCACCAGCGCGCTGGACACGCAGACCGAGCGGGCCGTGCAGGAGGCGCTCGACGCGCTGGCGCGGGGCCGTACGACCATCACGATCGCGCACCGGCTGTCCACGGTCCGCGACGCGGACCAGATCGTCGTGCTGGACGGCGGGAAGATCGTCGAGCGCGGCACCCACGACGAGCTGATGGCCCGCGCCGGCCACTACGCGGCGCTGGTGAGCAGGGATCATCCGCTCGAGCTCGTTTAACCCTCAAATGGGCATCATCCCAGTCCCATGAGTAGCCCTGGCCCCTCTGGCAACCGACGCCCACCACAGTGTCGAAGAGGGACAAGGAAGAGTTGGCCAAGGCCCTAAGCAAGGCCAAGTCATAGGATTTCGGGCCGCGTCCTGGGTAGGGGGCGCGTATGACCGAAAAACCTCCTGACCGGTTCGGCTTCAGTGACGAACAGGCGATCGAGTTCGAGGAGTGGACCGAGGATCTCGGTTTCTACCACGAGGTCAAGGAAGACGACCCCCAGCGCCGGGACACTCTCGACGAACGCCTTCGCCGCGAGGCCAGGGACCGGCTCCACGAGCCCCGCCCCAAGCACCGGCTGACCCAGCCGGACGAAGGGCTGGCGCCCGACACGGAAGGCGAGGAGATCGCCCTCGATTGGGGCGACGACGACGGGAACGACCTGTCGGCGGAGGAGCGTGCCATCCGCATCGACTCCGACGAGAACCTCACGTGATCCGTCCCCGCGCCGCCGTCACCGCTCGCGCGGCGTTCCGGCGCGGGCGTTCATCCAACGCGTCCCCACACTCGCGCTCAGCCGAGGCGTTCCAGCACGGGCAGCACGGCGTGCAGGTCGTCGATGATCGCGTCGGCGGCCGCCGCCTGCGGGCGCTCGGCGTGCAGGTACCCCCACGGGCCGCGGCGCAGCAGCGCCGTGCGCATGCCCGCCGCGGCGGCCGGGAGCACGTCGTTGTCGAGCCGGTCGCCGACGTAGAGGATCTCGCCGGGCTCCCGCCCCGCGACCGCCGCGACCTTGGCGAAGAACCCGGCGTCCGGCTTGGACACGCCCCATCCCTCGGAGGTGTGCACGGAGTCGGCGGGCAGGTCCATGGCGACCAGTGCCCCGTAGGCCCGCGCCGGCTGGTTGCCCGCGATGATCACCTGGTATCCGGCCGCCCTGATGGCGGCCAGGGCGTCGCGCACGTCGGGGTAGAGGTCGTCGGCGTCGAAGTGGTTGCGCAGGCCGTCAGGCTCGTCGCGCTCCCAGGCGGCATCCTCCGCGTCCGCGTCGAAGCCGGGGCGGATGAGCTCGAAGGCGTCGATGTGGGGGCGATCCAGCGCCGCCATCCCGCCGAGCGCGCCCATCAGCACGAACTCGCTCACATCCAGCCGCCCGGCCCAGCGCGTCCAGATGCGCGCCTCGCTGATCAGCGTCTCCCCGACGTCGAACACCACGGCCTTGATCATCAATCCCCCCGTTTCAACCCGTTCGGCCGGGCACCTAGGCAAAAGCGCCCGACAAATCCTATAAGGGGGATTTCTTCATGAAGCCAGAGCGCGATGCGAAGCACCGCCAGCTCGACGCCGATCGCGTCCCACTCGACGACCTCACCATGACCACGGATCAGGGCGTCCCGGTCGATCACACGGACGACTCGCTGCGGGCGGGCACCCGCGGGCCGACGCTCATGGAGGACTTTCACTTCCGCGAGAAGATCACCCGTTTCGACCACGAACGCATCCCCGAGCGCGTGGTCCACGCCAGGGGCGCGGGCGCGTACGGGGTCTTCCGGCTCTACGAGCCGCTCGGCGACCTGACCTCGGCGGCCTTCCTGAACGACACCTCGACGCCGACGCCGACGTTCGTGCGCTTCTCGACCGTCGCGGGCTCGCGCGGCTCGGCCGACACCGTCCGGGACGTACGCGGATTCGCCACGAAGTTCTACACCTCTCAGGGCAACTTCGACCTCGTGGGCAACAACTTCCCGGTCTTCTTCATCCAGGACGGCATCAAGTTCCCCGACTTCGTGCACGCGGTCAAGCCGGAGCCGCACAACGAGATCCCGCAGGCGCAGTCGGCGCACGACACGTTCTGGGACTTCGTGCAGCTCCAGCCGGAGTCGCTGCACATGGTCATGTGGCTGATGTCCGACCGGGCGATCCCGCGCAGCTTCCGGATGATGCAGGGGTTCGGGGTGCACACGTTCCGGCTGGTGAACGCCTCCGGGCAGGGGACGTTCGTCAAGTGGCACTGGCGGCCGGTGCTGGGGACGTACTCGCTGGTGTGGGACGAGGTGCTGCGCATCCAGGGCAACGACCCCGACTACAACCGCCGGGACCTGTGGGAGGCCATCGAGCGCGGCGTCTACCCCGAGTACGAGCTGTGCGTGCAGCTCGTTCCCGAGTCGCGGGAGCACGACTTCGACTTCGACCTGCTCGACCCCACGAAGATCATCCCTGAGGAGCAGGTGCCGCTGCGGCCCATAGGCAAGATGACGCTCAACCGCAACCCGCAGAACTTCTTCGCCGAGACCGAGCAGGTCGCCTTCCACACCGCCAACGTCGTGCCCGGCATCGACTTCTCCAACGACCCGCTGCTGCAGGCCCGCAACTTCTCCTACCTCGACACCCAGCTCCTGCGCCTGGGCGGGCCCAACTTCCCGCAGATCCCGGTCAACCGGCCGGTGAACGAGGTGCGCAACGACCAGCGCGACGGCTTCCACCAGCACCTGATCCACGAGTCGCGCACCAGCTACGCGCCCAACTCCATCAGCGGCAACCGCCCCGAGGCCACCGACGGCTACCGGCACTACCAGGAGCGGGTGGACGGCGTGAAGATCCGCGAGCGCAGCCCCAGTTTCGAGGACCACTACAGCCAGGCCACCCTGTTCTGGAACAGCATGGCGGACTGGGAGAAGCGGCACATCGTGGCCGCGTTCCTGTTCGAACTCGGGCACGTGGAGCGGCCCCCCATCAAGGAGGGCGTGGTCCGGCACCTGGGCCAGATCCACCCCGACCTGGCCGCCCAGGTGGCCCAGGGGCTCGGCCTGCCCGAGCCGCCCAGGACCGAGGTCCACTCCAACGCCTCACCCGCGCTCAGCATGACCGGCCAGCCGCAGAGCATCGCCACCCGCAAGGTCGCCATCCTCATGGCGGACGGGACGGACGCCGGCGAGGTGACCGCCCTGCGCGAGTCCCTGGAGGGCAAGGGCGCCATCTGCGAGGTGCTGGCCCCGGCGGAGGGCACCGTGGCCGGCATCCCCGTGGACCGGCAGCTCGGCGCGGCGAGCTCGGTCCTCTACGACGCGGTGGTGGCCGCCGACGGCGCGGCCCTGGCCTCGCTGGGGCGGGCGCGCTTCTTCGTCATGGAGGCGTTCAAGCACGGCAAGGCCATCGGGGCCGTGGGGTCGGGCCGCGAGCTCCTGGAGGCCGCGCGACTGCCCAGCGACGTGGGGGTGGTGATGGGGGACGGGATCGCCGAGAAGTTCGCGACGGCGGTGGCCGGCCACCGCTTCTACGAACGCGACGTGGACGCCGTCCCGGCGTGACACTCCATCGAATCGGCCGCCCCACGGGGCGGCCGATTCCCGTGGCATCGGCGCGCGCGGGATGGAATACTTAGCGTGCCCGTTCGAATACGAAGGGAGAGAATCCATGGTCGCCATGGTGGAAGAAGAGCTCCACACGGATGTAGTGGAAGTGGAGGAGGAGGACCACACCGACACGGTGGAGGAGGAGCAGCACTCCGGATCCGCCGAAGAGGAACATCACACGGACGAGGCAGAGCACGAAGACGACCCGGAGTCGACCTGGGTGCGTCTCCCCCGACGGCCAAGCACCGCCCGCGAATTGTTCGATGCCCTACCCCCCCTCCCCGGCTTCCGGGTCGAGGTCATCGAAGGGAAGCTGATTGTGAGTCCTATGGGCACCCCAGAACACACCTGGATGGCCGTGGACCTGAACGACGCCCTCTCTCCGTTGTGCAAGGAGCGCGGATGGCGAGGAGCGCCCGGCGGCCTGAGCGTCTGCGTCGAAGGCCCCCGCGACTCGCTCATACCCGACTACGTCCTGACGCACCCCCTCTGCCCTCGCTGGGGCCCGGGGGAACTGTTGTCGTCCGGGGTGCTGATGGTCGCCGAGATCGTCTCGCCCAGCAGCGTCCACACCGACCGTGAGGAGAAGAAGCGTCTTTACGCACTGGGCCGGGTGCCGGTCTACCTGCTGATCGATCCGATCGCCGATGAGCCGAGCGTGACCGCGTTCAGCGATATCAAGGATGGCGCCTATCAGGCGCTGACCAGAGTGATCATCGGCACCCCGATCAAGCTGCCCTCCCCCGTCGACTTCAAGCTCGACACCTCGATCTTCATGGCGTGAGCTTCTCCATCGCCTTGGTGATGCGCTTCTCCGAGACCGGCGTAGGCGTGCCCAACGTCTGGGCGAAGAAGCTCACCCGCAGCTCCTCGATCATCCACCGGATCTCCACCACGTCCGGATCCCCTCTCCGCACCCGAGGGAGCTTCTCCAGCACGTCGTGGTAGTCGTCCTCGACCTTGTGCACCTTGTCCATCCACTCCTGGTCCCGCCAGGGCTCCTCGGGGAGCTTGGTGAGGCGGCGGTCGATCGCCCGGATATAGCGCAAGATGTCGGACAAACGCCGGTAACCGGTCGCCGTGACGAAGCCCGCGTAGACGAGTTTGCCGAGCTGCTCGCGGATATCGTCCGTCGACGCGCTCTCCCGCAGGCCGCTCAGCTGGCCGCCCGCCGCGTGCCAGACGCTCAGGATCTGCTCCACCTTCGACAGCACGTCGGCCGCCGTGTCGTGGAGGTGAGCCCGTACGTGCTGGTAGAGGCGGTCGAAGGCCACCGGATCCCACGCCGCGCCCCCGGCGTCGAGCATCAGCTTGTCGACCGCCGCGTTGACCACGTCCTCGAACAGCGCCACCGCCCCGCCGTGCGGGCTGCGTGACAGCGCCAGCTTGGCCTGGTTGGACAGGCCGCCCAGCAGGGATTTGGCCGGGTTGGTGACATTGAGGAGGAGCAGGCGGCGCACGCCGGGCCAGTGGGAGCGGCGCTGCTCGGCCGCCGTGTCGAAGATCTTGATCGAGACGGAGTCGCCCGCGTCCACCAGCGCCGGATAGCCCTTCATCCGGCCCTGCTCGAACACCTTCGGCAGCGTCCCGAAGCTCCACGTGTGCAGGCCGGTCTGCTCCAGGTCGTCGCCGGCCTGCGAGAGCGTCTCCCGCAGGCGCGGGGCGAGGCGGCGCTTCAGCGCGTCGAGGTCCTTGTCCTCGGCCACCGTGCGCCTGCGCTCGTCGATCACCCGGTACGTGATGCGCAGATGCTCGGGCACCTGGTCCAGCTGCCAGGCCTCGCGCGGCACGCGTACGCCGGTCAGGCGCAGCAGCTCGCGCTCCACGGCCGCCAGCAGCGGCTCGCCGCCCTGCTTGACCCCCTCCAGCACCTGCTTGGCGTAGTTGGGGGCGGGCACGAAGTTGCGGCGCAGGGCCTTCGGCAGGGAGCGGATCAGCGCGGTGATCAGCTCCTCGCGCAGGCCGGGGATCTGCCAGTCGAAGCCGTCGGAGCTGACCTGGTTGAGCACCTGGAGCGGCACGTGGACGGTCACGCCGTCGGCGTCCGCGCCCGGCTCGAACTGGTAGGTCAGCTTCATCCGCTGCCCGAGCTGTTTCCAGGTGTCGGGGTAGTCGCGGGCGCTGACGTCGGCGCCCTCGTTGACCAGCATGTCCGGCGAGAACGTGAGCAGGTCGGGCGTCTGCTGCCTGGCCTGCTTCCACCAGGAGTCGAAGTGGCGGGCCGAGACCACGTCGGCCGGCACCCGCTGCTCGTAGAAGTCGAACAGCGCCTCGTCGTCCACCATGATGTCGCGGCGGCGCGCCCGGTTCTCCAGCTCCTCGACCTCGCCGAGCAGCCTGCGGTTGTCCTTGAGGAAGCGATGGTGGGTGTCCCAGTCACCCTCGACCAGGGCGTGCCTGATGAACAGCTCACGCGACAGGTCGGGGTCGATGCGGCCGTAGTTGACCTTGCGGCCCACCACGAGCGGCACCCCGTACAGGGTGACCTTCTCCAGGGCGATCACCGCACCCTGGTTCTTCTCCCAGTGCGGCTCGGAGTAGGTGCGTTTGACCAGGTGTTGCGCGAGCGGCTCGACCCAGTCGGGCTCGATCTTGGCGTTGACGCGCGCCCAGAGCCGGGAGGTCTCGACCAGCTCGGCCGACATGACCCACTGCGGCTGCTTCTTGGCCAGCGTCGAGCCAGGGAAGATCGCGAAGCGGGCGTTGCGGGCGCCGAGGTATTCCTGGATCGGCCGGCGGCCGTCCTGCCCCCGCTGCTTGTCCATGACGTCCTTGACGCCGATGTGCGACAGCAGCCCGACCAGCAGCGACGCGTGCACGTGGTACGGCTGCGCGGGCTGGCTGTTGGGCTGGGTGCCGAGCGACTGGCGCACCTGGCTGTAGATGTCCTGCCACTCGCGTACGCGCAGGTAGTTGAGGAACTCGGCCTTGCACAGCCGCCGGAAGGCGCTGGAGGACAGCTCCTGCTGCTTGTCGCGCAGGTAGTTCCACAGGTTGAGGTAGGCCAGGAAGTCGGACTCGGGGTCGGCGAAGCGCCGGTGCTTCTCGTCGGCCTGCTGCTGCTTGTCGGACGGGCGCTCGCGCGGGTCCTGGATGGACAGCGCCGCGGCGATCACCATGACCTCGCGCAGGCAGCCGTTCTTCTCGGCCTCCAGCACCATGCGGCCCAGGCGCGGGTCGACGGGGAGGCCGGCCAGCTTGCGGCCGACGCCGGTGAGCTTGCCGTGGACGTCGAACGCGCCCAGCTCGTGGAGCAGGTTGACGCCGTCCTTGACCTGGCGGCGGTCCGGCGGCTCCACGAACGGGAACGCCTCGATGTCGCCCAGCCCGATCGAGGTCATCTGGAGGATGACGGAGGCCAGGTTGGTACGCAGGATCTCGGGGTCGGTGAACTCGGGCCGGCTGAGGAAGTCTTCTTCCTCGTACAGCCGGATGCAGATGCCGTCGGAGGTGCGGCCCGAGCGGCCCTTGCGCTGGTTGGCGCTGGCCTGCGAGACGGCCTCGATCGGCAGCCGCTGCACCTTGGTGCGGTGGCTGTAGCGGGAGATGCGGGCGAACCCCGGGTCGACGACGTATTTGATGCCGGGGACCGTGAGCGACGTCTCGGCGACGTTGGTGGCCAGCACGACGCGGCGGCCGGTATGGCGCTGGAAGACGCGGTGCTGCTCGGCGGCGCTCAGGCGGGCGTAGAGCGGGAGGATCTCGGTGTTGCGGAACTCGGCCTTGCCCAGGGCGTCGGCGGCGTCGCGGATCTCCCGCTCGCCCGACAGGAACACCAGGATGTCGCCGGGGCCCTCCGAGATCAGCTCCCGGCAGGCGTCCACGATGCCCTGGGTCTGGTCGTCGTCCTCGCTGAGCGGCCGGTAACGCACCTCCACCGGGTAGGTGCGCCCGGAGACCTCGACGATCGGCGCGTCGTCGAAGTGGCGGGAGAACCGCTCGGGGTCGATCGTGGCGCTGGTGATGATGACCTTGAGGTCGGGGCGCTGGGGCAGGAGCTGCTTGAGGTAGCCGAGGATGAAGTCGATGTTGAGGCTGCGTTCGTGGGCCTCGTCGATGATCAGCGTGTCGTACTGGTCGAGCATGCGGTCGTTCTGCAGCTCGGCCAGCAGGATGCCGTCGGTCATCAGCTTGACGAGCGTGCGGTCGCTCGCCTGGTCGGTGAAGCGGACCTTGTAGCCGACGACCTCGCCCAGGCCGGTGTCGAGCTCCTCGGCGATGCGCTCGGCGACCGTGCGGGCGGCGATGCGGCGGGGCTGGGTGTGGCCGATCAGCCCGCGTACGCCGCGGCCCAGCTCCAGGCAGATCTTGGGGATCTGGGTGGTCTTGCCGGAGCCCGTCTCGCCCGCGATGATCACCACCTGGTGGTCGCGGATGGCCTCAAGGATGTCGTCTTTCCGCTGGGAGACCGGCAGGTTTTCCGGATATTTCACCACCGGTACGGCTTCGCGCCGCCGGACCAGCCGCTGCTCGGCGCGTTCGACGTCGGCGAGGATCTCCGCGACGATCTTGTCCCGGGCGTCACGTGACCGGACCCGGCGCATGCCGTCGAGCCTGCGCCGCAGTCGCCGCTGGTCGCGCGGCATGAGCTCGGGCAGGCGGGAGTGGAGCTCGGCGAGTGGAGAGGACAAGGAAGGCGTTCCCATACTGCTTTCAGGATATTTGAGCCCCGCGTCCCCGGAGCCAACCGACCATGCTGCCCGACACCGGCGGGACGCGCATCCCAATATCTCGCCCGGCCCGGGGCGCCTGCCGGTTATGCCGGCTCGGCGGCGAGGCGTTCGATCGTCTCACGGCCCTCCAGGGGACGCAGCCAGGCGGCGGGCAGGACGCCGGTGCCGTGGAGGGCGCCGAGCAGGTTGCCGCACACCGAGCCGGTGGAGTCGCTGTCGCCCGAGTGGTTGACCGACAGCAGCAGGGCCCGCTCCACGGAGGGCTCGACCAGGGCGCAGTACACGCCGATGGCCAGCGCTTCCTCGGCCACCCACGCGCCGCCCAGCGACTCGACCCGCTCCGGCGAGTGCGCGCCGCCGTCGGCGGCGAGCGCCACGGCGGCGCGCAGGGCCGCGCTGGTCTCGTCGTGCGCCGGGTAGGCCGCCAGCAGGTCCAGGGCGCGGTGGACGGCGGGCTCCAGGGCCTCGCCCGCCACGAGGTACGCCGTGATCGCGGCGAACGCCCCCGCGGCCAGGTAGCCGGTCGGATGCCCGTGGGTGATCTGCGCGCACGCCGCCGCCACCTCGAACGCCTCCCGAGGGTCGGGCCCCGCGCCGCCGGAGAGCGCGACCAGGCCGAAGGGTGCCGAGCGCATCACGGTGCCGCAGCCCTTGGAGTTCGGGTTCACCGGGCCCGGCACGCCCAGCGGGGACGGCCCGGGGAACTGCTGACGCAGGCCCGACAGGCAGGCGTTGCCCGGGGCCCTGCGCGAGTACAGCCAGATCTCCTCGCGCAGCCGGCCCGTGCGGTGCGGGCGGTCCGCGGGCGGCGGGGCCTGGTGGTTCTGGGTGTCGAGCCAGCGCAGGTACGCCTGCCGCACGGGCTCCACCACCTCGGGGTACGGGTACGCCGCCCGCCCTGGGCCCGGGGGCCCGCCAGCGTGGGCGGCGCGGGCCCGGAGCAGCCCTTCCACGGTGAAGAGCGTCATCTGGGTGTCGTCGGTGATGAGGCCGGACCTTCCTCGCCACGTCGTGACATATCCGGTAATGCCCTCTGTCCCGTGCTCCCTGCGGATCTCCCGCAACGACTGGAACTCGATCGGCGACCCGAGCGCGTCGCCGATCGCGCCACCGAGGAGGCAGCCTCGTACTCGATCCCGTACGCCCATGGGGAAATCTTGTCAGGCTCCGGGCGGTCTGAGAGATTGCGGGTGATTCAGCCCACGTCCCGGAGGTCACGCGTGCCACAATTACGCCCGGCCCTCTTCGCCGTCACCCTCACCCTCGCGATCGCGACACCCGCCCAGGCGGCGGCAGCAGCACCCGCCATCACCGTCCAGAACGGCCGTACACAGCCGGTCTTCTCCTACGCGGACGCGGTCCGCGAGCACGTGTACGTCGAGTCGACCGTCGACAGCGACCTCGACGGCAAACTCGACAGAGTACGCGTGGACGTCATCAGGCCCAAGGAGTCCGGCCCGGGGCTCAAGGTGCCGGTGATCATCGATGAGAGCCCGTACTACGACAACTCCGGCCGCGGCAACGAGGCAGAGCGCAAAATTTACGACGCCGCCGGAAATGTCACGAAATTTCCGCTCTTCTACGACAACTACTTCGTCCCCCGCGGCTACGCCGTCCTCAACGTCGACATGCTCGGCACCACCCGATCGGACGGCTGCCCGGACATCGGCGGCAAGGCGGACGTCCTGGGCGGCAAGGCCGTCATCGACTGGCTGAACGGCCGCGCCAAGGCGTTCAGGGCGGACGGCACCCCGGCCGTGGCCGACTGGACGACGGGCAAGGCCGCCATGATCGGCAAGTCGTACGACGGCACCCTGGCCAACGCCGTCGCCGCCACCGGCGTCGAAGGCCTGAAGACGATCGTGCCCATCTCGGCCATCAGCTCCTGGTACAAGTACCAGCGCTCCAACGGAGTCATCTACAACCACGACTACGCCTCCTGGCTGGCCAACTACGTCGACACCGACCCCGAGGCCAAGTGCCAGGCCGTGCGCGACAGGATGGACGCCGAGGACGGCGACGACACGGGCAACTTCAATCCGTTCTGGGCCGAGCGCGACTACATCAAGGGCCTGCTCGGCGACGCCTCCAAGGTCAAGGCCAGCGTGTTCGTCGTCCACACGGTCAACGACCTCAACGTCAAGCCCGACAACTTCTCGACCTGGTGGAAGGCCCTGGCCGACCGCAACGTGCCGCGCAAGATCTGGGTCGGCCAGACCCAGCACGTGGACCCGTTCGACTTCGAGGGCCGGCGCGCGCTCTGGGTGGACACCCTGCACCGGTGGTTCGACTACTGGCTGCACGGCGTACGCAACGGGATCGTGAACGAGCCCCGCGCCGACGTCGAGATCGGCCCGGCCCGCTGGACCACCCAGCACGACTGGCCGGCGCCGTTCGCGCTCAAGGCGTCCCTGCGTCCCGCGCCCGACGGCTCGCTCGGCCTGAAGCCCGCCGCCAGGAACAGCACCGCCTCCTTCACCGACGTCGCCATGACCGAGAGCGACATGGTGGCCGACATCGGGACGGCGAACCCGGGACGGGTCGCGTTCACCACGGGCGCGCTCCCGCTCGACCTGCGCCTGTCCGGCACGCCCACCGCGGACCTGCGGGTCAAGCTGGACAAGCCCACCTCCAACCTGACCGCCCTGCTCGTCGACTTCGGCGACGGCACCCGCGTCGACTGGCGCCGCGGCCAGGGCATCACCACGCTCACCGAGGAGGACTGCTACGGCGAGAGCACCGCGGCCGACGACGCCTGCTACAAGAAGGTCGTCACGAACGTGGCCACCCGCCCGCTCGAGATCGTCGCCCGCGGCTGGATCGACGTCCAGAACCGCGACTCGCTCAGCCAGGCCGCGCCGCTGCCGCCCGGCACGTACGGGACGGTCAAGTGGCTGACGCTGCCGCAGGACTACACCTTCAGGAAGGGCCACCGGGTCGGCCTCGTGGTGGCCGGCACCGACTCGACCTACAGCGACGAGACCGGCACCGGCGCGACCGTGACGCTCGACCTGGCCAGGTCCAGCGTCGTCGTCCCGTTCGTCCTGGGCACGCCGCTGGCGGACGTGCCGCAGGACACGACCACGTTCCGCGGTCCCGACCGGGTCGAGCTGCCCGAGCCCGATCGCGAGTTCTCGTTCTTCTAGCGGTATGAGGGGGCTTCTAGCGGTATGAGAGGGTCTCGGGCGCGCCGCCCGGGGCCCTCACCCGCAGGAGAGGACGCCGCGCCGGTAGTCGAGCGTCGTCCGCGTGCCCTTCTGCCGGACCGTCCAGGCCACGCTCATGGTCAGGGTGCCGCCCCCGGCGCTGGTGCCGCCGGTGGTCTTGCCGTCACCGGTCGCCCGGCCCGCCCACTGGACGGTGATCTTCCCCCGCTCCACGCTCGACCGCGCGGAGCAGCCGGGCCGCGGGAGCGGCGCGGTCACCTTGAAGGTGTTCCCTGACACGGTGATGCCGTCGGTGCCCTTGGCGGAGACGATCTCGCAGCGTCCGTCGCACGACAGCGCGAACGTTCCGGTACGCCCCGAGCCCAGCCACGCCGTCGCCGGCGACAGCCTGGCCACCGGAGGCGCGGGCTTGGGCAGCTCGGCCTTCCTGGCCATGCTCGTCAGGCCGGCTCCGGCGGCCATCGGGGCCACCCCGGCCACCCAGCGCGACGGCTCGTCCAGCAGGCCGCCCGTCTGCGCCGAGGCCTTGGTGAGCGTCGGGGGATGCTTCTGGGCGTTCACGACGGCCCAGACCAGCCCCGCCACCAGCAGGCCCACGCCCACGATCAGGCCGAGCCTGGCCACGGCCCTGATCGGCGGCCCCGCCTCGGGGTCGTCGTCGTCCAGCCGGTCCCGCCAGAACTCCTGAACCTGCCCGTCCCGCAGCTCGGCCAGATCGCCGCCCAGGGAGATCCCGCCGTACCGGATGATGGCGCCCTCGCTGTGGGAGCCGTTGCCCGAGCCCTTGATGGCGGCGCTGAAGACGAGCTTGTCCCCGTACGCGCCGCCGCGGAAGGCCCGCGTACGGCTCGGCGGCGTGAACGGGTGCCGCCCGCGCACGGCGGGTGCCGCCGGGGGCTCCTGGTCGGCGGCGGCCGCGCCCGCCGCCGACCAGGGCTTTCCCGAGGTCGCCGTCGTGGGGTCGGCGACCGGGATCTGCGGCGTGGCGTCGGCGACCGGAGGAGCCGGGGAAGGACCGGTCTCCACCAGTGTGCGTGCCTGCACGGGGAAGCCGTCCGCCCGCCAGAGAGGCCCCTCGCCGGGCAACGGCTGCGCCAACGCCAGCCGGTTGGGAAGTGTGCCGGGCAGTGTGGTGATCGGCAGGCGGCGCAGCAACGCCGCCGCCGACATGGTCCTGGGCGCGGCCCGGCAGGTCGCGCAGGACTGGATGTGACGGCCGATCCTGGCCCTGGCTCGCCGGCCGGGCGCCGCGACCCACGCCGACACGCGTGCCGTCAGGTCGGGGCATCCGTCGCGCCCCCGCGCGGCGATGATCGCGGCGAACCACTCCTCCAGGGACTCGGCAGCCCGGGTGACGATGGTCCGCACCTCGTCCTGGCGCAGCTCGAAGATCACGGAGATCTCCGCGTCGGCCAGGCCGTGGCGCATGGACAGGTCGAGCAGCTCCCGCTGCGGGCGCTCCAGGGAGAGCAGCGCCTCGGGCAGCAGCTCCGACATCCGGCCGGGCCGCGACCACGAGCCGATGCTCGCGGGCTTGGCGACGAACGCCCGGTGCGCGCGGGCCACCGCGTACAACCAGGGCCGCCGCAGGGCCGGATCGACCACGCGATCCGCGTACAGGTGCGCCGTCAGCATCGCACCGGCCACCGCCTGCTCGGCGTCGCCCGCGGCGAGCTCCGTGCGGCAGTAGTCGTAGAGGCGGGCTCCGTGCTTGTCGCACAGGTCGCGAATGGCCTGGCGAGCGTCGTCAGACAGGGTTCGCCACATCCGGCGTCACACCTCCTCCAGTCAGTACGCGGAACGGGGGGTCGTCACCTCTTCCCTGGCACGGTGTCCAGTAATGAGGCCTGTGCCAGGTAGGCACGTGTCGCGTCAGGGTCTCCGGCGATGGCGCGCAGCCCGGCCATGGCGGCCGCCAGCCTGGCGCTGTCGCGTTCCCGCACTCCCGCGAGCCGGGTCTCGCGAGGTGGGATCACCCGCTGCAGCAGCACCGAGCGCCGCCGCCAGGCCCACGCCTCCAGCGCCGCCGGCGGGGCGAAGCCGCCGATCACGGCCGCGATCACCTGGCCCACCTCGGCCGCGTCGTGGATGCCGGCGTTCATGTTGAGCCCGCCGACCGTGGAGGTCAGGTGCGCGGCGTCGCCGACGAACAGCACCCGGCCGCACCGGTACGAGGTCAGCACGCCTCTGGACAGCCCGAACCGGTCGGCGCCCGTCACGTGGATCGGCCCGCTCGCCCCGGGCAGGGCCCGGCGGACCAGCAGGGACAGGTTCGGCGGCGACAGCGGCTCGTGCGTGTCGCAGGGGATCTTGAAGATGATCCGCCAGTGGTCCGGCAGCCCGAGCAGCGTGCACGACTGCTGCACGTCCCGCACGTACGTCAGCGGCGCCAGGCTCGGCAGCAGCCGGTCCAGCGGCGAGTCGGTGAACACCCGCAGCGCCTGCGTCGGGTAGGCGGACCTGGGGAACGGCAGGCCCAGGGAGCCCCTGACCGTGCTGTGCGCGCCGTCGGCGGCGATCATGTACCGGGCCCGCGTCCAGGTGTGGCCGACGCGGACCCGGATCCCTGTGCCGCCTTCGGCCACGCCGTCCACATGGGTGCCGAACCGCACGTCCACGTCCGGGTAGACGCTGAGGGCCGCCAGCAGCAGCGGGGTGAGCGCGGCCTGGTCGGCGTGGATCCTGAACGGATGCCTGGTCAGGCCGTTGAGCCGGTTCATGCCCATCTCGGCCAGCACGATGCCGGACCGGTCGCGCCACTGCACCCGGTCGACGACGCGGCCCTTGGCGACGAGCTGGGACGCCACGCCCAGGTCGTCGAGGAGGTCGAGCGTGGCCGGGTGAAACGTGCAGGCCCTGGTCTGCTTGCTGAGCTCGCTCTCGCGCTCCAGCACGGTGACCGGGATCCCGGCCTTGGCCAGCGAGAGCGCCGCGGTCAGCCCCGCGGGTCCCGCTCCCACCACGATGACGCCGTTCATGCCGCGCCTCCCATGTACCGCCGGTGCGGCACGCGGCCGAGCGTCACCTGCTGCCCGATGGTCCTGGACAGCGCCCACCAGGCCGTGCAGAGGTTGGAGGTCAGCAGGATCCGGTCGTTGCCGGCGCTGAGGGGGCCGAGCACGGGCAGCGTGGCCATGCCGGTGCCGGTGAACAGCAGCACCGCGTCCGCCGGCAGCTCGGCCAGTTCGACCTGGCTGATCAGCTCGGAGGGGGTGACCGCGTACGAGGAGTAGCCGTTCTTCGCGCGTACCTGGATGACCTGGGTGACGTTCAGCCCGGCCGTCTTCCAGAACCGCTCGGCCAGCTCGGTCAGCCACGGCTGGTACGGGGAGACCAGCACGATGTCGCTCACCTCGGCGTGTTCCATCGCCTCGCGCGTGGCCTGCGTGGCCGAGGCGAAGGGCACCCCGGTCGCGGCCGTCAGCTCGGCGCACTGGTCGCGGTCCTCATCGGGACCGAGGAGGTAGCGGGGCTCGCTGCAGGCCATGACCATCGCGCTCAGCGGCAGGGCGTCGAACGCGTAGACCATGGAGGGCAGGGCCTCGTTGTAGCTTTCCAGCCGTTCGGCCAGAGACTGCCCGGGCCGTACCGGGAAGCGCGTGACGTGCATGTCGGCGCGCGACCCGAGCAGGCGGGTGAGCTCGGGCTCCGCCGAGGGGTTGGCGGGCGCCACGATCACTCCCACCCTCCCGCGGCTCACTGAAGGCTCCGGGCGAGGACGGTGCGCATATGGGTTCTCCTCCTGTGCGGGAAGGGTGTGGTGTCAGATGACCGGGTGGCGTAACGCGTGGTCGATCTCGGTGATCGCCCGCGCGGACACCGGACGGATGCGGCGCAGCCTGTGCACGGTGCGCGGCGGTTCTTCCACCGGCGGCGCGTCGCCCTGGTCCTCGCCCCAGGACGGCGGCGCGTGGCGCGCTCCGCGTGCGTGGACCTCGTGCGGCTGTGATCGGCGCAGTTCATCCGTGAGCATGATCGCTCCTGTTCATAGCGGGTTGACGACCTTGCGGTCGTATGTGGCGAAGCGGGCCAGAACCTCGCTCCGTACGTGGTTGACGTGGCCGCGCGGCTCGGCGAGGAGCCGGCGGAAGATCGCCGGCCCCTCTTCCGCCGCGCGTTGAGATCGAGGTTCGGTCTCATGGCCCGACGCCCCGGCGACCCGCACCAGCGCCGTGGCGGCGAGCAGGACGGCGGCCGGGAGAACGGCCACCAGGACGGAGACGGGCCCGGAAGCGGGCCCCTCCGAGAACGGCCGGCCGATCAGCACTGTGGCGCCCATCGCGCCGATCACCCCACCCAGCATCGCCCACGTGCCGATGGTGCCGATCGCGGAGGCGTGCTGACCGGGTTCGGCGCTCGCGGTGGCCCCCGCCAGAAGACCGACCGCGAGCGCGCCGAATCCGGCGCCCATCAGCACCGCGCCGAGCAGGCTCCACCCGTCGGAAGACGAGTGGGCCGGCAGCGGCGCGCAACCTCCGCCCAGAGCAAAGCCTCCGCCGTAGACGGCTCCGTCGGTCCCGACGCGGCGGACGGCCAGGATGGCCGCCGGAGTCACCGCGATCATGGCCGACAGGAGTCCGGCCTTCTCCACAAAAGGCGGCCCCATGGCGAGCACGGCGAACGACGCCGCACCGGACGGGCAGAACGCGCCCGCCGCCATCGGGAGTCCGCTACGTCGCCGGAGCCGCGGGTCGGTCGCGCGCGCACGATGCCGCCACGAGGTCGCGTACGATCCCGCGTACGACCTCGCGATCGGCTCCGTGGCCGCGGCCGCACGGCCCGGCGAACGCCGATGAAGCCGGCCCCAGGCGCTCCCCCTCGTGTCGGCCAGCACGCCAGCCGCTAACGCGCTGGTCGACAGCACCGCGCCGACTAAGTCGGGCACGTGCCGCGCGATGCCGGAGGGATGGGGAAGCGCCGGGGCCAGCGGCACAAGCGCCACCGTCAGTCCCAGGCGGGGAAGTCGGCCGTGATCGGCCGGCGGCCACCCGCCGTCTGACAGCAGCGCCAGCATTCCCGCTCCTGCGCACGCGCACCAGAACGCGACGCCCCAGGGCCGTTGGCCGGTGGGCGGCGCGCCGGGCGGCAGCGCGTACGCGGCGGGGAACCTCATGGCGACGCCGAGGTGGTGATCCGGCCGCCTCCTGGCCCGGTGCCGCGGCCACGCCACGGCTGCCGGGACCGGTGCGGCCCGGTGCGCGGGGATGGGCGTCGGCGTCATCGCGCCGTCCCCGCTCTGGTGGTTGCCACGTTGGGCACGCTGACGCAGACCATGCGCTCGGTCAGCCCAACCCCCGGGGAGGAATCCGGCGTGGCGGAGCACGATGCCGACGAACGTGCGCGCGACCTGGCCGGCACCGCACCACCGGCCACCGTGCGCGCGACCTTCGAGGCGAGCGCGAGATGTTCGCAGCAGCGGCAGCCGACCTTGGACTCGAGCCCCGCCACCTGGGCGAGCCTGAGCCGCAGCGGCTCCAGCGACGACCGGCGTTCCAGGCCGTCGAGGTCCTCCAGCCGGGCGGGCCAGCGCAGCGCGTCGCGGCAGCGAGCCTCCACCTCGGCCGGGAGTTCCTCCACCGGGAACCCCTCGTGGCGCAGCCGGGTGGCGATCATGACGGCCATGAAGGCCGTCTTGTCGAAGTCGGCCAGCCGTCCCGCCAGGGCCGCGCTCAGCATCCTGGCGCGGTGGCTCAGGCAGACCGCACTCCACCCGAGCAACAGCAGCCGATCAGGTCCCGTCTCCGTGTGCCAGCCGGCCAGCCGCAGCTCGCGGGCCATCCGGTGGTAGAAGCGCCAACGGTGACGAGGGCTGTCCAGCCAGACCTGGAGGCCGCCGAGAGGCAGGCTCGCGACCTGAACGCCGGCTCCCACTGCCGGCCCGGCCACGCGCGCGCAGATCCGCTGCACCACTCGCTCCTGCCCCGTGGAGGACAGATCTTCGAGGTGCGAGGATTCCATGGTCACGTCCGGCCACCTCCTCCCCGACTGTTAAGCCACAGTTACCATGCCCTCCGATAGTCTGCTTACGAGCGAGGCTATGTCAACTGACAGTTTGCGCATAAGTTGATACCTACTCGCGGGGCAGAGCTGCCCCGCATGGCAGGGGACAGTGCGGCTCGCGTCCCTTACGCTGGAAAAGTTCACGGGCGGTGGATGGAGGTGTGCCGTGGCGAACTTCGCCGAACGGCTCGATCTTGCGCTGACCAAGCGCGGCTTCACCGGCGCGCAGGTCGCCTCCGCCCTGACGGAGGCGGGCATCCCCATCACCCGCGCCTACGTCAGCCAGCTGCGCACCGGCAAGCAGACCAACCCGACGCTCCAGGTGCTCAGGGCGCTGGCCTCGTGCCTCCAGGTGAGCGTCGGCTGGCTGGTCGGTGACGACTACCTCGAGTCCGGCGCGGTCGAGGACCTCCAGCTGCGCGCGGCCGCCATCGGCCTGGGCACCTCAGAGCTGTCCGAGAGCTCCCTCACCCTGCTGCGCGGCGTGGTCGAGCTGGCCCGCAGGGCCGAGGGGCTGCCCGACGAGCCCGAGCCCCCCTCCTCCCCCGACATCCCCGAGGCGGCCGCACCGCTGAGCGGGCCGCAGCGCCGGGCGCTCGGCAGGCGGCTGCACGGCCTGCGCCTGGCCGCCGACCTGTCGGTCGCGCAGGTGGAGACGGCGATCGGCAAGGGAGCCGCCGCGATCCCGGCCATCGAGGAGGGCCGGATCGCGCCCGCCCCCATCACCGCCGAGCGCCTGCTCGCCCTCTACGGCGTCACCGCCCCGCCCATCCGCGAATACGTGCTGTCGCTGGCCAGGGGCGAGCGCGAGGCCGCCTGGTACGACGCGCAGTCGGTGCCGGTCTGGCTGGCCACCACGTACGCGCTGGAGCAGCGGGCCACGGTGATCCGCACCTACCACCCCCAGTTCGTCCCGCCGCTGCTGCAGACCGAGGAATACGCCAGGGCGGCCGTCACCGTGACCGGGCCGGCGACGCTCGGGCAGCAGACGGTCGACGAGGCGCTCGCCCTCGTGCTGGCCCGCCAGGAGGCCGTGGCCCGCGACAGCGGCATCGTGGTGTGGGCGGTCATCGACGAGAGCGTGCTGACCCGCTCGATCGTCGGGCCGCACGTCCAGCTCCGCCAGATCGACCAGCTCATCGAGCACGCCAAGCGGCCCAACGTCTCGCTCCACGTGCTGCCGACGGACGATCCCGTCTACGTGCCGCGCACCGGCCCGTTCACGCTCTGGCGCTTCGCCGAGGCGTTCGAGGCGGACATCGCGTGCGCCCACGGCATCGAGTCCGACGAGCTGATCACCGACACCGCCGCGGTGGAGGCGTACCACCAGGCGTTCACCAAGCTGTCGGTGACGACGACGACCCGCGAAGAGACTTTCGAGGTGTTGAATTTCCATCGCGAACGACTTTCGCGTTCCCTCGGAAAGTGATCTCCTTCCCTAATGGATGATCGTTATTCACGGTAGAGGGTTAGCCAGATATACCGAAAACTAATGGCTTTTCCGGTTGTCATCCGCCGCGCAGCGAGGATCATAAGTTCTGGGTCATCGAGTGGGGTCCGAAAGGATCATTCTTTTCCCGAGAAAGTGGGCGAGGGGAAAGGGGCAACACTCAATGCGTCAGCGTGCCATCCGAAACCTGGCGAAGCTGGAGATGACCCAAGCCAGGATCACCCGGGTTCTCGACGCGGCCACGGGTGGGAAGAACAACTTCGTGGCGGACAGAGACGCAGTGCGCCGCTACGACCAGGCCGCTCCCGTCGTGACGACGGCCGCACGGGCCGTGCTCCACTATTTGTGCCGTGTGGTGCGTCATCTGGCCGGCGAATGTGTGGACCAGTTCGTCATTGTCGGGAGTGGAGTGCCCAGCGGCCTGCCGGCGGGCAGACAGTTGCACGACGTGGCCCGTGACGCCCTGTGCGGCGCGGTCCCCCGTGTGGTCTACGTGGAGAACGACCCGATGGTGCTGGCCGGAGCCCGGGCGACCATCGAGCCCGTCACCGACCTCGTACGCGTCGTAGAGGGCGACGTGCGTGAGATCGACGACATCCTCGATGACCGGGTCCTGCAGACGTTCCTCGACTGGGACCGGCCCATGGCCGTGCTGCTGCTGTCGACCCACAGCCTGAACGACGACGAGTACTTCCACTACGTGATCAAGCGGATCCGGCAGGTGGTGCCCGAAGGCAGCTACCTGTCGCTGCTGCAGACCACGTTCGACGCGGTCCCGCCGGAGCTGCTGGGAGCGATTCACGACCTGCTGGCGATGACGCTGCCGGGTCACGCGATTCGCTACAGAGAGGAGGTCGCGGCGTTGCTCGAAGGTCTGGTGCTGGTCGATCCGGGGTTGGTGTGGATCCCGGAATGGCGGCCGGACGGCCTCGACACCGCCTGCGCCGAACAGCCGAGTTCTTCGGGGAGTTACGGGGCCGTGGCCCACCTCCCCTGACACCGGACGGTCCGGCCGAGCCACCCTGTCGTGCGCGCGGCCGGACTCAGTCCCACCAGAACGACCAGGCGTGCTCGCCGATGATCTGCTCGGCATAGCCCTGCAGGTCACCGGGGCCCTGGACGATGTTGTCCGGGCAGAACGTCCAGTGCTCGGCGGCCACGTGCAACGCGTGCTCCGGATCGACCGGTGGCGCGGCCACGCTCAGGTCCAGGGTGTTGAACCCGACGCTCACCACCCGCGCGCCGAACCGGTCCTCCCAGCTGCGCACCACGGCGGCCAGCGGGATCATCCACTCGTTGTGGTGCAGCGCGCCCTGCCAGCCCATCACGGCCAGCGCGTCGGCGCTCCTGGGGGCGGCGACCAGGCCGAGCGGCATCCCCTTGACGGCCAGCTCGCCCGCGAGCCAGTCGGCGACCGCCTCGGGGGCGGCCTTGAGCATCCCGGGCGGGGCCGGGCCGGGACAGATCGCCCCGAACGGGTCCAGCTCCTCCAGCGCGGCCTGCGGCATCTGGGTCACCCACTCCTGCCACACCTCGGCCATGAACCCCTCGGCGGTGAAGTGGTCGATCTGGCGGGGGTCGTCCGGAACGATCTGCCCGACCCCCCAGGGCTGCGCCGACTCGTCCAGCAGCACCGGCCACAGGCCGCTGTGCGGGTGCCACTCCCGCATGCGCCTCCAGTCCTCGCCGGACGCGGCCTCCTCGCTCATCCAGAACGCCGGCCTGAGCGCCTGGCCCTGCCGGGTGTAGCCGGGATCGGGCCAGACCACCTCGCCCGGCGGCAGCCCCGCGGGCAGCCTGTGCCCCCTGCCGCCGTCGGCGAACAGCCGCCCCAGCTCGCGTGCGCTCATGCCCTACCGTTCCGATACCGAATCCTGTCTCGGAGATGGTAGTCCGGCCGGTCGCCCTTGGACCTTTGACGACGCGGGAAATGCTGACGACTGTCACAATGAGGGGCTGTGATCCCCTTTGACGCGGTTCTGTCTGACCTTGATGGAGTGCTCCGGCTCTTCGACCACGCCGCCCAGGCCGACATCGAGGCCCGGTACGGCCTGCCGCTCATGCGGACGGCCCTCGACCCCGCGCTGATCATGCCCGCCACGCTCGGCCAGGCCACCGAGGCGGAGTGGCTGGAGTCGGTCGTCGTCGCGCTCGGCGGCGACGAGCGGGCCCGCCAGGCCGTGGCCGAGTTCGGGCAGGTGCGGTTCTGGGTGGACGAGGAGGTCAGGGCGCTCTTGGCCAAGGCGCAGCAGCACGTGCCCGTGGTGATCGTGACCAACGCCACGGACTCGCTGGAGCAGCACCTCGACCTGCTGGGGCTCACGTACTTCGCGGACGACGTGGTCAGCAGCGCCAGGGTGGGCGTGGCCAAGCCCGACCGGCGGATCTACGAGATCGCCGCGGAGCGGGCCGGGGTCGCGCCGGAGCGCTGCCTGTTCGTGGACGACCGGCTGCAGAACGTGGAGGCGGCGAGGACGCTCGGCATGACCGGCGTCCACTACCGCTCGTTCCAGGACCTGGCGGCCGTACTGGGCTGATGGTCGGTGGCCTGGTCGAAGAAGGCTCGTTCCAGCTCGACCGCCAGGCGGAAGACGTCCAGCACCGCCGTCCGGCGCTCCTCGTCCAGGTCCGCGCCGAGGCGGTCGAGCTCGCCCCGCAGGAAGGCCACCCAGGCCCGGAACTCCGGGCCCTCGTGCAGCTCGATCCACTCGCGGTGCACGAAGCTCTCCGGCAGCGGCCGCTCGGCCCGCGACGCCCAGCCCAGGTAGCACCATTCGGCCACGCAGAGCACGGCGACGATCAGCAGATAGTCCTGTGACGTCCGCGCCTCGTCCATGAGCTGCCTGAACGCGGCCGTCACCGGCTCGGTCGGCGCGTCGGTCCGCCCGTTCAGCGCGGCCAGCGCCCGGTGGAAGTACGTCTTCTCCTCGGTGGTCGCCACCTGGCCGAGGAACTTCCCGTAGGGCACCCGCGCCTCGAACGTGTCCGCGCTCGCCACGGCCGCCCCGAGCAGGGCCGTGAACGAGTCCACGAACTGGAAGTCCTGCTCCAGGTAGCGCCGCATGCCGTCGTCGGGCGCCGAGCCCGTCGTGATCGCCATCGCGAACGGGTGCGTCACCACCGCCGTCCACTCGGGCTCGCACTGCTCCCTGAGCCATTCACTGAAGGATCGCTCGCTCACGATCCGACCGTACCCAAAACGAACGTCAACCCCTTCCTCCCGGAGGACACCAGGTCCTCCAGGAGGAGCCAGCCCTTCCCCTACTCCCTCAAAGACATCCCAGGGACCTCAGCCGGAGCGCGGCGAGGAGTAAGGGTGCGGCGGAAGCACCAACAAGGGGGTTGTTTCCGGCGCGGCTCGCGCCAACCGCGCCGGAAACGTCCGCGGGACCGCCGCCCCCGGCCTTGCTCGGCGAGCTGCGCTTCTCGCCAGGCCGGGGGCGACGGCGAGAGAGCGCCGCTCAGTACCCGCCGTACGGATTCTGGGAGGACGACCGGCTACTGGGGGCGCTCGTCTGGTGGCCCGACGGGTGGTTCGTCGGGGAGCTCGACGGCGAGGACGTGGGCGTCGCGGTGGACGTCGGCTTGGTGCCCTGCGGGGCGATGATGCCGATCAGGCCGTGCTTGGTGCCGTCGATGCCCGCGGAGAACCACATGGAGTTCTCGCCGCCGTTGGTGGCGGTGCCGGGCTCCAGGTCCCACAGGCCGGGCAGCACGATCGGGTTGCCGTCGGCCGTGGACAGCGCGCCCAGGTGGCGGCTGTTCTTGTACGCGTGCACGGTTCCGTCGCCGAAGTTGCCGATGAGCAGCGCGCCCCTGTACTGTCCCCAGCCCTTCGGCGCGGCGGTGATCCCCCAGGGGGCGTTGAGCCCGACCCTGGAGATGCGGCCGGTGAGGCGCCCGCCGGCGTTGAAGCGGCTCACGAAGCCCTTGCCCTCGCCGAATTCGGGCTTGCCGGTGGACGGGTCACGCAGGGCCCAGGACACCCAGATGCTGCCGTTGGCGATCGCCACGTTGTAGGCCTTGTACGTCCTGGGGACGCCCGGGTCGCGGAACTGCCAGCTCTTCAGGCTGATGCGCCGGAAGTCCTCATCGAAGGCGTGGATGCGCCCGCTCGCGAAGTCGGCGGCCAGCAGGAAGTCTCCGTCGTCGGTCTCGACGAGCTCGAGCCCCTTGTAGTCGGCGCCACGGGTGAAGGCCCCGATGATCGCGTTCTTCGGGTCCACGTCCTTGTTCCAGCCCGTGATGGCTCCGCTCGGGCTGGAGAAGATGAACGTGGCGGGCTTGCCCTTGACGGTGAAGCCCTCGCCCGGGTTGAACACCTGGCCGGTGGGTGCTCCGCCGGGGATCCACACCTCGGTCTGCTCCTTCTTGCCCGTGCCGGAGTAGACGGTGGCGGTGCCGGTGCCGGTGTTCGAGACCCACAGAGTCTTGCCCATGGCCAGGCCCCACGGGTTGACGACCTTGGCGTCGGTGACCGGGGCTTTGCCCTGAACGTCCGACACAAGGTTGATCACGTCGAATCGGTTCCTGGTTGTGGTGGCGTGCGCGGGAGTGGTGAGAGTTGCTCCCCACACAACCGCAACAGCGCAGAGTGTGATGATGCGTGGCCGCATCCGTTGCCTCCTAGTTAGCGCTTGTGACGCGAGATACGTGGAGGGCTGTGGGCCGGTTCAGCCGGTTCCGGAAATATCGGGACAGGAGTTTTTTCGTGTCCTGAAGGGGAGAGGGATTGACATGAACGTGTTGGGCATTGACATCGGTGGTTCGGGAATCAAGGGCGCTCCTGTCGACATCGAGGCCGGCGAGCTGGTGAAGGAGCGCTTGCGCATTCCCACGCCCCAGCCGTCCAAGCCCGATGAGGTGGCGGAAGCGGTGGCGGAGATCGTCAAGCATTTCGGCTGGAGCGGTCCCATCGGGGTGACGTTCCCCGGCGTGGTCAAGGACGGGGTCGTGCTGACGGCCGCCAACGTGGACCACTCGTGGATCGGCGTGGACGCGGCCGGGTTGTTCGGCGGGGCGACCGTGCTGAACGACGCCGACGCGGCCGGTGTGGCGGAGGTGACCTACGGGCGCGGGCGCGGGGAGCGCGGGACCGTGCTCGTGCTGACGTTCGGCACGGGGATCGGCAGCGCGCTGTTCACCGACGGGACCCTCGTGCCCAACACCGAGCTCGGGCACCTGGAGCTGCGGGGCAAGGAGGCCGAGCACCGGGCGTCGGCGCGGGCGCGGGAGGAGCACGAGCTGAGCTGGGAGAAGTGGGCCGAGCGGGTGGAGGAGTACCTCCGGCACGTGGAGATGCTGCTGTCGCCCACGCTGATCGTCATCGGCGGGGGTGCGAGCAGGAAGGCCGACAGGTTCCTGCCGCACGTCCACATCGACACGCCCGTCGTCCCCGCCACCCTCCAGAACGAGGCCGGCATCATCGGCGCCGCCCTGGCCGCCTCCCGTCGCTCATGAGCCGCTCCGGGCCGGGCTCACTTCGTACCGGGCCGGCTCGGGGCCACCCACTTGAAGTCCTTCGTGTCGTCCGGCAGGGCCTGCTTCCCCTCGGGGTACTGAAAGGTGGGGAACGCCGACTTGTCGATCTTCACGGTGGCGAAGTCGACCTCGCGCAGCCTCGCCCCCGGCCAGCCGTCCTGCTCGTACGGCTCGGCCATGTCGGCCAGCGCCTGCCCCTGCGTGATCAGGTAGGCGACGATGGTCGCCTGGCCCATGCAGTATGTGAGGAGCGCGCCGATCATCACGGTCAGCACCTTGTCCGCGGCGTTGAGCAGCCATCTCAGGTACAGGCGGCCCTGGACGGCCCCCACGGGTGACAGCACCATCATCGACAGCCCGTACACGCTGGAGGCGGCGACCATCGTGGAGAAGGTCGCCATCGCCCCCTTGAAGAGCCGGAAGGCGTTGGCCACGCCGTCGAGGATGTCGCCGATCTGGTCGAGGGAGTCGCGCAGGACCTCGGTGCCCGCGTGCATCTTGCCGGTCACCCGGGAGAACTCCCGCTGGTCGTCGGCGATCCAGCCGCGGCGGGACTCGGCGGGAATGCCGTCCAGCACCTCCACGGGGTTGTCGAGGTCCCTGGCCATCTGCTTCCAGACCTTGGCGACCTCCGAGACCCGGTCGACGTCCATCTGGAGGGACTCCAGGAGGGCCAGCGACACCAGCGGGACGCCCGCGTACAGCTGGAGCCCCTTGAGCGTCCGGATGATCGGCCACGGCGCGGGCGCCATCACACGTACTCCACGATGCTGGCCTGCTCGGCCCTGCGCCAGTTTCCCGCGCAGGTGGCCAGGCTGTCGGTGATGCCGCGGGAGGCGATGGCGCCGCCTCGCAGGGCCTCCGTGCAGCCTCGCTGCGCCGTCTCGTAGGCCGGGCCGAGGATTCTCGCCAAGATCGTCCCCAGCGTGCCGTCGCCGAGGTCGGTGTCGTAGACGCGGTCTCCGGTCTTCATGAGGCCGGCCCAGACGTCGTCGTAGCGCTCGCCCATGGCGGCGATGACACTGGACGTGATGACCCTTGTCTCCTGCGGGGTGGACATGTCGCTCCTTCAGGTTTTCTGCGTCGAAGGTCATCTTTGTCGCCTTGGAGGCGTTGATCATCTGGGTTCACCGGATGTTCGACGGGGCGCAACCAGCCGCTGCCAACGGGTTCAGGAAATCTTGATCAACTCCATTGGTCGCGCCGACGAACAGGAAGGTCCCGGCATGTTCGACTTCGACCCGGCCGCCGTCACGCCCGAGGAGCTGGACAGGATCGGCCGGCGGGCGGACGAGGCCATGTCGAAGCTCGCCACGGCCATGGACGGGCTCGGCGAGGTCATCGGGGAGGGCACCGCCGCCGGGGGCCGGATCCAGGCCACCGTGGAGGCCGACGGCCTCGTCCGGGACATCCGCCTGGACGCGCGGGTGCTGCGCACGATGGGCAGCGACGAGCTGGCCGAGGCGATCGTGACGGCGCTGCGCGCGGCCCAGCTGTCGGCCCGGGGCCAGCTGGAGGAGCGCCTCGCCGAGGCCCAGGGCGGCGAGCGCCTGCCGTTCGACCTCGGGGACGTCGGCCGCCGCTTCGAGGCCGTCCAGTCCGCCTTCCTCTCCGCCCTGCCCCGGCGCTGACCGGCGGCGCGCCCCCGATCACCGGCCGGACTACCCCGCCTTCGGCGATAGCTCTTAGGGTGGGTGTTCTCCATCCGATGAGGAGAGGGTGCATGCGAAACGTCGCTCGGACCTCGCTCGTGGACGCCGCGATCGACGAGCTCCGCCGAGAGATCGCGCGTGGTGTGTGGCCGGTCGGCACCAAGATCCCGTCCGAGAGCCAGCTCGCGCAGAGCCTCGGCATGAGCAGGCTGTCCGTGCGCGAGGCGGTGCGGGTCCTGGCCCACGCCGGGCTCCTGCACACCCGCCAGGGCGACGGCACGTACGTGACCGCCACCGACGAGTCCAAGGTCGCCCTGCGCCGGCGGCTCGACACGGCGGCCGCCATGGACATCATCGACGTGCGCCGCGGCCTCGATCTCGTGGCCGCCCGGCTCGCGGCGGGCAGGCGCACGGAGGAGGACCTGACCGCGATGCGCCGGACGCTGGCCCGCCGGGACGCGGCCGCCCGCGCCGGCGACCTCGACGGCTTCGCGGACGCGGACGTGGACTTCCACCTGCTGGTCGCGGACGCCGCGCACAACGCCCTGCTCGGCGACCTCTACCGCAGCATGAGCGACGCCCTGCGCGACAGCGTCAGGGACCAGGAGCAGGCGGCCCTGACGCCGGACAGCTCCCACGACGACCTGCTGGGCGCGATCGAGGCCGGCGACGCGGCCCGCGCGGTCGCCGTCTCCGTCGCCATCCTCGACCAGCAGGAACGCGACCTCTGAACACCGCCCCCGCGACGTAGGGCCGCGATCCGGCCCCCGTGGCATCGGGCCGCGTCCGGCCGGCGCGGCGTCGGGATGCGGCGAGGCTCGCGTGGCGGAACCGGGGTGGGCCTGCGACGCGGTGCCGCTCGGGAAAGCGGCGCCGCAGGCGCACCCCGGCGCTCTCCCCGCCAGGACCGCCGATCACTTACCGGAGATGACGATCGTCTCCCCCGGCGAGCCCGTCGGCCCGGGCGGGTCCGATGGGTCCGGCGTGCCCGTGGGCGGGTCCGGCTCGGCTTCCGACCGGCGCGGCCGGCGGATCAGCCGCGCCACGCGGGCCGGCCACCTCGGCGACGCCCCGTCCGGCGAGGGCGGCCGAGGCGGCAGGCCCGGCAGGCGGGACGGCGGCAGCAGCCACAGGGCCACCACCGCGACCAGCGCACCACCGACGGCGGCGATCACCAGCGCGTAGACAGGCACCCCGCCGGATCCCTGCCCCACATCACCGGAGCTTCCCCGCCGGCCACCCGTGTCACCGGAGCCTTCCCGCCCCACGTCGGTAGCACCGGCACTTCCCTGCCCCTTCGGCGACGGGCTAATCACCGCCGGACTCCCATCCGGGACCACGGGCGGCCGCACGGCCCCCCAGAACGACTTCTCCGCCGACATGGGCGCCACCATCTCGGCGGGCACCGGATCGATCTTCAGCCCACCGGGAACGGTCAGCGTCCCCACCACGTACGGCTGGAACAGCCCCTGGACGCCCTCCACCTTCCACACTCCCTCAGGCACCACCACCGACGTGGCGTAATGCCCGGCCTCCGGCAGCGCCGTGCCGCCGAAGAGCAGGCTCTTCCCGTCCGCCCCGGTGAACCGCAGCCCGACCGCCCCGAGATCCCCCTCGAACGGATGGGAGCCGTGCTGGAGCACCCAGAACCCCAGCGCGTACGACGTCCCGCCCTCGAACCGGGACGGCGCCGGATCCAGATAGGTCACCGCCCACCCGCCGGCAGCGGCGGCGGGCAGGCCGCCCAGGGCCAGCGCCACCGTGCCGGCCAGCACGGCCAGAATCCTCTTCATGGGACCACCTCCGGTACAGATACACCGGAGGCGCGGCCCAGGTTCTGACGGGCCTGCGACATTTCCCGTTACGGCGCGCACAATGGAGGAAAGGCGAGAATTCGGCGGGGAGCGAGGAGGCTTGCGCCGTGTCCGCCACCGGACGCGCATATGTGACCGCAATGCTCGACGTCCTCGTTTTCGAGAACGTATTGGTGGCGTGGCGACGGAGCGCGCCCTGGGGCGGATACATGATCGTCTCGCACGAGGGCGAGGAGATCAGGTTGACCGCGCGACAGGCGGAAACGTGGGCTCGGGGTGCCTTCGCCGTCTACCTGGCGATGATCGACCAGGGCCGCATCACCCCGCGCGTCCCGCGCGGCACCGCGCAGTCGTAGCCCGCCCCGTGACTTAACCGGACCGGTGAATCCGCCCCGGAATTCCCGCCATTCCCGGCGGACGTCCCGCAAAGGACGTGTGGCCCATTCCCGGGCCGCCGGCGGTCAGGACGACTGGTTGTTCATGAACTCCGAGATCTTCCACTTCCCGCCCTCCTTGCCGAGCAGGAACAGCTCGCGGAAGCGCGCGTCCCCCTGCTTGCTCCCCGAGCGGACGACGGCGTTCTCGGCGCCGACCGTACGCACGTCCACGATGGTGTGCATGGCCGACACCACGTCGGTCGCGCCCTGCAACTGCTGCTGGTAGAGGCTGCGGATCGCCTTGGTGCCCTCGGCCGTGGCCTCGCCGTCTATCTCGACCACCGCGTTGCCCGTGAACAGGCTGACGATCTGGTCCACGTTCCCCGCCTTGAGCGCGTTGAAATAGGACTCGACGGCACCGCGCGGCTGCCCGGCCGCCGTCGCCGTCGCGGTCGGGGACAGGCTCCTGGTGTAGGGACCGGTCGGGGTCACGGCCGCTTTCATCGCTTGCGTACGGTCACCGCCCACGTCGCAACCGGCGACCAGGAGGACGGGGACGATCGCCGCCGGTAGAAGTGCCCAGCGCTGAAAAACCTTGCTCATGGCCGCTTTGATGCCCGCACCCGCCATGCGCGAATGCGGCGTTTGGCCACTCCGCACGACGCCTTTAGCTCGTTGGGGTGTTACTCACGGTAACGGTTCACTGGATCTGGCTGAGACCGGTCAGAGTTGCGATCGTTGCCGCCCCGAGACCAGCGCACAGGGCACCGCCGATAGCGTCCGTCCAGTGCCGCGAATCCAGGCGAACCCCGAACCCCTCCCCCAGCGCGAGGACGCCGAACGTTGCGACAGCATCGATTCAGGACGGCGTTGCGTGTTGCCACTGACCCATCGAAGCCCGCACGTCTACCCCCCGGTGGAGACTGGAGCATAGCCCTCGGCCTGGCATCGGCGCAGCCGATATGCCAGAACGGCATGACCCCACTCTGAGCAGGCGGAAGACGAGCCACTTCCCCCGTACGAGGGAGGCGGTCCCCGGGCCGGTCGGCTAGCTTCTGGAGCCGTGGCGGTTCCCTGGAAACCCTGGAAGCCCTGGAAGGCGGTGCTCTACCAGCTACTGGGCGCGGCGTTGCTGACGCCGGTGGCGGCGGTCCTGGCGGTGACGCTCGTGACGGAGGTGTCCCTGGCGCGGGTGCTGTTGCTGTGGGCGGCGTGCCTGCCCGCGTCGGCGCTCGTGGCATGCCTGCCCCTGGTGCCCCGGCTGGAGGTCATCGCGCTGTCAGAGCTGCTCGGGGTGGCCGTGCCGGACCGCGCGGACCCGGTCTATCTGCGGGTGCTGACGGCGCTGCACCTGTTCGTGGGGGCGACGCTGAGTGCCGGGGTGCTGGCGCTGGCGCCCGCGTTCACCCGCCGGCAGGCCGCTCAGGGTGACCTGGCGCAGGTGTCCGTCATGGCCGTGGCCGTGCTGGCGGTGATGGTGCTGGCGGGGGCCGGGCAGCAGCGGGTGGCGCGCAGGCTGCTGCGCTCCGACCCGTCGCTGGTGATCGAGGAGCTCGGCCGCCGCCAGAGCCTGGCGCTGGAGCTGCACGACTCGGTGGGGCACGCGCTCAGCGTCGTCCTGGTCCAGGCCATGGCGGCCCAGGCGGCCCTGGGGCGGCCGGAGACGGTGCCGGTGGCCGAACGGTCGCTGGACCACCTGGTGGGCACCGCACGTGGCGCTCAGCAGGAGCTGGACGTGCTCCTTCGGGTGCTCGACGAGGGCAGTACGGCGCAGGCGCCCACGCTGGCCGCCCTCAGTGCGCTCGTGCACGGGCTGGACGTGGAGTGCCGTGCCGACCCGGTGGACCGGGTGCCGGAGGCGGCGTCGCGGGCGGCGTACGCGATCGCCAGGGAGGCGGTCACGAACGCGCTCAGGCACGGGCGGGGGCGGGTCCGGGTGGACCTGGCCGTCCGGCACCGCACCGCCCCCGAGGTGACCGCAGTAAGGGGCCGCGCTGGAGAGGGCGGGAAGGAGGTCGTGCTGGTCGTGGAGAACGCGGTGGCCGGGAGCGCGACGCCCGGGGAGGGGCGCGGTCTGGTGGGGATGCGGATGCGGGCGCGCCTGGCCGGAGGGGTGTTCGAGCGGGAGGAGGTGGACGGCACGTGGCGGGTGACGGCGACACTGCCCGCGTGAGCAGGGGGATCAGGGTGGTGCTGGCCGACGACGAGCCGCTCATCCGCTCCGGCTGGGCCACCATGCTCTCCCCGTACGACGACATCGAGGTGATCGGGGAGGCGGCCGACGGCCACGCCGCCGTCGAGCTGGGCCGCGCGGCCGACGTGGTGCTCATGGACATCCGCATGCCCGGTATGGACGGCCTGCACGCCACCCGGGAGCTGGCCCGCCTCTCGCCGCGCACCCGGGTCGTCGTGGTCACGACGTTCGAGAACGACCAGCTCGTCTGGGGCGCGCTACGCGCGGGCGCGGCCGGCTACGTGCTCAAGCGCTCCCCCGCCGCCGACCTGGTCACCGCGATCCGGCTGCGGGACGGCGTGCTCTTCCCCGACGCGTTGCGCCGCATCGCCGCCCCGCGCCCGCGCGCCACCGCCGCCCACGACCTCACGCCCAGGGAGCTGGACGTCCTGCGTCACCTGGCCCGCGGGCTGAGCAACGCCGAGATCGCCGCCGCCCTGTACGTCACCAGGGAGACGGTCAAGACGCACGTCGGCAACGTCCTGGACAAGCTGGGCGCGAGGGACCGCACCCAGGCCGTCGTGCGAGCCTACGACCTGGGCCTGGTCCTGGCGGGCGATCAGGCGCCGACCTCCACGCCGCCGTCCGCCACCCGTACCCGGTAGATCGGCACGGACACCGCATCCTCGTCCAGGCAGCGCCCCGACACCAGCGAGAACACCTGCTTGTGCAGCGGCGAGGCCACGGTCGGCTCGCCCTTCCTGGTGCCGACGATGCCGCGCGAGAGCACGTACGCGCCGCTGAACGGGTCGAGGTTGCCCAGCGCGTGCAGCGTGCCGTCGTGAGTGCGGAAGATGGCCACCTGCTCGCCGCCCACCAGGGCGCAGACGCCGCGTTCCGGCACCATGGCCTCGTAGTCGCAGATCCGCGTCCAGCTCATCGGGCCATCACCGGCTTGATCTGACCGCGCTCGCTGGCGAAGACGATCGACGGGTCCGGCACGCCGGGGGCGTTGACGAAGGTGACGAACCTGTTCAGCTTCTCGGGGTCGTCCAGCGTGGTCGCCCACTCGTCGGCGTACGTGGCGATGTGGTTCTCCATCTGCGCGTCCAGGTCGGCGCAGATGCCGAGCGAATCTTCCATGATCACCTCGCGAAGATAGTCGAGCCCGCCGTCCAGCGACTCCAGCCAGGTGGAGGTGCGCTGCAGCCGGTCGGCCGTGCGGATGTAGAACATGAGGAACCGGTCGATCGTCCTGATGAGCTCCTCCGAGCTCAGGTCCGTGGCCAGCAGGTCGGCGTGGCGGGGCTTGAAGCCGCCGTTGCCGCCGACGTACAGGTTCCAGCCCTGCTCGGTGGCGATGATCCCGAAGTCCTTGGACCTGGCCTCGGCGCACTCGCGGGCGCAGCCGGAGACGGCCGACTTGAGCTTGTGCGGCGAGCGCAGGCCGCGGTAGCGCAGCTCCAGCGCGATGGCCATGCCCACCGAGTCCTGCACGCCGTAGCGGCACCAGGTCGAGCCGACGCACGACTTCACCGTGCGCAGCGCCTTGCCGTACGCGTGGCCGGACTCGAACCCGGCGTCCACCAGCCGCCGCCAGATCTCCGGCAGCTGCTCGACCCGGGCTCCGAACAGGTCGATGCGCTGACCGCCGGTGATCTTCGTGTAGAGGCCGAAGTCGCGGGCCACCTCGCCGATCACGATGAGCTTGTCGGGGGTGATCTCGCCGCCGGGGATGCGCGGGACGACCGAGTACGTGCCGTTCTTCTGCATGTTGGCGAGGAAGTGGTCGTTGGTGTCCTGCAGCGTGACCCGCTCGCCGTCGAGCACGTGGCCGTTGTAGAGCGAGGCCAGGATCGAGGCCACGGCCGGCTTGCAGATGTCGCAGCCCCTGCCGTGCCCGTGTTCGGTGATGAGCTGGGAGAACGTGGTGATCTTGCGGACCCGTACGATGTCGAACAGCTCGGCCCGCGAGTACGTGAAGTGCTCGCACAGCGCCTTGCTGACCTCGACGCCCGACTTCTCCAGCAGCTGCTTGAGCATCGGCACGCAGCTGCCGCAGGTCGTGCCGGCGCGGGTGCAGGCCTTGATGCCGGGCACGTCGGTGACGCCCTTGTCGGCGATGGCCGTGCGGACGTCGCCCGCGCACACGTTGTTGCAGGAGCACACCTGCGCCTCGTCGGGCAGGTCGAGGCTGGCCCCGGCCCCGCTGAAGAGCAGGTCGGACGGCGAGGCGGGCAGCGCCTTGCCGACGAAGGGCCGCAGGGACGTGTACGGGGAGGCGTCGCCCACGCAGATGCCGCCGAGCAGCGTCTTCGCGTCGTCGCTGATGAACAGCCTCTTGTAGACACCGCCCACCGGGTCCATGTAGGTGACGTCGAGCGCCCCCGACATGGCCCCGAACTGCGCCACCTCGACACCCAGCAGCTTGAGCTTGGTGGACATGTCGGCGCCCTCGAAGGCCGAGGACCCGCCCATGATCCGGTCGGCCGCCACCTCGGCCATCGTGTTGCACGGCCCGACGAGGCCGTAGACCATGCCGCCGACCAGCGCGCACTCGCCGACCGCGTAGATCGAGGCGTCGGAGGTGAGCATCGAGGAGTCCACCACGATGCCGCCCCGCTCGCCGACCTCCAGCCCGGACGACCTGGCCAGCTCGTCACGCGGCCTGATGCCCGCCGAGAAGACCACGACCTGCGCGTCCAGCACCGTGCCGTCCGGCTTGCGCAGCCCGGTGACCTGGCCGTCCGCGGTGACGATCTCCTGGACGCCCGCCCCGGCGTGCACGCCGAGCCCGAGGCCCTCGATGTGGGACTTCAGCACCGCGCCGCCGCCCTCGTCCACCTGCCGCGGCATCAGCCAGGGGCTCATCTCGACGATGTGCGCCTTCAGCCCGAGGGCGCGCAGCGCGTCGGCGGCCTCCAGGCCGAGCAGCCCGCCGCCGACCACGACGCCCTCGACCGCGTCCTTGGCGGCCACCCGGATCGCGTCCAGGTCGTCGATGGTGCGGTAGACGAAGGCGTGCTCGGCGCCCGGCACCGGCGGCACGAACGGCGCCGACCCGGTGGCCAGCACGAGCACGTCATAGGGCTCGGTGGCGCCGTCGGCCAGGGTGACCTCGCGGGCCTCCCGGTCGATCCCGGTGACCCGGCTGCTCAGCCTCGTCACGACCCCCGCGGGCACCTCGTAGGTGAGGTCCTCCACGGTGACGCCGGAGAGGTAGGAGGTCAGTGCCACCCGGTCGTACGCCGGGCGCGGCTCCTCCCCGATCACGGTGATCCGGCCGTCGAAGCCCTTGTCCACCAGGGTTTCGACGAGCCGGTGGGCCGTCGGCCCGTACCCAACGACGACGATCCTGCTCATACTGAAATCCCTTCCTGCTCGCACAGCCAGCCGACGATGCCCTCCACGGCGTCGCGGCAGGTTCCGCATCCGGTCGTCGCCCTGGTCGCGGCCGCCACTCCGGCCACGTCGCGGGCCCCGGCCTCCCAGCACGCCCTGATCTGACCCTTGGTCACGTTGTTGCACTGACAGACCTTGGCCGCGTCCGGCATCAGCGTCGGGCTGTCGGCCACCGGCGCCGACGACAGCCCGGGGAACAGCAGCCCGGCCCGGTCCCCCGGCACCGGCGCGCCTCGGTCGAAGAGCTGGGTGAGCGTGCCCACGGCGTCGCTCTCGCCCAGCAGGATCGCGCCCACCAGCCGCCCGTCGCGGATGACGAGCTTGCGGTAGGTGCCGCGGGCCCGGTGGCTGAAGCGCACCACCTCGGCGTGCTCCTCGGTGAGCTGGGTCTCGCCCATGGCGGCCAGCTCGACGCTCCTGGCCTTGAGCCTGGTGACCAGCCGGGAGCCCCGGTAGAGGGCCTTGCCGCCGGTGATCACGTCGGCGGCCACGGAGGCCTGCTCCCAGGCGGGGGCGACCAGGCCGTACACGGTGCCCTCGTGCTCGGCGCACTCGCCGATGGCGAAGATCGACGGGTCGTCGGTGCGCAGCTCGTCGTCCACGACGACGCCGCGCCGCACCTCCAGCCCCGCCGCGGCGGCCGGCCCGGTGACGGGGCGGACGCCGCAGGCCAGCACGACGAGGTCGGCCTCGATCAGCTCGCCGCCGGCCAGCCGGACGCCGTCCTCCCGCACCGACTCGGCGCTGACGCCGGTGCGGATCTCGACGCCGAGCCCGGCGAGCGTCTCGCCGAGCACCTCGCCCGCCTCGACGTCGAGCTGGCGCTCCATGAGATGCCCGGCCAGGTGCAGCAGCGTCACCGGCAGGCCGCGCCCGGCCAGTCCGCGGGCGGCCTCGATGCCGAGCAGGCCGCCGCCGACGACCACGGCCCTGCGGGCCTGGTCGGCAGCCTCCATGATCCGCTCGCAGTCGTCGAGCGTGCGGAACGGGATGGCCCGCTCCACGCCGGGGATCGGCGGCACGACGGCCTCGCTGCCCATGGCCAGGACCAGCAGGTCGTACGGCTCGCGCCGCCCTCCCTCGGTCACCACGTGCCTGGTCTCCCTGTCGATGTGGGCGACCGCGTCGCCGAAGGCGGCCTCGACGTTGTGGGCGTCGTACCAGGAGGATTCGAGCAGCCTCACCTGCTCGGGACGCGAGCTGCCGGCCAGCACGTTGGACAGCAGCACCCTGTTGTACGGCTGGCGCGACTCCGCGCCGAAGATCGTGATCCTGATGTGCGGGTCCCTGGTCCGTACCTCGCTGACCAGCCGCGACCCGGCCATCCCGTTGCCGACGACGACGAGCCTCATGAGTCCCTCTCCACCCTGACCGCGCAGACCTTGAACTCCGGCATCCTCGAGGTCGGGTCCAGCGCCGGGTTGGTGAGCCGGTTGGCGCCCTCCCAGTGGAAGGGCATGAAAACGGTGTCGCGCCTGATGGCGTCGCTGATCCTGGCCACGGCCTTCCCCTCGCCTCTCCTGCTGCTGACCCGTACGACGTCCCCGGGCGAGATGTCGAGCTGCTCGGCGAGGTCCGGGTGCAGCTCGACGAACGGCTCGGGAGCCGCCTGGACGAGCGGCGCGATCCTGCGGGTCTGGGCGCCGCTCTGGTAGTGGGCGAGCACCCGTCCGGTGCTCAGGTAGATCGGGTAGTCCGCGTCGGTCTCCTCGGCCGCCGGCCGGTGCTGGACGGGCACGAACCTGGCGCGGCCGTCCGGGTGCGCGAAGGAGTCGAGGAACGGGCGCGGCGTGCCGGGGTGCTCCGGCTCGGGGCAGGGCCAGAAGACGCCCTTCTCTTCGGTGATGCGCTCGTAGGTGATGCCCGAGTAGTCGGCCCCCCCGCCCTTGCTCGCCCGGCGCAGCTCGTCGAAGATCTTGACCGGCTCTGTCTCCAGGCGGTGCCCGAGCCGCTCGGCGAGCCCGGCGAGCACGTCGAGGTCGCTCCTGACGCCCTCGGGCGGCGCCACGGCCTGGTTGCGGAGCAGGACGCGGCCTTCGAGGTTGGTCATGGTGCCGGTCTCCTCGGCCCACTGCGTGACCGGGAAGACCACGTCGGCCAGCGCCGCGGTCTCGGACATGACGAAGTCGCAGGTCACCAGCAGGTCGAGGGAGGCGATGCGCTCGGCCACGTGCTCGGAGGCGGGCGCGGAGATCACGGGGTTGGAGCCGAACAGCAGCAGCGCCCGCGGCCCGCCGGGGGTGCCGAGGGCGTCGAGCAGCTCGTACGCCGACCGCCCCGGTCCCGGGAGGCTGTCCGCCGGGACGCCCCACACGCCCGCGACGTGCTCGCGGGCCGCCGGGTCGTCGATCTTGCGGTAGCCGGGGAGCTGGTCGGCCTTCTGCCCGTGCTCCCTGCCGCCCTGGCCGTTGCCCTGCCCGGTCACGCACCCGTACCCGGAGCCGTGCCGGCCGGGCAGGCCCAGCGCCAGCGCCAGGTTGATGAACGCGCTGACCGTGTCGGTGCCCTTGGCGTGCTGCTCGGCGCCGCGCCCGGTCAGGATGTACGCGTTGCCCGCCGCGGCCAGCGCCCGGACCGCCTGCCGCATCCGGTAGACCGGCACCCCGGTGATCCGCTCGACCCGCTCCGGCCACCAGGCGGCCAGCGAGGTGCGGACCTCCTCGAACCCGGTGGTCCTGGCCGCCACGTACGCCTCGTCCACGAGCTCGTCGGCGATGGCCAGGTGCAGCATCCCGAGCGCCAGGGCCAGGTCGGTGCCGGGCGTGGGCTGCAGGTGCAGCCAGGCCTGCCTGGCCGTCTGGGAGCGCCGCGGGTCGATGACGATCACCCGGGGGCCCGACAGGTGGCGCACGAACGGGGGCATGGTCTCGGCGACGTTCGCGCCGGCCAGCAGCACGACGTCGGCCTCGGCCAGGTCGGTGATGGGGAACGGCATGCCGCGGTCCATGCCGAACGCCTTGATCGAGGCGGCGGCGGCCGACGACATGCAGAAGCGGCCGTTGTAGTCGATCTGGCTGGTGCCCAGCGCGACCCTGGCGAACTTGCCGAGCGTGTAGGCCTTCTCGTTGGTGAGCCCGCCGCCGCCGAACACGGCCACGCCGTCGGGGCCGTGTTCGGCGCGGATCGCGGACAGCCGCTCCGCCACGTGGTCGAGCGCGACCTCCCACTCCACCGGCTCGCCGTGCAGGAGCGGGGTGGTCAGGCGCTCGCCGTTGGTGAGCAGCTCGCCCGCCGTCCAGCCCTTCTGGCACAGCGCGCCGGAGGCGTTGGCAGGGATGTCGGTCCTGGGGCTGATGGCCAGCTCCGGGCCGATCTCCATGCCGCACTGGAGTGCGCAGTACGGGCAGTGTGTCTTCACGGGCTCACTCATCGGGTCAGACCCGGGCATAGGCGAGGCTGGCCACGACCGAGGCGCCGACCTTGCGGGTGTAGCACCACCAGGTCAGGGCGAAACAGGACACGTAGAAGGCGCCGAAGGCGAGGAAGGCGGGCGCCGGGGTCCCGGCCGCGGCGAACGACATCCCGAACGCCCGGTTGATGAGGAACCCGCCCAGCGCTCCCACCGCCGAGATGATGCCGATGGCGGCCGAGGCCTGGCGCTTGCCGTACAGCAGGGACTCCTCGCCCTCGCCGCGCTCGGCGACGGCCTTGGCCTGGAAGATGGCCGGGATCATGCGGTACGTGGAGCCGTTCCCGATGCCGGCGGTGACGAAGAGGACCTGGAAGGACAGGAAGAACATCCAGAAGTTGCCGGAGGTGCTGGCCGCCCAGACCAGCAGCACGCCGCCGCCCATCCCGGCGAAGTTCCACAGCGTGACGGGGGCGCCGCCGAGCCTGTCGGCCAGCCAGCCGCCCACCGGCCTGATCAGCGAGCCCAGCAGCGGCCCGACGAACGCCACGGCGGCGAACGGGGCATCGGGGAAGAGGCTCTTGCTGAGCAGCGGGAAGGCCGTGGAGTAGCCGATGAACGAGCCGAAGGTCCCGATGTACAGGAACGACATGATCCAGGTCTGGGCCTTGCCCGCCACCGCGAGCTGCTCGCGCGGGTTGGCCCTGGCGCTGGTGAGGTTGTCCATGAAGAAGAAGGCGCAGGCGCCGGCCACGACGATGAACGGGATCCAGAACCATCCGGCCGCGGCCAGCCCGAGCGAGCCGATCACCAGCGGCATGACGAGCTGGACCGAGCTGACGCCGATGTTGCCGCCTGCGGCGTTCAGCCCCAGGGCGACCCCCTGCTTGTGGCGGGGGTAGAAGTAGGTGATGTTGGCCATGCTGGAGGCGAAGTTCCCCCCGCCGACCCCGGCCAGCGCCGCGATCACCAGGAACAGCCAGTACGGCGTCTCCGGGTTCCCGACCGCCACGCCGAGCAACACGGCCGGGATGAGCAGCAGCGCCGCGCTCACCACGGTGAAGTTGCGCCCGCCGAACTTGGCCGGGCCGAACGTGTAGGGCACGCGCAGCACGGAGCCGACCAGGTTGGGCAGCGCGACCAGCCAGAAGAGCTGGTCCGTGGAGAACTTGTAGACCCCCATCTTGGTGGCCACGATGCTCCACAGCGTCCACACGGTGAAGCCGAGGTGCTCGGCGACGATCGAGAAGATCAGGTTGCGCCGTGCGACGCGCTTGCCTGAGCTTTCCCAGAAAGCTGGGTCATCGGGGTGCCACTCGGCGATCCAGCGCGCCATCGGCTTTCTCCTACGTTCGGCGTCCGGGGGGAACTCCAAAGTAGGAAGCGCGCGTTACGCACTTTGACGATCCGTGGCTGTGCGTTCGTTACGTGTGATTCACCGGCGTAACAAGCCACGCACATGCGTCACGGAGGAAACCTGCTCGTAATACGGGCTGATGATCAGGCGTAATCTTCTGCGTGGCTTGTCACGATACGTGAGCGGTCAGCCCTGGCTGTCGGCCAGGCGCCGCAGCGGCTCGCCGGTCAGCCGGTACTTCAGCCACTCGTCCTGGCGCACCGCGCCGAGCTTGTCGTAGAAGGCGACGCTGGGCTCGTTCCAGTCGAGCACCACCCATTCGAAGCGCTGGTAGCCGCGCTCGGCGCAGATCCCGGCCAGCTCCTTCATGAGCGAGACCCCGTGGCCGCCGCCCCGGTGCTGGGGGCGTACGTACAGGTCCTCCATGTAAATGCCGTGCACGCCCCGCCACGTCGAGAACGTCAGGAACCAGAGCGTGAAGCCGGCCACCTCGCCGTCGTGCTCGGCGATGTGGACGAACGCGGCCGGGTTGTCGGCGAAGAGCGCGGTGTGCAGCTGCTCCTCGGTGACCGTCGCCTCGTGCGCGGCCTTCTCGTACTCGGCGAGCTCACGGATCATGTTGGCGATTTCGGGCACGTCGGCGGGTGTCGCGGGGCGAATCATGGCACCCAGAGTATGACCCCTCCCCGATTGAACCCGCCCAGTGTGTCAAACGTCGTAGTTGTCAGAACGGTATTCGGGGACCGTGGCAGACGCTCAGGCAAGGTATCGGACAGGGGAGCGGAACCGATGGGCGTTGCACAGCAACCGGGGGTACTCCTGCCCTCGTGCCCCGATCTCAAGCTGGCCCTCGTGCTGGGTGAGCGGGCGCTGTTCGTGAACGGCGACCTGCAGACCGCACGGCGCTGGTTCGACTCGGCGTACCGGCTGGCCGAGCTCTGCGGCGACCCGTCGTCGCTGGCGCGGGCGGCCCTGGGCCTGGGCGGGATCTGGGTGCACGAGCACAGGACATGTGCGGAGTCGGAGATGGTACGCGCCCGCCAGCGGCACGCGCTGTCCTTGATCGACCCTCGCTCCTCGCCGGCCCTGCGGCTGCGCGTGCGGTTGCACGGCGAGGAGGACTACCGCGCGGGCCGGCACGCCACGATCATGGAGCTGCTGGCCGAGACCAGGGGCTCCGGCGACGGGGCGGCGCTGGCCGAGGCGCTGAGCCTGGCGCACCACTGCCTGCTCGGCCCCGAGCACGCGGCGCTCAGGCTGGAGCTGGCGAGCGAGCTGATCGGCCAGGCCGCCGTCACCGAGCGCAGGGGCGACCTGCTGATGGGCCTGCTGTGGCGGACGGTCGACCTCTACCTGGCCGCGGACCCGCACGCCGAGCGCGGCCTGGCGGAGCTGCGCGGCCTGCTGACCGGCCACGACCACCTCGCGGTCGGGTACGTGGTCGAGGCCATCGAGGTCATGCTGACCATCCGCGCGGGCCGCTTCGCCGAGGCCGAGAAGCGGGCCGGGGAGTGCTTCGAGCGCGGCGTGACCGCCGGCGACATGGACGCGACCGGTTGGTACGGCGGCCAGCTCGGCGCCATCCGCTGGTTCCAGGGCCGGGCCGCCGAGCTGCTGCCCATCCTGTCGGACCTGGTCAGCTCGCCCACGCTGAGCCCGATCGACAACTCGTACCTGGCGGGCCTGGCGCTGGCCGCGGCCGTCGCGGGCGACCGGCGCGCGGCGGCCGGGCACCTGGCCAGGCTGCGCGTGGAGGAGATGCCGGGGTCGAGCACCTGGCTGCTCTCGATGTACTGCGTCGTGGAGACCGCCCACCTGCTGCAGGACCCGGACACGGCCGCCCGCGCGTACGCGCTGCTGCGCCCGTTCGCGGACCTGCCGGTGGTGGCCAGCCTGGGCGTGGCCTGCTTCGGCTCCGTGCACCACTCGCTGGGCATGGCCGCGCTCACCACCGGGGACCTGTCCACGGCGGTGGAGCACCTGCGGGCGGCCGTGCGGGGGAACTTCGCCCTGGGGCACTGGCCGGCCGCCGCGCTGTCGAGGTGGCGGCTGGGCCAGGCGCTGGCGCTGCGCGACGGGACGCAGGACAAGGCGGCCAACCGGGAGCAGGCCGCCGCCGCGCGGGAGGCCAGGGAGCTGGGCATGGTGCTGCCGTCCGTGGTCGGGCGCTCGGCCTCGGGGCAGGACGGCTGCCGCTTCCGCCGGCACGGGCGGCACTGGCAGGTGGAGCTGGGCGGGCGGCTCGCGCTCGTCGACCACAGCGTCGGGATGGGGCACCTGGCCACGCTGGTCGCCAATCCGGGCCGGGAGATCCTCGCCACCGACCTGGCCGCGGGGTCGTGGACGCGCGAGCCCGAGGGCGGGTCGGCCCAGCCGGTGCTGGACGACCAGGCCAGGGACACCTACCGGCAGCGGCTGGGCCAGCTTGAGGCGGAGATCGACGAGCTGGAGTCGATGAACGACCTGGAGCGGGCGGCGGGGCTGCGGCTGGAGCGCGAGTGGCTGGTGGCGGAGCTGACGGCGGCGACGGGCATCGGCGGTCGGGCGCGGCCGTTCACGGGGAGCGAGGAGCGGGCCAGGATCGCCGTGGGCAAGGCGATCAGGCGGGCGCTGGCGCGGATCTCGGCGGTGGACCAGGCGATCGGGGAGGAGCTGCGCGCCACGGTGCAGACGGGGCTGCGCTGCTGCTACCAGCCCCGTTAGCGGACCTGCGGCGGGACCGGCCTCGGGCCGGAGCGCGGTTCCCATCCGGGAGACTGTTCCCATGGAACAACGCACGTTGGGACGAACAGGACGCCAGGTGGGCACAGTCGGCCTCGGCGCGTGGCAGCTCGGCGCCGACTGGGGCCAGGTGACGGAGGACGAGGCGTTCGCCACCCTGGGGGCCGCCGTGGACGCCGGGGTCACCTTCATCGACACGGCCGACGTCTACGGCGACGGCCGGAGCGAGCAGATCGTCGGCCGCTTCGCCAAGGGCCGGCCGGAGCTGACCGTGGCCACCAAGATGGGCCGCCGGCTGGAGCAGATCCCCGCCAACTACGTGATGTCCAACTTCCGGGCCTGGAACGAGCGCTCCCGCCAGAACCTCGGTGTGGACACCCTCGACCTGGTCCAGCTCCACTGCCCGCCGACCCCGGTGTACTCGACGGACGCCGTGTTCGACGCGCTGGACACGCTGGTGGCCGAGCAGAAGATCGCCGCCTACGGGGTCAGCGTGGAGACGTGCGAGGAGGCGCTGACGGCGATCGCGCGGCCGGGGGCGGCGTCCGTGCAGATCATCCTCAACGCGTTCCGGCTCAAGCCGCTGGAGCGGGTGCTGCCCGCCGCCCGGGCCGCCGGGGTGGGCATCATCGCCCGCGTCCCGCTGGCCAGCGGCCTGCTGTCCGGCCGGTACGACGAGCACACGACCTTCGGCGCGGACGACCACCGCACCTACAACCGGCAGGGAGAGGCGTTCGACGTCGGCGAGACCTTCTCGGGCGTGGACTTCCGCACGGGCCTGGAGGCGGTCCGCCGCCTGGTTCCCCTGGTGCCGGAGGGCCTGACGATGGCCCAGTTCGCGCTGCGCTGGATCCTCGACCAGCCCGGCGTGTCGGTGGTGATCCCCGGCGCCCGCAACGCGTCCCAGGCCACCGCGAACGCGGCCGCCGCGTCGTCCGCGCCGCTCCCGCCGGCCACGCTCGAAGCGGTCGAGGCCATTTACGACGACCTGATCCGGCCGCAGGTCCACGACCGCTGGTAGGCGCATCGACGGGGCGCCGCCCACGCCTCCCCCTCCGGCTGCACGGCCGAGCTCAACACCCAGGAGCGCTGGGCCACGAGCCTGTGCACGTCGGGCACCGGCGAGCACCGCATCCGGGTCCGGCAACGGCACTTCCTGCCCGAGGTCGCCCGATCCGCACGGGGAGCGGCACGGGGAGCGGCACGGGGAGCGGCACGGGGAGCGGCACGGGGAGCGGCACGGGGAGCGGCACGGGGAGCGGCACGGGGAGCGGCACGGGGAGCGGCACG